>NZ_CP171995.1:0-697018 GCF_044056035.1 Aminobacter sp. UC22_36
ATCGTCGACGATGTTCCCACGGCGGTGAATGACGGGCCTTATGGCGTTGTCGAAGACGGTGCGAGCAGCGTCAGCGGCAATGTGCTGACCAACGACATCTCCGGCGCGGATACGCCAAAGGCCTTCGGCGCCTGGGATGCGGCCCAAGACAGCGCGGCGGTCACGGCGCTCAACAGCTACGGCACGCTTGTGCAGAATGGCGACGGCACGTGGAGCTATGTGCTGGACAACAGCCGTGCTGCAACCCAGGCGCTGACGGCGTCGAGCAATCTGAGCTACACGCTGCACTACACCATGACCGACGCCGACGGCGACACCTCGCCGGCGACGCTGACCATCACCATCACCGGTGCCAACGACAGCGCCTCGGTTGTGACCGCGGCGCTGGAGGGTCCGGACGCGACGGTCTATGAAGCCGGGCTGAACCCGAACGGTTCGAATGCCGGGGCCACCTCGGAGACGACGGGCGGCAGCTTCACGATCTCGGCCACCGACGGCATCCAGAACATCGTCATTGGCGGGCAGAGCTTCACGCTGGCGCAGATCCAGGCGTTTGCGACGACCAACGGCACGGTCAACACCGGCGAAGGCATACTGACGCTGACGAGCTACACCGGCACCGCCACCAGCGGCACGGTGAGCTACAGCTACACGCTGTCGGCAACGATCGACAATGACACCAAGGCGGGTGCGACTGGCGCCGGCTTCGACGACGCCGTCACGCTGACGGTGAACGGCGTTGGCGGCACCACGGCCAGCGACGACCTGGTGATCCGCATCGTCGACGATGTTCCCACGGCGGTGAATGACGGGCCTTATGGCGTTGTCGAAGACGGTGCGAGCAGCGTCAGCGGCAATGTGCTGACCAACGACATCTCCGGCGCGGATACGCCAAAGGCCTTCGGCGCCTGGGATGCGGCCCAAGACAGCGCGGCGGTCACGGCGCTCAACAGCTACGGCACGCTTGTGCAGAATGGCGACGGCACGTGGAGCTATGTGCTGGACAACAGCCGTGCTGCAACCCAGGCGCTGACGGCGTCGAGCAATCTGAGCTACACGCTGCACTACACCATGACCGACGCCGACGGCGACACCTCGCCGGCGACGCTGACCATCACCATCACCGGTGCCAACGACAGCGCCTCGGTTGTGACCGCGGCGCTGGAGGGTCCGGACGCGACGGTCTATGAAGCCGGGCTGAACCCGAACGGTTCGAATGCCGGGGCCACCTCGGAGACGACGGGCGGCAGCTTCACGATCTCGGCCACCGACGGCATCCAGAACATCGTCATTGGCGGGCAGAGCTTCACGCTGGCGCAGATCCAGGCGTTTGCGACGACCAACGGCACGGTCAACACCGGCGAAGGCATACTGACGCTGACGAGCTACACCGGCACCGCCACCAGCGGCACGGTGAGCTACAGCTACACGCTGTCGGCAACGATCGACAATGACACCAAGGCGGGTGCGACTGGCGCCGGCTTCGACGACGCCGTCACGCTGACGGTGAACGGCGTTGGCGGCACCACGGCCAGCGACGACCTGGTGATCCGCATCGTCGACGATGTTCCCACGGCGGTGAATGACGGGCCTTATGGCGTTGTCGAAGACGGTGCGAGCAGCGTCAGCGGCAATGTGCTGACCAACGACATCTCCGGCGCGGATACGCCAAAGGCCTTCGGCGCCTGGGATGCGGCCCAAGACAGCGCGGCGGTCACGGCGCTCAACAGCTACGGCACGCTTGTGCAGAATGGCGACGGCACGTGGAGCTATGTGCTGGACAACAGCCGTGCTGCAACCCAGGCGCTGACGGCGTCGAGCAATCTGAGCTACACGCTGCACTACACCATGACCGACGCCGACGGCGACACCTCGCCGGCGACGCTGACCATCACCATCACCGGTGCCAACGACAGCGCCTCGGTTGTGACCGCGGCGCTGGAGGGTCCGGACGCGACGGTCTATGAAGCCGGGCTGAACCCGAACGGTTCGAATGCCGGGGCCACCTCGGAGACGACGGGCGGCAGCTTCACGATCTCGGCCACCGACGGCATCCAGAACATCGTCATTGGCGGGCAGAGCTTCACGCTGGCGCAGATCCAGGCGTTTGCGACGACCAACGGCACGGTCAACACCGGCGAAGGCATACTGACGCTGACGAGCTACACCGGCACCGCCACCAGCGGCACGGTGAGCTACAGCTACACGCTGTCGGCAACGATCGACAATGACACCAAGGCGGGTGCGACTGGCGCCGGCTTCGACGACGCCGTCACGCTGACGGTGAACGGCGTTGGTGGCACCACGGCCAGCGACGACCTGGTGATCCGCATCGTCGACGATGTTCCCACGGCGACCGACGACACAGACACATTCGGAAATTCCGCCATTGGCAGTTCGATTGGCGGCAACGTGGTGTCGGGTGTCGGCACCAATGAGGGCATTGCCAACGCTGACAAGTTTGGCGCTGATGGACCCGCTGCCGGGGCGGTGACATTTGTGGAGCATAGTGGCGGCAGCGGGCCTGACACCAACAGTTCCGGTATCGCTGGCGCGACGATCGTCGGAAATTTTGGCACGCTTGTGGTCAATGCCGATGGAAGCTACGTATACACGAGAACCTCGGCTGCAGGCGGTCAGGACCAATTCACCTATACCATTAAGGACGCCGACGGCGACACCGATACGGCGACGCTGACGATCGGCCTCGACGACGCCGGCAAGCTGATCGTCGGCTCGAACGAGAACGACGATGAGACCGCGCCGCCCGCCAACACGGACTTCGACCACACCGTGCCTAGCGGCAGCCCTGGTACCGAAGGCGATCTTATCGGCACGGGCGGCGATGATATCATCGTCGGTGATCCCGGCGCACAAAGCACGGTGCAGCCGGGCGACACCGCCAACATCGTCTTCGTGCTCGACACGTCGGGCAGTATGGACGCTTCCATTTCGTTCGATGGCGGCACAACCAGCAGACTGCAGGCATTGCAGACCGCTACGAACTCGGCAATCGACCAACTTGCTGCATCAGGCGCTGAGAATGTGCGCATCCATCTGGTGCAGTTCAATGTGGAAGGTGGCCCTGGCATAACCTTCGACTTGATCACCAATGGCGTCGTCAACGCCGGCCAGGTCGCAGCGGCCCATTCTGTGGTCGACGGGTTCGATGACACATTCAACGGTCCCGGCACCAACTACGAGTCTGCGCTTCAGCAGGTCCAGCAGTGGGTGGCTGGCAACAGCGTAACGCATTCCATCAACGGAGCCGAAACCTTCGACAGCAACGGTGGTGCGTCGAACGGCACCGCCGTCCTCCTGACGGCATACGACACCAAGATAGCCGTCGTATCCGCCTGGAACGGCGCCACACAACAAAATGTCAGCGGCACGACCGGTGCCATGGGCGTCAGCGGAAACGGGAGCGACGTCGATAACGGCGAATTCCTGCGTTTCGACTTCGGCGCGCAGAACGACTTTGACGCTGGAGGCAGCTTCGATCCTTCACCAACAACCGGCAGCAGTGGGTTGGGCACCCAATTCGCCGATTTCCAGGGCCCACCGATCGAGTTTGCCGAATTCGCATTCGCAGGCATCGGCTCTGGCGAGTCGATGAGTTATACCGTCCACTATACCGACAACACGATTCAGGGCCCGATCTCGGTGTCCGCCAATGGCAACGTGACTGTCGGCACCAACGGCAAGACCATTGCCTATGTCGAGTTCACCGGCGTGTCCGGCGACGGCATGACGGTGGAACTGAACAGCACCACGCAGGATCATGACGGGCCGCTTCCTGCCGCGGACCTTAACAAGGTGGTCTTCATTTCCGACGGCGAACCCAATGCTGGCGGCACCTTCACGGATGAGGCTTCCGCGATCGAGAGCGGGTTCGGACCGATCGAGGCGGTCGGCATCAACGTCACCGCCGCTAACCTGAATACACTGACCACGGTCGAGGGCGCTGGCGGCAGCGCCACCAACATCACCACGGCGGAGGATCTCGAAGCCGTCATCGGAGAGCTCAGCGGCGCTGCTGTGATCGCCGACAACGCTGGCGGCGACGACATCGCCGGCGGCGGCGGCAACGACATCATTTTCGGCGACGTGATGAACACAGATGCACTGGCCGTTGCCGCCGGCCTGGGGACACTGCCGGATTCCGGTTGGCAGGTCTTTGTCCAACTCGAGGCTGGAGCCAGTGTCGTTCCGGCGTATGCGAGTTGGACCCGTGCGGATACGGTCCAGTACATCAAGGATCATCCCCTGCTGCTGTCCGAGGAGGCGCCGCGCACGGGCGGCAACGACGACATCTCGGGTGGGGCCGGCAACGACTTGATTTACGCCCAGGAAGGCAATGACGACATCCGCTTCGCCATCGCCACCGACGGTCAGGACATCATCCATGGCGGATCGGAACCGGCGAATGGCGCCGACGTGCTGCACCTCAACATTTCGAGCGCCGGTGAGACCATTTATCTCGAGACTGTCGCAGCCTATGAGGCACGCACGGGCAACAACTATGTCCTGCCGACCGGCGGCTCGCCGGTTGGCAATCTGCTGACCAGCAACGAAAGCGAGGTGATCCTCGTCTCGAACGCCGACTCGGTCGCCGGCGCCGGTGTCGGTGCGTCGCACAAGGTTTACGTGCAGATGACTGAGATCGAGGAAGTCCAGGTTACCGGCGGCGCGGCGAACGACACCTTCGTCATCGGTGGCAGCTTCAGCGGCACTTCGCTGTTGCCCTCGACCGTATCGTTCAACGGCCTTGGCGGTGACGATATGCTCGATCTTTCGGCGCGCGCCTCCGGTCATCGCGTCATTGCCGACGGCGGCGCACATACGACCGGGGACACCGTGAAGCTCGACTTCGCCTACAGCGAAGTCACCAACGTGGTCGTCATAGCGAACGGGTTCCAGATCCATCATGACGGGATCGTCGACCAGTTCACCAATTTCGAGAGCTTCGTCTTTGAGGATGGCGCGATTAGCTATGCTGACCTGCTGACGGTCCCGGCTGCTCCGACCATCACATCCGTCACCGACGATGTCGGCACGGTGACCGGTCCGGTTGTCAATGGCGGCGTCAGCAACGACACTTCGCTCCTCGTCAAGGTTGCCCTGGCTCCTGACGCGCGCGCCGGAGACAGCGTACAGCTTTACAACGGCGCCGCAGTGCTCGGCTTGGCGATCGTGCTCAGCCAGGCCAACGTCACCGACGGCTACATCGAAATTGCGACGCCCGCTCTCGCTCACGGCACGACCTATGCGTTCAACGCCAAGGTTATCGATCTGTTCGCCGGCGTCGGTGCGGCGTCCGCGAACCACGGCGTCACGATCGACACGACTACGGCAGCGTTGGGCACGCCGGACCTGGCTGTCGCTTCCGACAGCGGAACGTCCAACACCGACAACCGCACCAACGACAACACGCCAACGATGACCGGCAGCGGCGCCGAGGCCGGGGCCACGGTGACACTATACGACACCAACGGCACGACGGTACTTGGTTCGACCACGGCCGATGGCTCGGGCAACTGGTCGATCACGAGCTCAGCTCTGGCCGACGGCGCTCATACGCTGACGGCAAAACAGACCGATATCGCGGGCAATACGAGTGTTGCTTCAACCGGCCTGGTGGTTACCGTTGACACGGCTGCCGCGGCGCCGAGTGCACCTGATCTGGTTGCGGCGTCGGACAGCGGCACGTTGAGCACCGACAACCTCACGAACGACACCACGCCGACGGTGACCGGCAGCGGCGCCGAGGCCAACGCGACGGTGACGCTGTACGACACCAACGGCACGACGGTACTTGGTTCGACCACGGCTGACGGCTCGGGCAACTGGTCGATCACGAGCTCGGCTCTGGCCGATGGCGCTCACACGCTGACGGTCAAGCAGACCGATATCGCGGGCAACATAAGCGGGGCATCGCCCGGTCTGGTGGTCACCATCGATACGGCTGCGCCCGCCGGGACGCCGACGCTCTCGACCATCACCGACGATGTGGCCGCGATAACCGGCAATGTCGCCAATGGCGGCGTCACCAATGACACGACCTTGGCGATCGCCGGAACCGGGACCAATGGCAATGTGGTGGCCATCTATGACGGGTTGACCTTGTTAGGCACAACAACGGTTGCTGGCGGCAACTGGTCGTTCACGACGACAGCCCTTGCCGAGGGAAGCCACAGCTTCACAGCCAGCTACGTCGACACGGCCGGTAACCTGGGAACGGCGACTGCTGCTCGCACCTTGACCGTCGATACTGTCGCGCCAGCGGCGCCGGGTGCCCCTGATTTGGTGGCGGCATCGGACAGCGGAACGTCGAACACCGATAACAATACCAACGACACCACACCGACCTTCACAGGCAGCGGCGTCAATGGAACGACGGTGACGATCTACGCGGGAGCTACAGCCGTTGGATCGGCGCTGGTCAGCGGTGGCACCTACACCGTAACAACCTCCGCCTTGACCGACGGGGTGTATAACATCACGGCGCGGGCGAGCGACGCCGCGGGCAACGAGGGTGCGGCTTCCGGTGGCCTGTCAGTGACTATTGACGCCACCCCGCCGGGTGCTCCTGGAACGCCGGACCTGGTGGCGGCCTCGGACAGCGGAACGTCGAACACCGATAACAATACCAACGACACCACGCCGACCTTCACAGGCAGCGGCGTCAATGGAACGACGGTGACGATCTACGCGGGAGCTACAGCCGTTGGATCGGCGCTGGTCAGCGGTGGCACCTACACCGTAACAACCTCCGCCTTGATCGACGGGGTGTATAACATCACGGCGCGGGCGAGCGACGCCGCGGGCAACGAGGGTGCGGCTTCCGGTGGCCTGTCAGTGACTATTGACGCCACCCCGCCGGGTGCTCCTGGAACGCCGGACCTGGTGGCGGCCTCGGACAGCGGAACGTCGAACACCGATAACAATACCAACGACACCACGCCGACCTTCACAGGCAGCGGCGTCAATGGAACGACGGTGACGATTTACGCGGGAGCTACAGCCGTTGGATCGGCGCTGGTCAGCGGCGGAACCTATACGATTACCACGTCGGCGCTCGCCAATGGCACGCAAAACATCACCGCGCGCGTCTCGGATGCCGCCGGCAATGAGGGCATTTCTGCTGCACTTGCGGTGACGATAGACACGGTGGGGCCGACGGTATCGTCATGGAACGCCACCGATATCAGTTCCTCGACTAGGTCGGCGGAGGTGACGTTCAGTGAAGCGGTCACTGGATTCACGGCCGCAGATGTCTCGGTGAGCAGCGGCACGGTAGCCTCTGTTGTCGACAGCGGAGACCACATTACCTACACGATCAACGTCACCGGCGCTCCAAGTGGCAATACCGACATAACCTACACCATCGCAGCCGGCTCCTACACCGACCTGGCCGGTAACACCGGCGCCAGCGGGAATGTTACCGATCCGATCATATTGGATCTGGACGGGAACGGGTTCTCATTTGCATCGCTTAGCTCGGGTGTCCAGTTCGACATCAATGCCGATGGCAATGCTGATCGAGTTCGCCTGGAACACCTCTGGCGACGGTATTCTCGCGATGGACATCGATGGCGATGGCGTCATCGACGACGGCTCGGAGATCTTCACGCCGGACTTCGCCGGCGGCAAGTTCGCAACCGGCGCTGCCGCCCTGGCCTCGCTCGACAGCAATGGCAACGGCGTCATCGACGTCGACGACGAGGCCTTCAGCAAGCTCCTGATCTGGCAGGACGCCAACGCCGACGGCGTCAGCGACAAGGGTGAACTGTCGAACTCTTGCCGATCACGGCATCACCGGCCTTAGCACGTCGACGACTCCGTCGAGCGACATCATCGACGGCCAGCAAGTGGCTGGCGAAGGCACGGTGCACTATGCCGACGGCTCCTCGGGCACCTATGTCGAGGTCATGCTGGACACGATCCTGGGGACGCCCGAGACGAACCAGCCATCAGGCGAAACCTACGTCATCGAAGGCCTCGACGTCGCCGACATCATCCCAGACTACGACGGCGGCAAGGGCGACCAGCTCGATCTCAGCGCCCTGCTGAGCGGTCTGGCACCCGACACGGACCTGGCAGCCCAGGGATATGTCAGCGTCGTTCAGAACGGCACGGATGCCGAGGTCAAGGTCGACGTCGATGGCGGCGGTGACAGCTTCCAGACGGTCGCGGTGCTCGAGAACTTCACGGCCGTCAACGAAGCCGTGAAAGTGCTGTTCGAAGATAATGCGGGCACCAAGCATCAGGATAACATATGATGCGCAGACAAGGGCTTAGGGTTGGTGTGACGCGATGACGGACAAGGGGCCGGATGCAACGGGCGGCGTTGGCGGCAGCATATCGCTGGCAACAGCTATCGAGCTCGGAACGTGGCACACTGAGTCGCTTCTCGACATGCCGATGCTCGCGCCGAGTCCTGTTCATGTCGTCGACCCCCAGGGTCTGGGCGAGATCCTCGCGGGACTCGCTGATTGTCGAGCCGGTCGACATTTCGGATCTGCTGCCAAGCGCTCTTGAGCCAGCGTCCGATGCCGTACTGGTGCCAATGCTGGAAGACGCGGCTGTGCCGTCCGGCATGGCAGGCGATCTGATCGATCTTCCCGATGCGTTTTTCATGCCAACCGTAACCTTGGCGTCCTTGTTCGACGACAACGACAAGGGGCATATTGCTTTGTAAAAAGGGGACGCGGCCCGGGTAGCCGGATCGCCACGATGTCAACAGGCCGGCGACAACTGCTTCCGGCGAGGAGAGGAACGATCGATGCTGTTTGAAGGATTGAAGCGGTCGGCCATTGCCGGCATGTGCCTGTTTGCCTTCGCCGGCCAGGCGGTCGCCGCGGATCTGATCGACGTGCCGACGGCAAGCTATTGCCGTTTGGCGACGACATCGGATCTGGCGCTGAACGAAAACATCGGCGAGGTGAAAACCGAGGTCGTGCGCATGATGGACGAGGCCGTTGCGGCGGCAAACAGCTCACAATGGCTCGATTCCTCGCGACCGGTCTTTGTCTGGGCGTCGGAGGCCAAGGTCGCTTGCGGCAAGGCCTATGGCTACCTCAAGACCAACTACCGCGACGAGGATTACCTCAACAAATGCGAATGCTTCCACAGCCGCATGGTGGAATACATGAACTAGCCGAGAGCCGGCCGCCCTTGCCATGTGGCGGTCGTTTGATGAGCCTTGGCTCCGCACGATGAGACAGCGCGTCGCCGCGGCACTCCTGGCCAGCCTGACGCTTTCGGCAGCGGCCTCGGCTGCAGTTCCGGAGCAGCTGTGGCCACAAGCTGAAAGCGTAGTCGATGCGCGCGCCGCGGCCTGCGCCGGCAGCGAAGCAGACAGGGATGCCTTCCGCGCCCTCGCCGCCTGCGAGGCCCGCGCAAAGGACTTGCCCGCCGAATTTGCACTTGCCGTGATGGAGATCGAGAGCTTCTACGATCCCGAGGCACGCGGCGGCGATGGCGAGGTCGGCCTCATGCAGGTGATGCCGGCAACGGCTCGCCTGATGGGGTTCCGCGGCACGCTCGATGATCTGGCCGAACCCCGAACCAACATATCCCTTGGTGTACGCTATCTCGCCGGTGCGTTTCGGCTGGCGCAAGGCGATCTCTGCACGACCGTGATGAAATACCGCGCCGGCCACGCCGAGACCCGGTTTTCAGCCCTTTCGGTGCGCTATTGCCTCAGGGCCCGGGCGATCCTCGAACGAGACGGTTTCAAGGTCACCGGTACGGTGCCTGAAGCGACGTTCGGCTTCGCCGCTGTGGCTGGCCTGGGCGACGTCAACGCCACGGGATCGGCAGCGCCCAAGGGCGTTTGTGTCAGGAGGTCTTTGGTGCCAGGTCCACGCTACATGCGATGCGCGGAGTACCGACCGGCGGCGCAAGCGCGCCATATCCGCAGCCTGCGTGCCAAGCTGTTTGGTGGTTAGGATTGCCCGTCCAGCAGTTCGCCGATCAATATTTTTGCAACAGGTGGCGGGGACAATTGGTCGTCTGGCCAACGCCTGGTGGAATGACGTGGACTTTTGCCCCACGCGATGAGCAGGTTGATTGTCGGGCGCGGGCTTGCGCTCCTCGGGAGGGATGATGAGGGGATTGAAACGGCTGCGGCAGGCCGCACTACTGGTTCTCGCCTTGGCGCTGCCGCTGGACCTCGGCGCATGCCAGTCCGGCACCAGCAGCGAGGACGTTCTGGGCTCCGCGACCGACGGCCAGAAAGGATCCCAAAGTGCCTCTGTCGGGCCGGCGAAATCGAGCGAAAGCCTCGGCAAGGGGCCGGTCAAGGTGTCGATGCTCCTGCCCTTGTCGGCAGGTGGAACGGCCGGCGACCGCGGCCGCAAGATGCGCGACGCCGCCGCCCTCGCCATGGCTGACCTTGGCAACGACCTGCTCACCCTGAATATCGAAGATACCGGCGGCGACGAAAATCGTGCGCGCACCCTGACGACCGGCGCCCTGGCCTCGGGTGCCAAGCTGGTCATCGGCCCTTCCGAGCAAGGGGCGGTGCGCCAGCTGGCTGCCGTATCGGGCACCAACAGGCCGCTGGTTCTGGCACTTGCCGACAACTACGCCGGTGCGCCGGGAGTCTATTCGGTCCGGCTCAATGAGGCAGACAGCGCCGCTGCCGGTGCTGCGGCCATCGCCGCCAAGGGCGCACGCAAGTTCGTGTTGTTCATGGCCGAAGGTGAAACCGGCAAGACCATCGAAAAACGCGTCGCCAACAGCCTGAGCATCTACGGTGCGTCCCTGGCAGTGGCACTGCCTTTCGGCCCGGCTGGTGGCGGTTCGGAAAAAGCGGTCGCAGACATGATGGCCCTGGTCAGCGATCCGCAGGCGATCGTCATCGCCAGCGGCAGCACCAATCCGGCACCTCTGGTCTCGGCACTGAGGGCCAAAGGCATGCTTGGCAAAAATGTCTCGCTGATCGGCTCCAGTCGCTGGCTCGAGCACGGCATCAACGATCCGGCACTGCAAGGTGCCTATATCGCCACGCTCGATGCCGCTGAGATCGGGCCAATCGCCGACCGTTTCCGCAAAGCCTATAACTACGAGCCGGATGTCAATGTCGCCTATGGCTACGATACGGTGGCGCTGGCCGCCGGCATTGCCAGCGCCATGGGTCCAAAGGGCTTCACCAAGAAGGTCATCGAAAACCCGACCGGCTTCCGCGGCTCGACCGGCGTCTTCCGTTTCCGCGATGACGGTGCCGGTGAACGCGCAATGCCCTTTTTTCGTATCGACGATGGCAAGCTCAAGCAGGTCGAGAAGTCGACGTCAGGATTCTGACAGCTCAGATCGGATGGAGGTTCTTGGCAAACAAGCACGTGCGCTTTTGTCTGGGCCGCTGCGAATTCGTGCCTTCGAGGATCTGGGCCTGTCTGCGCTAACTTGATCGGGCCTGAACCAAGGGGCACAAGAGCATGCCTTCAGCAAAAGGTCGGATGCGCGACATCTATTTGGGGGAAGCCTGCTCCAGCGTCCGCAAGAGCGGATCAACGGGCATCGGGCGACCGAAGAAATAGCCCTGGAGGTACTGTACTCCACGCTGGCTGAGATAATCCCGCTGCTGGGTGTTCTCAATACCCTCGGCCACGACATCGAGATTGAGCCTGTTGGCCAGGTCGATGATGTTGTCCAGTATATGCCGCGACAGCACGTCCGATCCGGCCATGGCCACGAAGCTGCGGTCTATTTTCAGGGCGTCGATGTGGAACTTCTGCAGATAGGCCAGACTCGACTGGCCAGTGCCGAAGTCGTCGATGGCGATCTTGACACCCAGACCGCGTAGCTCGGCAAACAGCCGATCGGTCACATCGGTCGGTTCAATCAATTCCCGCTCGGTCAGCTCCAGCACCAGGACAATGCTTCCGACCGGGAAGGCACTGAGGAATTGCCGGCACTGATCTATCAGGCGCAAGTCCAGGCAATGCGCGGCCGAAACGTTGATGCCAATATGGAAACCTGGCGGCAGCCGCTTTGCATGGGGCGCGAGCTCGCGGCAGGTTTGCGCCATCAGATGCTCAGTCATTGGCACGATCAGGCCAGAGCGTTCGGCGTAGGGTATAAACAGATCAGCGGGGATGAGCCCATCTGTCGGGTGTGTCCAGCGCATCAGCACTTCCAGTCCGCACCATTCATAGTCGTCACCCCGGACAAGAGGTTGGTAATAAGGCACGAATTCGCCTGCTGACAGAGCACGTCCCATTTCCACACGCGGAGAAAGTGCGCGGAGTCCAAGCTTGTATGTCCCAAAGCCCGCCAGGGTGCCAAGCAAGGCCAAAAGGCCGAGTTGCGGTAGATAGTGCTCCATCAGATGGCGCAGTTGCATTCCGTCAGGATTGGCCGCCTGCATCGTGAACGGGTATTTTTTGGAACTCGTTGCGATCGATCTGACTGATGGCCGGTTCGGCGTGACTTCGCTGACGCTACCATCTCCCTCCATCAGCCTGTTTCCTATCAACAGGCTGACAGTGGCAAAGTCGGCGCTTACCAACTGCAATATGTTCTTGAGGTGCTGACCATCGATGCCAACAAGAACGCTTTTGGATTTCTCGGGCAACCTGTAGATCAGTACCGCTCGGTCGGGAGTAACGTCGTTGCCGGCCATCAAGCGTAGGTGGCCGCCTGCGTACGCATCGGCCTCCTCTGCATCGCGAACACTTCCGTTCAAGGACGTGCAAAAGATCACCCCATTTTCGGCGAGGTTGACGGAGCGCACGAAAGGACGTGACGTCGCCTGCAATCTCAGCGCGCGCTCGGCCTCAGCACATGGTTTGCCAGAGAGTTGGGAAACCGCATTGGCAGCGAGGTTTGCGCTGTCGAGCATTGTTTCAATGTGGTTGAGCGCGAAACGGCTGGCATCCATCGCCCGGGTTTCCAAGGCATTTTCCGACTGATGAAGCATCAGCGGAAAGCCAAGCAACAGGGGCAACGCAGCAACCAGGCACACCGTCAGCAGGCGGCGTACCCTCCCGGAGTTGCCATTCGTTCCAGACCAGACACGAGCGGCTTTTACATGTATGAAGCTTTTGTCCAGCGCTCCGCTCCCAACGGACAATATTGGCCATACCAAAGGAAATGTAGAACAGCACGCTAAACTAAGCGTTTACAATTTCGTTGATCTACCGAGTTGTCCTGTGTGGCACAGGTCTCACCTGGACCCTACGGCGCTGTCTGAAGCTTGCTTGGCAGCACCTTGAAATGGTCGCGAAAGCTCTTGGAAAAATGCGACGAGGACACGAAGCCGCAGGCAACGGCGCCATAGTGGCCTTGGAGTCGTGGGCTATGCGTTCTCGCAAACGGCAAGCAAGCGCTCGACTTCCGATCGCAGCCGAGCCTGCAAAGCAGAGGCCGGCTGCACCAAGGGAGCGAGCACATCAGGAGCGTCTATGCCGATCATGTCGAGCACCGACTTGAGCGGCCCAGGGTTGGTCTCCCCGAACGTGAGATCGATCAAAGGCATGAGTTGCCGGTGCAATTGCAGTGCCTCGCTGGTACGTCCCTGCGAAGCAAGATCGAACATCCGCCGCCAGGTGCGGGGCAGAAGACTTGCGGTAACGACGATGCCGCCATGCGCGCCGGCTGCGACATGCAGCGGAAACAGGCTGTCTTCGCCGCTGAGGACGGCGAAGTCCGCATCCACGCCGGCAATCACCCGCAGGAAGTGATACATGTCGGTGTTGCACACCTTCATGCCGATGATGCGTTCATGCCGCGAGAGCAGATGCGTCACCTCGGGGTCGAGGGCGATACGGGTGCGATAGGGTATTTCGTAAAGCAGGATCGGCAGCGGCGATTCATCGGCAAAGCGCAGGAAATAGTCACGCAGGCCTGCCTGGGTCGGATTGGTGTAGTAAGGCGTGACGACCAGAAGGGCATCGACGCCCACGGAGGCGAAGTCGCGCGCTGCCGCTAGCGCGTCGTGGTAACCAGGGTCCAAAACTCCGGCAATCACCGGCACTTTACCCGCAACAGTTTCGGCACAAACCGATGCCATGCGGCTACGTGTTACGCGTGACAGCGCACCGTATTCTCCGGTGCCGCCGAGCGGCAACATGCCGTCAACACCGCCCATCAGAAGATGGCCGACGAGCTTCCTGGCCGCCGCCTCGTCGACGCTGCCGTCGGACCGCACTGGTGTCGGAATCGCAGGGAGGATGCCGGCGAGCTGGGATGCGCTGAGCATGAGCGTGAAACCTCGACGAAATAGGAAATCCTGAAGGGAGAGCTGCGCCCGCCTTCTCAAACGGCGCGCAACGAGACCTCAGGCGGCGATGTAGGGCGCCGGGTCGACCGCGTGGCGCGCCAACGGATGGACATTGACCTGAACCATCCACGGAAATGCCGGCAGGCCGGAGATAATGTCGTGCAGCTCTGTGGCATCCCTGGCGCGCCACAGCCCCCAATTCTCGAAACGAGCTGGCACGCGCCACATCCGCACGAGATGACCTTGCTTGATCAGTTCGGCGGCGTGTGCCCGTTCCTTGACGATGATCCGTTCCTTGAGCTCCGGAGCCATATTCTCGGACCACTTGAGCGTGATGTTGACTAGGAATTCCATGCTGCTTCCTTGACGTGTCTGGAGGTGGCGTTGGCGATGTCGGCAAGCACAGCTGCAGCCGTGTTGTGTCCGGGGATGCCAGTGACGTAGCCGCCAGGCCAGGTACCCGAGGCTGTCAGGTAGAGGCCGTGCAACGGCGTCCGATAATCATTGGCCGCAACGTGAGGGCGCGCGCCAAACAGATTATTGGGCAGCATGTCGCCATGCGTGATGTTGGAACCGACAATGCCAAGCTCGCGCTCAAGGTCGACCGGGCTCAGGAAATGATGCCCGATGATCCGGTCTTTTAGGTCGGGCAAAAGACGGCTCAGCACGTCGATGCAGCGACGACCGAAGACATCTTTTTCGGCATCCCAACCGCCTCTGCGCAGATCGTAAGGCGCGTGCCAGACATTGACGCTCATCAGATGCTTGCCGGCAGGCGCGAGATCGGGCGACGACACCGTCGGCATCAGACCCCACATGATCGGTTCTTCGGACGGGGTGCCACGCAGGCCGTCGAGCACTGCGCCTTCGATGTGGGCGAGCGACGAGGCGATACGAAACTGCGTGCCGGCGACCTGCTCAGAACTCACCCCATCCGGCAGCCCGCGATAGCTCGGCAGCCCGTCCAGCGCGAGGAACATCTTGAAGGCCGAACCCCGCATCGAAATGGCGGCAACTTCGCGCCGCATCTCGGCACCGACTGCGGCGTCGTCGAGCATGTCGCCAAACAAGGTGCGCGGGTTGATTGCGGAGATGACCCGCTTGGCATGGAATTCGCGACCAGCGGCCGTTACGACGCCTGTGGCGCAACCGTTCTTGTGCAGCACGGAAGCCACGCGGGCATTGGTGTGGATCTCCCCACCATGAGCGCGCAGCACGCTTTCCAGTGCATCGATGATCGCGCCCATGCCACCGATCGGCAGGCCCGTCGAACCGCGCAGCGCTGTGCGGCGTGGATCGTTGGCGTCGAGTGCCGGCGATGACGCGAGCGAGATCGGTCGCATCATCAACCCGATGGCGGTGCCAGGCGCTGAAGGTGGGGCCAGCGTCGCGTTGAGCGCGACCATGCCCAGTAGCGCCTTGGCCTGATCGGAGCGGAGGTTTTCGTCGAGCAATTCACGCAGGCTGCCAAAGAACACTTGCTCAAACAGGCGCTCCTGAGCCCGCGGTACATTCCTCGCCATTTCAGCGAGGCTGCGCGAGGGCTCGAACACCGAGACACCGAGATGGCGGCCGAGTTCCTCCAGTCGCGACAGCAGGCTGTTGTAGCGGGCCGCCTCGCCCGGGGCGAAGGCGTCGAGCTGTGCGGCGACGGCGTCGCGGTCGCGCCAGCCGATGAAACAGCCTTCGGGGAAAGCATGGACGACATTCGGGTCGGTGCGATGGAAGCGCAGTCCGTGACCTTCGAGGTCAAGGTCACGGAGAATGCGCGGCTCGAAGGATCCGGGCGAATTGGTGATCGCACTGCGGAAGCCTGGCAGGAACTCGATGGCGCCACATGGCCCTCCGAGGATATCCCGCGCCTCCAGCACCGCGACTTTCAGGCCGGCCTTCGCCAGATAGCCGGCCGCAACGAGGCCATTGTGGCCTCCACCAACAACGATGACGTCCAGACCGGCGCCCGTTTCCTTCGAAGCCATCATGTCCTCACTGCATCGGCACGAAGCTTTCGCGGAAGAGGCGCACCCAGTTGCCTCCAGCGATCTTCGCAACCTCTTCAGACGAGAACCCGCGCTTTTCCAGCGCGTCGATCAAAGCCGGGAAATCGACCGGCGACTGGAACCAGGACGGCCAGCTCGAAAAGCCCGTGATCGGCACAGCACTTTCGCGTGCCCAGCGGCCGGCACGCCACCACTTGATCTCGCTGACCGGCCAGCCGTCATAGAAGTCGGTGCCGATGCCAACAGCGTCGATGCCTATGGTTTCGACGGTCCATGCAACCATCTCGGTGAAGGTGTCGAGCGTGCAGTTCGAGCCGTCGCGCATGATCTTGGGGTACATCGACAGGCCGAGCACGCCATTGCGCTCGGCGAGACGCTTGATCAACGCGGTCGACTTGTTGCGGCGGTTCAACTCGATGTCGGTGCCGACGAAAGCTGAAGGGTTGGCGTGCGTGATGGCGATCGGTCGCGAGGAGTACTCAATCGCATCGCTTGAGCTGCGCTCGGTGCAGTGCGACACGTCGATCAGCATGCCGAGACGATTCATTTCGGCGATCACGTTGCGGCCGAAGAACTGCGACACGCCGTTTTCGTCCGACTCCCAGCAGCCCGAGGCAATACGGTTCTGCACATTGTAGGTCAATTGTGCGATGCGGACGCCGAGCTTGTAGAAAATCTCGATCAGCTCGATGTCATCCTCGAACGGCGAGGTGTCCTGGAAGCCATAGACGATCGCCGTGCGGCCCGAAGCGGCAATGGCTTCGATCTCTTCTGCGGTCGTCGCCAAGGCGATCAGATCGGCATTGTTTTCGAGCAGGCGGTTCCATTCGCCGATGGCAGACAGGGTCTCACGCGCCGATTCCCAGATCGCCAGCGTCACGTGCACGCAACCAACGCGTCCCTTCTGCCATTCGAGGAAGCGATCGCGCTCCGGCTTGTTGTACTGTAGTGCATCGACGATGATGGGGGCTCGAAACTGCGCGCTTTGGTGGTCCATTTGCCAGTCCTTTCAGTACTTGACGTTTGTTCTAGTAAGCGAAGGGGTCGATCGCTGGTGCGTAGTCTGTGACGACCGATTTGATCTGTGTGAATTCGTCCAGCGCCTCGGGGCCGTTCTCCCGGCCAAGCCCGGATTGCTTGTAGCCACCGAAGGGAATCCGGACGTCGATGGCGCGGTAGGTATTGACCCAGACGGTTCCAGCCCTGAGATTGCGGCTCACGCGCCTGATGCGGCGCGTGTCGGTGGTCCAGAAACCGGCGGCGAGCCCGAACTCGCCGCCATTGGCGAGAGCTACGGCCTGCTCCTCAGTCTCGAAGGTCTGGACGGTGACGACCGGGCCGAACACTTCCTCGCGCACGACCCGCATATCTGATGTGACGTCGACGATGACGGTCGGCGCATACCAGCAGCCTTCAGCGAGCGGCCCCTGCATCTCCGGCGAGTGGCCGCCGACGAGCACACGGCCGCCTTCAGCGACAGCACCTGCCACGAAGCCAGCGATGCGGGCGAGATGCCGTGCCGAGGCAACAGGCCCGACATGCGTATCCACCGCCTTCGGATCGCCGATGCGCAGGCGGTTGATCGAGGCCTGGTAGCGATCGAGGAACTCGTCGGCGATCGAGGCGTGCAGCAACAGACGGGAACCTGCGACACAGGTTTGTCCAGTCGCCGAGAAGGCACCTTGCGTGGCCGCGATGACCGCCGAGCCGATATCGGCATCGTCGAAGATGATATGCGCAGACTTGCCGCCGGCCTCACAAACGAAACGCTTCATCGCGCCAACGACCTTGGCGCCCAATTGCCGGGCCACCACTGTGCTGCCAGTAAACGTCACCATCGCCGTGTCGGGATGCGTGGCGAGTGCCTCGCCGATCGCCGCGTCGCCGATCACGACATTGACGACACCGCGCGGGAAACCGGCTTCGATGGCAAGCTCGGCCAGGCGGATGCTCGACGCCGGCGCGTCAGCCGGCGGCTTGAGGATGACGACATTGCCGGCGGCAAGTGCCGGCGCCAGCTTCCATGACCCCAGCGACAAGGCACCGTTGAAAGGCGTGATGGCAACGACGATGCCGAGCGGCTCGCGCTCGATGCGCGCCTCGACGCTGCGCCCGATCTCGCGGGTCAGGCCATCATGCGTCTCGATGAGGCTGGCATAGTAATGATACCAGCGCGCCGTCGCCCGCATCTCGCCAACGGTTGCCCGGTTGGGCTTGCCGTTGGCCAGGCTTTCGAGACGGCCGAGTTCCTCAGCGTTGGCAGCAATGAGATCGCCCAGCCGGCGCAGCAATGCCGCCCGCTCGCTGCCGGTGAAATCTGTCCAATCGCCGCAATCCCGCGCGGCGGTCGAACTCCCGATGGCCATGACGGCCGCTGCCGGATCGAGGCGGGAGTAAGCCCAGGTTTGTCCGGTAGCCGGGTCCACCAGCGGCACGGCGTTGCCGTTGGCTGGCAAGGCACTGCCATCGACGAACGACGTGAAGACCGGAACGGCAACCGTCTCGTGCTCGACATTTGCGTTTGTCTTGGTGTCCATCACGCGATTACTCCTGCGATGCCTGCACCAAGTGCGCGGCGGACTGTGGCGCTCTGCATGTGGTGGCAGGCAGCGAGATGTCCCTTTTCCACTTCGCGCAGCTTCGGCTCGATGCTGCGGCACTCGTCCGTCGCGAACTGGCATGATTTGTGAAACCGGCAGCCGCTCGGCGGCGCAATCGGGTTTGGCGGTTCGGTGCGCACGTCGATGCGGGCCCTGTTGCGCTCGATCTGCGGATTGGGAACCGGCACTGCCGAAAGCAGCGCATGGGTGTAGGGATGGTGCGGAGCGGCAAACAGCCGATCACGTCCCGCGATCTCCATCACCTTGCCGCCATACAGCACCACGACCTGGTTCGACACATGCCTGACGACACTGAGGTCATGGGTGATGAACAGGTAGGTGAGCTTGCGCTTTTTCTGCAGGTCCATCAGCAGATTGAGGATCTGCCCCTGGATGCTAACGTCGAGTGCCGAGACCACCTCGTCGAGCACGATGAATTCCGGCTGCACGGCGAGCGCCCGGGCAATCGCTACGCGCTGACGTTGCCCACCTGACAGTTCGAGCGGATAACGTGCGGCAAGCTCCGGCCTTAAGCCGACGCTGTCGAGCAGTTCCTGAACGACTGCGCCGCAATCGGCCTTGGAAGCGATACGGTGGTAGACAAGCGCTTCGCGCAATGTCGCGCCGACCGTCATGCGCGGGTTGAGACTGGCGTATGGGTCCTGGAACACCAGTTGCCCGACACGCGGCAACGCACCGCGCTCTGCCTTGAGGGCTGTGAGGTCGCGGCCGAAGATGCTCACCGAACCGCTGGTTGCCGGTGCCAGCCCGAGCAGTGCCCGGCCAGTGGTGGATTTGCCGCTGCCGCTTTCGCCGACGAGGCCGACAGTCGAGCCGGCAGCAATTTCGAATGACACGCCATCGACGGCGCGGATCGCGCCGGTCGGACGGCGTAGAAAGCCACCGCGGATCGGAAACTGGACGTGAAGGTCGTCGACCCGGATGGACGGCTTGTTGTCGAGATTTGTCATGACACCACCCCTGATGTCGCGATGCCGCGAACTGGCGCCACATGGGTTCTTGCCCACGGGTCGACCGAGCAGCGGATGAGATGGCCAGGACCTGCGTCCTTGGCTTCGAGCGCCGGCAACTGCTCGCGACAGGCCGGCTGCACCAGACGGCAGCGCGGGTGGAAGGCACAGCCCGATGGTGGGCGGCGTGGATCTGGCGGCAGCCCGGCGATGGGGGTCAGGCGCTTGTCGGCCGGCTCGTCGAGCTTGGGGATCGCCTCAAGCAGGGCGCGTGTGTAGGGGTGGCGCGGCTCGCTGAAAATGCCATCTGTCGACCCGGCTTCTACGACGCGCCCCGCGTACATGACCGCGACCTGGTCGGCGACGCCGGCAACGACCCCGAGATCATGGGTGATGATGACCAGCGCCATGCCAAGCTCGCGGCGCAGCCGGTCGATCAGGCGCAGGATCTGGGCCTGAATTGTAACGTCGAGCGCGGTGGTCGGCTCGTCGGCGATCAGCACCTTGGGATTGCCACTGATCGCCGTCGCGATCAGGACGCGTTGGCGCATGCCGCCCGACAATTCGTGCGGATAGGCGCCCAATCGCGCCGCGGCACCCGGAATGCCGACGAGGTCGAGCAGTTCGATGCAGCGCGTGCGTGCAGCCTGCCGGCTCATGCCGTCATAGTGGATCATCGGCTCGGCCATCTGGGTGCCGACCGTCATCGCCGGATTAAGCGCCGACAGCGCATCCTGGGAGATGAGCGCCATGCCCTTGCCGCGTATGCTGCGGAACTGTCGCGCCGACAGGCTGGCCAAATCCTGGCCTTCGAACTTCACCTTCCCGGCGCTGATGCGGCCGCTCGAGGGCAACAGGCCCAGCACCGCGAGCATGGTCTGGCTCTTGCCACAGCCGGACTCGCCGACGATGCCGAGTGCTTCACCGCGACCGACAACGAAAGACACGTCGTTGACGACATGAACAGGACGCTGAGTGCTGCCGTAGCTGACGCGAAGGTCGGAAACCTCCAGCACCGGCGAAGGGCGTACGGCATCCATGGACGTTGAAATGGCGTTCATCGGATCAGGCCAGCTTAATCTTGGGATTGAAATAGGCGTACAGGATGTCGATCGTGAAATTGATCAGGACGAACGCCACGGCGAGCAGCAGAATGCCGCCCTGGATCAGCGGGATGTCCCGCGTCGAGATGGCCTGGTACATTGCAAGGCCGATGCCGGGCCAGGAGAACACCGTCTCGGTCATGACGGCACCGCTGAGCAGGAAACCCATCTGCATGCCGATGACTGTGATGACAGCCGGCATCGCATTCGGCAGGGCATGGAAGAAGACGATGCGCCATTCGCCGATGCCACGGCTGCGCGCGGTGCGGACGTAGTCGCTGCCGATGACATCAAGAAGCGAGGAGCGCGTCATCCGGGCGATGGCTGCCAGCGACCAGGCGGCCAGCGTCAATGTCGGCAGCAGCATGTGCGACAACAGGTTGATGAAACCGCCATCGCCCGAGGACATGCCGCTGACCGGCAATAGCCGAAGCTGCAGGCCAAAGGCCAGGATAAGCAGCAGGCCAAGCCAGAAGGACGGCATGGAGTTGAGGAACAGCACGACGACGGTGAGTGCACGGTCGCGCAGCGATCCCGGCTTCAGGGCCGCGAATGTGCCGGCCGCAATACCGAGCACCGAGGCAAGCACGATGGCTGCGACAGCAAGCAGTGCAGTGTTCATCAGGCGCGAAGCCAGCACCTCCGATACCGGCTTGGAGAAGGTCAGCGACTGGCCGAAGTCGCCGTGAACCAGGTTCTGCAGATAGAGCAGATATTGGCCAAGGGCGGAACGGTCGAGCCCGAGTGCCTGGCGCAGCTGCGCCCTCGCCTCTTCGGAGGCGCCTGGCCCGAGCAGAATGTCGGTCGGGTCGCCGGGGATGATCTGCGACAGCAGGAACGTCGCCAGCGTGACACCAAATATCACGGGGATCGTCTGCAAGGCGCGACGTGCGATAAAGGACAGCATCTCGATTTCCTAGCTCAGTCGCGGTCGCGCTTCATGCGCGGGTCAAGCAGGTCTCTTGCGGCGTCGCCCAGGAGATTGAAGCTGATGGCCAGCAGGGCGATCGCAAGCCCTGGAATGGTGGCGACATGGGCTGCGGTGGCGAGCGCCATGCGGCCGCCGCCAAGCATCTGACCCCAATCGGGCGTCGGCGGCTGAGGCCCAAGGCCAAGGAAACTCAGGCTCGCCGCCAGGATGACGTTTCGGCCGGTCTGCAACGTGCCATAGACCAGCACCGGGGCGAGCACGTTGGGTAGCACGTGACGTAGTGCGATCCTGAGGTGACCATATCCAAGCGCCGTCGCCGCTTCGACGTAAAGCTCTTCCTTGACGCCGAGCACGACGCCGCGAACGATCCTGCCGAAAGCGGGAATGGTGACGACGATCATTGCGATGATCATCGATGAAAGGCCGGGCCCGAGTGCTGCACTGATGCCAAGCGCCAGAAGGATGCCGGGGAACGCGAACATCACGTCGAATATGCGCATGACGATGCTGTCCCAGACACCACCGGCGTAGCCGGCGAACAACCCGACAGCGCCGCCGATCACCAGGGCGATGACCGTTGGAACCACCGCGACCAGCAGAGCGAGGCGCGCGCCATACATCAGGCGGCTCAGAATATCGCGGCCGAGTTCGTCGGTGCCGAGGAAATAGCCGGGCGACAGTGGGGGAAGATAGCGAGCAATGGGATTGGCACGGAACGGATCATGCGGCGCGATGACGTCGGCGAAGACTGCCACGACCACCATCACGGCGAGAATGCCGAGCCCGGTTACCAAAGTCCCATTGCGGAAGAGCCTGCCGAAGTCGAACGAGCGCTTGGTGCCTTCGCCGCCTGCGGCTGTTGCTGCCTCTGACATCGCTATCCTCCCCAAGCGCTGTCTAGGCGACGGACCAGAGTTTCCCGAGATTGGGAATCTGGTCGCGAAGGCCGAGGTAACGCAGTGCGCGCCACAGCGTCGCCTGGTTGCTGGAGATCACCGGCACACCGGTGTCCATTTCGAGATACTGGATCATCTCGAAGGTGCGGTAGGTGCCGCACGAGATCAGTATTGCGTCAGCATCGCCGGCTTGCTTGAACACCTGCCGACCAAGGCGGTAGGCGCTGTCGGAATCGTGCAGGCTGGCCTCGAACGGGTCGGTGATCTGGAGACCACCCATGGCGCGCACTTCAAAACCCTGTGCTTCCATGTAGCTGGTCATCGCCGCATTGACCTCGTCGGAATAGATCGTGCCGACCGCGATCTTGCGGGCGTTGACCGCTTTCAGCGCGTCCATCATCGCCGCCATCATGGTGATCGCCGGAATGCCGGTTTCCTTTTCGATCTCGGCCACGACCTGCTCGTCATGGCCGGGACCGCGAAGGAAGGTTCCGGGTGCGCCGCACTGAACGATCAGGTCGACCTTGGCGGTGGCAAGCTGACGCGATGCCTCCAGAACCTGGCTCATCATCACCCGCAACCCGGCGTCATCGACGCGTGGAACGATGGTACGGGCGTCGGCGAAGGCAACGCCAACCGGTGCCACCGAGCGCCATTCTTCCGCGCCCTCGATGGACGTTGCGGGACGCATCTGACCAATCCTGGCCCGCCAACCTAACATCATGTGAAAACTCTCCCTTTGCAAAAACAGTGAAATAACGGTCGAAGCATGATCCCGCAAAACGCGAATGGTTTTACGCACCGGGATCATGCACGAACCAGAAATTGGAGCCTCATCCCGATGTTCCTTCGGGATGAAACAGACCTTAGTCGACCGAGACCTGCGAGAAGTCGATATAGACCGACGCTGCCGCTTCGATGCCTTTGACGTTGCTGCGGATGACCCGCGGCAGGCGATCCTGATAGAGGAACAGGTACGGCGAATCTTCGGCCACCTTGGCGGCGGCATCGACATAGAGCGCGGCACGCTTGGCCTCGTCCCGTTCGCTGCGGGCCGCAGCGAGCTTGGCGTCGACGTCGGCGTTCTGGTACCAGCCGCGATTGACGCCCTTGGGCGGCTGTTGCGAGCTCGCAAACAGGCGCTCGAAAACATAGGCGCTGCCGGCACCCGTGACCCAGCCATTATAGGAACCGTGGACATCGTCGGTATAGCCCGGACGCTCTGTCGAGATCATGGTCGTAAACTCGAGCAACTGCGGCTGCAGGTCGACACCAACAGCCGCCAGATCCTGCTGGATGAGCGTCATCAACTGCGGCGACAGGCCGAAACCCGGGCCATTGTTGGGCGCAAGGACCTTCAGTGTTACCGGTGCCTTCAGGCCGATCTCGGCAATCAGCGCCTTGGCCTTTTCCGGGTCGTAATTATATTCCTTGACGGTGCCAGCCGCGAGCGCGGTGATCTCGTTGCCGGTTGGCACGGGACCGCCGCGCGGTACTGCCTGGCCGCCAAACAGGGCAGCGATGAAGTCGCGATTGACGGCGTAGTTCAACGCCTGACGAAAGCGCGCATCCTTGGTGTATTCTGCCTTCATGTTGAGGCGAATGAAGTAGAAATTCGCCGCGTCGGTGTACTGCACCTTGAGGTCCGGCTCGACCGATAGCTGGGTCACCTGCTCGGCGCTGGCGCTTGGGATCACATCGATGACACCGGTCTGCATGGCGATTGCCAAAGCCGTCGGGTCGGTGACTGCCTTGAAAACCAGCGTTTCGACCTTGGGGGTGCCGCGCCAGTAGCCGTCATTGCGGGCAAGCGTCAGGGCCTGCCCCTGCTCCAGCGTGGCAAGCTTGAACGGGCCGGTTCCAACCGGATGGAAGCCCAGTTCGTCACCCTTGTATTTTTCCATGGCGGCAGGCGAGATGATCGACATGCTGCGGTCGCTGAGCAAGCGCGGAAGTCCGGAAAACGCCTCCTTGAGCGTCAAGGTGAAGGTCTCGGCGTCGGCCACCTTGGAACTGGCGATCCAGCGCGTCAGGAAGGCCATGGTGCTGCTGGCACGCTCGTCGAAAACAGCCGATTCCTTGTTCAGCAACCGGTCGAAATTGGTCTGCACCGCCTGGGCGTTGAATGCTGTGCCATCGTGGAAGGTTACGCCCTTGCGCAGTTTGAACGTGTAGGTCAGGCCGTCATCCGAAACGCTCCATGACTCGGCCAAAGCGGGCGCGATATCGGGGACGCCGGCGCCACCCTTGGAGAGGTCCTCGCGGATCAGCGTATCGAAGATAGCGCCTGCAATCCTGAGCCCGACACTGCCGGTGGTACGCTGCGGATCAAGCGGCGGCAGCGCCGCTTCCGAGCCAATTGTGACCGTCGCAGCCCAGGCCGGTGCTTGCCCCGACGCGACAACTGCGCCAAGCGCGAGTAGCGCAATGCTCGCCGCATGCGCCTTCATTTTCAAACCAAGCATGTTGTTCCTCCCCAATTCCATCTCGCTCCCCCAGCTCGATTGTTCTTGTATTTAGGTTCGTGGATGCAGCCTCATGCGGACCAATCCGGCGCCACTTCATCCAGGACCGAGGCCACTATCAAACAGCGCGATTGGATATTCAAATCTGAAAAACTCGTCTATTAATCAGCAAAACTTATTTATCAAAGATGGACGAATCAATATGGCCACGGCGCCTCGAAACTCTCCCATCTACACAGTCAGCATTCGGCATATCCGCTCTTTCTTGAGCGTTTGCAGGTACAAGAGTTTTACGCGCGCTGCCGTCGACCTGCATGTTTCGCAACCAGCTCTGACCATGGCGATACGACAGCTCGAAGACATGGTTGGAGCGAGCCTGTTCGACCGCACGACCCGCAATGTGACGCTGACGCCTGAGGCCAGCGACTTCCTGCCCATTGCCGAAAAGATCGTCGGCGACTTCGATATCGCCATCCAGGATATCCGCGCGACCGCGCACCAGCGCCGCCGGCGCGTTGCGATCGCCTCGGTCTACTCCATAGCCACCAAGGTGCTACCGGACATTGTCAAGGATATGGCCGACCGCAATCCCGACATCCATGTGCGGGTGCGTGACGGCAATTCGTCGGACGTCCGCCGCAGGGTGCGTCAGAACGAGGTCGATTTCGGTGTCGGCAGCAAGGAGCGTGAGGACGCGGAGCTCGAATTCACCCCGCTGTTTCGGGATCAGCTTGGCCTGTTGGCCCGCCACGACCACCCGCTGGCGCAGACCGGCGGCCCGGTCCGTTGGGCCGAGCTCGCCGGATGGGACTTCATCGGGTTGAGTGTCGATACGGCAACTGCCCCGCTGCTCGAGCAGATCCCGAACCTGCCGGAATCCATCCGCCTGCCGCGTTATGAAGTTTCAACCAATTCGACGCTGTGGGCGATGATAGAAACGGGGCTGGGTGTTACGACGACGCCCGCTTTGTCTGCCCCAAAACCCGAAAGCAGCCTGCGGTTCTGTCAGCTTGTCGAGCCGACCGTCTGGCGCGACGTCAGCATCATCAAGCGCCGTGGCAGGATATTGCCGCCGGCCTCGATAGAGATCATCCGTCTGATCAAGACCGCGCTGCGCGCCGCAGCCAAAGGCCACCTGATCGAACCGGCGGATGAGATTGCCTGACGGGCAAGAGATGCCGGCAGGCATGAGGCAGAGCGGTTCCGCTTATGCGAAACGGCAGGGTGTGCGCGCCAACTCCGCATCGACCCAGGAGCGATCATTCGCGCCCTTGAGTATCTTGGCCATGACCGCGTCCTCCTCGGCCTTCTTCGCCGCTGCCACTTCATAGATGGCGCGGGCGTCACGATGCGGCACGGCAAGAATGCCGTCATCGTCGCCGATGACAAGGTCGCCGGGACAGATGACCATGCCGTCGATCGCGACCTCGACATTGATCTCGCCAGGCCCATGGCGATAGGGGCCGCGATGGGTGACGCCTGCGGCATAGACCGGAAAGCTGGCCTCGCCAATCGCCTTGCTGTCGCGGATGGCGCCGTTGATGACGATGCCGGCGATCCCTCTGTTGACCGCATGTGCCGCCATCATCTCGCCGATGATGGCATTGGTCAGATCACCGCCTGCGTCGACCACCAGCACGTCGCCTGGTTCGGCGAGGTCGATAGCCTTGTGCACCATCAGGTTGTCGCCGGGCCGCGTCTTCACGGTCAGCGCCGGACCAGCAAAACCACCGCCGGCATGCATCGGCCGGATGCGCCAGCCGCCAGCCGCCATACGCGACATGCTGTCACTGACGATCGCGACCGGAAGCTGGCGGAACTGCGCGACAGTTGCTTCGTCTACCTTGTGCGGGCGCTTCAGCACCCGGAAACCCCAGCCACGCGTCTCTTCAGTCATTCTTTCCCCCCTCAAGCAAAAAGACGCCGGCCACTGCAGGCCGGCGCTGATGTCCTTTTGACTACGGCCCCTTCGACGGTGCCGCCGGCTCGTCCTTCAGCAGACCGCCGACTGCACAGTCCTCACGCTGCATCTCCCAGAAGGTGATGTAGACGGATTGGGGTCCCGTGCCGCCGAGCGTGTTGACCAGCGCCTCGGTCACGGCCTTGGCGGCGGCGGCCTTCTGCTCGCGCGTGCGGCCGGGAAAGAGTTCGATCCTTACGAAGGGCATGCTGTACTCCTGCTGAAATCCGATTGTTCGGAAGGGACCGACCCGAGGTCGCGTCGGTAGTATTCGGCCAGTTCGGCGCGAAATTCGGCTTTTGCCTGGGCGATGCTGGCTTGGTCCCAGCCGTTGTTGCTGCCCAGCGCGGCGGCGATATCCTGCAGCGCCTGCTCATCGAAATCGGTGGACCAGGCTTCGCCCGTTCGCCGCAATGCGATATCGGCTATCGTTTTGGCGTGCTCGGCCGTAACCGCGAGCGCATGGCTGTTTTCCTCAGGCGACGTGGGGCGCGGCTTTCGAGCTTTTGGAGCGGACGCCGGGAGACGCCCGGCAACCAGCTTGAGCAGGGATTTGGCGGTCTGACGCGACGTAGCCACAGTGCCACCCGTCACCGAGATGAGCCCGGGCAAACCGTCGACCGCATGATCGTGCACGATGCGACCAGCCGAGCCCCGGCTGCCGGGGCGGACGCCGGCAATGGCATAACGCACAGCCGAGCGATTCAAGCCAACGCCCGGCAACAGTGCATTGCTACGGGCGAGCAGGTCGTCGATCTCGGTATCCGTTGCGGTAGCATGGGCTGGATCGCCGGTGAATTTGCTGTTGGTGGCGCCGATCAGATGCAGCCCCTGGCTCGGGATACAGACGAAAGCACCCTTGTCCGTCGCCGCGACCAGCCCATGATCCCGGAAGCGGTCGGGCAGCGCGACGCCGATCTGCACGCCCTTGCTGGCCGCGATGCGTTGCGGCACTTCCGCAGATGCCAGGCCCGTCACGTTGTCGATCCACGGTCCGGCCAGGTTGAGCACCATTCGCGCCGCAACCGTCGCCTCAGATCCATTCATCTCGTCGCGCAGCGTGGCGCTCCACCCGCCGCCAGGCATCTGGCGCAATGCGTCGACCAAGGTGTAGTTGCGAACTACGGCTCCCAGGCGCTCTGCTGCCAGGGCCTGATCGGCGCAAACGCGCTCCGGCCAGTCGAACACGTAATCGCGGAAGGTCACCACCCCGGCAAGGTCATGGCGTGGCCGCAGCCATTCGGCGAACGGCAAATCGCCAAGGTCATCGGCCTTCAGCCGCTTGTAGTCGAGCGGAATGCCGCCGGTGCCAAGCAACGCCAAGAGCGCAGCAGCCGTGTCCATCTGCAATCCGCCAACGCCGCCGCGAAACAGTGGCATGACGATCGTGACCGGCCGGACCCTGTGTGGCATGGCGCCAACGAAATCGGCACGTGCCGCAAGCTGCTCGCGCGCGTTTTTCAACAGCGCCAACCTGTCCGGCAGTTGCGTCAGATGTTGCCATAATGATTTGCCGGCAGCACCCTCCAGCGAACGGAACCCACAATGCAGCATGCGGCTCGAACGGCTGCTTGTGCCACACCCAAAATCTGCTTTCTCGACCAGCAACACCGCATAGCCGGCAATCGCCAACGCTTCGGCCGCTGCGGAACCATTGGCGCCGGCACCGACAATGAGCACGTCGAAGCTGCGGCCCTCAAGCATCTCGACAGATGGTTCGCTCATAGTCCGCCAACTTTCCGACGCCGATCAACGCGTCTGTCTCGAACACTTCAAAGGCATGGATCGCGGCAGTTGCGTCAGCGAATTTGAAAATTTTCAGGTGATGAAAACCGGCCGTGGGACATATGCGCTGCCCACTGCTTGTCTTGCTGCTGACCGCACGCCCCTCTTATGCGACGGCCCAGTCTTAGCAACGCCGAGGATTGATCGGCAAATTGCAAATCTTAGATCATTAATCAGCTGAGCTGATTAATTCAGCGTCGCAGCTCGAGCCCGATCGCGACTATGCCGCGCGGACCTTGCTCGGCAGCATCTTGAAATGGTCGCGAAAGCTCTTGGAAAAATGCGACGAGGACACGAAGCCGCAGGCAACGGCAACGTTCATGATCGGCATCGGCGTCAGCTCGATCAGTTGGCGCGCCTTGGTAAGCCTGAGTACCAGATAATGCTGCCACGGCGTCGTCGAGAGATGGCGTTCGAACAGCCGCTCGATCTGGCGGCGCGACAGCGACACCTGGCCGGAGATTTCCTCCAGCGACAGCGGCTCTTCGATATTCTTTTCCATCAGCTGCAGGATGCGCAAAAGCTTCTTGCCGGTGCTGCCATAACGCAGTCCGGGCGGCACGGACTGAGAGCTCGCGCCATCACGCCAGCGGTCGGCAGTGACATGCTGGCAGATGCTGCGCGAAAGCTCGGTGCCGCAGCGCTCCTGAACCAGTTCCAGCGCGAGGTCGAAGGCGGCAAGTTCGCCGGCGCAGGTGACGATCTGGCCATCACGGACAAACAGCGCGTCGTCAATGGCAAGATCGTAGAAGGTCTCCTGGAGTGCCGCCATCTTGCCCCAGTGGATCGTGCATTTGATGTCATCAAGCAATGCCGCCTCGGCAAGCAGCCAGGTCGCGGTGCCCAGGGCGTAGATCGGAACATGGGCACGAAAGGCGCGGCGCAGGAAGGCGCGCAGTTCGTGCGAACCGTGCTTTTCGACGCCTTCGCCGGCGCAGATGACGACAGCACAGTGCGGGTCGAGCACCATGGTTTTCTGATGCTCGATGAAGCTGTCCGACGCCGCGATGGAAAAGCCGCTGGCGCATTCGACCGGCAAGCCGTCGAGACTCATCAGCCGCCAACGGAACTGGCTGCGGCCCGACAGCGAGTTGGCGATCCTGAGCGGGTCGATCAGCGATGACAGACAGAGCTGGGAAAATCCGGGCAAAACCAGCACCAGGAATTCAGCTGGGGTCTCGACGTTGGCCCCAAGCGGCAAGTTGGCGGGCAACGCCCTTGTACCGGGCCAACAGGCCTCGACATTGAAGGCTGTGTGCTTGTTCGGTGCGTTCATGTGCCCCTCCCGACTCCATCAGGAACCGATTGCCTCCAATGAGGCGCAGTAACACAAATTGGCAATAAATGACACAAAATGCAACATAACAAAATGTGGTTTCAGTGGCGCTTGACGCACCGGGGTTCAGCCGTCGGCTGTCTCGCTCGCCTGCACCATGCTCGTCAGCCAGTCGCGGAAGGCGATGACTTTCGGGGTTTTTGCCTTCTGCGGCGTTGCCAGGAACCAGTAGGAGCCGGCACCGCGCAGTCTTTGCTCGAAAGGCGCGACGAGCAGTCCTGTCGCCAGTTCACGCTCAACCAGCGCCGAGCGGCCGAGCAGCACACCCTTGCCTTCGATCGCCGCGCGGATCGCCATGATCGACTGGTCGAAGAAGGAGCCCGCCGAGGTGTCGATGCCACTCACGCCGACATGGGCAAGCCAGGTGTCCCAGTCCTCGGCATAGCCAGGCACATGCAACAGGTTGCGCGCCTGCAGGTCGTTGGGCGAGGCCAGGCCGGCGGCATATTTCGGCGCGCAGACCGGGAAGGTTTCGTCGCGCAGCAACAGCGTCGCCTCGCGTTTCGGCCAGTTGCCCCAGCCGAATTCGATTGCCGCATCGACCTTGCCTTCGCCGTGGTCGAGTGCGGTCAGCCTCAGGTCGATGGTCGGGTGTTGGGCGCGAAACAAGTCGAGCCGCGGTGCGATCCATTGGCTGGCAAATGATGTCGGCACATGGACGACCAGCATTTCGCGCGTGCCGCGCCCGGCGAGCTTGGCTGTCGCCTCGTCGATCAGCGCAAAGGCGCGGCCAAGGTCTTCGGCATAGAGGCGGCCGCGGTCGGTAAGCCTCACGCCATTGGCATGGCGGTCGAACAGCTCCTTGCCGAGGCGCAGTTCCAATGCCCGGATGTGCTGGGAAATCGCCGACGGGGTGACGTTGAGCTCGCTGGCAGCGCCGGCAAAGCTGCCGAGCCGAGCGGCAGCCTCGAATGCCCGGAGCCAGTTCAACGGAGGTCGGGCAGCTGCCATGGCACCATTAGTTTTTCTTGGTCTTCCCCCAAGGTAATCGCGTTTGCCGGGACAGACAAGAACAATTCTAATCTGCCTCAGACAAGCACTGGGAGGCGCCGCAATGAACGTCCACTGGCTCAATGGCTATCGTCCGGGTTACGGCCTGCCGCGCGATTTCTACACCAACGCGGACATCTTCGCCGAAGAGCAGGAACGGATCTTCCGCAACAACTGGTTCTTCGCCGGGCATTCCATCGAGCTGCCCAAGTCGGGCGACTACATGACACTGAATGTCGGCGGCGCGCCGGTCGTGGTGGTGCGCGATCGCGATGGCAAGGTGCATGCCCACCACAATGTCTGCCGCCATCGCGGCTCGATCATCTGCACCAAGGAAAAGGGCAAGGCGACGCGGCTGGTCTGCCCCTATCATTCCTGGTCTTACGCCCATGACGGTCAGCTTATCGGCGCACCGATGATGGGCGAGGATTTCGACAAGGCCGAGCACGGTCTCAAGCGCGTGCACGCCGAGGAGTTCGACGGGTTGATCTTCGTCAACCTTTCCGACACGCCCTCGCCGTTCCACGAGTTGCGCCACCACCTGTCGCCGATCCTCAAGTCGCAAGGCATGAACCGGGCCAAGATCGCGCTGATCCGCGATTACGAGCTCGACCTGAACTGGAAGCTCGTCGTCGAAAACAACCGCGAGTGCTACCACTGCGAGGCCAATCACCATGGTTATGTATCGGTGCAGTACGACACCGAAAACGACAATCCCGACCTCAAGGGCGAAATAGCGGAGCGTCTCGCCGACTGCGCCATCCGTTGGGAAAAGGCAGGTCTCGACACCGCCCGCGTCAACACCTCGTCCGACTATACCGCCGAGTGGTTTCGCGCCAACCGCACGCCGGTGCGCAAGGGCATGGTCACCGAAAGTCCTGATGGGCAGCTGGTCTGCGACGTGCTGATGGCCGGCTTCTCCGACCCCGACATGGGCACGGCACGCGCCAACACCAACATCAATTTCTGGTGCCACGCCAATTCCGACTATGCCCATACCGTGCGCATCACGCCGGTGTCGCCGACCAAGACCATCGTGCGCGGCTACTGGCTGGTCGACGAGAATGCGGTCGAGGGCCGCGACTATGATCCTGAGAAGGTCGCCGCCTTCCACGACGAGGTGATGTCGGAAGACTGGGAAATATGCCGGCGCCAGTGGATCGGCGTGACCTCGCCGGGTTTCCAGCCCGGTCCCTACTCGCCGCTGAAGGAGCAGAATGTCGACCGCTACGTCAGGTGGTACGCGCGCCAGATGGGCGCCTGACCCCCTTAGGACAGGAGCCACCCCATGCTTTCCAGGCCGGAAATCCTGCTGCAGGTCGCAGAAATCAGGACGCTTACGACAAAGGTCTCGGCCTATCGGCTGGTCTCGCCGCATGGCGAGCGCCTGCCGGCCTGGCAGGCCGGGTCTCATCTCAACTTCCGCCTGCCGAGCGGCCGCGCCCGTTGCTATTCGCTCTGCGGCGACCCGGCGCAAAAATCCGAATACTGGATCGCCGTGCAGCGCGAGGAGCACGGCGAAGGCGGCTCGCTGGAGGTGGCGAAGGCCTTCGAGCGCGGTGTTGTGGTTCGCGCCGATCCGCCGCGCAACGGCTTTCCGCTCGCCGAGGATGGCAGGCATCACATCCTCATTGCCGGCGGCATCGGCATCACGCCTGTCATTGCCATGATCCATCATCTGAAGCGCATCAAGGCGAGTTTTTTCGCCCACGTCTGCGCCCGCTCGATGAAGGAGACGGCGTTCCGCGAATTCATTCTCGATGAGGTCAAGGCCGGCCGCGCCGCCCTGCACCATGACGGCAACGACCCGGCAAAACGACCTGACATGGCGGCACTCGTCGGCGCGGCGGCGGACGGCGTCCACGCCTATGCCTGCGGTCCGGCTGGGTTTCTCAAGGCATTCGCCAGGGCGACCGAAAACTGGCCGCGCGAGCAGGTACATGTCGAAAGCTTCGCGCCCGAAGCCAAGATCATTGAGAGCGACAGGCCGTTCCAGGTGACCATTGCCTCGACCGGCAGGACCATCCCGGTGCCGGTTGGCACGAGCTTGCTTGCAGCGCTCAAAGCCGCCGGCCATGACATTGCAACCAGCTGCCGGCAAGGCATCTGCGGTTCCTGCATGGTTCCCTATCTCGACGGCGAACCCGACCACCGCGACACCGCACTCACCCAGGACGAACGCCGCGAATTCCTCACCGTGTGCTGTTCGCGCGCCCGCTCTGCAAACCTGACCCTCGACCTCTGACAAATCGGTCCGGCGAAAGCCGGCTGAACGAACCTGAAATCGCCTCGCAACCGCGAGACCACCCGGAAAGTCAAAGCATGTCCAGCAAAGTCCCCTCGCACGCCCGTATCGTCATTGTCGGCGGCGGCGCCCTTGGCACCAGCATCGCCTATCACCTCGCCAAGGCGGGTGAGAAGGACGTGCTGCTGCTTGAAAAGAACGTGCTGACGGCCGGCTCCACCTGGCACGCCGCCGGCCTGATGGGCCAGCTGCGCAGCAAGGTCAACCTGACGCGCCTGATGCAATACAGCGCTGATCTCTGCGCCAGGATCGGCGCCGAGACCGGCCAGGATGTCGGCTGGAAGAATGTCGGCAGCCTGCGCCTTGCCGCTTCCGATGCGCGTTGGGAAGAGCTGAAACGGGCGCATACCGCTGCCAAGAGCTACGGTTTCGACATGGAGCTTGTCGGCCCCGACGAGGTCAAGAGGCTGTTCCCGCTGGTCGACACCAAGGACCTGCGCGGCGCGACCTGGATCGCCTCGGACGGCCATGTCGACCCCTATTCATTGACCCATGCCTATGCCAAGGGCGCGCGGGCGGGCGGCGTGCGTATCGTCGAGGGCGTAACCGTCACCGGCTTCACCGTCAGGGATCGCCGCATGACGGGGGTGAAGACATCTGAGGGCGAAATCGGCTGCGAGATCGTCGTCAATGCGGCTGGCCTGTGGGCGCGCCAGCTCGGCGAACTCGCCGGCATCGACCTGCCGATCACGGTTGTCGAGCACGAATATTTCGTCACCGAGAAGTCGCCTGCCGTGCCCGACGACCTGCCGACGCTACGCGACCCCGATGCCAATTTCTACGTCAAGCCGGAGCCGGGCGCGATGGCGATCGGCGGCTGGGAAAAGCAAACGCGCGCCGCCTATGGCCTTGGCAAGCTGCCGATGAGCTTTGGCCAGGAACTGTTCCCCGACGATCTCGAACGCATGTCGGAAGTGATCGAAGGAGCGGCCAACCGCATTCCGATCCTCAGTGAGCTCGGTGTCCGCGCCGTGGTCAACGGCCCGATCCCGATCTCCGCCGACGGCGAGCCGGTGATGGGTCTGGCCGGCGACTACGAGAACTTCTTTGTTGCCTGCGGCTTCACCTCTGGCATCGCGGCATCGGGCGGTGCCGGCCGCGCCATGGCCAACTGGATCGTCGAAGGCGACCCCGGCATGGATCTATGGGCGTTCGACCTGCGCCGCTTTGGCAAGCCGCATGGCGGGCTGGCCTATCTCAGGGACAGCGCGATCGAGGCATATTCGAAATATTACGCCATCGCCTGGCCGGAAGAAGAGCGCTCTGCCTGCCGTCCGCTGCGCCGCTCGCCGCTCTACCAGACCTTGACCGCGCAAGGTGCGGTCAACGGCGTCAAGTTCGGCTGGGAGCGGCCCAATTATTTCCTGAAAGCGGGCGAGGCAAAGCCACCGCTCGAAACCTTCGAACGCGCGCCCTATGCCGAGGTGATCGGCCGCGAGCACAAGATCGTGCGCGAGGGCGTGGCACTGGTCGACCAGTCGTCATTCTCGAAATTCGAGGTCTCAGGTCCGGGTGCGTTCGCCTATCTGCAGTGGCTGGCTGCGGCCAATGTCGATCGCGGCGAAGGTGCTGTCATCTACACCCAGCTCCTCAACAAGCGCGGCGGCATCGAGGCCGATCTGACCATCATGCGGCCGCGCGAGGACATTTTCCACGTCGTCACCGGCTCGGCCTTCGGCACGCGTGACGGCGGTTGGATCCGTCACCATATGCCGCGTGACGGCTCAGTGAGCGTTCACGATGTCACCGGCGCTTACGGCGTCATCAATCTTTGCGGACCGCTTTCGCGTGACGTGCTCGCCAAGGTCAGCGAGGACGACGTCTCCAACACCGCCTTCCCTTATATGAGCTGCCGCAACATCCGCGTCGGCTGGGCCCAGGTCATGGCGGCGCGCGTCACCTATGTCGGCGAGCTCGGCTGGGAGCTGCATGTGCCGACCGAATACATGGCCTATGTCTATGAGGTGCTGAAGGAGGCGGGTGCTGCGTTCGGCATCGCCGATGTCGGCTACAAGGCGATCTCCAGCCTGCGCATGGAAAAGCGCTATCTTTACTGGGGCGCCGACATCACACCCGACGACACGCCGCTGGAAGCCGGTCTCGGCTTTGCCGTAGCAATGAAGAAGGGCGACTTCCAGGGCCGTGACGCGCTTGTGGCGCAAAAGGAACGCGGCCTGACCCGCAAGCTCGCCTGCTTCAAGCTCGACGAGCCGCTATCGGTCTATGGCGGCGAGGCAATGTCGGTGAATGGCCGTGTCGTCGGCATGACGACCAGCGGCGATTTCGGCCACACCACAGGCGCTTCGCTGGTGTTCGGCTATCTCAAGGGCGACGACTTGGGCCTCAACGAGGTCGAGGTCGAGGCCTTTGGACGCCGCAGCCGCGCCACTGTCGTCGAGCGCTGCGTTTACGATCCGGCTGGCGAACGGGTTCGCATGTAACGTGCGGGTCGGCTGCCACATATTGCAACATCCGCTTGCTCGATGAGGCCAACATCGCCACATTGGCCTCATGTCCGACTCGCACAGTTCCAATGCCCGGGCGCTTGCGCCGCGCCGTCATGACGAGATCCTGAGGCGGCTCGCCGCCGACGGCTCGGTCGGCATCACCGAGCTTGCCAATTTCTTCGACGTGTCGCGGGAAACCATCCGCCGCGACATGAAGCACCTCGCTGAACGCGGCCAGCTCGACCTCGTCCATGGCGGAGCGACGCTGTTTGAGGCAACCGAACCGGCGCTCAACGAGCGCAGCCAGGAAAACGCTGCCGGCAAGGCGGCGATCGGCCGCGCCGCGGCGGCGCTCGTCGAGGACGGCATGGTGGTGTTTCTCGATTCCGGCACCACCACCCTTGCCGTGGCCCATGCACTCGCGGGCAAGCACAACCTGACGGTCTGCACCACCAGCCTCACGATCGCGTTGCATATGTGCCGCCAGCCGCATGTGCGGGTGCACATGCTCGGCGGTGAGATCGATCCGTCGGAGGAGGCAGCAATCGGCATCGACGCGCTCGACGCCATCGGCCGCTTCCGCATCGACGTCGCCTTCCTCGGCGGCGGCGCGCTGTCGCCGGACGGCGAGGTCACCGACTTCACCCGCAACGGCGCCGAACAGCGCTCGCGCATGGCGGCCACCGCCGCCCGCGCCTATTTCGTGCTCGACAGTTCGAAGTTCGGCCGGCTGACGCCACTGCGCATCCAGCGTTTCGAACTCGCCGCCGGTATCATCGTCGACGCCCCTCCCCCCGCAGCGATGGTCGAGGCGTTGGAGCGGAAGGGCCCGAAGGTGATTGTCGGCGAATAGCCGATATTGGGGAGCAGCAAGACTGCCGCTCCGCCGGCCCGGCCTGACGATCAGGTCAACTTCCGCCGCCGCTCCAGTTCCGCGTCGGTCGGGGTCTCGAACTCGAACGAGCCGGTGACGATATCGCCGTCACGGATGTATTTGTTGACCGTCACGCCCGTCCCGGAAGCCTTCGACGACACCAGCTTGAACGCCGACGGCAGGGCCGCGTCGCCGAACAGCCGCTTGCCCTTGCCCAGCACCAGCGGGAAGATCGAGATGTTGAGCTCGTCGACGAGGTCGCCGGCAAGCAGGGTCTTGAGGAAGTCGGTCGAGCCCTGGGTCAACAGGTCCGGCCCGTCCTCGGCTTTCAGCTTGCGCACGGCAGCGACGGCGTCGGGACCGAGCGAATGGCTGTTCTGCCAGCCGAGCTTCAGCTCCGGATTGCGCGTCGCCACATATTTGTTGATGCGGTCGAACAGCGGGCCAATGGGATCGTCTGCGTCGACATAGGGCCAGTGGGCGGCGAAAATGTCCCAGGTCTTGCGCCCGAGCAGCAGGTCGAACGGCCTGGCGAACATCTCGCCTACCCCCTCGGTCAGCGTTTCGTCGAAATAGGGCGCGGCCCAGCCACCAAACTTGAAGCCGCCGATCGGATCCTCCTCCGGCCCGCCCGGCGCCTGCATGATGCCGTCGAGGCTCATGAATGCGCCCACCACGATCTTTCTCATGTCGTTCTCCTTTGTCGCCCCGCCAGTTCTACGTCTTGAAGTCGTTCAGCGGCGACCCGTTCCGACAACGCCGCGAAAAATTGATGGCCGCATCCCAGCCCTTATCGCATTGCCCAACTTGATGTGATTATTTGTTGCATTTAATGTTGCATTTTGTTGCGACGGCGCTATGGTTGCGACTATCACCTTTGGGAGGTTGTTTCACCATGGCGCAGGAATTCCCGACGCAGGCACGCGTCGTCATCATAGGCGGCGGCATCATCGGCTGCTCGGTCGCCTATCACCTGACAAAACTCGGCTGGACGGACGTCGTGCTGCTCGAGCAGGGCCAACTCAGCGGCGGCACCACCTGGCACGCGGCAGGCCTTGTCGGGCAATTACGCAGCCACGCCAACATGACCAGCCTGATCAAATATTCAACGCAGCTCTATAGCGAGCTCGAGGCAGAGACTGGCCTTGCCACCGGCTGGAAGAACTGCGGCTCGCTGTCGGTGGCCCGCACCGCCGACCGGATGACGGTGCTCAAGCGCACCGCGGCTTCGGCCCGCGCGCAGGGCGTCGACATCGAGGTGATCTCGGCCAAGGAGGCGCAGGACCTGTGGCCGGTCATGGCCATCGACGATCTCGTCGGCGCCGTCTGGTTGCCCGGCGATGGCAAGGCCAACCCGACCGACCTGACCCAGTCGCTGGCCAAGGGCGCGCGCAACCGCGGCGCGCGCGTCATCGAGCGTGTCCGCGTCACCGGCATCAAGACGAAGGACGGCAAGGCGACGGGTGTTTCGACCGACAAGGGCGATATCGCAGCCGAGATCGTCGTCAACTGCGCTGGCCAGTGGGCGCGCAAGGTCGGCGCGATGTGCGGCGTCACCGTGCCGCTGCATTCGGCCGAGCATATGTACATCGTCACCGGCAAGATCGAGGGCGTGCATCCCGACCTGCCGGTGATGCGCGACCCCGACGGCTTCATCTATTTCAAGGAAGAGGTCGGCGGCCTCGTCATGGGCGGCTTCGAGCCCGAGGCCAAGCCATGGGGCATGAACGGCATCCCCGACGATTTCGAATTCGCGCTTCTGCCCGACGACTGGGACCAGTTCGAGATCCTGATGCGGAACGCGCTGGTGCGCGTGCCGCAGCTGGAAACATCCGAGGTCAAGAAGTTCTACAACGGGCCGGAAAGCTTCACCGCCGACAACAACTTCATCCTCGGCGAAGCGCCGGAACTGAAGAATTTCTACGTCGGCGCCGGCTTCAATTCGATGGGCATCGCCAGCGCCGGTGGTGCGGGCAAGGCACTGGCCGAGTGGATCGTCAACAGTGCACCGACCATGGATTTGTGGCCGGTCGACATCAGGCGTTTCGCCGGCTTCAACAACAATCCGCGCTGGCTGCACGACCGCGTCAAGGAAACGCTTGGCCTGCACTACGCCATGCCCTGGCCAAATCGCGAGCTCGACACGGCACGGCCCTTCCGCCGCTCGCCGCTCTATGATCGCTTGGCCGCCAAGGGCGCCTGCTTCGGGTCCAAGATGGGCTGGGAGCGCGCCAACTGGTTCGCTGCTTCCGGCGAAAAGCCCGAAACGCAATATTCCTTCGGCCGCCAGAACTGGCACGACGCGGTCAAGCGCGAGATGAAGGCCACCCGCGAGGCCGCCGGCATCTTCGACCAGACCTCGTTCGCCAAGCTTCTGGTGCAGGGCCGCGACGCGGCTTCCGCGTTGAACCATATCTGTGCCGCCGACATCGACGTCGACATCGGTCGCTCGATCTATACCGGCCTGCTCAACGAGCGCGGCGGCTATGAAAGCGACCTGACGGTGATGCGCCTGGGCCGCGACAAGTTCCTGATCGTCACCGGTTCGGCGCAATCCGTGCATGACGCCGACTGGATCAACAAGAACATCCCCGAGGATGCGCATGTCACGCTGACCGACGTCACCTCGTCCTATTCGGTGCTGGCGCTGATGGGACCCAACTCACGCGACGTCCTTGCCAAGCTGACCTCGGCCGATCTGTCCAATGCCGGCTTCCCCTTTGCCACCATCCGCGAGATCGACATCGGCTATGCCACTGCCTACGCCAACCGCATGACCTATGTCGGCGAGCTTGGCTGGGAGCTGATCGTGCCGAGCGAATTCGCCGTCGGTGTCTATGAGGCGCTGCACGAGGCCGGGCGCGAATTTGGGCTGACCGACTGCGGCTATTACGCGCTTGAAGCGCTGCGCGTCGAAAAGGGCTTCAGGGCCTGGAGTCGGGAGCTGACGCCCGACGTCAATCCGTTCGAAGCCGGTCTCGCTTTCGCCGTGTCGATGGACAAACCTGGCGGGTTCATCGGCCGCGAGGCGCTGGTCGAGGCAAAGGCCAAGGCCAAGCTGACACGCCGCATCGTGCAGTTCACGCTCGATGACGCAGCACCGATGCTGTGGGGCGGCGAGCTGATCCTGCGCGATGGCAAGCCGGTCGGCGAAGTACGCTCGGCAGCCTACGGCCACACGCTCGGTTGCTCCGTCGCCCTTGGCCTGCTCGGCCATGCCGAAGGCGTCGACAAGGCGTTCATCGAAAGCGGGCGCTACGAGATCGATCTCGCCGGCGAACGCCATGCGGCGACCGCCCATCTCAAGGCGCCCTACGACCCGAAGTCCGAGCGCGTGAAGGCCGACGGCACAGAGCTACGCGCTGCCGCGTAATTCAGATGACCTCCCCTGACTGCCCCTCCCGTTACGGGAGGGGCTTTTTCCCAGGGGTCAGACTTCGGCGAGCTTGAGCATGGCGATGCCCAAGAGCACGACGACAACGCCGCCCAGGCGCAGCGGACCGAGCGTCTCGCCGAACAGCACGACGCCCATGATGACGGTGCCGGCAGCCCCGATCCCCGTCCACACCGCATAGGCGGTGCCGACGGGCAGCGCTTCGAGCACGCGGCCAAGCAGGTAGACGAAGGCTGCCAGCAGCAGCACCGAAACGACCGACCAGCCGGGCCGCGTGTAACCCTCGGCATATTTCATCGACACCGCCCAGGCGACGTCGAGCACGCCGGCAACCACCAGCAGGGTCCAGGCAAGTCCCGGGCTCATGGTCAGGCCGCGAGCTTCATGCCTTCGGCCTGCATCGCCTCGCGCACCTTCGGTCGTGCACCGACACGATCCATATAGGCACGCAGCTGCGGGAAGGCCGTGAGATCGACCTTGGCGAAAGCGGACCAGCCGACGATGGTGAAGAAATAGGCATCGGCGGCGGTGAAGGTTGCGCCCATCAGATAGGGACCGCCGCCCTCAAGGTGATTTTCGACATAGGCAAGGCGTTCGGCGATCTTGCCGCGCGCCACCTCCTGCGCCTGGGCGCCATACTCGGGATGGAACAGCCATGGGCTGTACATCTTGTGCAGTTCGGAGGCGACGAAGTTGAGCCAGGACTGCAACTGGTAGCGTTCGCGCGTGCCGGCCGCCGGCGCGAGCTTCGCTTCCGGCTTGAGGTCGGCGAGGTACTGGACGATCGCGGCACCCTCGGTCAGGAGCGAACCGTCGTCGAGCTCGAGCACCGGCACATAGTTGTTCGGGTTCACCTTGGTGAAGTCGTGGCCGGCGCCGGTGACATGCGGTTTCCTCGAGATGTCGACCCGCTCGATGCCGAGCGCGATGCCGGCTTCGAGCGCGACGATATGGGGCGAGAGCGAGCAGGTGCCGGTGGCGTAGTAGAGTTTCATGATCTGTCCTCTTGGGTTCTGACCGTGTGGTCGTTGCTTCCGGGGACAAAGCTAGTCGTTGCATGTTCGCAATGCTCGTTGGGATTTTGCCAATCACGCTTGCATGACTGCAAACAACGATCATGCTAGAAGGCTCGCATGGACGACTGGAACGAACTCAGGCTGGTGCTGTCTGTGGCCCGCGCGGGCAGCCTGACCGCCGCGGCAGGCTTGCTCGGCATCGATCACTCGACCGTCTTTCGCCGGCTCAATGCGCTCGAGCAGCGGCTGGCGGTGCGCGTGTTCGAACGCCTTCCCGGTGGCACCTACCAGCTGACACCAGCGGGCGAACGCATGGCCGCCGCCGCGGAACGCATGGAGGATGAGGCGCTGGCGCTGGCGCGCGACATCGCCGGCGCCGACGGCCGGCTGTCCGGCCGGCTGCGTGTCACCTCGTCGGAAACGCTCGCCTACTCCAGGTTGACCGGGCACCTTGCCGCCTTCCGCCAAGCGCATCCCGGCATCGTCGTCGAACTGGCCATCGAAAACCGCGTGCTCTCCCTGTCACGCCGCGAGGCCGACGTGGCGCTCAGGCCGATCCGGCCCAAGGAGGGCGATCTCTGGGGTCGCAAGCTCGCCGGCGTCGCCTGGACCTTCTTTGCCTCGCCCGCCTATGTCGATGCCAATGGCGGCGCGATCGAGGGCCCCGACGACCTTGGCCGTCATGCATTGGTCGGCTGGGAGGAGACAGCAGGCGGCATCATGGCCGCCGACTGGCTTGACCGGAACGTCGCGGGCGAGCGTTTCGTCTACCGCACCAACAGCCTCGTCAATCAGGCAATCGCGGCCAGGGCCGGCATCGGCCTAGCGCTTCTGCCCTGCTATCTCGGCGACGGCGAGCCGGGGCTGGCGCGCGCACTGGCCGAGCCATTACAGGAACTTGCCGGCGAGCTGTGGATCGTCACCCATTCCGATCTCAAGGCGACGGCCCGCATCCGCGCCTTCTTCGATGTCGTTGGCGAGGGACTGGCCCGCGAGAGGGACCTGTTCGAAGGCAAGCGACGCTGCTGATCGATCGCGGTGTTTCTGGAGGTGGACGACCGCCTTTGGCGCTTGCAGTCAAAACCAAATAGTGGCTCGCTGGGCCGAAACCGAGGGAGAGAAGGAAGGAGCAACCATGCTGTACGCTATCCTGGCGTATCACGCCGAGGGAGTGGTCGAATCCTGGACTGAAGAAGAGGATGCGGCCCTGATGACGGATCTGCTGGAGATCAACGATCGCCTTGTCCAGGAAAAGCATCTGGGTCCGGCGGCGCGCCTCGGGCCGACGGCGAGAGCGGTGACCTTGAGGGGAAAAGGACTTGGCATTGTCACCGACGGTCCCTTTGCCGAGACCAAGGAGCAGTTGCTCGGCTTCTACGTCGTCGACTATCCAACGATTGACGCAGCCGTCGCAGCGGCACGCGAATTGCGCTCCGCCAACCCGACTGCGGTGTATGAGATCCGGCCGATTTCGCTCTATCTCCCTGGCGTGCCGATAGCAGCACGCGAGGAAAGTTAGCGCGCCTCTTCGCGCGGTGTGTCCCTATGCCGGCATCGTCTGCCCCAGGCACTCGGCAATAGCTGGTTGTCCGCTTGCCGCCATTGTCTGCATGGCACGACGCACGCCCGGCATCTGAAGGTCGCCGGCGCAGATCAACCGCGCTGCGAGGCATGCGCTGAGTGCCAAAAGCTGAAGTAGGGTCGATGCCGTCTTCATATCCATCGCCAGTCAATAACTACCTGCCTGAAGCCTGACGGCTTCAGCGCACGGTTCGGTTGCTGAGTATGCGAATGTCCGGATGGCGGTCGCTCTGCCGATCAGATCCGAAGTCAGCCATTTCCTAGCATGAAATCTTGTTTCATACCAGAGAAATTTGCGATGGATGTAATCGTGTCACGGGACACGCCCGGCCCGTCGTATTGAACCGGCAAGACCCGGGTCGGATTAGGTCCGAACGCTCATCTCGACCATGCGTGGGCCGACGAGCCGATTGTGCGGACCAGAATTGCTATCGATGCGGCAAACAGCAGATAGGCCAGAACGGCCTGTTCAGCGCCTTGTGGAAGCCCCACCAGCAGCATCGTATCGTTGCCGCCTGGGATAAGGACCGCACCAACTCCCATCATGATGCCTCCCGCAAGTCGCCGAGCAGCGCCGCGAAAACTTGGCCATTTGACCCGATAATTGCCTCGACTCAGGGCGCGGCTGAGGACGCTACCGGCAAACATCGCCGCCACGGTGACGACGGACGCCAGCGGCAGGGGGTGAGCATGAGAGAGCGCGATGGACCATCCCGGCTTGAGCAAGATGATCGTAGTGTATGCCACGCCAACGGCCAGCATGGCGCAGCTCATGTTCCGGTATGCCGTGACGTTCCTGCGCTGCAGGACAAAGCGCAGGGCGGCGAAGCTGACCAGCAGCAAGAGAGCCACCGGGGGTGCAATCGCCAGCGACATCGGCGATGCCATTACGGCGGGTAAAAGGCCGCCAAGGCCCGCGACGGTCGCAACGGCATACATGCCCAGGAACGTGAAGCCGAATTCGGTATCGCCGTTGCCGAGATGGCCGACACTGCCAAACGCACAGGCGCCGTTCACAAAAGCCCCAACCCCGAAGATCGTGCCACCGGTGGCGGCAAAGCCGAATCCCGACCAACGCGTCTCCGACCCCGGCATCAGATGCCAGGCTGCATAGGTGAGCGCTCCCCATAGCGTGCATTCAAGCAAGGCGACAAAACGAGCTGGCCGGCGCTCCTGAACAAGCTCGGCCATCGCGATCACCGCGCAGGTCGAGCCCCGATTGAGGGCGAACCCCAGCGAAAAGGCGAGCGAGAGCAGCAGGACCGAGAGGATGACCGTCTCTGAGATTTCAGCACCTCCCAAGCTCGGATGCGGACCAGCCTAACATCCCCCTTGTCCGGCGCAACCGCCTCGCTATCCTGCCGCCATCGACCTGGCGATGTCGAGGAACACCCGCACCAGCTTGCCACCGCTGCGCTCCTTGAGGCAAATCAGCGCTTCGTCCATCAGCATTTCGGGGGCTGCGATAGGGATCCGAACCAGCCGCGCGTCCTGGCCGAACTCGGCTGCCGAAACGAATCCGACGCCGGCACCTGACGCCACGATCTCGCGCACTGCTTCGCGCCCCTCTGCCTCGATCGCCGGCTTGAACTCGAAGCCTTCCTTGGCGGCGAGGTCTTCCAGCTTGGCGCGGGTCTTCGAGCCGCGCTCGCGCATCACCAGCGGCAGCAAGGACAGTTCATGCAGCGACAGCGACTTGGCTGAGGCGAGCGGGTGGTCGGTGGAAACGAAGGCGACGATCGGCGTCGAGTTGAGCTTTACCACCTCGAAATCGCGGCCGGTCGGGATTTCGCCAAGCACGCCGATGTCGGCCTCGTAGCTGTAGAGGCTGGAGATGACGGTTTCAGTGTTGCCGGCGCGCACCGACACCTGGATGCCGGGATATTTCTGACGGAACTGGCCGAGAATGTGCAGCAGATGGTGGGCGGCGTCGGCGACGATGCGCAGCGTTCCAGAGCGCAGGGCGCGCGATTCCGACAGAAGCTCCAGCGCCTGCTGCTCGGTGTCGAACATGCGCCGGGTGATTTCGAGCAGTTGCTGGCCGGCCACCGTCGGCGTCACCTGCTTCTTGTGGCGGTTGAAGAGCAGGACGTCGTATTCCTCCTCGAGCTTGCGCACCTGATCGGAAATTGCCGGCTGGGTGAGGAACAGTGTTTCGGCAGCGCGCGAAAAGCCGCCGCAAATCGCGACATAATGGAATGCCCGAAGCTGAACGTAGCGCATGCCTTCTCCCTGACGTCAGGGTAGAATAGCAATAATCTCAGCCGATACAAATATCGAAACTAACGATTTGATTTATATTAAAAACCACCGAGGATAAGGCAAGCGCCACAGCTGCGCGCTTGCAATCGGAGGTTCGCGGCCATGCATTTCATATTCATCCTGCTGCAACTGGCCGGCGCCATCATGCTGCTTTTGTGGGCGGTGCGCATGGTCCGAACCGGTGTCGAACGCGCCCATGGCGCGGTGCTGCGCGAGGCGCTGCGCAGCGCGACCAAGGGCCGGCTGAAGGCGGCGACGGCCGGCACGGTGCTTGCCATCCTGTTGCAGAGCGCAACCGCGGTCGCGGTACTTGCCGCAGGCTTTGCCACCACCGGCGTTTTCGACCGTTTCGGGCGGTCTCGCCGTGATGCTCGGCGCCGATGTAGGCTCGGCGCTGGTGGTGCAGGCGCTGTCCTTCGATCTCAGCTGGCTGGTGCCGCTGCTGCTGTTTTTCGGCGCCACCATGTTCCTCAAATTCGAGGCGCGCATCGTCAAGCAGACCGGGCGCACCTTGCTCGGCATCGCCTTCATCCTGATTTCGCTGCGCATGGTTGGCGAAGCGACGGCCCCCATGCGTCACAGCGCATTGTTGCCGATGGCCGTCGACTACCTCCGCAGCGATCCGGTCACCGCCTTTGGTGCGGCAGCATTGTTCACCTGGCTGATCCACTCCAGCGTCGCTTCGGTGCTGCTGTTCATGTCGATGGCGGCCCAGAGTGTGCTGCCGGCCGAAGTGGCGCTGCCGATGATCCTTGGCGTCAATCTCGGCGCCGGGCTGGTCGCCGTCGGACTGACCCGTGGCCAGTCCATCGAGGCGCGGCGCATCCCGGTCGGCAACCTGATCTTCCGGGCTGTGGCAGCCATCGCGATCCTGGTTGCCCTACAATTGGTCGCATTGCCGATGGCCTGGTTCGGCGAAAATGCGGCACGTCAGGTGGTCAACCTGCACCTCGCCTTCAATCTGGCACTGTTGGTGCTGTGCCTTCCCTTCACCGGGCCGATGGAGCGGCTTGTGGCATTGATCCTGCCCGACGCTCCGGCCGGCGCGGAAAGCTTCGACCTGATGTCGCGGCGGGTCAGCGCACTCGACCGTACGGTGATCAAGATGCCGAGTGTGGCGCTCGCCAGCGCCACACGCGAGCTGCTGCGCATGGCCGAGGTGGTGGAGATCATGCTGCGGCCGGTGATGGATCTATTCGATTCCGGTGACCGGGTCCGCGTCGAGCAGGTGCGCAAGCTCGACGAAGAGGTCAACCGCGCCCACACCGACATCAAGCTCTATATCGCCGAGGTCAACAGGGGGACGATGACCCAGGAAGAAGCCCGGCGTGGCATCGAGTTGACCGACCTTGCGATTAATCTCGAACATGCCGGTGACATCATCGCCAAGAACCTTCTGGTGCTGGCGCAGGAGAAAAACGACAAGCGGCTGAGCTTCTCCAAGGAGGGCTGGAGCGAACTGACCGCGCTGCACGACCGCGTGCTCGCCAACATGCAGATCGCCATGAATGTACTGGTCTCGGGCGATCTCGACGCGGCGCGCCAGCTGGTGGTCGAGAAGGAACGCATGCGCAAGCTCGAGCGCGAAAGCCACGAACGCCACCTCAAGCGCCTGCAATCGGGCACGCCGCAAAGCATCGAGACCAGCGACATCCATCTCGAGGCTGTGCGTGCGCTCAAGGAGTTCAATTCGCTTCTGGTCTCGGTCGCCTACCCGATCCTGACCCAGAGCGGCGACCTGCTGGAAAGCCGGCTTGCCAAGATCGCCTGACGGGATTGCCTGTCATACAGACACCATCGATTGTACTTATTGGTGAATACAAAATAACGATTTTACATATGGATTGCCTGCCAGCAAAGTGAAGCCGAACAAGACATCCGAAGACGGTCAGGAGAAAGAAATGCTGTCCGAACACAAGCTTGCGGCTCAGGCCCCCTTCCCCGCACCGGCGCTCGGCGAACCCTATCTGCTGACGCCCGGACCGCTGACCACCTCCTATGCCGTCAAGCAGGCGATGCTGCGCGACTGGGGTTCGTGGGATGGCGACTTCCGGGCGATGACGGCGGAAATGCGCCAGCGTCTCCTCGCCATGCTCGGCAACGGTAACAGCGAGTTCGATTGCGTGCCGATGCAGGGCAGCGGCAGCTTCGCCGTCGAGGCGATGCTCGGCTCGTTCGTGCCACGCGACGGCAAGGCGCTGGTGCTGGTCAACGGCGCCTATGGCCAGCGTATCGTCCAGACGCTCGGTTATCTCGGCCGCGATCACGTGGCGATCGACAAGGGCGACTACATGCCGCCACGTGGCGACGAAGTGGCCGCCGCGCTCGACGCCGACCCTGCCATCACCCACGTCATCCTCGTCCACTGCGAAACCAGCTCGGGCATCCTCAACCCGGTCGCCGAGATTTCCGAGACGGTCTACGCCAAGGGCCGCAAATTCCTGGTCGACTCGATGAGTGCCTTTGGTGCAATCCCGCTCGAAGTCGGTGAAGTGCGCTATGAGGCCATGGTATCCTCGGCCAACAAATGTATCGAAGGCGTGCCCGGCTTCGGCTTCATCATCGCCCGCAAGAGCGAACTCGAGGCCGCCAAGGGCCGCAGCCACTCACTCAGCCTCGACGTCCATGCCCAGTGGGCACACATGAACAAGACCGGCCAGTGGCGCTATACGCCGCCGACGCATGTGGTCGCCGCTTTCCTCGAAGCGCTGCGCCAGCATGAGGTCGAAGGCGGTGTCGCTGGTCGCGGCGCCCGCTACGTCAGAAACCGCGACGTCATGGTATCAGGTATGCGCGAACTGGGTTTCGAAACGCTGCTCAAGGATCGCTGGTTGTCGCCGATCATCGTCACCTTCTTCAACCCAGCGCATCCGGACTTTTCCTTCGACCGCTTCTATGAGCTGATGAAGGAAAAGGGCTTCATCATCTATCCCGGCAAACTGACAGTGGTGGACAGCTTCCGCGTCGGCTGCATCGGGCGGATGGACGAGCACGTCATGCGCAAGGTGGTCGAGGCCGCCGGCCAATCTCTGCGCGAAATGGGCGTCGATACAGCTGCTCCCCCCGCAGCCGCCATCGCCGAGCGCGCCAAGCTCGCCGCCTGATAACAAGAAGATCACAAGGACCCCACTCCCATGAACAAGATGACCACGATCAATGTCAGCGCCAACGGCCGCGCTTACGAATGGCCGCGCGTGCCGGCGATTGCCATTTGCCTCGACGGCTGCGAGCCGGCCTATCTCGACGAGGCGATCAAGGCAGGCCTGATGCCCTCGCTGGTGAAGATCCGCGCCAACGGCACCGAACGCACCGCCCACAGCGTCATCCCGAGCTTCACCAACCCCAACAATCTGTCGATTGCCACCGGCCGTCCGCCGGCAGTGCATGGCATCTGCGGCAACTATCTCTACGAGCGCGAGACCGGCAAGGAAGTGATGATGAACGACCCGCGCTTCCTGCGCGCGCCGACCGTCTTCCAGGCCTTCTACGATGCCGGTGCGCGGGTTGCCGTGGTCACCGCCAAGGACAAGCTGCGCGCTCTTCTCGGCAGCGGCCTGAAGTTCGACGAGGGCCGCGCGATCTGCTTCTCGTCGGAAAAGTCAGATGTCTCGACCAAGGCCGAGCACGGCATCGACAATGCATCCGCCTGGCTCGGCAAGCCGGTTCCGGAGGTCTATTCGGCCGAATTGTCGGAGTTCGTCTTCGCCGCCGGCGTCAAGCTGCTCAAGGAATTCAAGCCTGACGTGATGTACCTGACCACCACCGACTACGTGCAGCACAAATATGCGCCCGGCGTGCCGCAGGCCAACGCCTTCTACGAGATGTTCGACAAATATCTCGGCGAACTCGACGCGCTCGGTGCTGCCATCGTCATCACCGCCGATCATGGCATGAAGCCCAAGCACAAGGCCGACGGCACCCCTGACGTGGTCTATGTCCAGGACGTGCTCGACGAATGGCTGGGCAAGGACGCAGCGCGTGTCATCCTGCCGATCACCGATCCTTATGTCGTGCATCACGGCGCGCTCGGTTCGTTCGCCACCGCCTACCTGCCCGAGGGCGCCGACCAGGCCGATATCATGAAGCGCCTTGCCGCCATCGAAGGCATCGACGTCGTCATCGACAACGCCACTGCCTGCGCGCGCTTCGAACTGCCTTCCGACCGCATCGGCGACATCGTTCTGGTGTCCACCGAAAACAAGACCATCGGCACCAGCGAGCATCGCCACGATCTGGCAGCGCTCAACGAGCCGCTGCGCTCGCATGGCGGCCTGACCGAGCAGGCAGTGCCGTTCATCGTCAACCGCAAGCTGCCGACGCTCCCCAACGAGCCGGTTCTGCGCAACTTCGATGCGTTCTATTATGCCACCATGGCAGCAGCGCTGGCCTGAGGGAGGACTGACGATGGTCAAGGCTGAAACAACGTTCAAGGTGCGCCATGAGCCCATGCGCATCGCCGGACGCAAGGTCGATGCCGATGGCGTCGTCAACGTCCATTACCCCTACACCGATGCGGTGATCGGCACGGTACCGGCGGGGCGTGCCGAGCACGCCCGCCAGGCCTTCGAGATCGCGGCCAATTACAAGCCGAAACTGACGCGCTATGAGCGTCAGCAGATCCTGTTCCGCACGGCAGAAGCCCTTGCCGCGCGCAAGGAAGAGATCTCCGACATCATCACGCTGGAACTCGGCATCTCCAAGGCCGACTCCCTCTACGAGGTCGGCCGCGCTTATGACGTGTTCACGCTGTCGGCACAGATGTGCATCCAGGACGACGGGCAGATATTTTCCTGCGACCTGACCCCGCACGGCAAGGCACGGAAGATCTTCACCACACGTGAGCCGCTGAAGGCGATCTCGGCGATCACGCCCTTCAACCATCCGCTCAACATGGTGTCGCACAAGGTGGCACCGGCGATCGCCACCAACAATTGCGTGGTGGTCAAGCCGACCGAGCTCACCCCGATAACGGGGCTGATCCTCGCCGACATCCTCTACGAGGCCGGCCTGCCGCCGGAAATGCTGTCGGTGGTGACAGGCATGCCGGCCGACATCGGCGCCGAGATGATCACCAACGAAAACATCGAGCTGATCACCTTCACCGGTGGCGTGCCCGTCGGCAAACTGATCGCCCGCACCGCCGGCTACAAGCGCCAGGTGCTGGAGCTCGGCGGCAACGATCCGCTGATCATCCTCAACGACCTGTCCGACGACGATCTGGCCAAGGCGGCCGACCTCGCGGTGGCAGGTGCGACCAAGAATTCTGGCCAGCGCTGCACCGCGGTCAAGCGCATCCTGTGCCAGGAAAGTGTCGCCGACCGCTTCGTGCCGATGGTTCTCGAGCGGGCGAAGAAGCTCAGGTTCGGCGACCCGATGGACCGGACGACCGATCTCGGCACCGTGGTGCATGAAAAAGCGGCCGCACTGTTCGAAAAGCGCGTCTACATGGCCGCCGAACAAGGAGCCGAAGTGCTCTACGATCCTGGCCGCAAGGGCGCGCTGTTGCCGCCGATCGTCGTCGATCGCGTTCCGCATACGTCAGAACTGGTCATGGAAGAGACCTTCGGCCCGATCATCCCGATCGTGCGCGCGCCCGACAATGACGATGAACTGATAACGCTGTCCAATTCGACCGCCTTCGGCCTGTCGTCAGGTGTGTGCACCAACGACTTCCGCCGCATGCAGAAATACATCGCCGGCCTGCAGGTCGGCACCGTCAACATCTGGGAAGTCCCGGGATATCGCATCGAGATGTCGCCATTTGGCGGGATCAAGGACTCAGGCAACGGCTACAAGGAGGGTGTCATCGAAGCGATGAAGAGCTTTACCAACGTCAAGACCTTCTCGTTGCCATGGTCTTGAGCCGGCAAATCGCATAGTCATCGATGAGGGAGCGCTTGCGCTCCCTCATCTGCGTCTGGAGGGGAAATGCAATCGTTGAATGCTTTGGCGAGCCCATCAGCCAGCGTGCACCTCTCCCGCATGAAAGCCTGATTGAATGTCCGGTTTCGCGCTGACCATCGTGCTGGTCGCGGCATTGCTGCACGCCAGCTGGAACGCCGTGGTCAAGGCGGCAACCGACCGGGCGATCGTGCTCGCCGCAGTCTCGGCCACGCACGCCACCCTTGGCACGGTTCTTGTCTTGTCAGCGCCGTCGCCGTCGATGGAAAGCTGGATCTACATCTTCCTGTCGACCGTCATCCACTTCGGCTATTACGTCTTCCTGTTCCAGTCGTACCGGCTCGGCGATCTCAGCCAAGTCTATCCGATCGCCCGAGGTCTGGCACCAGCACTTGTCGCCTTCGGCGCCTATGTGATGATCGGCGAGACGCTGCCGCCGCTCGGCTGGGTCGGGATTGGCGCAGTCACCTTCGGCATTGCCTTCCTGGCCTTCCAGCGCGGCGCGGCGAACGCCGATCCGCGCGCCGTGGGCGCTGCTGCGATCAACGGTGTGCTCATCGCTTCCTATTCGGTCGTCGACGGCATCGGCGTTCGCCTGTCCGACAGTCCGTTCGGTTATATGGGTTGGCTGTTCCTGCTCGAGTTTCCGGTGACATTGTTTGTGCTGTTTCGCCGGCGCGGCGCCACCCACACCATCGATCTCCGCACCGTCGGGCTGGGGTTGATCGGCGGGCTTGGCGCCGTCACCGCCTATGGCCTGGTCATCTACGCCAAGACCATCGCCCCGCTCGGTGCGGTATCAGCAGTACGAGAATCGAGCGTCATCATCGCCGCCCTGATCGGGCTGTTCATCTTCGGCGAGCGTCCCTGGCTGGCGCGCATCATCTCGGCTGTGATCGTTGCCTGCGGCGTTATTGCGCTGGCCTTTTCCTGAGATTTCACCTGCCTGAAACAGGCTTGTCACATGCCTGTCGCAGGGCTGTGCAGGTCATAAGCTGAGCCTACAGTATCATAAAAAGAATAGATTTTACTTATTGACCCCCGGTTCCCAGTATCAGCCTTGGACGAGGCGCAATCGGGGCAATCGCGGCACGCGCATCCCTGCTCAGACCTCTCCCAATCAGAACGTGCCTAAGCGATTCAAATGGGAGCCAGATATTCATGAACCACAACAAATCCTTCGCGCTCGCCGCCTTCGCAACGATGATGTCGTCGGCTGCATGGGCGGGGACCGAGCTCACCGTCTACACGGCGATCGAGGCGGAAGACCTCAAGCGCTATGCCGAGTCCTTCAGCCAGGATCACCCCGACATCAAGCTCAACTTCATCCGCGACTCCACCGGTGTCATCACCGCCAAGCTGCTTGCCGAAAAAGACAATCCGCAAGCCGACGTGATCTGGGGACTGGCGGCAACGTCGCTGCTGGTGCTGAAGAGCGAAGGCATGCTCGAAGCCTATGCCCCCAAGGGCGTGGAACAACTCAAGCCCAATTTCATCGACAAGGACACGCCGCCAAGCTGGGTCGGCATGGACGCCTGGGCTGCCTCGATCTGCTTCAACACGGTTGAGGGTCAAAAGCTCGGCCTGACCGCACCGACAAGCTGGAAAGACCTCACCAAGCCCGAATACAAGGGCCATGTCGTGATGCCGAACCCGGCCTCGTCGGGAACCGGCTTCCTCGATGTATCGAGCTGGCTGCAGCTGTTCGGCGAGAAGGACGGCTGGTCCTACATGGATGGCCTGCACCAGAACGTCGCCACCTACACACATTCCGGTTCCAAGCCTTGCAAGATGGCGGCTGCAGGTGAAACGGTGATCGGCATTTCCTTCGAATTCCGCGCCGCAAAGTCCAAGGCCGAAGGCGCCCCGCTCGACATCGTCATCCCTTCCGAAGGCATCGGCTGGGACATGGAAGCGTCGGCGATCGTTGCCGGCACCGCCAACGAAGAAGCGGCCAAGACGCTGCTTGACTGGTCGATCAGCAAGAAGGCCAATGAGATGTACAATGTCGGCTACGCAGTCGTCGCCATGCCGGGCGTCGCCAAGCCGGTCCAGTACCTGCCGGCCGATATCGAAGACAAGATGATCAAGAACGACTTCGAGTGGGCGGCCAACAACCGCAAGGCCATCCTCGAGGAGTGGACCAAGCGCTACGACTCGAAATCCGAGCCGAAGAGCTGACCACCGGCTTTTCCTGTTGAACCGGGCGTCGCCAAGGGGCGGCGTCCGATCTCTCTTGCCCCCAAGCCGGATGATCACGATGAGACACGAAACCCTCGCCGGGCAGCCGCGAACTCCGACTGATGTGAGCGCCATGACCGCCGCCAGCCTGAACGTGAAGCCAGCCTATCTTGAGATCTCCAACGTCTGGAAAGCCTTCGGCGATTTCCATGCGCTGAAAGACATCTCGCTCGACATCCGCGAGGGTGAGTTCGTTTGCTTCCTCGGCCCGTCGGGCTGCGGCAAGACAACCCTGCTCCGTGCCATCGCCGGTCTCGACTTGCAGACACGCGGGTCGATCCGCCAGGGCGGCAAGGACGTTTCCACGCTGCCACCGTCGCAACGCGACTATGGCATCGTGTTTCAGTCCTACGCGTTGTTTCCCAACCTGACGATCGCCAAGAACATTGCCTTCGGCTTGGAAAACACCAGGCGCCCGCGCGCCGAGATCGAAAGCCGTGTGAGCGAACTGCTCAAGCTGGTCGGCCTTCCCGAACAAGGCAACAAATATCCCGCACAGCTCTCCGGCGGCCAGCAGCAGCGCATTGCGCTTGCCCGCGCGATTGCCATTTCGCCGGGCCTGCTGTTGCTCGACGAGCCGCTGTCGGCGCTCGACGCCAAGGTGCGCACCCATCTGCGCCACGAGATCAAGGAGCTGCAGCGCAAGCTTGGCGTCACCACCATCATGGTCACGCACGACCAGGAAGAGGCGCTGTCGATGGCCGACCGCATCGTGGTGATGAACCACGGCGTCATCGAGCAGATCGGGTCGCCGACCGAAATCTACCGCCATCCGGCAACGCTGTTCGTCGCCGACTTCATCGGCGAGGCCAACAAGTTCAAGGCAAGGGCAGAAAAGGGCGCTGTCAGCTTCGGCTCGAAGACCTTCAAATGCGCCGCCCATTCATTCGACGCTGGCGTATCGGTCATCGCGGCCATCCGGCCCGAGGATGTCATCCCGCACGGACCCGGTGCCCGTTCGCCGGGTGCACCCGATGTCGTGAAAGAGCCGGCAAACCTGCTCGACGTGACCATCGGCGAGATGGAGTTCCTCGGATCGTTCTGGCGCACCCGGCTGCGTGGTGCGGATCTCGGCGACGAAACACTGATCGCCGACTTTTCGATCAATGCCGCCCGTCGCCTGTCATTGACGGAGGGCACGGCCCTTACGGTCGAGTTGCCGGAAGAGCGGCTTCTGGTTTACCCCGGGGGACAATGACATGGCGATGGCAATCGACACCGCCCTGCCCGCCGGCCGCACGCTGAAGCTTGCCCTCGACAAGGACGAACTGATCAAGCGCGGCCTGATGGTGGTCATCGCGCTCTATCTCATCGTGGCGCTCGCCGCTCCACTCTACGTCATGCTGTCCAAGTCGTTTTCGACCTACAGCTTCGACCTTGGCAGGTTTGAGTTCCAGGTCAGCGATGCCGCGGGCAAATGGAGCGAGCCGGCCAGCGCAGCAGCACTCAACGACAAGACCGCCGCTGTCGCGCCAGACAAGCTTGCGACCAATTCCGATGGCCGCCTGCAGGCAACGAGCTTTTTTCCCGATTTCAGCTTCCGCAGCCCGGTGAAGTACAAGATCCGCGGCACGTCAGCGGATGCGAGTTATCTCGTCGGTCTGCAATTGCACCACGGCACCGAGTGGCAGGAGTTCGATTCCAACACCTTCCGGCGGGTGATGCTCAGGCCATCGCGGGCGATCGGTCTTGAAAACTACACCACCTATTTCTCGACGCCGACGCTGTTTCGTTCGATCGAAAACTCGGTCTTTATCGCCTTTGTCAGCACCATCGTAACCGTCGGCCTGGCCTTTGGCTTTGCTTATGCGCTCAACCGCAGCTGCATGCGTTTCAAGGATGCCTTCAAGCTGATCGCCATGGTGCCGATCCTGGTGCCTTCGTTGCTGCCGGGTATCGCGTTGATCTATCTTTTCGGCAACCAGGGTATGCTGAAAGACCTGCTCATGGGCGCGTCGATCTACGGCCCGCTCGGCATCGTCGTCGGCTCGATCTTCTTCGCCTTCCCGCACGCCATGATCATCATTTCGACGGCACTGGCGATCTCCGACCAGCGCCATTACGAAGCGGCAGCTTCGCTGCGCGCCAGCAACTGGCGTACGTTCTGGACGGTCACCATCCCCGGCGCGCGCTATGGCCTGATCTCTGCGGCCTTCGTGGTATTCACCTTGGTGATCACCGACTTCGGCCTGCCCAAGGTCATAGGCGGCCAATACAACGTGCTTGCCGTCGACATCTACAAGCAGGTCATCGGCCAGCAGAATTTCGAGATGGGCGCTGTCGTCTCGGTCATCCTGCTCATTCCGGCCATCGCCGCTTTCGTCGTCGACCGCATGGTGACAAAGAAACAGGTGGCGCTGCTATCGGCCCGCTCGGTGCCCTATCAGCCCAAGCCGAACCGGCGCTTCGATGCGCTGTGCCTGACCTGGTGTTCGCTCATCGCCGTCTTCATCCTCGGCATCATGGCAACGAGCCAGCTCGCAGCGGTCGTCAAACTTTGGCCCTATGATCTCAGCTTCAGCCTCAAGCACTTCGCGTTCGACCGCATGGATGGCGGCGGCTGGGCTTCGTACTACAACTCGATCCGGCTTGCGGGCCTGACCGCGATCTTCGGTACGGTCATCGTCTTCGTCGGCGCCTACATGGTGGAGAAGACCGAGGGGTTCCGCACGGGACGATCGGCATTCCAGTTCCTCGCCATGCTGCCCATGGCAGTGCCGGGCATGGTGCTGGGTCTCGCCTACATCTTCTTCTTCAACGACCCTGAAAACCCGCTGCATGGCATCTACGGCACCATGACTATCCTGGTGGTTTGCACCATCACCCACTTCTACACGGTCGGCCACCTGACGGCGTTGACGGCGCTGAAGCAGATCGACCAGGAGTTCGAGCCGGTGGCGGCATCGCTCAAGCAGCCATTCTACAAGCTGTTTGCCCGCGTCACCGTCCCGGTCTGCCTGCCGGCGATCCTCGACATCTCCATCTACCTGTTCGTCAATGCCATGACGACGGTGTCGGCGGTGGTGTTCCTCTATTCGAAGGACACTGCACTGGCCTCGGTGGCGGTGCTCAACATGGACGACGCCGGCGACGTGGCACCGGCCGCTGCGATGGCGATGATGATCTTCTACACCAACGCCGCCGCACGCCTGATCCACCTGTTCCTGTCCAAGGTGCTGATCGCCCGCACCCAGGCGTGGCGGATGCGCTAGGATTACGGCTTGGCCCTGTCGGGATGAGCCTTGGCGAAGGCATCAAGGCCTTCGCAGCGTCCGGCGATTTCGAGGACGCGCGTCAACCCCGAGACATCAACGTTCCAGCGCCGCGCATTGTAGACCTGCGGCACAAGGCAGAAATCGGCCATGCCAGGTGTGTCGCCATGGCAGAACTTGCCAGTCGCGGGATTGTCGAGCAGTTTTTCGAAGGCGACCATGCCGTCGCCGATGAATTTCTGCATCCAGTCATTGCGGGTCGCCTCGCCATCGCTGGTGACCCGCATCAGCTCGGCAACCACGCCGGTGTTGCAGACAGCGTGGATTTCCATGGCGATCGCATAAGACAGCTGGCGCACGCGCTGGCGCCCGACCGGATCAGCAGGCAGGAAACCGGCATGCCGCGTTTCGTCGAGATATTCGATGATCGCCAGCGACTGGGTGAAGGCGTGACCATCGATCTCCAGCACCGGCACCAACCCTTGCGGATTGCGCGCCAGGTGCTCCGATGATTTCTGGCTCTTGGCCAGCAGGTCGACCGAGACCGAGCTGAACTCCTGCCCCAGCATGTTAAGCGCTATGCGCACGCGGTAGCTCGCCGACGAGCGCCAGTAGTCGAACAGGACGGTTTCGGTCATCGCGGCTCAGGCCTTTTCGTATCGGGACACAGTCTGCTCGATAGCCCCGAATATCGAATGGCCGTCGGCATCGTCCATCTCGATACGAACCTGATCGCCGAACTTCAAGAACGGTGTCGTGGCCGAGCCATGCTCGATCGTCTCGATGGTCCTGATCTCGGCGATGCACGAATAACCCGCGCCACCTGCCGAGATCGCCTTGCCTGCACCCCCGTCGAGCTTGTTCGACACGGTACCTGAACCGATGATCGTGCCCGCCACGAGTGGCCGTGTCCTGGCCGCATGGGCGACGAGCTGGCCAAAATCGAAAGTCATGTCGACACCGGCGTTGGCCCGGCCGAAGGGCTTGCCGTTGATGCTGGCCAAAAGCGGCAGATGCAGCTTGCCGCCGTCCCAGGCATCGCCCAGTTCGTCGGGCGACACGGCGACCGGCGAAAACGCCGTCGACGGCTTGGACTGGAAGAAGCCAAACCCTTTGGCGAGCTCTGCCGGGATCAGACCGCGCAGCGACACGTCGTTGACCAGCATAACGAGCCGGATGGCGGCGCGCGCCTCTTCCGCCGAAGCGCCCATCGGCACGTCGTCGACGATGACGGCGACCTCACCTTCCAGATCGATGCCCCAGGCCTCGTCGGCCATCACGATCGGATCGCGCGGCCCAAGGAACGTGTCCGAACCGCCCTGATACATCAGCGGATCGGTCCAGAAGCTTGCCGGCATCTCGGCGCCGCGCGCCTTTCGCACCAGCTCGACATGGTTCACATAGGCCGAGCCGTCGGCCCACTGATAGGCGCGCGGCAAGGGCGATGCCGCATCATGCTCGTGGAAGCGCATAGTCGGCTGCGCACCGGTCTCGATACCCTCGGCGACAAGGGCGAGGCGCGGGCCGACATGGGCCCAGTCGTCAAGCGCTGCCTGCAGCGTGCGGGCGATATGGCCGACCTCCGAGCAGCGGGTGAGGTCTTTTGAGACGACAACAAGCCTGCCGTCGCGGGTGGAGTCTTTCAGCGTCGCGAGTTTCATGATGTTTCCGTCTTCACTTGATGCCCGGCGTGCCGTCGAACTTGCGTTCGAGGCCATCCCAACAATCGATGTAATTGTCCTGCAGCGTCTCCAGCTCGGCGGCGAATTTCGTCAGCTGCTGGGGATACCGCGTCTCGAACATGAAGGCCATGGTGTGGTCGAGCTTGACCGGCTTGAGCTCACCGTTCGACGCTTTCTCGAAGCCCATGGCATCGGGCCCGTGCGGCAACATCATGTTGTGCAGGCTCATGCCGCCGGGAACGAAGCCTTCCTCCTTGGCGTCGTACTGGCCATAGATCAGGCCCATGAACTCGCTCATGATGTTGCGGTGATACCAGGGCGGACGGAAGCTGTGCTCGGCCACCAGCCAGCGCGGCGGAAAGATGACGAAGTCGACATTGGCCGTACCTGCTTCTTCGGTCGGTGCGGTCAGCACCGTGAAGATCGACGGGTCGGGATGGTCGAACAGGATCGCGCCGACCGGCGAGAAGGTCCTGAGGTCGTATTTGAACGGTGCGTAGTTGCCGTGCCAGGCGACAACGTCGAGCGGCGAATGGCCGATCTCGGTGACATGGAATTTGCCGCACCATTTGACGAGCACGCGGCAGGGCGTTTCCTTGTCTTCGTAGGCTGCTGTCGGCGTCTTGAAGTCGCGCGGATTGGCGAGGCAATTGGCCCCGATCGGGCCACGGTCGGGCATGGTGAACTTGGCGCCATAGTTCTCGCAGATGTAGCCGCGCCGCAGCTCGCCGTCGCCGATACGCGACACCTTGAACATCATGCCGCGCGGGATCAAACAGATCTCCGAAGGCTCGACATCGATGATGCCCATCTCGGTGAAGATGCGGATCGACCCGACCTCAGGCACGATCAAAAGCTCGCCGTCGGCATTGAAGAAATAGTCGTCGACCATGTCGTCGTTGAAGGCATAGACGTGGGCCGCCATGCCAACCTGGGTCATCGCGTCACCCGCCGTCGTCATGGTGCGAATGCCCTGGATGAAGTTGAGCTTGTCTTTGGGCTGAGGCAGCGGCCCCCAGCGCAACTGGCCGAGCGCCAGCGAATGATCGTCGAGGCACGGCGCAGTCTTCCAGTGCGGATAACCCGCTGCCGAAAAGCGCTTGGTGTGACGCACGCTCGGACGGATACGGTAGAGCCAGGAGCGCTCGTTGGTGCCGCGCGGTGCTGTGAACGGCGAGCCTGACAATTGCTCGGCATAGAGCCCGTAATTGCATTTCTGCGGGCTGTTCTGGCCTTGCGGCAAGGCACCGGGCAGCGCCTCGGTTTCGAAGTCGTTGCCGAAGCCGGGCATGTATTTCACCCCAGCCGCTGCGGCCACCTGCTTGTCGGTTTTGTCAGGCATGACTTGCACCTCCCGTCAGCACATGGGATCGTCGAATTGGTTGCAAGTGTAACCATTGATTTTGTAACTATCAAAGGCTGTTCGATGTCGGCGCCCTTCGATCTCGAGAGTTTCCTGCCCTACCGGCTGAACCGCGCGGCCGAGCTGATCAGCCTGAGCTTTTCCAAGGAGTACAAGCAGCGTTTCCAGATGACGCGACCGGAATGGCGCGCGCTGGCGGCACTCGGCAGCGTCGGTCGGATGACCGCCACCGACATCGGCGTCCATTCCAACATGCACAAGACCAAAGTCAGCCGTGCCGTGCACGCGCTGGAGGAGCGCCGCTGGTTGAGGCGCCAGGAGAACGAGACCGACCGCCGGGTCGAACATCTCGAACTGACAGCGCAAGGCCAGAAGGCTTATCGCGAGATTGCCGATCTCGCCCGCGCCTATCAGTCCACGCTCGAAAAGGCTCTCGGATCGGGCGCCATAGAGCGCATCGAGGCTGGGCTCGCCGATGTCGAGCAGGCCTTGCTGGCCCGGCCCCGAAAGCGGGCGTGATCACCCGATCGGCAACGGTCCGAACTGCTTCAGCGTCGTCAGCACGATCGCTGTCTTCACATGCTGCACGGAATCGTGCGGCAGAAGCACTTCGTTGACGAAGCGGGACAGGTCCGAAAGGCCGCGCACCACGACCTTGATGTGGTAGTCCATCTCACCTGTCAGCGAATAGGCTTCGAGTACCTCCGGCAGGTCGTTGACCAGCCGGGCAAAACGCTGGGCGTTGTCACGGTTGTGGGTAGCCAGCGTCACCGAGATCACCACCAGAAGATCGAGCCCCAGTCGCTCACGGTCGAGCATCGCCTGATAGCCACGAATGTAGCCCTCGGCCTCCAGCCGGGCGCGCCGGCGTGAGCACTGCGAAGCCGACAGCGCGATCTTCTCCGACAGCTCGTTGTTGGTCAGCCGGCCGTCGATCTGGAGCTCGCGCAGGATCTTGAGGTCGAACTGGTCGAGCACCTCATTCATTGCATCCAACTCCCCATCCATGCACGCTTCGCGCATAGATCGACCCATACGAGCCCATAATGCAAGCACATTGCATCGAATCGGGAGCACAATATGCGTCACCGAGATTTGAGGAGGAATTTCCATGGGTCCGTTCCCGCACGACGCACCGCCGGCCAAGATCAGCGCCGACAATCCCGCAGGCACCGACGGCTTCGAATTTGTCGAATTCGCCCATCCAGAACCTGAGAAGCTCGAAGAGCTGTTCAGCCGCATGGGCTATGCGCCGGTTGCTCGCCACAAGACCAAGAACATCACCGTCTGGCGCCAGGGCGACATCAACTATCTGATCAACGCGGAGCCGGGCAGCCACGCCATGCGCTTCGTAGGTGAGCACGGTCCTTGCGCCGCCTCGATGGCCTGGCGGGTGGTCGATGCCAAGCACGCCTTTGACCACGCGGTCTCCAAGGGTGCCACGCCTTACACCGGCGACGACAAGGCGCTCGACGTGCCGGCCATTGTCGGCATCGGCGGCTCGCTGCTCTACTTCGTTGACAAGTATGGCGCCAAGGGCTCGACCTATGCGGCGGAGTTCGACTGGCTTGGCGAGGCCAATCCGAAGCCCGAAGGCGTCGGCTTCTACTTCCTCGATCACCTGACGCACAATGTCTATCGCGGCAACATGGACAAGTGGTGGGACTTCTACCGCGAGCTGTTCGGCTTCAAGCAGATCCACTTCTTCAACATCGACGGCCGCATCACCGGCCTCGTCAGCCGCGCCATCACCTCGCCCTGCGGCAAGATCCGCATCCCGCTGAACGAGTCCAAGGACGACACCAGCCAGATCGAGGAATATCTCAGGAAGTACAAGGGCGAAGGCATCCAGCACATCGCCGTCGGCAGCGACGACATCTATGCCGCAACCGACAGGATCGCCGACAAGGGCCTGAAGTTCATGCCCGGCCCGCCCGACACCTATTACGAGAAGTCACATACGCGCGTGCACGGCCATGACGAGCCGATCGAGCGGATGAAAAAGCACGGAATCCTGATCGACGGCGAAGGTGTGGTCGACGGCGGCATGACCAAGATCCTGCTGCAGATCTTCTCCAAGACCGTCATCGGACCGATCTTCTTCGAATTCATCCAGCGCAAGGGCGACGAGGGCTTTGGCGAAGGCAACTTCCGCGCCCTGTTCGAGTCCATCGAGGAAGACCAGATCCGCCGCGGCGTGATCTCCCAGACCGCCGCCTGACCGGCGACATCAAGCAGGTCTCTGTTCGGGGCGGGTTGCACGCAGGGCAACCCGCCTTCTTTTTTGAAATCAGGCCCTTTCGACCATGGCCCAGCGCAGGCGCGCGCGCCGGTAGGCGTCCGGGATCGATAACGCCCAGACGAACAGTCCTCCGGCATGGCGGCCGATGAAGGACGTTTCAGGCGTCGTCGTGACGTAAGAAATCACCGAAAACAAGACCACGAAGAACGCGAAGGCCAGTCCGCGCATGGCGTCGCGCGTGGCGACGTGCCCTGCCCCCGGCAAAACGATTGCCAGGACGAGCACCAGGTAGGGATTGATCGGCTTGGCCATGGGGTGTCCTCAAGCTGCTTCGCAGGCAGAAATCATGCTGTCGTCTTCAGCCAGCAAGGCGCTCAGCGTCTCGGCTTCGGCGATGGCCAGGCTCACCAGTTCAGGGGGGATCGCCGTCAGCGGGAAACGCGCCTGACGGAGAACCTTGTGCGCGCCGGGCTCGCCCTGCGCAGCCTGGCGGATGATGCGCGTGCCGCGTGCGGTGATGACGGCTTCCTTGAGCCCGGGATCGGCAAACAGGCTCCGGAAAAGCGCTGAAACCCGTTCGACCTGCCACGCGGTCGCGCTACCGTCGCCACGCATCAGCACCGATGCCTCGGTCTCGGGCGGCGTCATCCATTCCGCCATGTCGTGGACCAGCGAGTAATATTCGGCACCGGTCGGGCGCGCCAATGCACCGATCGTCGGCCTGGCATGTTGCCTGGCCTCGCTGAGCGTAACCCTGAGCCAGAGCTGAGGCAGCCGCCGCGTGACCATGGTGTCGGCGATGAGTTCGATCTTGGCCTGCCTGCCGTCGCCGAGCCAGCCAACGAGAACGGGAAAATGGTCGGGCCCGAAAGTGATGCGGCCATTGTCGAGCAGCTTGGCCGCATCGTCGAGCAGGCCCCGTCGCTCGGCAAGGGCGGCGCGATGCTCGCGGACAGCACGCACGCCCATCCAGCCGCAGGAAACCGCGACGAAAGCTGAAAAGGCAAGCGTGGTGATCATGGGGAGTGCCTTGCTTGCGAAAATGGCGGCGCGAGATCCGCGCCGCCATTCGCTGAGATGGTCAGTACCCGACCGGCTTCGGCCAGGGCATGGTGAACTGGTCGCCACGGCGCACGAACTGGTAGCGCCGGAAGTGGAACCAGAGCGATGCCACGATGTAGAAACACATCATCGCGCTGAGCTGCGTGCCATAGCCGAGGAACACGGCGAAATAGGCGGTCGAGCACAGGATCAACAGGACGATCGTCGGCAACGGGTGGAACGGATGCACATAGCCACGCTTGATCGTGTCGAGCGGCCACTTGTTGCGGAACATCACCATGTTGAAGGTCATGAAGGTGTAGCCGAGCAGACCCGACAGGATCGAGAAGGTCACGACCTGGTCGAGCGGAGCGCCAAGCGCAAAGATCAGCGCGATCGGCACCAGGAAGACGATAGAGCGGTAGGGCGTGCGGTAAACAGGATGCACGGCGCCGAACCAGCTCGGCAGATAACGGTCGCGACCCATCGAGAACCAGGCGCGCGAGGCGTCGTTGATGCAGCCATTGGCCGATGCCAACGTTGCGAAGGTCGTGCCGACGAAGAGCAGGATCATCAGCGAGGTGCTGCCGGTGACGCGAGCGGCATCGAACAGCGGGGTGCCGGCCTGGCCGAGATATTCCCACGGGATGAGACCCGAGCAGACATACCAGGTCATGGTCGCCGCAATCAGCAGCGTCATGATGCCGGCCATCGTGCCGTAGGGCAGCGAGCGTGCCGGTGAGCGCACTTCTTCGGCAGCCTGGCAGGTGCCCTCGATGCCGAGATAGTACCACAGGCCAAAGTGCAGCGACGCGACGATGCCGACCCAGCCATAAGGCAGCGGATCGGAGGTGATCGCCGAGAAGTCGAGCGGCACGTTGGAAGCGCCGAACTGCACCGAGATGAACAGCGTGATGATCGCCAGGAAGGCGATTGCGGTGATGACCAGATTGAAGGTCAGCGTCGCCAACACGCCGCGATAGTTGAGCCACGCCAAAAACATGATGGCGAGGATGATGAAGGGTTGCTGGTTGAGCCCGGTATGGCCTTGCAAGCCGGCCACCGTGTCGAGCAGGAAGCCGACGGTGATCGCATTGGCTGCTTCCAGCATGGTGTAGGCCATGACCAGGAACAGCCCGACATTGAAGGCCATGAGCGGACCGACGATGTGCTTTGCCTGGGCGTATTGGCCGCCGGCAGCAGCCACAGTCGAGGTCACTTCGGAGTCGATCATGGCGACGCAGGTGTAAAGCAGGCCGGCGACCCAGCAGGCGATCAGGCCGGCAATCATGCCGCCTTTGCCGACCGAGAAGTTCCAGCCCATATATTCGCCGACAAGAACGATGCCGACACCGAGCGCCCAGATGTGGGCGGGGCCGAGCACGCGCAGCAGCTGAAGCCGTTCAGGCTCCGCTGCAGTTGATGTCACATTTGCCATCGTCGTCCCCTCAGATCTCGTGGCGTTCTGCGGTGGCCTCGATCTCGCCTTCGCGAGAGGAGATCAGCAGCTCGTTGTCGTAGGTGGTGTCGATGCGGACGAGGTCGATGAGCATCAGCACGCCAAAAAGTGCGGATAGTGCCCAGGCCGCGTATTCCAGATAATTCCAGGTATCCATTGTCGCCTCCCCTAGCGCTTCTTGTCGCCGAAGCGCTCTTCGATGACTTCGCGGTACTCGCGGTCGGACAGGCGGACCACCATGACGAAATAGCCGATGACCAGCACGGCCATGACGATCAGCGCGCTCCAGCTGAAGCTGTAATCGAAGCGGGCGGTGATGATGTCGTTGGCAGCGGCCGGGTCGGTGACGCCGAGGGCCGCCCACTGCTGCTGTTCGGTGGCGTTCTGTCCAAGCGCTTCCCAGGTCGGGTTGGCGATCGGGTTGGGCACCTTGGCCGCACCGGCAAGACCCAGATAGAGTGGGATGTAGAGCGCGCCCACGGTGAGCACGAGCAAGGTCACGACGTCGAAAATCTGGCCGGCAAGGCCCTGTTTCGGTGGTTTGTAAGCCATTGTTCGCTCCTTAGCCCCGACGGCGACGCATCTCGTCGAGATGCTTGATGTCGAGGCCATAGATGAAATGTTTGTCTTCGACGTAATGGCGCAGCATGGCGAAGATAGCCGCCGTGTTGAAGGCCAGCACCAGGCCGCAGGCAATCGACAAGATGATGCGGATGGCCGGTATGGAGATGTAGGACCAGACGCTGAACAGCGCGAACAACATGGTGCACCAGAGCACCGCAACGAAAACCACGAGGCCGGCTCGATCGCGGCTATGCATCTTGTCAATGCGCTGCTCGAGAGTCGCGTCCCCGCGTTGCTGACTTAAAGTCGCTTCCATTTTTCCTCCTCCACCACGGCCGTTTTCGGCTTCATTCTGGTTTGCTTCTGCGGGAAATTAATTTCCCCTGAGGAATGTCTGGCAAAGTTAATTTCCTGTCAAGTGACGACCGCGCGCACTTGTCGCACTACGACTTTCGACAAAGCTGAACGGCATTGAATCGATTGGATTTTGTCGGCCTGACAAGCTGTCGGAATTTTTACTCGATGAACAAAATGCCTCCGCCCAAAGTCCTTGGACAGGCGATTTATTGAGACAGTAGCACTGTCTATTTGGCCGCTCCCGCCGGCAAGAGTCGCGGCCGATCGATTAGGCTGCCAATGCCAGGGCCAGCCTCCATGAGGTCGCGTGGCCAGCGCGGAAAAATCATTTGCCGGCGTGGAATAAGGCGCCTGCCCGACCGTTCTCCTTGCTAACAACAGGCTCGCTGCAGTTTCGGACCATGAGCTGCAGCGCACCGAGGAGAAGATGACAGATGTCGGAACAACAGGTCCTGCCCGCTGACGGGCATCCGCTACCCGCTGTAGCCTCGAGAGTTGCGGAACGGCAGATCTCGCTACGCTTTGTGCGCATTCTTGTCGGCGTCTTGCTGGTCGCCTTTGCGACCTTCGCCATCTTTGCCAGCATCGACGGCCTGTCCACCGACATGCGCATCGCGCTCTCCGTCTTCGCCGCTACGCTGATCGCCTGGACTGTCATGGACCTGCCGGAAACGCCGGTCGCGCTGGCAGGTGCGCTGGCGCTGGTTCTGGCCGGTGCCGTCGGCGAGCAGGCACTGTTTTCGGCACTTGGTAGCGAGATCGTCGTTTTGATGCTCGCAGCATTCGTCATTGGCGCGGTGCTGAAGCAGACCGGGCTCGCCGAGCGTTTCGCGTTCCGCATGCTCGCTCCGTTCCAAACCGTGCAAGGCATCTTTTGGGCAACGACAGGCGCGATCTTCCTGAGCGCCTTTCTGGTTCCGTCGACGTCGGCGCGCGCGGCGATCCTGATGCCGATCTTCCTGAGCCTTTCGGCTGCTATCGGCAGGCCGGCCGTGACACGCGCACTCGCCTTGCTGTTCCCATCGGCGATCCTGCTTTCGGCAGCGGCTTCGCTGACCGGTGCCGGTGCTCACCTGGTGGCGGCCGATGCTGTCAGGCGGGTTTCGGGTCAATCCGTCGACTTTGCCACCTGGGCGATGCTGAGCGCACCCTTCGCGCTGCTTTCCAGCCTCATCGCCTGCGGCCTGATCCTGTATATGTTCCTCAACGGTGAGGACCGCCAAGCGCAGGCAGCGCATGGTCCGGGGGCTGCATTTTCCCATCGCGACAAGACCATTCTCGCGGTCGTTGGCGCAACCGTCGCGCTTTGGGCGACGGGCGGCCTGCACGGCATCGGTCTGCCGATTGTCGCGCTCGTGGGCGCGCTTGTCGTCGCCTCGGAATCCATCTCGGGCATCACATTCAAAGCAGCGCTCAAGGGGGTCGAGTGGAACCTGTTGCTGTTTCTTGCTGCCACGCTGGTCATCGGCGAAGCCCTGCTCGAAACCGGTGCGGCCAAGCTGGTGGTCGATCGCGTCATGGCAGCCTTCCAGGGTTCGGTCGCGCCGGCTCCGTGGATCCTGATCGCCTTTGCCGCCATCGTGTCTGCGCTTGCCCATATCGTCATCACCTCGCGCACCGCCCGCGCCACCGTGCTCATTCCGGCACTTGCGCTGCCGCTTGCCGGCCTCGGCGTGAACCCTGCTGCGATGATCCTGGTCGTCACGCTCGGCAGTGGCTTTTGCCAGACACTGATGGTCTCGGCCAAGCCAGTAACCCTGTTCGGCGGCATGGAGCCACCGGCCTTTTCGGCGGTCGATCTGCTGTGGCTTTCAGCACTGCTTTTTGTGCCCTTCGTCGCTCTGCTTGGGGCCTTCGCGATCTTTGCCTGGCCGCTTGTCGGCATACCGCTCTAACCAGAAAACCTGCCGTCCAGACCCCAGACGGCCAAACCAGAAATGGCTTGGTCGTTTTTTCATAAGCCACTGTAATAATTTTACTTTTTGAACGGAATAAAGCGGACCGCCCGCCGTTTCTCCTCCATCGTTCACATGAAGACGAGGAGTTACTTCAATGACATTCACCGTTCTTGTCGCGCCGTCCGGTTTCAAGGAAAGCCTGTCGGCCAACGAAGTGGCCGACTGCATCGGCGAAGGCGTGCTGCGTGCTTTTCCGCAAGCGAAGATCCTGAAAGCACCGATGGTCGACGGCGGCGAGGGCTTCACCGAAGCACTGATCGCGGCCACCGGCGGCACCATGCATCGCCTTGCCGTCACCGGTCCGGTCGGTGATCCCGTCCAGTCGTTCTTCGGTTTTCTCGGCGGCGCGCCTGTGCCCACCGCCGTTATCGAAATGGCAGCTGCCGCAGGCCTGCGCCTGGTGCCGCGCGACCGACGCAATCCGTGCCTGACCACCAGCTACGGCGTTGGCGAACTGATCAAGGTAGCACTCGACGCTGGCGCTGAACGCATCCTGCTCGGCTGCGGCGACAGCGGCATCAACGACGGTGGCGCGGGCATGGCCGAAGCACTTGGCGTGCGGTTCCTTGACGATGAAGGCAGGCCGCTCGCCGCGGGTGGCGCGGCGCTCGCAAGGCTTGCGACCGTCGATATGTCGGGCCGCGACCCGCGCCTCGAAACCGTCCGTATCGACGCCGCCGTCAACTGGCACAACATGCTGCTTGGCCCGCGTGGTGTGGCACGCGTGTTTGGCCCGCAAAAGGGAGCATCGCCCGAGCAGGTTGAGCTTCTGGCGCAGGCCATGGACAACTACGCCGCGCATATTCTTGCCACCACCGGCACCGACGTCGGCGCGGCCGAAGGGGCTGGCGCGTCGGGCGGGCTCGGCGCGGCAGTGCTTGGACTTTTGTCCGGCAAACTCCACCCGCGCTACGACATCGTCATGAACTACCTCGACCTCGACAGCCTGATTGCCCGCGCCAATCTTGTCATCACCGCGGAGGGCAGCCTCGACGGCCAGACCCCGTTCGGCAAGGTGCCGGCGGAAGTCGGCCACAGGGCAAAGGCAGCAGGCCTGCCGGTGATCGCCCTTGCCGGCACGATCGGCAAGGGCGTGACGCTCAATTTCGAACACGGTATCGATGCCTTTGCCTCGATCCTCAAGCGCCCGTGCAGCCTCGACGAAGCCATTGGTGCCGCATCAAAGCTGCTGGTGCGCGCCGCCGAAGACGCCTCACGCATGATCCTGGTTGGCATGCGCCTCAATCAGGCCAGTGCCGTGCTGCGCAATCAAAATCTGGCACTGCGCGCGAAAGCCAGCCCCCGCGCCGCCGCCTGACCTGCCAGCAACGAAAAAGACCGGCCAGCAACGAAAAAGCCGCCGCGAATGTCGCGGCGGCTTTTTCGTGGCACCGATGTCAGCTCTGGCAGATCGTTCGTGCGTTAAGCAGGCCCCAGCCGAACACCGGGTCCTTGCCAGGCTTGCCGAGATCTTCAGCACCTTGACGCAGCAGCGCCTCGACCTCGTCACCCTTGAGCTGCGGATTGGCAGCCTTGATCATCGCAGCTGCAGCCGTAACGAAGGGGGCCGCAAAGGACGTGCCGGTCTTGGATGATGCGCCTTTGACCGAGGCGGCCGTCCACACCTGAACGCCAGGTGCCGCGATGTCGATATGGTCGCCGGCGCCGGCGCGGCGATAGGCATTCTTGTGCCGGTCGATTGCCGTCACCGCAATCACCTCGTCATAGGCGCCAGGATAGAGCGGGGCCGCTCGCGGGCCGCCATTTCCTGCGGCCGCAACCAGCACGATCTCGCGCTGCGTTGCCATCTCGACAGTTCGTTCGAGCAAAAGGTTTGCCGGGCCGGTCAGGCTCATATTGATGACGAGCACGCCCTTGCCCGCCAGAAGGTCGATCGCCCGCACCAGATCGTAGACGGCGGAACGGTCATCATTGCCGTTGCGCTGGAAGGCGTCGACAGCGACGAGTTCGCCGCCGGGAACGAGGCCGGGCGTTCGGCTTCCCGCCGACCCGACAAGAAGGGCTGCCACCGCCGTGCCATGCTGGCGCGCCGACTCCGGCAGATCGCCCTTTCCCAGCCTGATCGTCTCAATGCGCCCACCGGCAAAGGCGAGATGTTCGGCATTGATGGCCGTGTCGATGAGGCCGATCCGCACCGGCGCGGTGCAGCGATCCGGTATCGCCTCAGTCTCGGGCCAGCCCACGACATGACGCGCCAGGCACAGGTCCGCACCGCAGGGATCGAGACGATCCTGATCGGGCCGGTAGAAGTGATTGAAGTCGACCACTGCGTTGGGTGCCGCAGCCGCCACTTCGGCGCGCGCCGCTTGGAGCGTCGTGCCGCTGGGAACGCGCAGTTTGACGATTTCGGCCCCGGCGAGTGCTACATCGGCACGGTCGCTGATCAGATAGCCCGCGGCGGTCAGGTTCGTGATCGCGCCCTGATCAAGACCGAGTGCCACGATTTCTTGCGGCGCCTGGCGCACAAGTGCGGGAGCCGGCCGTGCCGCAGCCTTCCGGCTTGGTTCCGGTTTGCGAAAAAGGTCGAAAAGGCTGCGGCCCTTTCCAACACCTTGCCCCGAGGCGCTTGAGTCCCTGCTCCCGGAAGAGCTCCCGCCGCCACCGCCGCCGTCATCATCGTCATCGGCGAATGCCATGCCCGTTCCAAAAACCTGCCCTGCCAACGGCGCCGCCGCAGGGACACCAAAGGTCGCGCCGCTCAAGGCCAGCGCGAAAACGACTGCGAGCGGACGCGATGGGGTCTCGAGAGGCATGGCTCGTCCTTTCCTGGCGATATGGCGCGTCGACTGCAAATGTTAGCAATCCACATAAGCCTTTCGGCATCGCATATCATTTTGACTACATTTGTGCATTTTGGGCCCAACGGACGAGAGGCCGGTTTATTCCGTGGCTTCGTCAATTTCCGCGGGGGAGAGACAGGATACGACTGCATGAAGGCTGACGATGTTCCGGTCAGTGACCGTCTGGTCGCTTTCCTGCCCAATTTGCGCCGGTTCGCCATCTCGCTGTGCCGGTCACGAGACCTTGCCGACGATCTGGTGCAGGCGGCCTGCGAACGGGCGCTTGCTGGACAGGAGCGGTTCGAGCCGGGCAGCCGTTTCGACGCATGGATGTTCCGCATCCTGCGCAATTTGTGGATCGACCAGGTCAGGCGCACCAAGACGGCTGGCCCGCGCGAGGACATCGACGACCGCCAGGACATCGTCGGTTCAAGCGGCGAGCGCGACGTCGAAGCACGCCTGACGCTGAAAAGCGTGGCTGTGGCGATCGACGAGCTGGTTGACGAACAACGCGAGGTGCTGCTGCTCGTCTGCGTCGAGGATCTGTCTTACAAGGAAGCAGCCGAGGTGCTGTCGATCCCCATCGGCACGGTCATGAGCAGGCTGGCCCGCGCCCGCAAGAATCTCGCAGAGGCAGCCGGAATAAACCCGGCAGCTGACCGTTCACCCGAAAAAGGTGGGAAGATATGAACAGGCGCGATTTCGACGACGAAACCCTGATGGCCTTCGCCGATGGCGAGCTCGACGCTGAAACCACCGCGGCGATCGAGGACGCCATGGGCGCCGATGACGCGCTCATTGCCCGCGTCGCCAGCTTCATGGAAAGCCGCGCCCAGGCCTCGGTGGCACTGAAGCCTTTGATCGACGAGCCGGTTCCCCGAGGCGCTGACGCTGTCCGTGCAAAAGATGATCGACGAGGCGCGTCAGCGGGACAATGCAGCTGTCGAAGCAAGCACGCAGCCTGCCCGGGAGAATGTCATCGCGTTTCAACCGCGCGCGCCACGAAAAGTCAGCTCGAGCTGGGCACTGCCGCTGGCGGCCTCACTCGCTGCCGTCATTGTCGGCGCCGGCGGATACTTCGCCGGCAAGGCCGGCGGACCAGCTTCGGATGGCCTTGCCATCGCTTCGCTCAACGACCCGGCGATCATCAGGGCGCTCGATGCGGCACCCTCAGGTACTGATGTGACCATCGGCGACGCAACGGTAAAACTCATTTCCAGCTTCCGTGACGAGGCGGGTGCGCTCTGCCGCGAGTTCGAGCTTCATCGCCCGTCGAAATCGTCACTGGTTTCGGTCGTTTGTCGTGCGCAACAGCAATGGGATGTCAGGCTTGCGGTGGCCGCACCTGCTGCCGGACAGGATTACGTCCCGGCAGGCGCCTCCGAGACTGTCGATGCCTATCTGAGCACGACCCAGGCCGGGGCGCCGCTGTCGGAAGCGGAAGAGAAAAAGGCCCTCGGGCTGCCCTGACCCGCCTATCGCGGGTTCGGTTGCGGGCCGCGCTTGCGCTCGCTGGCATAAAGCGCGACCGCCATGGCGCGGTTGCGCACGCCCAGCTTGTCGTAGAGATTTTTCAGGTGATATTTGACCGTGTTCTCCGAGATCCCGGTCCGTGTCGCGATCTGCAGATTGGTCCAGCCGTCCGCCAGCACACCAAGCAGTTCGAGTTCGCGCGTCGTCAGGCGTGACAGCGGTGTCTCGTTGATCTTGGCGACGTCGATATAGGGAATGCAGATGCGGCCATTTGCGACTGCAAGCAGCGTGTCGAACAGGATGCACGGATCATCGAACTGATAGCAGAAGCCTTGCACGCCCAATCGGACACACTGCTTCAGAATGCCAATGTCATGGTCGTTGGAAAAGATCACCATACGGGCGCTAAGCTGCCGGCGCTGCAGTTCGGTGAGAACCTCGCTGGCGTCCATGTCGGACAGCTTCCAGGCAACAATGGCGACATCGAATGCCGGCTCGATCGCCGCCACCGCCTTGATGAAGGCCTCGCCACTCTGCACACCTTCGACGAAGGCAAAACGTTCGTCGCGGCTGATCATGTCGCGCAAAGCCGAAATCACCAGCGGGTTGCGCTCGGCGATCAGGACATTCAGCTTCTTTTGTTGCGCCATCAGCCCGCCATCCAGGCATCGTGCCTTGGCGCATTCCACTCGAATTCGCCAAGGCATGCCTGCTCTTCTACGACAGAAATCAGTCGTAGATTCGGAATCGGCTGACCAAATCGCGCGTTTCTTCACGCACGGCAGCCTCGATCTTGGCATTTCCGCCCTCGCCATTGGCGGCGAGCCCATCGATGACGGCCATGGTCATGCGTCCGACCTCGCGGAATTCCTCATTGAGGAAACCACGCGTCGTGCAGGCCGGCGTGCCAAGGCGAACGCCTGACGTGACCATCGGTCCTTGCGGGTCGAACGGAATACCGTTCTTGTTGCAGGTGATGTGGGCACGACCGAGAGCTGCTTCGACAGCCTTGCCGGTGAGGTTCTTGCGACGCAAATCAACGAGCATCAGATGCGTGTCGGTGCCGCCGGAGACGATGTCGACGCCGCCGTCCTGCAATGTCTCTGCCAGCGCCTTGGCATTGGAAACGACATTGGCGGCATAGACCTTGAAATCAGGCGTCAGTGCCTCGCCGAAGGCGACCGCCTTGGCGGCGATGACATGCATCAGCGGTCCGCCCTGCAGGCCGGGGAAGACTGCCGAATTGATCTTCTTGCCGATCTCCTCGTCATTGGACAGCACCATGCCGCCGCGTGGGCCGCGCAGGGTCTTGTGCGTGGTTGTGGTCACGACATGGGCGTGTTCGAGCGGATTGGGATGGACGCCACCGGCAACCAGACCGGCGAAATGCGCCATGTCGACAAACAGCTTGGCACCAACCTCGTCGGCGATCTCGCGGAAGGCCTTGAAGTCGATGATGCGCGGATAGGCCGAGCCGCCGGCAAGGATCACCTTGGGCTGGTGCTTCTTGGCCAGGTCGCGCACCTCGTCCATGTCGATGCGATGGGTGTCGGGCTTGACGCCATAGGAGACGACGTTGAACCACTTGCCCGACTGGTTGACCGGCGCGCCATGGGTCAGGTGACCGCCGGCGGCCAGATTGAGGCCGAGGAAGGTGTCGCCTGGCTGCATCAGCGCCATGAACACAGCCTGGTTGGCCTGACTGCCGGAATTGGGCTGGACGTTGGCGAAGCTGCAGCCGAACATCGTCTTGGCGCGTTCGCGCGCCAGATCCTCGATCTCATCGACATAGGCGCAGCCGCCATAGTAGCGGCGGCCGGGATAGCCCTCGGCGTATTTGTTGGTCAGCACCGAGCCTTGTGCCTCAAGCACTGCCCTGGAGACGATGTTTTCCGACGCGATCAATTCGATCTCGTCGCGCTGGCGCTGAAGCTCGCGGCCCATAGCATCACTGACTGCGGGGTCCGCCTGGGCGACGCCAGTGCGGAAGAAGTGACGCGCGCTGCCGATGCCGGGTCTGGTTGGAATGTTCATGAGGCTCCTCCTAGCGGCGTCACGCGACGCCTGAAATCCGGGTCATCCGGTCCAGCCAAGGCCGGCGGAAATGCAGTTGATCGAAAGCAGGAGCGCGTTGACCGCGCGCTTGGGATTGACGGTGGCATCATCCTGCGCGCGCACCTCGCGCAACAGCTGCACCTGCAACCGGTGGATCGAGTCCATCTGCGGGCGGATGCGGTCGAAATGGCGCTTGAAGGCCGGAAAGCGCTCGGACAGCTTCAAGCCGCCATTGACCTCGGAGATCATTCGCCGCGTCAGCGCATATTCGGCCGAAATCTTGGCGTAGATGCGCTCGCCCACCTCGTGGTCCTGCACCAGCCCGGCATAGAGCTTTCCGATGTCCATGTCGGACTGGTAGAGGCCCTTGTCGACCTCATCGATGACGAGCCGGAAGAAGCGCGAGCGCTCGAACATCTGCTGGAGCAGTTCCAACCCGGCATCGCCGCGCACGTTGACAAAGGAGTTCAGCGCGCTGCCGATGCCGTACCAGTTGGTCAGCAGGTGACGGTTCTGGCTCCAGGCAAAGACCCAAGGGATAGCGCGCAGGTCGGAGATGTCGCGAGCACCGAAACGCCGCGCCGGGCGCGAGCCGATCTTGAGCAGCGACAGCTCCTCGACCGGACTTGCCTGGTGGAAGTAGTCGATGAAGCCGGGCTCGTTGATGAGGCCCGAATATGAGGCCTGCGACATGCCCGTCAGCGCTTCCAGCGCCTCGCTGAACTCGGGAATGTCCTTCAGTTCAGCTTCATTCGGCGACTTGACGCTGTGGGCAAAGACACTCGCGGCGAGGATTTCGAGCTGATAGAGCCCGGTGCCGCGATTGGCGAACTTCGACGACACAACCTCGCCCTGTTCGGTGACACGCATCGCGCCGCCGATCGTGCCAGCTGGTTGAGCGGCAATCGCCCTGCCCGTTGGCGCACCGCCGCGGCTGACCGAGCCGCCGCGACCGTGGAAGAAACTGATCTTGACCTTGCGCTTGATGCCGAGCGCGGTGATGCGGCGCTGTGCCTTGTTCAGCTCCCAGTTGGAAGCAAGGAAGCCGCCGTCCTTGTTGGAGTCGGAGTAGCCGAGCATCACTTCCTGGGCATTGCCGAAATCGCGCACCGAGCGGCGCACGATCGACACGCCGAACAGCTGGTCGAGGATTTCGGGTGCTGCGCGCAGATCGGCAATGGTCTCGAACAGCGGCACGACGCGCAGCGCGATGGTTCCGCTGCCGTCCATCGCCGTGGCCAGGCCGGAATACTGCGCCAGCAGATAGACGGCCAGGAGGTCGTCGCTCGACCGCGTCATCGACAGGATGAAGGCGCCGACAGCACCGCCGTTGAGGCCAGCCGAAGCCTTGCGGATGACGTCGAACAGGTCGAGCAGTTCCTGCGCTTCTTCAGACAATGCCAGCCGGTCGACTTCCAGCTGTTCGCCGGAATTCAGCGCCGCGCGGATACGCTGCGTCCATTGAGGCGTATCGGGTGCTGGCGCCGCAGCCGGATCGGCGAGCTTGAACAGCTCCGCCAGCACGCGATTGACGACCGTGGAATTCTGCCTGATGTCGAGCGAGACAGTACGGAAACCGAAGGTCTCGACTTGTTGACGCAAGGGCCGGACGAAACGTCTGGCGATCAGCTTGCCGCCGAGCAGGGCCAGCACGTTTTCAAGCTCGCGCAGATCGGTCTTGAAGCCATCGGAGCGGGCATAAGGCTTGGCCGAGGCCTCACCGCGCATCGCTTCCAGGCGATCGAGCATCGCGGCAGCGAACTGGCGCAGCGGCTCGTCAGGATTGCGCGCGACGATCTCCGAGGCATTGCCACTGCGGTGCAGCGCATGCCCCAGCGCCTTGATGAAGGCATCAGGGACATCGACGACATTGGCGCTGATGCTGAGCACGGTGACCAGCTTGCGCACCTGGCTGATGTACCAGCCGATGATCGCCTGGCGGCACTCGTTGAGCGCATAGGCCGTGGTCCTGGCGGTGACATTGGGATTGCCGTCGCGGTCGCCGCCGATCCAGGAGGCATAACGCATGAAGGACGGCACCTTCAGATCGTATTCCGGATAGTGGCGAGCGAGCGCCTCTTCCACCGAGTCGTAGAGCTTGGGCGTGGCCTCGAATATGACCTCTCGGAAAAAGTGCAGGCCCCAGGCGATCTCGCGTTCGACCGACGGGCGCTCGAGCCGAAGCTCGCCTGACATCCACAGAAGCTCGATCTCGCTCTTGAGATCGTCGATCAGCTGTTCGCGTTCGCGCGGCGCCCAGCGCTGCTGTTCGAGTTCGGTCAGCTTGCGATAGATACGGCGATGGATTTCGAGCACGGTGACGCGCTTGGCTTCGGTCGGATGCGCGGTCATTGTCGGGCCGACACTGAGCCCGTCGAGGGTAGTCTGGATCTCCTCGGCCGGGTAGCCGGCGGCGGCGATCTCGCCCACCACATTGGCGAAGGAACCGATGACCTCGTCAGCGCCGCCCATCTGTTCCAGCTCGCGACGCGACCGCATGGCCAAAAGCTCATTGGCAATGGCAACAAGCTGGAACCAGATGCCGGTTGCCTGCAACGCAGCGATGCGTTGCCCGCTTTCGAGCGCGTCGAGGCTCACACGGCCGGTCAGCACCTCCGCCATATCGGGCTCGCGTTCGCTGACGACGGCCAAAAGCACCCTGAACAGCAGGCTGCGGACGTCCTCGCGAAAGCTGAGTGGTCTGCTCTCCTCCAAGCGGCACCCATTCATCTCGAGTTGTTCCCGAACGTCGCCTTGTTGAGCCGGCTGTCCGGGAAGATGCAGTTTTCCTAACTGACAGCAGACAGTTTTTGTGCCGGCTTGAAAACGCCCCGGACGGGTAGATTTCCTATTCGTTCGGGGTGGTGCCGGCACTGGCCGAACGATGGTTGCCAAGCCCAAATTGGACTACCGCCCCGAACGGAAAATCACGATCTTGCGGAGGATTGGTCCAGCGCGTTTTGCAGTGGACGCAATTTAACTCATGTGCAAATATGTTGCATATAAGGCAAGTATGGGAGGCGCATGAAGGTGAGGTCCATTCTCAAAATCAGCATCGCCGCAGCACGATCCAACCGAGCTTGAAGAGGAACATGCCAATGCAGAAAGTGCTGCCGGAACTTTTCGAGGGCCATGCGCCCATTACCCTCCACAACGCCTTTCACGACGCGCTCGAAGCGCTTGATGAGTGGAAGGAAGGAAGCGAAGAACCGCTCGTACCGGTCGATGGCTTCAACGTCCCCATCAGCCATATCTTCGCACGCATGAGCGCCTGCACGGATCTTTTGCCGCTGCGCACGCGCGACGTGCTCGAAACCATCATCGACAAGGGCTCGTTTCGGGCAACGGGTGGCTCGTTTTATGCCGACGGCGCCAAGCTGGTCATGCCGCTCTGCGTCGAGCGCCTGACGCTATCGCTGCTGCGCCCGACGGCGTCCCTCATCCAGCTGCGCAAGGCCTGCGTCGAAGCCTGATCCGCTCCGACCCCAATGAGCTCTGGCGCAGGCGTTCCCGGGCCTGCGCCAGAGCTTTTCTGCGCCTGGATGGCAGCCTGGCGCGGGAGCCAAAACGCCAAATGAAAAAGCCCCGTCCGGTCGGACGGGGCTTTTCTGTTCGTTTGGATGGAGCGGCCTATGCCGCCTTGGCGCTCGAAGCTTCGACGCCATATTCCAGCGACGAATCCACAATGGTATGCCACAGGCTGTCGGAGAAGCTGGTGAAGACCAGCATGTTGTAGACCGGATGCCCGTCGGCGCCGTTGGCCTCGCGCCAGAAATTCACCGCCGTGTGGTCGACCGAGGTGTTCGCTGCGGTGCCAACCGGAAATGCCGTATCGTGCAAATCGAGCGACGAGAACTTGGCGATCGCATCGCGGCCGCGCGGGCCTGAAACGCGGATCAGGCAGCGGCCATCCGACTGATCGGACAGCGATGCCGAGCCGGCGAAGGCCTGGGTCAGGGCAGCAAGCTGCGATGCTTCATCGCTGCGTGGCGCGATGACCGTGAATTGATCGGGACCCGACCAGATCAGCGTCGCGGTTTTGCCTGTCACAGCCCTGGGCGTGCCAGGCGCCTCGACGCCAAACAGCTTCTTGGCCGCCTTGGCGGTTTCCACTGCCTTGCCGCGCCGCGCCATGACTTGAACCAGAACGATGTCGCGCACTTCCCTCAGCGTCACGCCGGCATGGGTTGCGACCACGCCGTGACGGCCGGGAACAAGCGCCTTCTGCAATGGCGATTGGGTGTTCCAGAGATAATCAACCACGCTGGCGCGCTCCTTCTGGATCGTAGAAGACAGGGTTGCAGATTTCGGCTTCGTAATCCTCGCTGCGCAGTGGATCGTGGATGCGCACGATCTCGCCGAAGCGCTCGCGGCCGCGTTCGACAAGTCCAAGGCCGATCCATTGTTCCAGCATCGGCGAATAGCAGACCGAGGTGACGTAGCCCTGGTCCGTCTGCGGACCCGGGATCGCCCCCTTGGGGACAACATGGGCGCCGGAACGCAGGCGGCGCTTCTGGTCGAGTGGCTTGATGCCGACAACGACCTGGCGGTCGGGCGCGGTCAGCGCCTCGCGGCCGGCCATGACGCGGCCGATGAAGTCCTTCTTCTTGGACATCATCTTGCCGAGGCCGAGGTCGTCGGCGGTCGTGGTGCCGTTGAGCTCGGGACCGGCGACGTGGCCCTTTTCGATGCGCATGACGCCCAGTGCTTCGGTACCGTAGGGCGTGACGCCCAGGTCGCGCCCGGCGATCATCAGGTTTTGCGCCATGGCAGCGCCGTAACGGGCCGGAACCGAGATCTCGAAGGCGATTTCACCGGAGAACGAGATGCGGAACAGGCGAGCGGTGACCCCCCCGCGCAGCTTGACCTCGCGGGCGCCCATGAACGGGAAGCCCTCGTTGGACATGTCCTCTGACGGATCGACAAGTTCCTGCAGCAGCTTGCGGGTGTTGGGCCCGGCGATGGAGAACTGTGCCCACTGGTCCGAGGCGGAAGACAGCTGCACGTCGAGTTCGGGCCAGAGCACCTGGCGGCAGAATTCGAGATGCGCCATGACGGGCCCGGCCTTGGCCGTGGTCGTGGTCAGGAAGTAGTGGTCTTCGGCGATACGCGAGGTCGTGCCGTCGTCCATGACGATGCCGTCTTCGCGCAGCATCAGGCCGTAACGCGCCTTGCCCACGGCCAGCGACGAGAAGGCGTTGATATAGACGCGGTCGAGGAAAGTGCCCGCGTCGGCGCCGCGCACGTCGACCTTGCCAAGCGTCGAGACATCGCAAAAGCCAACACCGTTGCGCACCGCGAGCACTTCGCGGGTGACCGATTCAATCCAGTCCTTTTCGCCCGGCTGCGGATACCATTGCGCGCGCTTCCACAGGCCGGTGTCGACGAACACCGCGCCGCGCTCGGCGGCCCAGTGGTGCGAAGGCGTCAGGCGCCAGGCATGGAAGCTCTCGTCGCGATGATGGCCGGCGAGCGCGCCGATCGCTACCGGCGCATAAGGAGGACGGTAGATCGTCGTGCCGGTCTGCGGGATGGTGCGGCCAGTGGCGTCAGCCATGATCGCAAGGCCGGTGATGTTGGAGGTCTTGCCCTGGTCGGTCGCCATGCCAAGCGTGGTATAGCGCTTGAGATGCTCGACGCTTTCGAAGCCTTCGCGCTGCGCCAGCGTCACATCGGACACGGTGACGTCGTGCTGGAAGTCGACAAAGGCCTTGCCCTTGGCCTTGACCTGCCAGAGCGGCGAGATTGCATAGACCTCGTCGCCCGCCTCGGACGCGTCACCAGCGTTGCCTGAGGCACCGCATTCGGCGGCCGCTGCCGCACCGGCGGCATGGCCGTCGCGCAGGCAGGCGCCGAGCGAAAACTCGCCACGCGCCGCACCCGCCATGACCATGCCCTTGGGGGCATCGCCGGGGATGAAGGCAGCGATGTCGTCGCGCCACACCGGCTTGCCGCGATGGAAGCAGGACAGGCCGACATTGGGGTTCCAGCCGCCGGATACGGCCAGGCAGTCGGCGTCGATCTGCTGTTTCCTGCCGTGATTGTCAGTCACGATGACGCCGCGCACGCCATCGACGCCGCCCTTCACATCGGAGACGCCGCCCGCAAGCACGCGCAGGTCCGAGAGCTCGGCCAGCGCCTGATATTCCGCCGGCACCTTGCCGCGTGGGTCGATCACCGCAGCGATGTCGCCGCCCGCCTGCTGGACCGCTTCGACTGTACGCCAGCCGTCGTCATTGTTGGTGAACAGCGCCACCTTGCGGCCTGGCATCGCTGCAAAACGGTGGACATAGGTGCGTACCGCAGATGCCATCATCACGCCCGGGCGGTCGTTGCCCGGAAAGGCAATCGGCCGCTCGATGGCGCCGGCTGTGACCACCGAGCGCCTGGCGACGATGCGCCAGACGCGCTGGCGGACCTGATGCGGACCGGGCACCGGCACATGGTCGTTGACACGCTCGAGCGCGGTGTAGACGCCGCCGTCATAGACGCCGAACAATGCCGTGCGGACCATGATGCGGACGTTTTCCAGCGAGGCAAGTTCGTCGGTTGTGCGACGCACCCATTCCTCGGCATGCATGCCGTCGATCTCGCCACCGTCACTCAGCAGGCGGCCGCCAAGACGAGTGTCTTCTTCGACGAGGATGACGCGCGAACCGGCGCGGCCAGCCGCCAATGCGGCCGATAGACCGGCAGCACCACCGCCGACGATGAGCACGTCGCAATGGGCCCAGGCCTTGTCGTAATGGTCGGGGTCGGGCAGCTCGGCGCTCTTGCCGAGGCCTGCGGCGCGACGGATGATCGGCTCGTAGATCGCTTCCCAGAACTTAGCCGGCCACATGAAGGTCTTGTAGTAGAAGCCGGCGACGAAGATCGGTGAGAACAGCTGGTTGATCGACATGACGTCGCGGCGCAGCGACGGCCAGCGGTTCTGGCTCTGGGCGACCAGCCCGTCATAGAGTTCCTGCGTCGTGGCGCGGGTGTTCGGCTCCTTGCGGGCGCCCGTGCGCATTTCGACCAGTGCGCTCGGCTCCTCGGAACCTGCGGTGATGATGCCGCGCGGGCGGTGATACTTGAACGAACGCGCCACCAGCTTGACGCCATTGGCAACGAGCGCCGAGGCCAGCGTGTCGCCGGCAAAGCCGGACATGACCTTGCCGTCGAAGGAGAACTGGAGCGGTTGCTGGCGGTCGATCAGACCGCCGCTGCGCAGCCGGTGCGACTGGCTGGCGGATGCTGCCTGGCTGCGCGCACTGGGGGTGTTGCCCTCAAGTGCTGCCGTCCTGCCGAGCGGTTCGGATCCGGAATAGCCCGACATCTTTATTCTCCTGCCTGCACCGGCTTGGCCGCGCCTACGCCTGGGGCTGCGGTCACCGATCTGAATTCGTGCGTCACCGTGTTGCGCTCGGCGATCAGCCAGGAACGGCAGCCGCCGCCGTGGTACCAGTATTCGCGCATGAAGCCGGCTACGTTGTCGCGCAGATAGACATAGTCGTAGAAAGCATCCTCGACGCGCTCGGGGCTTTCGCCGCTATCGGCTGCGAAGTTGGGCCGCTTGGGCGAAGCGTCGCCGAGATAGGTGAACTCGCCGTTCTCGCGTTCGCCGCAGAAAGGACATGCAATACGCATTCCGCCAGTCTCGCTTTCAGTGCAGGTTGGGTTGGGCGCCTTGGCCCTTTTCATCGATCATCGCGCCGCGACGGAACCGGTCGAGCCGGAAACGCGCAGCCTCTGGATGCGGTTCGTCGCGCGCCAGCAGGTGGGCAAAGACGAGGCCCGAAGCCGGCGTTGCCTTGAAGCCGCCATAGCACCAGCCGGCGTTGAGATAGAGGCCGTCGATCGGGGTCTTGTCGATGATCGGCGTCCCGTCCATCGACATGTCCATGATGCCGCCCCACTGGCGCAGCATGCGGACACGGCCGATCATCGGCATCACCGCCATGCCGCCTTCGCAGACGTCCTCGACCACCGGCATGTTGCCGCGCTGGGCGTAGGAATTGTAGCCGTCGAGGTCGCCGCCGAAGACGAGGCCGCCCTTGTCGGACTGGCTGATGTAGAAATGGCCGGCACCGAAGGTGATGACACCTGGGATAAGCGGCTTGATCGCCTCGGAGACAAAGGCCTGGAGCACGTGGCTTTCAATCGGCAGTTTCATGCCGGCCATCGCCGCGACCCGCGAGGTGCTGCCGGCGACCGCCATGCCGACCTTGCCGGCGCTGATTTTGCCGCGCGATGTCTCGACGCCGGTGATCTTGCCGTTGTGGTCGCGCACGAAGCCGGTGACTTCGCAGTTCTGGATGATGTCGACGCCGCGTTGGTCGGCGGCACGCGCATAACCCCACACCACCGCGTCGTGGCGGGCGGTGCCGGCGCGGCGCTGCAACAGGCCACCCATGATCGGGAAGCGCGGGCTGTCGTAATTGAGGAACGGCAGTTCCTTGCGGATCTGTGCAGCGTCGAGCAGTTCGGCGTCGATGCCGTTGATGCGCATGGTGTTGCCGCGGCGGGCAAAGGCGTCGCGCTGGGCATCGGAATGGTAGAGATTGATGATGCCGCGCTGGGAGACCATCGCGTTGTAATTGAGATCCTGCTCCATGCGCTCCCACAGCTTCATCGACATCTCGTAGAAGCCGGTGTTGCCGGGAAGACCGTAGTTGGAGCGGATGATGGTGGTGTTGCGGCCGGCATTGCCGGAGCCGATCCAACCCTTTTCAAGCACCGCGACATTGCGGATGCCGTATTCGTTGGCGAGGAAATAGGCGGTGGCAAGGCCGTGGCCGCCGCCGCCGATGATCACCACGTCGTAGTGGCTCTTGGGTGCCGGATCGCGCCAGGCTCGGGTCCAGCCCTTGTGGCCGGACAAAGCTGCCTTGGCGAGTGAGAAGATCGAATATTTCATCGCATGTGTTCCGGCGAAATGTGAGGTGTAGCCGAGGCTGCGCCCGATCGCGACGATCGGGCGCAATGCCTGTTTGGGTGCCTCAGACGTCCAGCGTGTGGTCGCGTTCCCACTGGGTGAAGTGGGAAGCGTAGGAGTTCCACTCTTGGTGCTTGAGCTTGATATAGGCGGCGGAGAATTCCTCGCCCATCGCAGCTTTCAGCTCGCTGTCTTCGTCATAGGCGCGCAGTGCATCAAGCAGGTTGAGCGGCAGCTTGGCACCGTGGGTTACGGTGTGGCCTTCGCGGTACATGTCGACGTCGCTGCGCGGGCCGGGATCGGCCTTCGAACGAATGCCGCTGAGGCCGGCAGCGATGATGATCGCCTGCATCAGGTACGGGTTGGCCGCGCCGTCGGGCAGACGCAGTTCGAAGCGGCCGGGTCCGGGCACACGCACCATGTGGGTACGGTTGTTGCCGGTCCAGGTCACCGTGTTCGGCGCCCAGGTCGCACCCGAGAGGGTCCGCGGTGCATTGATGCGCTTGTAGGAGTTGACGGTCGGGTTGCAGATCGCAGCGAGCGCCGAGGCGTGCTTCATAATGCCGCCGAGGAAGTGACGGCCCTTCTCGGAAAGACCGAGTTCCATGTTCTTGTCGGCAAAAGCGTTGGACTTGCCGGCAAGGTCCCACACCGAAATATGGGCGTGGCAGCCGCTGCCGGTGAGACCCTGGAAGGGCTTCGGCATGAAGGTTGCGCGCAGGCCGTGCTTTTCGGCGATCGAGCGGACCATGAACTTGAAGAAGGAGTGCTTGTCGGCGGTCTGGAGAACGTCGTCATACTCCCAGTTCATCTCGAACTGGCCGTTCGCGTCCTCATGGTCGTTCTGGTAGGGCTTCCAGCCGAGGTCGAGCATGGCATCGCAGATTTCGGCGATGACGTCGAAGCGGCGCATCACGGCCTGCTGGTCGTAGCAGGACTTTGCCGCCGTATCGTACTCGTCGGCAATCTGGCTGCCGTCCGGCGTGGTCAGGAAGAATTCCGGCTCGACGCCGGTCTTGACCCGCATGCCTTCCTTGGCGGCTTCGGCGACGAGGCGCTTCAGCGTATTACGTGGAGCCTGGGCGACGCCCTTGCCTTCCATCAGGCAGTCGGACGCGAGCCAGGCCACTTCCGGCCGCCACGGCAGCTGGATCACCGAGAGCGGATCCGGCACAGCCAGCATGTCGGGGTGTGCCGGTGTCAGATCCAGCCAGGTCGCGAAGCCGGCAAAGCCGGCTCCGTCTTTCTGCATGTCCGAAATGGCCTGCGCCGGCACCAGCTTGGCGCGCTGACCTCCGAACAGGTCCGTATACGAGACCATGAAGTATCTGATGTTACGAGCTTTTGCGAACTCTTTGAGATCAGTCACCTCCGACTGATCGATCTTGGCTTCGAACGCCGTACCCATGTGAATTGCTCCTCCCAATCCTTGTGGTTTTAAAAGGGACCCTTACCAGGTACCCAGCTCGTTCCCGCAAGCGGCACGCCAGCCATGGCGGCAGCTTCGATCGAAAGAGCGCAGAGATCCTCAGGCTCGAGATTGTGCAGGTGATTTTTGCCGCAGGCACGGGCGATCGTCTGTGCCTCAAGCGTCATGACCTTCAGGTAATTCGCCAGACGGCGACCAGCCGCGATCGGATCGACGCGCTTCATCAGCTCGACGTCCTGCGTGGTGATGCCGGCGGGGTCCTTGCCCTCGTGCCAATCGTCGTAAGCGCCGGCAGTTGTGCCGAGCTTCTGGTATTCGTCCTCCCAACGCGGGTCGTTGTCGCCAAGTGCGATGAGTGCCGCGGTACCGACCGATACTGCATCGGCACCGAGTGCCAGCGCTTTGGCCACATCCGCACCATTGCGTATGCCACCGGAGACGATCAGCTGAACCTTGCGGTGCATGCCGAGGTCCTGCAGCGCCTTCACTGCCGGGCGGATACAAGCAAGCGTCGGCTGGCCGACATGTTCGATGAACACTTCCTGGGTTGCAGCCGTGCCGCCCTGCATGCCGTCAAGCACGACGACATCGGCACCGGCCTTCACTGCAAGTGCTGTGTCATAGTAGGGGCGCGCGCCACCGACCTTGACGTAGATCGGCTTTTCCCAGTCGGTGATCTCGCGGATTTCGAGGATCTTGATCTCGAGATCGTCAGGACCGGTCCAGTCGGGGTGACGGCAGGCCGAGCGCTGGTCGATACCCTTGGGCAGCGTGCGCATCTCGGCGACGCGGTCGGAAATCTTCTGGCCCAGGAGCATGCCGCCGCCGCCCGGCTTTGCGCCCTGGCCGACAACGATTTCGATGGCGTCGGCGCGGCGCAGGTCACGCGGGTTCATGCCATAGCGCGACGGCAGGTACTGATACACCAGCTGCTTGGAATGGCCGCGCTCTTCCTCGGTCATGCCGCCGTCGCCGGTGGTCGTCGAGGTACCGGCCAGCGTTGCGCCACGACCGAGCGCTTCCTTGGCCGGGCCCGACAGCGAGCCGAAGCTCATGCCGGCAACGGTGATCGGGATCTTCAGCTCGATCGGCTTCTTGGCATAACGCGAGCCGAGCACCACCGTGGTGTCGCACTTTTCGCGATAGCCTTCGAGCGGATAACGCGAGATCGAGGCGCCGAGGAACAGAAGGTCGTCGAAATGCGGGACCTTGCGCTTCGCACCGGAGCCGCGGATGTCGTAGATGCCCGTCGCTGCGGCGCGACGGATTTCTGACATCGCATATTCATCGAACGTGGCCGACTTGCGTGGCGTCGTCGGAGGATTGTGATAGCTCATTGTGTTCCTCAGTATGCGTCAGCGTTGTCGATATTGAAGTTGTAGAGCGTGCGCGCCGAACCGTAGCGCGAGAACTCTTCCGGCTTGACGTCGCTGATGCCGGCGCGATCGAGCAGGTCCTTCAGGATGGCGATGTGCTCGGGGCGCATCTCCTTCTTGATGCAGTCAGCGCCCAGGCTCTTGACCGAGCCGCGCACGAACAGGCGAGCTTCGTAGATCGAGTCGCCAAGCGCGTCGCCAGCGTCACCGAGGACGACGAGGTTGCCGGACTGAGCCATGAAGGCCGACATGTGGCCGATATTGCCACGTACGACGATGTTGATGCCCTTCATCGAGATGCCGCAGCGCGACGAGGCGTTGCCTTCGATGACCAGCAGGCCGCCGCGACCGGTGGCGCCCGCATACTGGCTGGCATCGCCCTTCACGATGATCGTGCCCGACATCATGTTTTCCCCGACGCCGGGGCCGGCCGAACCATGCACGGTGATCGTGCTGTTTTGGTTCATGCCGCCACAATAGTAGCCAACGGAGCCCTGCACATCGATCGAGATCGCGTGCTCGGCGCCGACGGCAACGGCGTGGCTGCCCTTGGGGTTGAGAACCTCCCAGTTCGATTCACCCGCGGCATCCTTCACCTCATGGAGGGCCTGGTTGAACTCGCGCAGGGTGATCTTCGACAGGTCGAAGGTCTTCGGCGCGTAGTTGGCCTGGTGCAGGGGCGAGGTCGCAAGATTTGTTGAATGCATAATCTCAGTGCTCCCAGAAATAGACGGTGGACGGCTCGGGCTCCCAGACCTTGGCGTCTTCGATGCCGGGCAGATTGGCGAGCGCGCGATATTCGGAACCGAAGGCGACATATTGGTCGGTCTCGGCCATGACGGCGGGCTTGCAGGAGATCGGGTCGCGGACGACGCCGAAGCCGTTCTTGGTACCGACCACGAAGGTGAAGAAGCCGTCGAGGTCGTTCAGGCTGCTTTCCAGCGCCTCGCCGAGATTCTGGCCATGCGCGATCTTCGACGACAGGTAAGCCGCGGCAACCTCGGTGTCGTTTTCGGTCTCGAAGCGCATGCCGTCGCGGATCAGCTCGCGGCGCAGATTGTTGTGGTTCGACAGCGAGCCATTGTGCACCAGGCACTGGTCCGGGCCAGTCGAGAAAGGATGCGCGCCGAGCGTGGTGACAGCGGATTCCGTCGCCATGCGGGTGTGGCCGATGCCGTGGCTGCCGCTCATCTTGGTGACGTCGAAGCGCTTTACCACTTCGATCGGCAGCCCGACTTCCTTGTAGATTTCAATCGCTTCGCCAGCGCCCATGACGCGGACGTTGGGGCGCAACTCGGTGAGTGCAGCGCGCGCTTCCGCGACCTTGTCGGCGGGAACGTCCAGCACCGCATGGGTGGACTTCACAGTCGACGAAACCTTGGCACCAATCTTCTTGCCGAGCTCGGCATCGAGACCCTTGAAATCCGCATCCGGCGAAGCCGACTGAATGGTGATCTTGGCATGGCCCTTGGCGCCACCGCCGTAGATGGCGATGCCCGCGCTGTCAGGGCCGCGATCGGTCATGGTTATGAGCATTTCGGACAGCAGTGCGCCCAGTTGGGGCTCCAGCGACTTGTCCTTCAAAAAGAGTCCTACAATTCCGCACATCCCGGTTTCCTCACCTGATTGGCTGCCTGTGACAAAAGCTAGCAGGTTCCGGATGCCAATTCAACTGTGATGAATTTTTTATTCCTGTAGAAAAACAAGGGAGCGTCCGATTGATTGGCAGTGGAGCGCACTCCAATGGTTTGGACGCAGTTTTCCGCAGCCCTGTCCGGAGTCGGGCGCAAAGCAATAAGTTGTGGTGATTCAGGGGATGAGGCTGGTTGGCGCTCGATGCGGCGTCCAGAAATGCGCAAGCAGGCCCGCTTCCGCGAGGCTTTTCGACTTGCGCTACATCAGTCAGCTTTTGATTCAGGCCAACGAAATTGGACGCAGCCAATCAGGCCCGCAAAGACAACCGATGTCGCTGCGCAGCCGCCAGGGCCCGGATATCAGGTGATCAGATGTGGCGCCGTTCAGTCGCCACCACGACCGCGCGGATAAGAAATGATCGACAGATATTTGATCGGCAAATGGGTCAGTTCTTCAGGGCCATGCGGTGCGTCGGCATCAAAGAACAGGCTGTCGCCGGGCGTCATGCGATAGAGATTGTTGCTGTGACGATAAACGACCTCGCCTTCCAGCATGTAGAGGAACTCCATGCCGTCATGCTGGAAGGTCGGGAAGACGTCGGAATCCTCCGACAGCGAAATCAGGTAGGGTTCGACCGTTACGCCCGACGTGTCGGAGCCGATATGGCCCAGCAGCGTGTATTGGTGCCCGGCGCGCGTGCCGCGGCGTTCAACGTCAACGCCCTCGCCGGCCTTGACGAAAACGGCGTTGCGTTCCTCCTCGAAGCGGCGGAAGAAGGCCGTGACCGGCACACCGAGCGCACGCGACAACGCCTGCAGCGTCGTCAGCGACGGTGAGGTGATGCCGTTTTCGATCTTCGACAGCATGCCGAGCGAAATGTCGGTGGCCGAGGCAAGATCAGCGACGGTGATGCCGAGCTTCTTGCGGAAGGCGCGAACTTCATGGCCGATCGCCACTTCGAGCACTTTTTCGCGGGTGTCGCGGACAGCGTGCGGATCCTGATGGAGTGGCGGCGAGACGTGAGCCAGAGCGGACTTTGCAGCGCCGGCTGAAACCGCAGCCGACATCGCCTTGCCATTCTTTTTCGAATGCCCGTTCTTTTCTGCCGCCTTAGCCTTGCTCATGTCGACGCCGCCTGCCTCTGCTCGCTGAATCTATTTCACCGAGAGTAAACATTTTCAGCACCGGGTTCAACATATTCTGACAAACGCAGCAAAGCGACGAGCATCGCAAAGATGGTCGTTTACAAGGCTTCAGCGCCCGGAGAAGCGACAGGTCCGGTTAGTGCAGCAACAAGATCTGCAGATCGGCGACATTGGTGCCGGTAGCACCTGTCATCAGCAGATCGCCCGAGGACGCCAGCGCATGGTAGGAATCGTTGTTCTGGAGCAGTGCCACCGGATCGCAACCGAGCTTCCGCATCCAGCTGGTCGATCCGGGATCGACGATGCCGCCGGCGGCATCAGTCGGGCCGTCGCGGCCATCGGTGCCGCCACTCAGGAAAACCCAGGGGCGCTTGATCGAGGTCCATTCGTTGAGCAGCGCAAAGCGCAGCACAAGTTCCTGATTGCGTCCGCCCTTGCCATTGCCGGCGACGCGAACCGTTGGCTCGCCACCGGCGACAATCGCGACCGGTCCACGCTGGTTTGCCGCAAACACCGCCATGCGATGCAAGGTCTTGGCGACATCGGACACGTCGCCACTCAGCCAGTCGTCCGCCTTGACGACGACGGGATAGTTAGCTTCGGCGCGGTTCATCACCCTTTGCAGGCTGATGCCATTGGAACCGATGACGAAGTTTTCGACATGATCGAAGGGAGCAAGGGCTTGCGCGTTTTCGACCAACTGGTCGAGGTGCGCTTTAAGCGCCGGCGGCAAGATGTTGGTGAGGCTGTAGCGATCAAGGACTGCAAGCGCCTCCGCCTGCGTGGCCGAAGGCCGCGCGGTTGGCCCACTGGCGATGGTGCCGACGTCATCGCCGGGGACGTCGGACAGGATGAGCGACAACACCTTGGCCCGCGAGGCGAGCTGGGCGAGACGTCCGCCCTTGAGCCGCGAGAACAACTGCCTGACTGCGTTGATCTCGCTGATATCGGCGCCGCAGCGGATGAGCATGTCGTTGAGCGCGATCTTGTCGGCAAGCGCTATGCGCGGCGCCGGTGCGCAAGTCAGCGCCGAGCCGCCGCCGCTGACCAACACCAGAACCAGGTCGCCTGGCTCGGCCGCGCGCGCTGCAGCCTCGATCGCATCGGCGCCCTTCACGCTCCCTTCGTCGGGCAGCGGGTGGCCGCCGGCGATCACTTCGACACCGTCGATTTCGGCCAGATTTTCGGAGTTGGTCACCGCGCAAGCGGAATGCAGCTTGCCTTGGACGAACGGAAGGGCCGCGCGCGCCATCGGACAGGCCGCCTTGCCAAAGGCGATCAGGATCACCCGTTTGGCAGCGGCGATGTCGTCGAGCCGCGTTTCGAGCGCGGAGATCACCGCCTGCTCGGGATCGGAAGCCGCAATTCCTTCGCGAAACAGGGCCGTTGCCTGCTGGCGAAGCTTGACCAGTGCCGAAACCGAGCAATCGCGTTGCATCACACCACCTTGTCGGGTACGGCGCGGCCCTCGAAGAATGCGGTAAGATTGTCGACCGCCTTCATGCCCATGGCCACGCGGGTTTCTTCAGTCGCGCTGCCCAGATGCGGCAACAGCACCACATTTTCCATGCGCATCAGCGCGCCGGGCACGTCAGGCTCGCTGTCATAGACGTCGAGGCCGGCGCCAGCGATGGTGCCACTGTCAAGCGCTGCGACCAGCGCCTTCTGATCGACCACATCGCCACGCGCCGTGTTGATCAGGAACGCACCGCGCTTCATCGAAGCGAGGCGTTCGGCGTTGATCAGATGCCGGTTCTCGGCACCGCCTGGGCAATGCAGCGACACGAAATCGGAATGCGCCAACACATCCTCGATGGTCGCCAACTGCCGAGCACCCATGGCTTGGGTCTCTGCGTCAGCGACCTTCGAGCGGTTGTAGAAGACGATGTCCATGTCAAAGCCGAAATGCGCGCGCTTGGCCATGGCCTTGCCGATGCGGCCCATGCCGATGATGCCGAGCGTCTTGCCGGTGACCTTGGTACCAATCATGTGGGTCGGGCACCAGCCGGTCCATTGGCCGGCGCGCAACTGGCGCTCGCCCTCACCTGCCCGCCGGGCAACCGAAAGCAAAAGGCTCATGCCGATGTCGGCGGTGCAGTCGGTCAAGACGCCGGGCGTATTGGTGACGGCGATGCCACGGGCACGTGCGGCATCCGTGTCGATGTGGCTGAAACCGACGCCGAAGTTGGCGAGGATTTTGGTGCGAATGTCGGCGTCAGGAAAAACCGCCGCCGGCAGCTTGTCACTGACGGTCGGCAGGATCGCGTCAAAGTTCAGGAATGCCGCCTTGAGCTGGGTCGGCCCCAGCGGAGCATCCCCTTGGTTGAAGGTCGTGTCGAAACGCTCCGCCAGGATCTGTTCGACTGCCGCGGGCCAGCGCCGCGTAACGATAACGCGAGGTTTCATTTCAATTCCTTGATCATGCCTGGAAAGCCGCACGTCCCGAACGGACGCGCGACAAGCACTCTAGCAGTTCGAAACGGCACATCGTGCGATGGATCATCGATAATCGGCGTGCGCACGATCGGGCAGAAGGGAGCCGGTCGGCGCCGGCTCCCCGAAGGCCAGGTCAGGCGGCCTTCTTCTGTTGTTCCAGCACGCCGGCGACTGTCGGGCCAAAGGCTGCCGGGGTCGGCACGATGGTCACGCCGGCTTCGCGCAGGATCTCGACCTTTTCCTGGGCGGATTCGCCGAAGGCCGAGATAATGGCGCCAGCATGGCCCATGCGCTTGCCCTTCGGTGCAGAAAGGCCGGCGATGTAGGCGATCAGCGGCTTGCGCATGTTGTGCCTGGCCCATTCGGCGGCTTCGGCTTCCTGCGGGCCACCGATCTCGCCGATCATCACCACGGCATCGGTATCGGGATCGTCCTCGAACAGCTTGAGGATGTCCTTGAACGACGAGCCATTGATCGGGTCGCCGCCGATACCGACTGACGTCGAAACGCCGATGCCGAGCGCCTTCATCTGCGAGGCGGCTTCGTAGCCCAGCGTGCCCGAGCGGCCGACGATGCCGACACGGCCCGGCAGGTAGATATTGCCGGGCATGATGCCCATCAGTGCCTGGCCCGGCGTGATGACGCCGGCACAGTTCGGGCCAACGAGGCGCATGCGATCCTCGTAGCGGAAGCGGCGCATGTAGCGCTTGACCCGCATCATGTCCTGAGAGGGGATACCGTCGGTGATGCAGACGCAAAGCTTGAGGCCGGCCTCAGCCGCTTCCATGATCGAGTCTGCTGCAAAGGGCGGCGGCACGAACACGATGGAGGCTTCCGCGCCGGTCTCGCGCACCGCGCCCCTGACCGTATTGAACACCGGGATGCCCTGATGGACCTGCCCGCCCTTGCCGGGGGTGACGCCGCCAACCACGTTGGTGCCGTAGCGCTTCATGTCGTCGGCGTGGAAGCTGCCGATCTTGCCGGTCAGACCCTGGACGATGACGCGCGTCCTGCGATTCAAGAGAACTGCCATTTCGACCTCCCTTTAGTTCTTTTTTGATTTCGAATAGGCGCGCATCGCTTCAACCGATTTCTCGGCTGCCTCGGCGAGCGTGTCGGCAACGATTATCTTTTCGCCCGACTCGGCGAGGATGCGCCTGCCCTCTTCGACATTGGTTCCGGCGAGCCGCACGACCAGCGGCACGGTGACGCCAACCTCGCGGATCGCCTTGATGACGCCCTCGGCCACCCAGTCGCAGCGGTTGATACCAGCGAAGATGTTGACCAGGATCGTCTCGATGTTCTTGTCGGCCAACACGGCGCGGAACGCCTTGGCGACACGCTCAGGCGAAGCGCCACCGCCGATGTCGAGGAAGTTTGCAGGCTCGCCGCCGGCGATCTTGATCATGTCCATGGTCGCCATGGCGAGACCAGCACCATTGATGATGCAGCCGATATTGCCTTCGAGACCGACATAGGACAGGCCACGGTCGCTGGCGAAGGTTTCACGCGGGTCTTCCTGCGACTTGTCGCGTAGCTCCGAAATCTCGGCACGGCGGAACAGCGCGTTTTCGTCGAACGACATCTTGGCGTCGAGCGCGATCAGATTGCCGTCCTTGGTGATGACAAGCGGATTGATCTCCAGCATCGAGGCGTCGAAATCGCGGAACACGCGGTAGCAGCCGAGCAGCGTGTCGACAGCTTTGCCGATCAGGCTGTTTTCAAGCCCGAGGCCAAAGGCGATCTCGCGAGCCTGGAACTGCTGCATGCCGGCACCGGGATCGACGATGGCGCGGATGATCGAGTCGGGCTGCTTCTCTGCGATCTCCTCGATCTCCATGCCGCCGGAAGCCGACGCCACGATCATGACGCGCTCCGACTTTCGGTCGAGCACGATGCCGAGATAGAGTTCCTGGCGGATGTCGACGGTTTCTTCGACATACAGCCGCGACACCAGCTTGCCCTTCGGACCGGTCTGGTGCGTCACCAGCTTGCGGCCGAGCATGGATTCGGCCGCGTCGGAAACCTCGTTGTCGGTGGTGCAGATACGGATGCCGCCTGCCTTGCCGCGGGCGCCGGAATGGATCTGCGCCTTGACCACCCACTTGCCGCCGCCGATCTCGCTGGCGCGGTAGGTCGCCTGTTCCGGGCTGTAGGCCAGGCCGCCGCGCGGGATCTGCACCGAATAGCGCGCGAGCAGTTCCTTGGCCTGATATTCGTGAATATCCATCTCGAACTCCTCCTCAGTTTGGCAGGCCGTTGCGCGACCGCGCCGACTGCTCGATTGCGTCATGCATGACCAGGACGTTGCGGGCCATGCGCTCGGATGCGGCGTCGATCATCTTGCCGTCGAGAGCTGCGGCACCCTTGCCCTGCTCCTCGGCTTCCTTGAGCACCTCGATGATGCGGCGGGCACGGGTGACTTCCTTTTCCGGTGGCGAAAACACGGCGTTCGCCAACTCGATCTGCGAGGGGTGGATCGCCCACTTGCCTTCGATGCCGAGGGCCGCGGCACGCTTGGCGGCGGCGATGTAGGCTTCCGGATCGGAGAAATCGCCGAACGGTCCGTCAATCGGGCGCAGGCCATAGGCGCGGCAGGCGACCGTCATGCGCGACAGGGCGGCGTGCCACTGGTCACCCGGATAGTCGGGGTTGAGCCCGCCAATGCTGACGGTACGCGCCTTGCAGCTCGCGGCATAGTCGGCGACGCCGAAATGCATCGCCTCGAGCCGGCCGCCATAGGCGGCGATCGCTTCGACATTGGCCATGCCGAGTGCTGTTTCGATCAGCGCTTCGAGACCGACGCGGTTTTTGAAACCCTTGGCCGTCTCGATCTGGGTGACCATCGCATCGACCATGTAGAGGTCGGCGGGCACGCCGACCTTCGGCACCAGGATGGTGTCGAGCTTGTCGCCGGCCTGTTCCATGACATCGACCACGTCGCGGTACATGTAATGGGTGTCGAGGCCGTTGATACGGACCGAGATGGTCTTGCCCTTGGCGCGCCAGTCGATCTCGTTGAGCGCCTGGATGATGTTCTTGCGGGCGCGCTCCTTGTCGGGCGGTGCGACCGCATCTTCGATGTCGAGGAAGATGTAGTCGGCATCGCCATCGGCGGCCTTGCGGATCATCTCCGGGTTGGACCCCGGCACGGCGAGTTCGCTACGCTGCAGTCGGAGCTTGCGCAGGTGATGGAGTGTATGGCTCATTTTGGTTTTCCTCCCAGTTCCGCGTCAGGCTGCTTGGGCCACGGCCGGCTGAGCCGACAGGCGGTAGTGCTCGAGCGCGGCACCCACACCGGAACCCGGCTGCACCTTGACGCCGACGTCGCGCAGCGCCATTTCCGCCGCCGAGATCGCGCCGCACATCATTACTTCGTTGACCCAGCCGAGATGGCCGATGCGGAAAACCTTGCCGGCAACCTTGCTCAGGCCGACGCCGAGCGAGGTCTGGTAGCCGTGATAGGCGCGGCGAACGACTTCGGCGCTGTCAATGCCCTCGGGAACCAGGATAGCGCTGACAGTGTCGGAGTGCCACTTGGGTTCCTTGGCGCAGACCTTCAGGCCCCATGCGTCGACAGCCTTGCGCACGCCCGTCGCCAGACGGTTGTGACGGTCGAAGATGTTGTCGAGGCCTTCTTGCTGGATCAGGTCGAGTGCAGCACGCAGCCCGCGCAACAGCTGCACCGCCGGCGTGTAGGGGAAGTAGCCGGTGTCATTGGCGCGGATCTGGTCTTCGAAGGAGAAGTAGCAGCGATTGAACTTCGCGGTCTTGGCGGCATCGAGCGCCTTCTGGCTGACCGACAGGAAGCCGAGGCCGGGCGGCAGCATGAAGCCTTTCTGCGAGCCTGACACAGCGCAGTCGACGCCCCATTCTTCCTGGCGGAAATCGATCGACCCGACCGAGGAGACTCCGTCGACGAACAGCAATGCCGGGTGCTTGGCGGCATTGAGTGCAGCGCGCACGGCGCCGACGTCGCTGGTCACGCCGGTCGCGGTTTCATTGTGGGTGACGAAAACCGCCTTGATGCGGTGTTCCTTGTCCTTGGCGAGACGCTCGGCATAGATCTCGACCGGAACGCCCGTGCCCCATTCGGCATCGACGACATCGACATCGAGGCCGAAACGCTCGGCCATGTCGACCCACAGATGCGAGAACTGGCCGAAGCGCGACATCAGCACGCGGTCGCCGGGGCTCAAGGTGTTGGTGATCGCCGACTCCCAGGCACCTGTGCCCGAGGACGGGAAGATGAAGGCGCGGCCGGTCTCGTTGCGGAAGACCTTCATCAGGTCGGTGAACAGGCCGCGGGTGAAGCTGGGATAATCCGGCGCGCGCATGTCCTCCATCGGCATGTTCATCGCCTGCCGGACAATCTCCGGAACGTTGGTCGGTCCTGGAACGAAGAGCTGATTGAAGCCGGCCATGAAAAGTCCTCCCGAAACTGTTGCGGCGTGGTGCCCTGTCTGTGGCTTTCGGGAGGATGATCGGTTTTGCACCGCCGGCTCACAACACCTGCCGGGATAGATTCGCGGACCTTTGGGCGTTGGACCGGGCCTACTCTTTCAGATGCCGGCGCGTCCTATCGGATAGGGTCGAACCTACCCGGCCACAGGACGGCCGACGCTGGCAACCGGCTCACGGAATGTTGTGAAACAAGGGCTCGTTCCCCAGGCGTTTCGGACGATAATGGCGAAATCGGCGAACGAAACGGCCCATGGACATGAGGATCTTCGGCTCCTTCGCATTGGCGGCCTGGCTCTTGCTCCTGCCTGCTCAGGCATGGGCGGAGGACCCTCCCCGTTCGGGCCAGCCGGTGTTCGACCGCGCCGTCGAACTGGTCTTCGACCATTTCCATGACACTTCGGCGCTCGGACGGTTCGGGACAGCGGTCAGACATGAAATCGACGACGCGGATGCCCCGCTCAACGCCGCCAGCTCCAATGAACGGGTCAGCAAGGCGATCGATGCCATCCTCGCCAGCCTTGGCGCCTCCCACACCGGCCGCTTCCAGCCCGACACGATCGCCTATTTCGAACTCGCAGACATTTTCCGCTTTGCCATCCGTGGTGATTTGCGGCGGCTGTTTCCACCTGAAGGCGAGGTCTCCTATCCCGGCATCGGCATGATCGCACAGCCGGGCGGTGGCTCGCTGTTTGTCAACGATGTCTATGACGGGTCGCCTGCTGCGCGGGCGGGGATCCGCGCCGGCGACGAGATTCTCGCGGTGGATGGCGCACCCTATCACGAGATCGCATCGTTCCGCGACAAGGTCGGCCGGACCGTCGAGATCAGGCTGCGCCGCGACGCCGGCGCTGAACCCATCACCGTCAAGGTCGCGGTCGAGCGGCTGCGCCCGCTCCAAACGTTCGAAAAGGCGATCGAGGCGAGCGTCAGCATAACCGAGCTCAAGGGAAGGCGGATCGGCTATGTCAGGCTGTGGACCCTTTCCGCGCCTGACGGCCTCGACATCGTTGCCCGCGAAATGGCGGATGGCCGGCTCAAGGACGTCGACGGCATGGTCGTCGACCTGCGCGGGCGCTGGGGCGGCGGCCCTTCCGATGCGGCGGAGCTTTTCGTCGGTGACACCCCGACTTTCCGGCTCATCCAGCGCGACGGCGAGGCGACGCTTGCCAATATGCGCTGGCAGCGGCCTGTCGTTGGCATCATCGATGGAGGCGCGCGAAGCGGGCTGGAACTGTTCGCCTATGCGCTGAAGGCCAACGGCATCCCGCTTGTCGGCGTGCGGACCGCCGGCGCGTTGCTCGCCGGCCGGGCTTACCTTCTGCCCGACGACAGCCTGCTCGAAGTGGCAGTCTCCGATGCCGTCATCGGCGACGATGTGCGACTGGAAGGGCGCGGCGTCGAACCGGACATTCCGGTGCGCTTCGACCTGCCTTACGCCGCGGGCCGGGACCCGCAGCGTGATGCCGCCGTGGCGGAGATGCACCGCATCCTTGACGGCGGCTGAGACTTTCCGTCGGGTCTACACCCCCGTCGTTGGCCGATGTTTGGTCCCGTCGATGAAACGCTCGTAGCGGAAGGCCTGGGGATCGACGAGCGGTGTATCGCCCGTCACCAGATCGGCGGTTAGCCGCCCGGCAGCCGGACCGATGCCAAAGCCATGGCCGGAAAAACCGGTGGCGATGACCAGTCCGGGCAGCGACTTGACCGGCGAAATCACCGGCACAGCATCTGGCGTGGCATCGATGAAGCCGGCCCAGCGCTGCAACGTCGGCACGCCTTTCAACACTGGAAACACCTTCTCCATTTTGGCGCGTGCCGCCTCCAGCGCACCGACGGCAGGTGCCGGATCGAGCGTACGATGCCGCTCATAGGTACTGCCCTCGCCTTCCAGCCTGGGTGAAAGCCCGAAAGGACCGCCCACAAAATCGCCAAAGCGCAAGCCGACCGAGCGCCATTCACGTGACAGGATCGGCAGGAAGTCGGCGAAATAGCGGAAGCTGTCAGGGCTCAGATGATGATAGCTGATGGTGCCGTCGGCGATGGTGTAGCCGCCGTCGAGGCGCTTGCGATAGGCAAAGCCCTCGGTCCAGGCAGCCCCCTCCGGTCCGCCTTGTACCGGGCCGGTGCGCATGACCGACGAGCGCACGGCAAGCTGCGGCAGGCCTATGCCGACAGAACGGCATAGCCGGCTCGACCAGGCGCCGCCGGCCACCACGACGGTGCCGGCACGGATCAGGCCATTTTCGGTGACGACACCTGAGACGCGGCCGCCTTCGGTCTCGATCTCGCGCACAGCACAGCGCAACAGGATGCGTGCACCGGCGCGCTGGGCGGCACGGGCGATCGCCGGAGCAGCTTTCTGCGGCTCGGCGCGGCCGTCACTTGGTGTGTGCAGTGCGGCCCGGAATGTCTTTTGTGCGCCGGGCATCAACTCGGCCAGCGCCTTGCCCTCGATCATGCTGGTGTCGAGCGCATAGTCGCCTGCGCTTTTCATCCATCCGGCATGATGGTCGACGTCGCTTTCATCCTGGCAGAGATAGAGGATGCCGGTGCGCCGGAAGCCGACATCTTCGCCGACCAGTTCCTCGATGCCACCCCACATCTTCAGCGCCTCGACGATCAGCGGCAGTTCGCGCGGGTCGCGGCCCATGCGCCGGCACCAGCCCCAGTTTCGGCTCGACTGTTCGCCCGCGACATGGCCCTTCTCGCAAACGACGACCGAGATGCCCTTCTTCGCCAGGAACAAGGCGGCGCTGACGCCGATGATGCCGCCACCGACGATGACGACATCGGCACTCTTCGGCTGGATGTCGCCAGCGGGAACCGGATCGACTGGAGGCCCCATTCATATCTCCCCAATGTGCCAACGGGAGATATCCCACCCCGTCTTGAAAATAACATACAGTACTGTATGCATGGCGCCTGAATTCTTGCAATGCCGCCGGAAGCTACCCGGCGATCGAACCGGGGGAAAGAGCCATGTCGCCACGCAAGATCATCATCGACACCGATCCCGGCCAGGACGACGCCTTTGCCATCCTGTTCGCGCTCGGCTCACCCGAGTTGGAGGTGGTGGCGCTGACCACTGTCGGCGGCAATGTTCCGCTGGCGCTGACCTCGCGCAACGCCCTGCAAATCGCCGAGCTTGCCGGCCGCTCCGACGTGCCGGTCTATGCCGGGTGCTCGCGCCCGATGGTCAAGGCGCTCAAGACCGCCGAATATGTCCATGGCCCGACCGGCATTGACGGCTGCGTCCTGCCCGAGCCGACAAAACCGCTGCAGGACAAGCATGCCGTCAACTTCCTGGTCGACACGCTGATGGCCGCAGCCGAAGGCGAGATCACCGTCTGCACGCTCGGACCGATGACCAATCTCGGCATGGCGATGGTGATGGAGCCGCGCATCATCCCGCGCATTCGCGAAGTGGTGCTGATGGGCGGCGGCTTCTTTGAGGGCGGCAATGCCACGCCCGCCGCCGAATTCAACATCTGGGTCGACCCGCACGCGGCGGCGGTCGTGTTCGATTCCGGCGTGCCGGTCACCATGGCCGGCATCGACTGCACCTACACCGCCCAGATGACGCCGGAATGGCTGCAACAGCTGCGTGCGCTCGGCACGCGCTCGGCCATCGAAGCCGCCAACATGGCCGACTTCTATCGCCAGTATGGCTCGCACAAATTCCCGACCGAAGCCCGCCCGATCCACGACGCCTGTGTCACCGGCTACCTGCTCGCACCGAACCTCTACGAGCAGAAGCAGTGCAACGTCACCATCGAGCTGATGTCGCCCGAGACCATCGGCATGACCGTTGTCGACTGGTGGCACGTCACCGGTCGACGCAAGAACTGCAACGTGTTGCGCCGCATCGATGCCGACGGTTTCTTCGCGCTGATGCTGGCACGTTTCGGCAACCTGCCCTGAGGGGGCAAAGAAATGAAGCGCGGCACAACCTCTCCCGAGCGATCGGCCCGGCCCGAAGGGCGGAAGACACTGTCGCGCGAGGCGTGGATTGCAGCGGCTATTGCCACGCTGGAAAAGAAGGGCGTCGCCAACGTCAAGATCGACCACCTGTCGAGACAGCTGAAGGTCACGCGCGGCAGCTTCTATTTCCACTTCAAGAACCTGAAGGACCTGCTCGACAGCCTGCTCGAGGAATGGCGCCAGCGCAATTGCAAGCCGTTCGAAGCCCTCATCGACCAGGAGGTCATCGACGGTCCCGCCTTCTTCGATGCGGTAACAGGGGTGTGGATCAGGGAGGATCCGTTCAGCCCCCGGCTCGATCTTGCGATCAGGGACTGGGCGCGCAGCTCGGCGGTGATTGCCCGCAAGGTGCAGGCGCAGGACGATTTCCGCATGGCGCTGCTTGTGCGCGCCTTTGCCGTGATGGGCTATGACGATGACGAAAGCCTGATCCGCGCCCGCATCACCTACTTCCAGCAGATCGGCTACTACGCCACCCACTTCAAGGAGCCGCAAGCGGACCGCAAGCGCTTCCGCTCGCTCTACACCAAGATCCTGATCGGCTCCGAATGACGGCGCCGGCGCGTATGAATTGAGGAAACGAAATGTCCCTGCCTGTGTCTTATTTGTCCGCCCGGACGCTGACCGTCGTCAAGAAGATCGACACCACGGGTGCGGCACGCGTCGTCAATCTCGGGCTCAACGAAAGCTGGCTCGGACCGGCCCCGGGCGTGGTCGAGGCCATCCGCGCGGCAGCGCCCAACGTCTACCGTTATGCCGATCCGAACTGCGCAACGATGCGTGCGGCGATCGGCAAGCAGTTCAACCTCGACCCCGCCCGCATCGTCTGCGGCAACGGCTCGGAAGAGCTGCTCGATGCTGTCGGCCGCGTCTATGCGCGCGCCGGCGACGAGATCCTGTTTCCCGCCTATTCCTTCCTGCAGTTCGCCATCGTTGCCTACCGCCTCGGCGCAAGGGCGGTCGAGGCCCAGCTCGGCCCCGACTTTTCCGTTGATGTCGATGCGCTTTTGGCTGCCGTCACGACGAAAACACGTGTCGTCTTTCTCGCCAACCCCAACAACCCGACCGGCTCGGTGGTGCCGATGGACGAGGTGGCGCGGCTGGCGCGCGCGCTGCCGTCGCATGTCGTTCTGGTGCTCGATGCGGCCTATGCCGAATATGTCGACCCGGCCGAGGCGATCGCGACGTTCGAGATCGCCGATCGCCACCCCAACATCATCGTCACGCGCACCTTCTCCAAGGCATATGGCCTGGCCTCCGTTCGCGCCGGTTGGGCCTATGCCTATCCGGAGGTGGTTTCCGCACTGAACAATGTGCGTGGCATCGGCAACGTCAACGGCCTGGCGCAGGTGGCGGCGACGGTTGCTGTCGGCGAGCAGGATTTTGTCCAGCACGTGCGGACCCGCACAGCCGAGGAACGCGACTATCTCGAAGGCGAACTGCGCAAGCTCGGTTTCGAGATTTCGCCGAGTGCCGCCAACTTCGCTTTCGTCCGCCTGCCAGGTGCTTATGCCGGCTGGGCCCAGGTGACGGTGGCGCGGCTTGCCAGGCAAGGCTTCATCATCCGCTCGAACGAAGACTATGGCCTGCCGGAATGGCTGCGCATCTCGATCGCCGGCCGGGCCGATCTCGATGAAATGCTCGCCCTGTTGCGCGTCGAGGTCCGCGCCGCCAACGGCTAGGTCGCAACTAACCCAGCGGCTTTGCGCCGGGAGTGCGAAGCATGAGCGGCGTCCGCACCTAAGTGGTCCTTCTGCTGTTTGGTTCCAGGTCCGGTGAAGCCCAGCCTGGCCAGGCCAAGACTAACTTCCGGCGCGCCCATGAACAGCTTCCACAACAGCCCGGTTCGATGATTTTCGATCATTGCGACAATGGGGCCCTGGTTGATCGCCAGATAGGTGCGGGCATACCAGTTGCGGTTTTCACAGAACGCGTCGACAAAGCCGAAACGGCCCCAGATACGTTTCCTCGGCTTGGTCAGGAAACCGCGTAGAGCGGCCATCGTCTGGTCGGGCACATAAGGAAAGCTGGACAGTGCCGCACTCGGCGTGATGACGCCGACATCCCGATCGGGAGCATGCGCGATGTAGCCTGTCGGCCCATGAGAGGCGGTGAGCCCCCAGCAATCGGCGCCGTAACCTCGATGGTTATGCGGGTTGAGCACGCAATGCAGATGGTTGGTCCGCGCGTGACCGACATTTTGCTCCCAATAGTCGGCATAGCGATCATTGAGGCCGCGGGGATCCAGTCCACAGAAGGAATAATGCGCGAAAAAGAGCGGGCCGCCAAAGTCCGTTCCAAGCGGCAGGGCGATCCCGTGATGGTCACGCCCGTTTTGAAACGCTGGTCCGCCAGCAAAACCGTCGTGGTAGCAATCCGGATCAATGGCGTGGCGCTGCGATCCTGCTCCCAGAACGAATGCAAGCAGGCACTCGTTCCAGCCTTCGATCGGGCTGTTCATCGCCCAGCCGTACCTGGGACTCCAGTGCCAGTAGAGTTTGCCATTCCGCGCGAACCAATCCCACTCGGCCTGAGCCAGCAGCGCGTTGATCCGGTCGCGAAGACGTTGTTCCACGTCCGTGACGCAGTCGAGATACTCGCGCGCGCAAATCAGTCCCTGGAACAGGAACGTCGTTTCAACAATGTCGGCCCCGTCGTCCTTGCGCCGGAACGGGATGGTGTCGCCGGTAGAACCGTGGACAAAATGCGGGAACATGCCGTGGTAGCGTGGCGAACGTTCCAGCAAATCCAGCATTTGATGCAGCCGACCCAGGGCTTCCGCGCGATCAACCCAGCCCCGTTCAACCGCAACGATGATGGCCATGATCCCGAAGCCGGAGCCGCCAATCGCTACGAGATCGTTCGGCGCATCGCCCGTGGTCTTCTGGCGGTCCCGGGCAAGGCCGCTGACCGGATGTGCACCCTCCCAGAAATAGCGGATCGTCTGCCGCTGCACGAGATCAAGCAGCGCGTCATCGGCGAGTTCGACCGGATCTTTTGGAAGGGAGGGTGTCGGAAGGGAGGCAAGAATCATGATGCCAGTATGCAGCCAAATTCGTCGTTGAGACGGCCATTCCTAGTCCGACGATGTCGCCTCACGAGCGTGCCTGCCAGTCATGCTTTCGATCTTGATCCTGTAAAACACCGATGGTGAGCCGACCGCGGTTGATGGAGCGCTGGGTTTCAGACTTGCTGGCTCCCACCAGTTGGCGTGTTGCTGAAGCAGAGACCAGGCATGTTCGCGATCGCGTTGCCACTGCGGTGTCTCTGGCAGTTCCTCAAACAGGCCGAAAACGATAACGCTTCGCCATTCTCGATTGGCGCCTGCTTCATCGACCTGAACACACACTCGAGCATTCTCGCGCATCCAGTCGATCTTCTGACCCTGCATCGAAAAGCTGTACAGATGATTGTCGGAAAATGCGTAATGAAAGGGCACGAGATAAGGCTGATTGTCCCTGACACAAGCCAGCCGTCCGAGCCGATGCGCCGATACGACCGCAACGTTCTCCTCCCGCGTCATCTCCTGCACGATCATTGCCTGCCTCCTGCTTCCCCGACCATGGCGTCTGTCGGCATTAGCGGCGGCGCCATGAGACGCCGCCCATTGATGATGGTTAGCTGGCCTTGGCCATATGCCAGACGCCGCCAACGCCTTCGCCGTTCATTTCGCCGGCTTTCTTGTCCTTGGCATAGGTGTAGAGCGGCTTGCCGTCATACGCCCACATCTTGGTGCCATCGGTCCGGTCAACGACAGTCCATGCGCCCTCGGCCTTTGACTTGGCATCGGCCTTGAGCGCTGGCCAAGCTTCGGCACAAGCATCATAGCAGCTGGATGCGCCCGCCTTGTCCTTGTCGAACGTATAGAGCGTCATGCCCTTCATATCCGTGTATATTTCACCTTTTGGTGTCTTCGCCATCATTGCCGGCTCAGCTGCAAAACCCATTCCAGCGGTCATAAGTACAGCTGTAAGTCCAAATGCAATGCGTTTCATTTTGATGTTCCTTATTATTTGTGGGCGGTCGAATGCCGCCAGAAACAAAACGGATGGCCGCTGATGTTCGTTCCACCATGTTCAGAATTATTTGCCACACGGAATTTTTGATCATCGGTGTAGACGCGAACTTGATAAAGGCGCAGGGTCGATTGTCGGCCGCTCGTCTTAGGGCGCGGCTGATTGAGGGCGGCCATCGTGCCCTAGCCCCAACTGAAAGGAGGACACCGTGTCTTCCAACTATCTGACTTCCGAAAATATGAGCATGATCGGGCGCCCCTGATGGCTGAATTGCATCAGCGCGGCGTCGAACTCGTGGCCCAGCTTCTCGATGCAGCGGACGATCCACACGCTCTGACCGGGCAGGATATGCAAGCTCTGCTACGCGAGGCAGCCCGGATTCTCAGCGGTTTGCTGACGCGGGATATGCCGACGTCTCGACTGCACGATGAGGCGGAGGCTGACCCCTTGGCACGCATCACCGTACAAAGCGCAAATTAGCCAACCTAAGCCCGGCGATGGACGTTTGCGCTTCCGAGACGGAAACCCAAACCCACGCCTGGCACCGAGCGCCTTAGTGGCTCGCCATTTGTTTGGCGCCCTTCTTCGGCAACCTGATCTGCCCGACGATCGCACTGGAGCAAACGATGACACTCGCCTTTCCCAACAGAAGCCGCAGCTATGACGCCGCGAGAAAGGCCATACGTTTCCTGGGGTATGATGGCACGTTCGAAGTTCCGTTTTTCGTCGAAGTCCAGGCGCTCAAAGCCAGCCAGGCGACGGGTGACAATGAAACGCGGTATCTTGCCGCCTTCGATGCGGCTCGTATTTCGATCCAGGACGTCGCACGGGAAGTTTATTCCCATGGTCGCAAAAGCCTGTACGTGCTGACGTCATACGACTTCAAGTAACGGCCAGCAGGCCTAACTTGGCTTCTGCCGGGGCCGCCCTGAGGCGGCTCCGGCAAGGACATTGCTCAGGCCCTGGTTGCAACCACCTCTGTCGATGGCTCGCGGCCGGCTTGACGGTGCTGCCACCAATCGCCGAGCAGCAGCAGGATCGGTGCTGCGATGAAGATCGACGACGTCGTCGCAATGAACACGCCGAAGACCATCGGGATGGCGAAGTTCTCGACAGCACTGCCACCCCAGATCGCCATCGGCAACATCGAAAGCAGGATGGCAACGGAGGTGTAGATACAGCGCGCGAACACCTGGTTGATGCTCATGTCGATGATCTCGCGCAGCGGCATCTTCTTGTACAGGCGCAGATTCTCGCGCATGCGGTCATAGACGACCACCTTGTCGTTCACCGAATAGCCGATGATGGTCAGCAGCGCTGCGATCGCCGTCAGGTTGAAGTCCAGCCCAAACAGCGCGAAGAAGCCGACCATCTTGGTGGTATCCAGCACCAGCGTGGCGATGGCGCCGATGGCGAAGTTCCACTCGAAGCGCCACCAGATGTAGACCAACATGGCAAGGGCGGCCAGCACCACGGCCAGGATGCCGGACTGCGCCAGCTCACCGCTGACCTTCGGACCCACCACTTCGGTGCGTTCGAATTTCACGCTTGGATCGAGCTTCTGCACGGCAGCCTTGATGGTGTCGACGGCAGCGGTCTGCGCCGTTTCGCCACCTTCCTGACGCTGCACGCGGATCAGCACGTTGCCGTCGCTGCCGATCTGCTGCAGCGCCACCTCGCCGATGTTCAAGCCGCCGAGCGTGTTGCGCAGCTGTGCCAGGTCGGCCGGTGTCGACGTCGCGATCTCGACCTGGATGCCGCCCTTGAAGTCGATGCCGTAGTTGAGGCCCGGCTTGAAGAACAGCCCGATGGAGGCGAGCGACAGGAAGATCGACATGCCGATGCCGAGATAACGTGCCTTCATGAACGAGATCGAGGTCTTTTCCGGGAAGAAGCGGACCAGCGGTTCGATCGTGATCGTCTTCAGGCGCTTGCGGCGTACCACCGCAGCCATCAGGATGCGCGTCACCGAAACGGCGGTGAACATCGACAGGCAGGTGCCGAGGAACATGGTGATGGCAAAGCCGCGCACCGGGCCGGAGCCGAACATGAACAGCAGGCCGGTGGCGATGAGCGAAGTGACATTGGCGTCGACAATGGTCGAATAGGCGCGTTTGAAGCCGTTGTCCAAGGCAGCGAAGGCGCTGAGCCCCTTCTTCGATTCTTCCCTGATGCGTTCGTTGATCAGGATGTTGGCGTCAACGCCGAAGCCGATGCCTAGGATGATGCCGGCAATGCCGGGCAGCGTCAGAGTGCCGCCGATCAGGGTCAGCACACCGAAGGTCAGGATCAGGTGCAGCAACAGCGCAAAATTCGCAATCATCCCCCAGGTGCCATACAGCGCCACCATGAACAGCACGACGGCCACGAAGCCGGCGATACCGGTGTAGATGCCCATCTTGATGACGTCGCCGCCAAGGTCGGGACCGACGGTGCGTTCCTCGATGACGGTCAGCGGTGCCGGCAGCGCGCCGGCGCGCAGCAGCGCTGAAAGCGTCACCGTCTCTTCGACGCTGAAGCTGCCGCTGATCTGGCCCGAACCGCCGGTTATCGGCTCGCGGATGGAAGGTGCCGACAGCACCTTGCCGTCGAGAACAATCGCAAACGGCTTGCCAACATTGGCTGCGGTGATCTCGGCGAACTGGCGCGCGCCGACGCTGTCGAAGCGGAAGGAAACCAGCGGTTCCTGGGTACGTTGGTCGAAGCCGGCGCGGGCGTCGGTAAGGCGCGCGCCATCGAGCGCAACGCGATCCTCGACGGGATATTGCGCGCCCGACTTGGCATCGGGCAGCATCGAGACGCCGCGCGGCAGCGGCTCGCCATTGGCGACATTGGCCACCATGTGGAACGTCATCTTGGCGGTACTGCCGAGCAGTTCGCGCAGCCGCGTCGGGTCCTGCAGGCCCGGAAGCTGGACAAGCATGCGGTCGGAACCGACGCGTTGGATCGTCGGCTCGGCGACGCCGACCTGGTCGACGCGCTGGCGCACGATCTCAAGGCTCTGCTGGAGTGCCGCGTCGAGCTTGTCACGCTGGCCGGCTTCGGTCAGAACGACCTTGATCTGGTTGTCGGTCTGGGTCACCTCGATGTCGGGCTTGCCGGCGCCAAGGCCGAGACCGCTGACCGGAACGGCGAGCGACTGCAGCGTAGCCAGGGCTTTCGCGCGCTGCGCTTCGTCGGCAATGTTGACGACGATGGCATCGCCGGCAAGCCGCGCCGACGATGCATTGATACGCTCCTTGCGCAGGGCGCCGCGCACATCGTCGAGCAGCGAGCGCAGGCGGTCGGTCTTGAGTGCCGCCGCATCGACTTCAAGCACCAGGTGCGAGCCGCCCTGGAGGTCGAGGCCGAGCGTGACCTGCTGTTTCGGAAACCAGCCTGGCAGCGCTGCCAGTTGCTTGGCGGTAAGGACGTTGGGAAGCGCGGCAATGATGCCGGCCAAAATGATGATGGTGTATGTCACCACCACCCATCGGGAGGTCCGCATATATCTGATCCTGCAATAGCCATCGCCGCTGCTTCATGGCAGGCGGACGACAGCTGTTAGTTTGGCGGCGCGGCACACCAAGGCCCGCGTCATTCACAAATGTTCAGGAAAGGTGAGGCGGTGCACGAGCGCCATAGCCCGGTCCCGACGGGCGAGGGTCTGACCAGAAAGCCAGCCCATGGCGCGGCTTGGCGAAAGCCGCTTGCGGGATTTCGATGCCTTGCGGCAGCAAAGCCGCATTGCCGTCATCGTGAAGTGCCGCCGCTTTGACGCTACGCCAGTCGACGACGACAAATGAGCGCTCGGGAATGGCCGGGGCGCTCTTCCGCTCGCGGACGTCGATTCCGCCGGCGTTCGACCTGGGCGCTTCGGACGCGACTGCCAGACCATCGGCCAGCGGGCCGCAAACCATGGCAAGGGCCACGGCCAGGCATAGAAATGCGGCCGTCAGGATGCCGGTCGCGGGCGTTCCATGTGCCTTGGTCTGCTGCATTTCGTACTGGCGCAAAGGTCCGAACGGTTAGGGTTGAGTTGCCTCAGAAGCCGACCAGTACGGCATTTTGATGAAGACGCCAAGCGTTGGTGCAAGCGCCTGCAATGCGCTACCATCGTCCTGATGCGCGCGCCGGACGGCCCTAGGCGTAGAGATATCCGACTCCCCGAATGGTCTTGATCACCTCCGGCTTGGTCGGATCGGTCTCGATTTTCTTGCGCAGCCGGGAGATCCGGATGTCGATGCTACGGTCGAACGGGTCCCAGCCCCGGTCATGTGCCAGCTCAAGCAGCTGGTCACGATTGAGGATCCGCCCTCGATTCTCGGCGAACACCTTGAGCAGCCGGAATTCCATCGGCGTGATCGCTATGTCGCTGCCGTCTGCATCGAACAATTTGTGCGACTCCAGATCCAGCCGACAGATGCCGAACTGGGCACTCTGGGCGCCGTGAGCACTTTCCGAGGCACGATCCCGCCCCGTTGTCCTGCGCAGCACCGCCTTCACGCGGGCCAGCAGTTCGCGTAGGTCGACCGGCTTGCCTATGTAGTCGTCAGCACCGATCTCAAGGCCGACCACCCGGTCGATGATCTCTGCCGAGCCCGTCAACATGATGATCGCCACCTGCGAATGCTCGCGCAGGTAGCGCGCCAGAGAGAGGCCATCCTCGCCGGGCATGCGGATATCGAGGATCACGACGTCGACGGGTTGGCTTTCGACGAGCTGGCGCAAAGCCGGCCCGGCATCGGCTGTCGTCACGGCATAGCCATGGCGCTCCAGATACTCCGCGACCATTTCGCGGACATCGGGCTCATCATCGCAAACGACGATCTGCGGGTTGGCAGTCACCGGGTCCTCACCTCGATTGGAAAAGTAGCCCTCTTCGGCAAGGGCGGCAAATCAAACAGCTTCATTCAGGCCTGCCTGACCACCAGTCCGGAAACGAACCTGCGCAATTCGATCGGTTTCACCGGCTTTTCGAGATAAGGCCGCTTCGTCGCGCGCAGAAAGACCTGGGCGTCCGGACTGATCGTGTCGCCGGTCAAAAAGGCGAGCCTTTCGGCTTCGGCCGGATGATAGTCGGCGATGTAATTGTACAGGCGCCGACCGTCCATGCTCGGCATCTTCAGGTCGCTGAGGATGACCGCAAAGGTCCGCCTCCTGAGCTGCACCAACGCCTCTTCGCCCGATCGCGCAAGCACAACGTTGAACCCGTCGCGCCTGAGCACCTCGGCGATCAATTCGCCAACTTCCTTTTCGTCGTCCACCACCAGGCACGATAGACCCGTGGAATTCGAAGGCTCTTCGGCGGAAGGTTCGGCCGCCTCGACGAGCCGATCGGAAGCCGGCAGGGAGACGATGAAGGTCGAGCCCCCGCCGGGCGCCGTCTCGACCTCGATGGTGCCTTGATGGGACTGGACGATCCTGTGGCAGAAGGACAGCCCGATGCCAGTGCCCGCCCCGACTTCCTTGGTCGTGAAGAACGGCTCGAAAATGCGCGGCAGGATCTCTTCGGCAATTCCGGGGCCGGTATCGGTGACGCTGACAGTGATGTTTCCGCATTCCGGGTGCCGTCCGGTGGAAACGAGTATCTTCCTTGGCCCTTCCCAGTGGTGAAGCGCATGCTCGGCATTGACCAGCAGATTGATCAGTACCTGGCTGAGCTGGTCGGCGTCGCCCCAGATCGCCGGCAGGTCGGTGGAAAGATCGAGCAAAAGCTGGATGTCGGAAGACCTGATCGAATAGTTGACCACCTCGACCGCTGCGGAAACGACGTCGTCGATCGAGACGTTGGTGGTTCGTGTCGGCTGCTGCCTGGCCATCGCCAGGAAGGTCTTGACGATCCGCGCACAGCGTTCCGCCGCCTTGCTGATCTTGTCGGCCCGCTCGATCGTCTTGGGATCGACCGACGTCTCTTTCAGCGTCAGCGACATGCCGAGCACCACCGACAGCGGATTGTTCAGCTCATGGGCCACGCCGGCCAGCAGGCCACCAAGGGCCGACAGCTTCTCGTTCTGGTGCAGCTTCTCGCGCTGGTGCTCGAGCTGCTTTTGCAGCTCGATGCGGTCGCTCAGGTCGTAGGTGTGGGAAACAATGACTTGCTCGCCATGGAAGTCGATCAACCGCGACGAGATCGAACACCAGAACGTGTGGCCGTCCTTGCGCCGGAGCTGCGTTTCAAACTCGTCGACCGCGCCGTCGCGCAACAAGCGCTCGAGATACTCCTCGCGATGCGCCGGGTTGACGAAGTAACCGGCCTCGCCATCCACGTCGCCCAACAGCTTCGTCGTTGCTGGGCTGCGGTATAGCTGCTTGCCGTCATGAGCACGCGTCATCTGGATGCTGACCGGGCAGGCCTCGAGAACCCTGCGAACAAGCTCATCGGCCTCCTTGGCCGCCAGTTCAGCGCGCTTGCGCTCGGTAATATCGAGGCGAGTGACGACAAAGCCGCCTTCCCGCGTCGGACTGTTCGAAACGAAAAACCAGCCGCCGTCGGCATGCTGGAATTCCTGCTGCCGATATTCCCGCCGGTCCCTGGCGCGCTCTGCCAGCCACTCGTCGATCTTGTCGCCAGGAACACGGAACTGACTGCGCTCGGCGGTGACGCGCAGGAAATCGAACCAGTTTACCCCTGGGACCAGCACATCGGCACTTATGGCGTGCATCTTCCGATACTGGCTGTTGGCCAGGACCAGGCGATCGTCCTTGTCGTACAGCGCGAAGCCTTCAGCCAGCGACTCGATCGCATCGGTGAGGCGGTTGTTGGCCTGCCGTGTCTGTTGCTGCGCAACGATCATGTCGTTGATGTTCGTCGCATTGGACACGATCACCTTCTTGCCCTGGAAGTCGATCAGCCGCGCGGAGAGCGATCCCCAGAAGATGGTGTCGTCGGAACAGTATTGCCTCACGCGGAAATCATCGATGCTGCCTTTTTCCAGCAGCGTCCGGACCAGCGTCTTGCGGTCGTCGGCATCGACATAATAATCGGCGATATGCGGTCGGTCGCCATAGAGCTCGCGGCTGGCGGGATTGCAATAGAGCGTTTCGCCTTCAATCGTCGACATGCGCGTCGGCGACGGGCAGGCGTCGAGAACCCGCTGCATCAACGACGTCGCCTCCCGTTCGGCTGCTTCGGCCTTCTTGCGCTCGGTGATGTCGAGCACGCCGATGACCAGCGACGGGCGCGAGCGAAAGACGCTTCGCCGCCAGTTCGTCGAGCACCAGACGTGCGACCCATCTTCGCGCCGCATCTGGATCTCGCAGTCGCGCAGGATGTCGTTGCCGTGGACACGGCGACACGCCTGATCGAATTCGCTTGGGTTCACGAAATGGTCGGTGAGGAGCTGTTGCTGTTGCGGCTGCCATTTGCGGCCAAGCAGGTGCGATCCATCGAGACTCTCATAAAGGATCTGCTTGCTTTGCTCGTCGACGACCCAGACCGGTAGCGGGTGGCTGTCGGTGATGCAACGGAAGATCTCGGCGCTGCTGAGATGCGCAATCTGGGCACGCTTCATCTCGGTAATGTCGGTGCTGATCAGGGCAATGCCGCCGTCAAGGCGGGGGTGACTCGTCAGCAGTTTCCAGGCGCCGTCGACGGTTTGTGCCTCGATCGGCGGCACATTCGGCTGCCGCCAGCGCAGCGTCGCGCGCCGCACGAAGTCGTCGGCCGTTTCCACGGCCAGACCGTCGAAGCTCGCGAATTGCCGGAGAACTATGGCGACGGCTGCGATGACATTCATCGCCGGCTGCTCGCCACGTGGCTGGATAAAGCCACCAAAAATCTCGGCGTTGGCGTCGACAAGAATGTCGGCGCTATCGAAAAGCGCGTAGCCCGTCCGAACATTCACTGCCGGATCACTAGCTCGCATGATCGTCTCCTCAATCCTGAGCGCGGCCACATCACGGCGGCGTGAGCGCGGCGGATGATTACAAGCGCTGTGTTTCGGTATGAGGTCGAAACTCACTCCCTTTGTTTCAATTGTTTCGGCTTGAGAGCAATCGCACGAACAAACGAAACCTTTTCCCTAGGGCTCAGAAAAAGCGCCGAAACAGGCCTGAGCTAACTTCCGCCATGTCGACTTCGTTGGGTCGGCTCCCGGCATGCGGAAGCAACCAGTCTATCAAAAACCCACGGGATGTTGATAGGCGGCCCTTCAGCAGGCGATGCGCCCGACAAGTCGAGAACTCGAACGTCCCCCAAAGGAGACATGAGATGCGATCGACCATTCTAGCCTTTTGCGCTGTTCTGCCGACCTTCGGCATGGCGCATGCTTTCGACATCGCTTCCACCTTTCAATTCCCGCCCTCAGGCATGATGTCGTCACTGCACGAGCCTTCGAACGCAACGTCCTCGCGGATCGTGAAGAAGCAGCGAACCGACGTCTATTCACGCGTGTCGCTGGGCGCGACACCAGGGCGGCTCACCTCGCGCCGCCTGTTCAGCGTCCTGCCACTGTCTGCAACCACCAACTACGGGCACGGCTCGATCGGGCGTTCGTCGGCCGCCTCGATGGCGGTTGGCGGCCCTGCCCGCCCGGGCAGCCACCATGCGCTCTGCGGCAACCCGCAGATCGACTGAACATCGCCACTGAAACAAACGAAACACTTCTCCCCGATGCCGGGAACATGCCCGAAACAGGAGAGGTCTAGATCAGTATCGCCGACTTGGCACAGCTCAAAGGAGTTCCAGGACATGACTACCCTGACCATCCGATCACCCGTCGCCGGCCTCGTTTCGTCGCTGGTTTCGCGGATCGCGGCCGCCCATCGGGCATTCTGGCTGCATCGCGCCCATCGCCGCGCGGTGTGGAACCTTGGGGAACTTGACGACTACCTGCTCAAGGACATCGGCGTGGCCCGCTCCGAAATCCAGTCGCTTGTCAGCGATCCATCCGGTGACCGGAAGCGCGGCCATGAACACGATGTGGAATAGCGCCAGCTGGCAGTCCGATCCGGGCCACATCTGCCAGCCTGCGCTCGGCCAGCCTGTGCTCAGCAAGACTGTACTCGCCCCACCTGTACTCGCGCTGCACGGCTCGGCGAGTACAGGCAGGCTATGGCAAGGCACCGCAGACTACCTCCGAGGGCGCTACCGGCTGATCGCGCCTGATCTGTCCGGCTATGGCAACGCTTCCAGGCGAACGGCCCGCGATATCCCCGATGTCGCTGGCGTTGCTCTCGGCGCGATGGCCGAGCCGATGCATGTTGTCGGCCATGGGCATGGTGCAGCAGTGGCGTTGGAGATCGCGCAGTCGCGGCCCGAACTGGTCAAAAGCCTGACGCTGATCGAGCCCGCACTGTTCCATCTGCTGCGCGTCGGCGATCCGTCCGATCTGGCCTTGTTCACCGAGCTTGCCAGCATGGCCGAGAAACTGTCGACAACCGCAAAAGCCTCCAGGCCGACAGCCGGCATGCGTTCCTATGTCGATTTCTGGCATGGCGCGGGAGCCTGGCGCCGGACCAGCGAAAGCCTCCGGCAAGAGCTTGAGCGCCATGCGGAGCAAGCGGGCCGGGATCTTGCCACGGCACTTGCTGCAACCTGGCCGGCAAGCCGCTGCCGCCAGCTCTACTGCCCGACGCTTGCGGTGATGGCACTGGACAGCCCGATCGCAAGCTTGCGCGTCACCGAAATGGTGGCCGAAGCTATTCCCGGCGCACGGCTTGCGATGGTTCCCGATGCCGGGCACATGGCGCTGCTGACCGACCCTCACATCGTCAATCCGATGATTTCAGCACATTTGCGAGCCGCCGACCGCGTACGCTCCGTCCGAAAGTCGCGGCGTTCTAAGATGCCACTCCCCCATTCGCTCTGACCGACCGGCGCTTGCCGGTCGGTGTTTGCGTTCCCCGTCCGTTCGACTGGGTCGTGTCCGGCGCTGCGGGATACGAGCAAATTTCTCCGCTCCCGCCGCATCTTCCCCAACCCCGCGTTGCAGTTAGCGCGACAGAGCCATGACTGCACCCTCGCGCTTGGCTACAGTCATCCCGACTGTCACTACCCAATCAACACACGCCAAGCCCAAATCGTCTTGCGCCTGCGCCTTGTCACAAGCCATCGCGCCTGCATGGCTGCAATGGCACGACCGCTATTCCGGCAGCACACGGAGCCTGCATTTCCGGCCGAAAAGCAGTGCAATGTTTCGTTTCCCAGCAGCGACTGAAACAAACGAAACACTTATCGCTAGGTTCTGAAAACAGCTCGAAACGGGCCGCCGCTAGAAATAGGGCGTCGCCGATGTTGGCGTCACCTCCCAAGAAAGGAAATGTCCAATGAAGAAGCTCCTCCTCGCCGCCGCATCGCTTGCCTTCATGTCGGGCGCCGCCCTGGCTTCGGCAGACAATGGCGTGGTCATGAAGTTCAGCCCGGCCTCCCGGGTCATCACCCTTGAAAACGGCCACAGCTTCACCATCCCGCGCGACGTTGGCCTTCCCAATGTTCAGGTCGGCGAAAAGGTCTCGATCGAGATGAATGACGAAGGCGACAAGGTTACCGGCGTCCTGCGCTGATCCAGACTGCTCCACCGCCACAGGCAGCTTGATGCTGCCGCAAAGCCATGGGCCGCCCCTGCCCATGGCTTTTTGCTGTTGGCCGGCACGCGCGCGGCCCGGCTGCGCTACTTCGTCTGATCAGGCAGCCGGTGTCTGGCCGTTCTGCTGCTTGCCTTTGGCCTCGGTGTGCCAATCGAAGTCGATCGAGCCCTCCTCAGCCTTGTGGAAATATTGCGAGCACACCAGCCAACCCTTGAGCGGGCGCAACAGCGCCATGCAGCTCAGCACGGTCAGCGGCAAGGTGATGAACAAATGCACCCACAGCGGCAAGCCAAAGGCCATCTGGAACCAGACGCCGAAGGCCAGTGCCGGCACTGCAGCGATGGTCATGGCGAAAAAGGCCGGCCCGTCAGCAGGATCGGCAAAGGAATAGTCGAGCCCGCAGACCTCGCAGCGCGGTGCAAGCTTGAGAAAGCCCTGGAACAGGTGCCCCATCTGGCAGCGCGGGCAGAGCCCCTGGATGCCTGTCTTCATCGGGTTGTCGGTAGGAGTGAACCCCTCCGCTGAAAATCTGGACTGAGACATGCGCGTCTCCTCTTTGCGGGTCGCGAACACGCGGGCAGCGCCACAGGGCGTCCCATCGCCTCAACACATAGGGCGCATCAGTCTTGCCGGCAAGATGCGATATACATATAATTCACATACATTCCGATCAATTGGCAATTGCATGGATCTATTGTATGGAAGCCTGTCGGACAGCAAGCAGCCTGTGCGGGTCCGCCGCATGGGGCAAAATGTCCCCGGGGGTGCGTCGACTTTCCGCGCTGCGCAGATCAAGATGGGGGTCTATTGCAAGGCGTGAGCAATACCTGACGACAATCGACGAGTATTACGCTTCGACCGGCAATCGTGCGCAAGCCGATTGTACATGCAAGAGAGGTCCTTGATGTTCGGCCTGACAGCACTCGAACTGGCCCGCATACAGTTCGGCTTTACCATCTCTTTCCACATCATCTTCCCCGCCATCACTATCGGCCTCGCAAGTTACCTCGCAGTGCTGGAAGGCCTGTGGTTATGGAAACGCGACACCGTCTACCGCGATCTCTATCATTTCTGGTCGAAGATCTTCGCGGTCAACTTCGCCATGGGCGTCGTCTCCGGCCTTGTCATGGCCTACCAGTTCGGCACCAACTGGAGTTACTTCTCCTCCTTTGCAGGCTCGATCACCGGACCGTTGCTCGCCTATGAAGTGCTGACCGCCTTCTTCCTCGAGGCCGGCTTCCTCGGTGTCATGCTGTTCGGCTGGAACAAGGTCGGCCCTGGCCTGCATTTCTTCTCGACCGTTATGGTGGCGGTCGGCACGCTGATCTCGGCCACCTGGATCCTCGCCTCCAACAGCTGGATGCAGACGCCTCAGGGCTTCGAGATCATCAACGGCATCGTCGTTCCGGTGAACTGGTTCGAGGTCATCTTCAACCCGTCTTTCCCCTATCGCCTGGCACATATGACGGTTGCTGCCTACCTCTCGACGGCCCTGTTCGTTGGCGCTGCGGGCGCTTGGCACCTCCTGCGCGGCAACGATAACGCCCACGTCCGAACCATGCTGTCGATGGCGATGTGGATGCTGCTCGCCTCGGCACCGCTGCAGATCGTGATCGGCGACCTGCATGGCCTCAACACGCTTGAGCACCAGCCGGCCAAGATTGCAGCACTCGAGGGCCATTGGGAAAACAAGCCCGGCGAAGCGGTGCCGCTGACGCTGTTCGGCTGGCCTGACATGGAACAGGAAAAGACACATTATGCGCTGAAGATCCCGCATCTCGGCAGCCTGATCCTCAAGCACGAATGGAACGGCCAGTTTCCCGGCCTCAAGGAGTTCGCCAAGGAAGACCGACCGAATTCGACTGTCGTGTTCTGGAGCTTCCGAGTCATGGTCGGGCTCGGACTCTTGATGCTGTTGCTTGCCGGCTGGGCGCTATGGCTGCGCTGGCGCAAACAGCTTTACGACAAGAAGCTGTTCCTGCGCTTCGCCACCTGGATGGGCCCCGCGGGCCTGATCGCCATCCTCGCCGGCTGGTACACCACCGAGATCGGCCGTCAGCCATGGATCGTCTATGGCGTCATGCGCACCAAGGATGCCGTTTCAAACCATTCGGTGCTGGCGATGAGCACCACGCTTGTCGTCTTCATCGTGGTCTATTTCATCGTTTTCGGCATCGGCACCAGCTACATGCTCAAGCTGGTCGGCAAGGGCCCGGAAGTGGGCGAGCACGACCCAGGCGAGGACGACATGAGCGGCCGGCCGGCGCGCCCGCTATCCGCCGCCCACGAACAGATCGACATGTTCGCACCGACCCACGCCGACAGGAAAGGCTGAACCAATGGGCATCGATCTTCCGGTTGTCTGGGCCGTCATCATTGCCTTTGGCCTGATGATGTATGTCATCATGGACGGGTTCGATCTCGGCATCGGCATCCTGTTCCCCTTCGTGCGCGACCGCGAGCAGCGCGACACCATGGTCAACACCGTCGCCCCGGTATGGGACGGCAACGAGACCTGGCTCGTGCTCGGAGGCGCCGCGCTGATGGCCGCCTTCCCGCTTGCCTATGCGGTCATCCTGAGTGCGCTCTATCTGCCGCTGGTGCTGATGTTGCTCGGGCTGATCTGGCGCGGCGTTGCCTTCGAGTTCCGCTTCAAGGCCGACCAGCACCACAGGGCGTTCTGGGACAAGGCTTTTACCGGCGGCTCCTATGTCGCAACGTTCTTCCAGGGCGTGTCGCTCGGTGCCTTCCTCGACGGCTTCAAGGTCGAAAACAACGCTTATGCCGGCGGCGCGCTTGATTGGATCACACCTTTCAGCCTGTTCACCGGCTTCGGGCTGATCGTTGCCTACGCGCTTTTGGGCAGCACCTGGCTGATCATCAAGACCGAAGGCACTCTCTACGACCGTATGGTTTCGCTGGCGCGCCCGATAACGCTGGCCTTGCTCGCCGTCATCGGCATCGTCAGCCTGTGGACACCGTTTGCCCACCCCGACATCGCCGAGCGCTGGTTCAGCTTCCCCAACATCGTCTTTTTCTCGCCGGTGCCGGCGCTGGTGCTTGTCGCCAGCTGGCTGATCCTGCGCTCGCTCAAAGGCACGCCGCATGCCGGGCCGTTCCTGCTTGCGCTGTTTGTGCTGTTCCTCGGCTACAGCGGGCTCGGCATCAGCCTGTGGCCAAACATCATCCCGCCTGACATCACGATCCGCGAGGCCGCTTCTCCGCCGCAGAGCATGGGCTTCGCGCTCGTCGGCGCGCTGTTCATCATCCCCTTCATCTTGGGCTACACCGCCTGGTCCTACTACGTGTTCCGCGGCAAGGTGAAGGCTGGCGAGGGCTATCATTGATGGCCGCCCCCTCCCAGGCGCCGGTTTCCTGGCCGAAGCGGATCGGCTGGCTGGTCCTGATCTGGACAGTCAGCGTGCTGGGACTAGGTGCTGTGGCCTACCTCTTCCGCTTGCTGATGAACTTTGCAGGCCTCACCGTGTGAATTGCGGAATGATCTGATGTACAGCAACGTTACCCAGGCGCTCAGTCCGCGCGTGCTTCATGACCGGATCTATGCCGGCGATGTCCTTCGTTTCGGCGCACTTGCGCCGATGCGCGACCTCGCTGCGTTCACCCAGGCTTTCCTCGAGGAGGCATTCGCGCCGTTCGTGCCGGTGGAGATCCATCGGCACTTGTCTCATCAACAGCAGACGGAGAGTTTTGCGCAGCGCCAACGCGACTTCGCCCGTTCGCCGGAGGTCAAGCTGTTGTGGCGCGACGTCTTCGAGGCAGCCGGTCTCGCTGCCGACGGGCTCGCCCGTGACGCGCTCTACCTCAGGTTCCAGCCGCACCAGGACCCCCGCACCATTGTGCCGCGTGCCCGCACCACCGCAACCATCGCCTTTCACCGCGACACCTGGGGCTCCAACCTTTATGCCCAGACCAACTGGTGGACACCCATCTACGACATCGATGAAGGACGCACCTTCGCGATCTATCCCTCGCTTTGGGATCGTCCGGTCGCCAACACCAGCGCCGAATTCGACCTTGCCGCGCTGCTGGAGCAATCGAAAGCAGGCGGACGCAACGCCGTCGATGCAGATGCGGCGATACCGCATCTGACCGAAGCGCTGGAGGTCAGCGACGCGACACCCGTCGTCATCGCACCGGGCGAGATCATCGCGTTTTCCAGCGCGCACGCCCATGCCGGCGTGCCGAATTCGACCGAGCTGACCCGCATCTCGCTCGAAACCCGCACGCTATGGATCGACGATGTTCGCTCAGGCCGTGGCGCGCCAAATGTCGATGGATTTGCGCGCTGGATGTCGCCCGGCATGTTCCGCCGGGTGAGCGACGAGACACCGCTGCATGAAATCCTTGGCATGAACAGGGTCGAGCGCTTCACCGGGCCAATGCCGGCCAGTCACGTTCCGGCTCTTTAGGCCTACACCACCATCGATGACATGGTCGACTGCTGGGCAAGCAGGTCGGCGACGGTCCCAAGGCTTGCAGCAAGCGAAGCCTGGTTGGGCGCCGCACCCAAGCCGAGGCGCACAGCCTCGGGAGCGGGTCCGGAAACCGAAAACGCATCGCTGGTGACGACGCCGATCCCAACCGAGCGTAAGCGCGCGGCAAAGTCGCTTCGGCTCCAGTCCGCTGGAAGTTTCAGCCAGACGTGAAAACCTTCGGGGTTCGCCTGAACAAGGCTGGACGGCAACAGTTGCGACGCGATCGCCTGCCGTTGCCTCGCCTCCGTCCGAATGGCCGCCAGAACGGACTGGGCAACGCCGTTTTCGATCCAGCGCGTGGCCAAAGCGGCAGTCAGCGGCGAAGCCATGCCTGCTGTCGCCCGGATGGCGCCCGCCAGATGCGCGGCCGTGCGCTCCTGCGGCACCACCACATAGGCAACGCGCAGCGCAGGCGCCAGGCACTTGGCCAGGCCAGCAATATGATAGGTGATGTCAGGCGCCAGTGCCGCAAAGGTGGTCACCGGATTGACCGGCAAGGCGCCATAGGCATCATCTTCGACGATCAGAACATTGTGCCGGCGCGCGATTGCAACGATGCGCTCGCGCCGCGCCTGTGGCAGCGTTGCCGTTGTCGGGTTGTGCAGTGTCGGCGTGCAATAGAGCAGTTTGGGCGGGCGCTTGCGGCAGGCCTCCTCGAACGCGTCGGGGATGAGCCCTTCGGCATCCATGGCCACGGCAGTGACGCCGATACGCAGATGTTCGGTGACCGCAAGCAGGCCGGGATACGTTAACGCTTCGGCGCAAATCGTCTCGCCAGGTGCAGCCAGCGCACCGAGCAGCGCCAGCAACGCCCCTTGCGCGCCGGGACAGACCATCAGCCGGCTTGAACCTACATCGCCCAACCGGGGTGCCAGCCACATCGCGCCGGCGGCGCGGTCGCGCAACGTACCTCCAGCTTCCTGATAGCGCATCAACAGGCCAAGGCCGTCGCCAGCCTGCAGTTCGGCGATGCCGTCCCACATCCGCGCTGCCAGCTCCGGGTCATCGAAGCGCGGCGGCAGGTTCATGCTCATGTCGACGATGCCGGTCACCGTCGAGGGCGAGGCGGTCGGCCGCCGCATCCTGACATAGGTGCCCTGTCCGACGCGACCTTCGACCAGCCCGCGCTTGCGCGCTTCGGCATAGGCGCGGCTCACCGTGGTGAAGTCGATGCCAAGCTGATCGGCAAGCGTCCGCTGCGGCGGCAGGCGGAAACCGCCGGGCAGCCGGCCCGAAGCGATATCCGCCGACAACGCATCGGCAATCGCCAGATACAGCGGCCCGCCAGCCTTCGAGATCGCGGGGGACCAAATCGTTGCCGTCATGACGTCGCAGGTTCCATCGTTGTTTTCCATATATATGCACAATGTATGGTGATTGCCATCGCCCGTGCGCTGACCCATCGACTTTTGCACACCGCGTGCTGGCCCGCGCCGGCAAGCCGCATCACGGTTTCGTTTGCCGCCCTAGACCAGACAATGAATCGACGCCGGGACGACAGGGGAATAGGCTGGACGTCGCATAGTCGTCACAAGGCAAACGCAAACTACCCATTGCTACTGACTCAGAAGGCGCAAGCCGCCGGACCTTGCGACCGGTGGTCACGGTCATTCTCGACGGCGACCTGCCACCGCGCACCAACGGCTTGAATCCACTCGAAGAAGGAGACTGGTTATGCCATCGGTGAAGAATATCATTCTTGTCCACGGCGCCTGGGGCGATGCCTCGCACTGGCGTCATGTCATTCCACCGCTCCACGCCAAGGGCTACAAAGTGACAGCGGTGCAGAACCCGCTGACATCGCTGGCCGATGATATCGACCGTACCTCAAAACTTGCCGCCGCCCAGGACGGCCCAACCTTGCTCGTCGGCCATTCCTACGGCGGTGCCGTGATCACCGGCGCCGGCCATGTGCCGAACGTCGTCGGACTAGTCTACATCGCCGCTTTTGCACCCGACGAGGGCGACAGCCTCGGCAGCATCTTTGCCCGCCGTGAGCCACCTTCCGGCGCCGCCAGCATCCGTCCGGACAAGGAGGGCTTCCTCTGGCTCGCCCAGGACACGTTCCGCCAGAGCTTCAGCCAGGACCTCGACGAAACCGAAGCGCTTGTCATGGCCGTGACGCAAAAGCCGATCGCCGCGCGGTGCTTCGAGGACAAATCCGGTCCGGCCGCCTGGCACACCAAGCCGAGCTGGTACCAGGTGTCGAGCCGCGACAACATGATCCCGCCTGATACCGAGCAGTGGATGGCCGACCGCATGAAGACACGCAAGACCATCACGCTCGATGCCAGCCACGCCTCGCTCGCCTCGCATCCGCATGAAATCGTTGCGCTGATCGAAGAAGCGGCAAAGTCGCTGTAACAACCAGCGTCCACACGGCTGCGCTACGGCGCGGCCGTGTGGTACCCAAATGCGCGCCGCGATTGTTTCTTCCACGTGCATAAGTCCTGGTCTGCCGGTTTAAAACCGCAATCCGCAGGCTATTCCTTGCAGCTTCCCGATCAATCTGATTCCCTGAGCCGGTCCGATTCGGGCAGGGGCGCTGCGCAGGAAACGGAACCATGAGCACTTCCAAGAAACCTGAGATCTCGGAAATGAGGCCGAAGCTGACCGTGATCGGTGTCGGCGGCGGTGGCGGCAACGCCGTCAACAACATGATCGCCGAAGGTCTCGAGGGCACTGAATTCATCGTCGCCAATACCGACGCCCAGGCGCTGACCATGTCGAAGGCGTCGAAGCTGGTTCAGCTCGGCGCCGTGGTGACCGAAGGCCTCGGAGCAGGTTCCCTGCCGGAGGTCGGCCAGGCCGCGGCCGAGGAATCGATCCATGAAATCATGGACCAGCTTTCCGGCACGCATATGTGTTTCGTCACTGCCGGCATGGGCGGCGGCACCGGAACGGGCGCCGCACCGGTGATTGCAAGGGCAGCACGCGAAGCCGGCATCCTCACCGTCGCCATCGTCACCAAACCCTTCACTTTCGAGGGCAAGCGACGCATGCAGATGGCCGAACAAGGCATCGAGCTTTTGCGCCAGGCCGCCGACACCGTCATCGTCATCCCGAACCAGAATTTGTTCCGCATCGCCAACGCCAAGACCACCTTCGAGGATGCGTTCGGCATTGCCGACAAAGTGCTCTATTCCGGCGTCAGCTGCATCACCAACCTGATCGTCAAGGAAGGCCTGATCAATCTCGACTTCGCCGACGTGAAGACGGTGATGCGCGACATGGGCCGCGCCATGATGGGCACGGGCGTCGGCAGCGGCGAGAACCGCGCCAGCAAGGCAGCAGAAGCGTCGATCGCCAATCCGCTCATCGACGAAAATTCGATCAAGGGCGCCCGGGGCGTGCTGATCTCGATCTCCGGCGGCATGGACATGACGCTGTTCGAGGTCGACGAGGCGGCCACCCGCATCCGCGAGGAGGTTGGCGACGAAGCCGACATCATCGTCGGTGCCATCTTCGACAACACGCTTGAGGGGCAATTCAAGGTGTCTGTCGTCGCCACCGGATTGGCCGCACCAACGTCGCAAGGCGAGCCGGTCGTCAACATGCGCGGCCAGCTGGAACCGGGCTCGATGCAGCCCCTTCACTAAAGCCAGATCTAGGAGCCCAGCCGTCACTGCCCGGCTGGGAACCCCACCGAGCGGCTCAATCCTGGTTTCTTGTCATCTCGGCGGCGAAGGAAAAGTGGCGCATCACCAGTTCCTGCAAGCGCTCCGGCAAGCCGGCCTTTTCCACCGCCTGGCGCATGCATCTCAGCCAGAGATCGCGCAGCTCCGGGCCGATGGCGACATGCGCATGGATCTCCTTCAACCGCGAATGTCCGTGCTTCTGGACGTAGTAGCTCGGACCGCCGAAAAAACCTGAGAGATAGCTGAACTGTTCCTCGCGCGAATGGGCCACGCCATGCCCCCTGCGGTGCAACAGGTGCAGTTCGGCCGCGGCCTCATCCTGTTCGACGATGTCATAGAAGATTTCGACCAGCCGACGGATGGCATCTTCGCCTCCCAGCTCAAGGTAGAGCGAGCGCCCTTTTTGCTGCACAGCTTCGTTCACGATAGGCGACCTCCTCCCAGTTGCGATGCCTGTCGCAGCACCTGCTGCATCGCGGTCAAAGCGTAGCAGCAGCGTCCCTTACAACAAGGGTGGCTTGCTGCGACCTATTAGCCGTCGCTCATTCGTCAGTGACGATGACGTCCATCGGGATGTCGTGCGGCTGCGGATAGATCGTCGGGATCCGGCTGCCTGCAAAACCGACACCAACGACGAGCGGGCGTTTCGGCATGGCCGCGAGTGTGCGGTCGAAGAACCCGCCGCCATAGCCCAGCCTGTAGTTGGCATCGTCGAAACCGACGACGGGCGCGATGACGACATCAGGCTGGATGGCCGGCCCGTTGGCGGGGACCAGAATGTTCCAGACGCCACGCTCCAGCGGGTCGCCCGGCGACCATGCGCGGAATTCCAGTGGCCAGGCCTTCTTGATGACGACAGGCAAGGCGATCCGGCCACCACGCGCGATCACCCTGACGGCCCAGTTGCGAAGATCCGGCTCGCCGCGAAACGGCCAATAGACGCTGACTGACCGGCCACTGACCTTGCCTATCGCCAGATCGAGTTCAGCTGCGATCCGTTCTGAGCGGGCCTTGCGCGTGTCGGGATCGGCAAGCAGGCGCTCGTCTATCAGGCGGGCCCGCTCGGCCTTGCGCCATCGTGCGACATCGGCCCACGCATCAAGGTGACCAGTCTCGGCCCGGAAGCCGGGCTCAAGCTCGTGCATGAAGCACGGCGGCGAGGCATATTCGTGTGTTTCAGGCGGGGTGCCTTTTTCGTCAGACATCGTCTTCGTGTCCCGTTCTGGCGGCGACGGTCGATCGTCGGTGTGGAAAAACTGCGCTCCATCAATGCGGAAGGCAAACGGAATTAAATGCTGCATTGATGCAATTATTTTGCACTAATGGGCGCTATGGATATCGACCGCGCCCGTACGTTTCTCGAAATCGTTCATTGCGGCAGCTTCCTGCGCGCCGCCGACAGGCTCCATGTCACCCAGACCACTGTCAGCGCGCGCATCCGCACGCTCGAGGATGAGTTGGGCCGGCAGCTGTTCGTGCGCAACCGCAACGGGGCACAACTGACCCCGGCCGGACGCGAGTTCGAGCGCTTCGCCCAGTCCTTCGTCCAGATCTGGGAGCGCGCCCGCTACCAGCTGGCCATCCCGTCCGGGCGGACCAGCGTGGTTGCGCTGGGCGGCGAGCTCAGCCTGTGGAACCCGCTGCTGCTCGACTGGCTGGTGTGGATGAAGAAGACCAGGCCGGAAATCGCCGTTCACGCCCATGTCGGGGTGCCGGACCAGTTGCTCGATCAGCTCAGGAACGGCGTGCTCGACATAGCGGTGCTGTATGCTCCAAAGCTGCTGCCTGGCTTCAAGGTCGAGATCCTGCAGGAGGAGCAGCTGGTGCTGGTCAGGACCACGCCCGGCAACGGCAGACCGGATGCCGACACCCCGGATGCCGACACCTATGTCTATGTCGATTGGGGGCCGCTGTTTGCCGCCCAGCACGATGCCAGTTCGACGGCGTTCGGCGAACCGGGCCTCGTCGTCGGCCTCGGCCCGCTCGGCCTGAGCTACATCCTGCGCGCCGGCGGCATGGGTTACTTCCGCAAGGGCGTGGTCGCGCCATTGATCGCCGCGGGCGAACTGGAAACCGTCGAGGGCGCGCCGGAGTTCACCTATCCGGTCTACGCCGTCTGGCCTGAAGCGAGCGAAACGCGGGCCGACGTGCAGGAGGCGCTGGCCGGCTTGAGGCAGACAGTCCGGTAGAAGGCGCGGAACGCAGAGCCTCACCCGTCAGGCGCTGCCGATCACCCGCATCAAGCGCAGATCGTGGCTGCGGCGGTGTTGCCGGCACGCAGCCGCCAGTGCCGCGCCAAGCACCTCGATGTCGGAAGCTTCATGTGGACGCCAGCCGCATGGGCAACTATCGGGGCAGGCATGAACATCGGCCACCTCGCGGTAGATCGACCCGACCGCCTGTGCGGCAAGGCGCATCACCGCAATTGGCGACAGTCCTGTCTTGTGCATGACTTCACAAAACTCGTTCATGATCGTTGCGCGGATATGCGCTGACGCCTCTTCGCTGCGGCGCTCGATCTCGGCCATCTTTGACACTCGATAGTCTCCAGCTGATGTGTTGTCCCGGGACGGTCCGGCCCTGCCTCAGGCAGGACGGCGTAGATCCGTCGCGGCGGTCTTGTCCTGATCCATGGCGAAATCGGATGCGATTGCCCGCAGTGCCTGGCGCGCGGCTTCAAGCTTGCGCATCGCCTCGAACATCGTCTCGCGGTCGCGACGATGACGCTCGAGTTCCACCGCAAATGCGCCGTTGCCCGCATTGTGTGGCCCAGGTGCGGTGTTGACGCGCCTGAGGCTCAGGTCGGCCGTTCGCTTCGCCCGGCGAACCAGGGCGCCAAGCGCCTCGACGTCGGCGAACTTCTCGCGATAGCGGCGTATCTCGGCCGGAGCGGCGTCCTTGCGGGGATTGAAATGCATCATGATGCACCGCCTTCCAAAGCGCGCCGGTCATCCCGCCCATGCTGGAAAGGCGCGCGGCCGGCGATGACGACCGGCTCTTCCGCGGCGTATGATTCTGTCGACAGCGGCCGGATCTCGGCACCCTTGCCATATTGCAGTTTCTGCCAGTGCCCCGGCATCGGTCGGGCTATGTCGTGGCGATCGCAGGCCTGCGCCACCTGCTGGTCACGTACGCCAAGCTGCACCGCGATCTCGGTCATCGGCCGCGACCAGACCAGTTGATGAAGTTCGGCCCGCGTAAGCTCGACAGCACCACTGGTCGCCCGCAAGCTCAGCCTGCTGATCCGATGTGTCCCGACATTCATTGCCGAAAGAGCTACTGCCACGGCCCTGGTCCCATCCTGCCCGGCGGCGGCCATTGTGGCCGTCCTGTCCCGAGAACAACGCGACCATATAAAACATGACTATAAATATCAAGTTTAGTTTGACCAGGAAATTGGTTGCCTTGGCGAAGGCTTCAGCCGCCGTTGCCGGGGGTCACCTGCCGCGCCAGAAGCGTCTCGGCACCGTCAAGCATCTGGCAGCATCACCGTCACGTCGATGATGCTGTCGAGCATCAGAACCGCGTCGCGGCGCTCAGGCGGCGTGGCCCGGTGCCTCGGTCGAACTGGATCATCGCGACGATGCCCAGGCCGACAACATGATCGTAGGCCTCGGCAATTTCGACGTGACACGGCGGCGCGGCGCAGCCAGCCGCCTTCAGCCAAGCAAGGTCCGTGTCAGTGCGTGGTGTGGATCGGCCAAGCCATCGATGACGCTGAAATGGTGGCGGTCGGGCTCGATCACCGCATTGGTGGCAGCACCAAGGCCGGTCCAGATATTGGCGAGCAGCGCATTCTGGCGCAGGAACTCGGCGCGCTCGCCGCCGCCGACCCAGCAGGTGATACGTGCATTGTCCATCGGCCGCAGCAGCGCGGGGCTCTCGGCCGACGCCTCGGCCTCGTCAATATGCAGCGTCTTGTTCATGCCGGTGCGCAGGAGCGGGCGCAGATCGTGCACGCCAGAGATCGAAACGACATGACGCACACGGCTTTGGACGTCCGGTGCAAGCGGCGTGTTGGCTGAAATCATCCGGCTGACGAGGTGACCGCCAGCGGAGTGACCGGTCAGCATGATCGGGCCTTCAACCAGTCCGGCTGCCTTGCCAATCGCCGCGCCGACCTCACGCACGATGTCGCCGATCCTGACTTCGGGACACAAGGTGTAGGACGGCATTGCCACCGCATAGCCGCTGTCAACTGCGCCCCTGGCGAGATGCGACCAGAAGCTCTTGTCGAGGGCCATCCAGTAGCCGCCATGGACGAACACGACGAGCCCCTTGGGCGCACCTTCAGGCAGGAACAGGTCGAGGCGGTTGCGGGCGTTGTCGCCATAGGCGATGTCGAGCTTCGCCCGGCCGGCCGCCGACAGCGCATCGCGAAACGCCTGCGCCGGCTCGACCCATGCCGCAGGCCAACGATCGCCGCCGGCGATGTTTGCGCCATTGGTGTAGGCGTTGTCCCAATCGGCGATGTGATGTTCGAGCACCGGCGCCCTCCTCTGGCAGCATGGTTTCAAGCACCCTAGCAATGGCCAGCACGCCGGATCGCGTCAATGGGCCAGCCCGAGAAACTTTATGCTTGAAATAAATTTGATCCGGTGCAATTCTCCACCATCAGCCGAGAACGTGGGAGGTCTCGCTGTGCCAAATGCCGGTCGCATGGTCGATCGCGCAAAAGGTGATGTCGTTTGTCAGACGGTCACCCTTTCTTCTGGCGCGACGCCTCCCCCGAAGTAACGCATTCAACGCACGCACGGCCACTTGCCGGGGCGAAGAGCAGGTAGGGGACAGCCGCAGAATGCTTGGACCGTCAGCGCATATCGACACCTTCACGCGCGACAACCTGCCGCCACAGGAGCAGTGGCCGGAGTTCCTGCTCGACGGCTTCGATTACCCCGAATACCTCAATGCCGGCGTCGAATTGACCGACCGCCTCGTCGAAAAGGGCCTGGGCGACCACACTGCCCTGATCGGCAATGGCCGCCGCCGCACCTACAAGGAACTGTCCGACTGGACCAACCGCCTCGCCCACGCGCTGGTCGAGAATTACGGCGTCAAGCCGGGTAACCGGGTGCTGATCCGCTCGGCCAACAACCCGGCCATGGTCGCCTGCTGGCTGGCCGCCACCAAGGTGGGGGCGGTTGTCGTCAACACCATGCCGCTGCTGCGCGCCGGCGAACTGGCCAAGATCGTCGACAAGGCCGAGATCACGATTGCGCTGTGCGACACCCGGCTGATGGACGAGATGGTCGCCTGCGCCAAGGACAGTCCGCACCTCAAGAAGGTCATCGGTTTCGATGGCACCGCCAACCATGACGCCGAACTCGACCGGGTCGCGCTCGACAAGTCCGTGCTCTTCGAGGCGGTGAAGACCGGTCGCGACGACGTTGCTTTGCTCGGCTTCACCTCGGGCACGACTGGTGTGCCAAAGGCGACGATGCATTTCCATCGCGACCTGCTGATCATCGCCGACGCCTATGCCAAGGAGGTGCTTTCGGTCACCTCCGACGACGTCTTCGTCGGCTCGCCGCCGCTCGCCTTCACCTTCGGTCTTGGCGGCCTTGCCATCTTCCCGCTGCGCTTTGGTGCCGCCGCCACGTTGCTGGAGCAGGCGACCCCGCCCAACATGATCCACATCATCGAGACCTATAAGGCGACGATCTCGTTCACCGCGCCCACCGCCTATCGCGCCATGCTGAAGGCGATGGACGAAGGCGCTGACCTGTCGTCGCTGCGTGTCGCCGTCTCGGCGGGCGAGACCTTGCCCGGGTCGGTGTTCGAGGAATGGCTGGCCAAGACCGGCAAGCCGATCCTCGACGGCATCGGCGCCACCGAAATGCTGCACATCTTCATCTCCAACCGCTTCGAAGACATGAAACCCGCCTCCACCGGCAAACCGGTCGGCGGCTACGAGGCGCGCGTCGTCGATGGCGACATGAAAGAGGTTCCACGCGGCACGGTTGGCAAACTCGCCGTGCGTGGCCCGACCGGCTGCCGCTACATGGCCGACGACAGGCAACTCGAATATGTCCGCGACGGCTGGAACCTGACCGGCGACGCCTTCATGCAGGACCAGGACGGCTTTTTCCATTTCGCCGCCCGTTCCGACGACATGATCGTCAGCGCCGGCTACAACATCGCCGGGCCCGAAGTTGAAGCCGCCCTGTTCTCGCATCCCGAAGTCGCCGAATGCGCAGTCATCGGCGCCGAAGACGGCGAGCGCGGCCAGATCGTCGAAGCCTATGTCGTTCTGGTGCAAGGGGTGGCTGCGGATGCCGCGACCATCAAGCGCCTGCAGGACCATGTCAAAGCGACGATCGCGCCCTATAAGTACCCCCGATCGGTGAAGTTCATCGACGCCCTGCCCAAGACCCAGACCGGCAAGATCCAGCGCTTCCGGTTGCGCGCGGAGAAGATGAATTGAGCAAGCCATACGATCCCTCCACCGAGGGCGCGCAGATGTCGTTCAAGGACCGCATGTCCTACAGCGACTATCTGCATCTGGAGAAGATCCTCGACGCTCAGGCGCCGCTGTCGACCGCCCATGACGAGATGCTGTTCATCATCCAGCATCAGACGTCGGAGCTGTGGATGAAGCTCGCTTTGCACGAGATCGGCTCGGCGATCCGCTCGATCCGTGCCGACAGGCTTGAGCCGTCGTTCAAGATGCTGACACGCGTGTCGCGCATCTTCGAACAGCTTAACAGCGCCTGGGATGTGCTCAGGACGATGACGCCGAGCGAATACACCGAGTTCCGCGATTCGCTTGGCCAATCCTCGGGTTTCCAGTCCTGGCAATACCGCGCCATCGAGTTCATGGCCGGCAACCGCAACATCGCCATGCTGCGCCCGCATGCGCACCAGCCCGAACTCAGCGAGAAGCTCGAGGCGGTGCTCGCCCAGCCTTCGCTCTACGACGAGGCGATCCTGCTGCTTGGGCGCAACGGCTTCGACATCGGCGCGGACGGCAAGCGTACCGACTGGCGCGAAACCCGCAGCGAAAGCGAAGAGGTGCTCGTCGCCTGGCAGACGATCTATCGCGATCCGCAGCGCTATTGGATGTTTTACGAGCTGGCCGAGAAGCTGGTCGATTTCGAGGATTACTTCCGCCGCTGGCGCTTCAACCACGTCACAACGGTCGAACGCATCATCGGCATGAAACGCGGCACCGGCGGCACATCAGGCGCCTCGTATCTCAAGAAGATGCTGGAGGTTGAACTGTTTCCGGAACTCTGGAAAGTTCGCACCCGGCTCTAGAACACTTAAGATCAATTATCGGGACACTCGGGAGGAGTTACGCATGAAGAAGATCATTTCGGCCGGAATTTTCGGCCTGTCGATGGCGGCATCCGGCCTGGCTTACGCCGAGCCGGTGAAGATCGGCGTCATTACCACGCTTTCGGGCGGCGGCGCCGGCCTTGGCGTCGACATGCGCGATGCCTTCGCACTGGCGATGAAGCAGTCGGGCAACAAGGATGTCGAGCTGGTCATCGAGGACGATGCCCAGAAGCCCGAGATTGCCGTGCAGCTCGCCGAAAAGATGATCCAGAGCGACAAGGTCGACCTTTTGACCGGCATCATCTGGTCGAACCTCGCCATGGCCGTGGTGCCGAACGCGGTGGCGCAGGACGTCATCTATCTGTCGCCCAATGCCGGCCCCTCGGCGCTGGCCGGCGCCAAATGCAACAAGAACTATTTCAACGTTGCCTACCAGAACGACAACTTCCACGAGGCGATGGGCCAGTACGCCAACAAGGACTACAAGAAGACCTTCATCCTCGCCCCCAACTATCCGGCCGGCAAGGATTCGCTGACCGGCTTCAAGCGTTACTACAAGGGCGAGCTGGCTGGTGAAGTCTACACCCAGGTCGGCCAGACCGACTACGCCGCAGAGATCGCCCAGATTCGCGATTCCGGTGCCGACTCGGTGTTCTTCTTCCTGCCCGGCGGCATGGGCATTTCCTTCATGAAGCAATACGCCCAGTCGGGTGTGAACATCCCGGTCATGGGACCGGGCTTCTCCTTCGACCAGGATATCCTGCCGGCAGTTGGCGATGCGGCCCTTGGCGTCAAGAACTCGGCCAGCTGGTCCAAGGACCTCGACAACGAGGCCAACAAGCAGTTCGTCGAGGCCTTCAAGGCCGAATACAAACGCCTGCCCTCGGTCTATGCCGCCCAGAGCTGGGACACGGCAAACCTGATCCTGTCGGCGCTCGGCAAGGCCAGCGTCAAGGACAAGGATGCCTTCCGCGCGGCCCTCAAGGCGGCTGACTTCAAGTCGGTGCGCGGCGAGTTCGCCTTCAACACCAACAACCACCCGGTGCAAAACATCTATGTCCGTGAAGTGGTCAAGGAAGGCGACGTGCTGACCAACAAGATTGTTGGCACCGCTTTCGAACACCACAAGGACGCCTACGCCGAACAGTGCAAGATGTGAGCTCCCTTCTCCCCGCATGCGGGGAGAAGGTGCCGGCAGCCGACCGCAAGTCCATAGCTGCCCCTCACCCTTACCCTCTCCCGTGAACTGGGAGAGGGGGGCGTCTTCGCCGCATTCTTAAACCCAGCCAGCGAAAGTATCCCTTGTCCATCGCACTGCTCATCGAGCAACTTCTCAACGGGCTGCAGCTCGGGGTGATGCTGTTCCTCATGGCCGCTGGCCTGACGCTGATCTTCGGCGTCATGGGCCTGATCAACCTCGCCCATGGATCGCTCTACATGATCGGCGCCTTCGCATGTGCTGCAGTGGCGGCGGCCACCGGCTCGTTCTGGATCGGCCTGGCGGCGAGCCTGGTCGCCGCGGCGGCCGCCGGTGCGATCATCGAGGTGACTGTCATACGCCGCCTCTATGACCGCGACCATCTCGACCAGGTGCTGGCGACATTCGCGCTGATCCTGATCTTCTCCGAAGGCACGCGCTGGCTGTTCGGCTCGTTCCCGCTCTATCTCGACATCCCGCCACTGTTGCAGGGGGCCGTCCCCCTGCCCGGCGGCGGCCAGTACCAGCTCTACCGTCTCGCCATCATCGGCGTCGGTGTCGTGGTCGCACTAGGCCTGTATGTGCTGATCTCCCGCACGCGACTCGGCATGCGTATCCGCGCCGGCGAATCCGATCGCGAGATGATCGCAGCACTCGGCGTTGATATCCGCACCCTCTACACCGTCGTCTTCGCGCTCGGTGCCGCCCTTGCCGGCCTTGCCGGCGCGCTCGTCGGGGCGCTGCAATCGGTGCAGGTTGGCATGGGCGAACCGGCACTGATCCTCGCTTTCGTGGTCATCGTCATTGGCGGCATCGGCTCGATCAAGGGCGCGCTGTTCGGTGCCATCCTCGTCGGCGTCGTCGACACGATGGGCCGCTTCCTGTTGCCCAAGGCGCTGGCGCTGATGATGCCGGCGGCACAGGCCGGGCTGATCGGCGCCGCGCTCGCCTCCATGCTGATCTACATCGTCATGGCCCTGATCCTCGCTTTCAGGCCGAGCGGCCTGTTTGCGGCGCAATCGTGAAGGCCGCCTCCATGAGCCGCGAGACCATCGTCAACATTCTGCTGGCATTTTTGCTGCTGGCGATCCCGCTCGGCGCATCGGCCATGGGTGAGCCATTCTACGTCACGCTTGCCACGCGCATCGCCATCCTTTCGCTTGCCGCCGTCGGGTTGAACATCGCGCTTGGGCTTGGCGGGCTGGTGTCCTTCGGCCACGCTGCCTTCTTCGGCCTCGGAGGTTATGCCGCCGGTATCCTCGCCACGCATGCCTTCGACGGGGCGCCGCTGTTCGCCGGCATCCCAGGCACGGCGTCGATGCCGATCATCTGGCTTGTCGCGGTCGTGGTCTGTGGCCTGATCGCCTTGCCGATCGGCACCATCAGCCTGCGCACCACGGGCGTCTATTTCATCATGATCACCCTCGCCTTCGCGCAGATGATCTATTACTTCGCCGTGTCGTGGCCGGCCTATGGCGGTGAGGACGGGCTGTCGATCTACGTTCGCAACGAATTTCCCGGTGTGAATACCGTCCAGCCGCTGTCTTATTTCCTGATCTGCTATGTTGTGCTGATGGCAGCACTCGGGCTGTTCTGGCTGCTGCGTGGCTCGCGCTTCGGCGCTGCCCTTCAGGCGGCGCGGCAGAACGCGACACGGCTGGCCGCAGTCGGCATCGCGCCGTTCAACATCAGGCTCATCGCCTTCGCCGTCTCGGCCATGGTCACCGGCCTCGCCGGTGCGCTGTTCGCCGACCTCAACAAGTTCGTCAGCCCATCGATGCTGTCCTGGCATATGTCGGGCGAGTTGATCGTGCTGATCATTCTCGGCGGCAAGGGCCGGCTGTTCGGCCCCGTCGCCGGCGCCATGCTCTACGTGCTGATCGAATATGCGCTTGGCGGCATCACCGAGCGCTGGCAGTTCTTCCTTGGCCTGATCCTGCTCGGCGTGGTGCTGTTCGCGCGCGGCGGACTGCTTGGCCTTTTGGCTGGAAAGGCGCGTCATGGCTGAGCCTGTCCTCGAAATCCGCGATCTCAAGAAGACCTTCGGCGCGCTCAAGGCCACCGACGGTGTCAGCCTCGATCTCAGGCCGGGCGAGATCCACGCCTTGATAGGCCCCAACGGTGCTGGCAAGAGCACGCTGATCCACCAGATCTCGGGCTCGCTCCGGCCAGACAGCGGCAGCATCCGCTTTCTCGGGCAGGACATGGCCGGGTTCGACATGGCTGGTCGCGCGCGCCTCGGGCTTGGCCGCAGCTTCCAGATATCGTCGCTGGCGCAGGAGTATTCCGCCCTGCGCAACGTCATGCTGGCGGTGCAGGCGCGCCAGGGAACGAGCTTCCGCTTCTTGCGTCCGGTCATGAGCGACAAGAGCCTGACCGAACCGGCAATGGCGATGCTGGAGCGCGTCGACCTCGCCGGGCGCGCTTACGTGCCAGCCGCCGAGCTGTCGCATGGCGAACGCCGTCAGCTCGAGATCGCCATTGCGCTGGCGCTGGGTTCGAAGGCCTTCCTGTTCGACGAACCGATGGCCGGCATGGGGCCTGAAGGCTCGAAAGCGTTGACAAAATTCCTCGACGCTCTGCGTCAGCAAGCGCCGATCCTGCTCGTCGAGCACGACATGGATGCCGTCTTCGCGCTCGCCGACCGCATCTCGGTGCTGGTCTATGGTCGCGTCATTGCCACCGGCACGGTGGAGCAGATCCGCAACGACCCCGAAGTGCGCCGGGCCTATCTCGGAGAAGCCGCGTGAGCCTGCTCGAACTCAAGGGCGTCGAGACCTTCTACGGCGCGTCGCAGGCGCTGTTCGGCGTCTCGCTCGACGTCAGGGAGGGCGAGGTCGTAGCACTCATGGGCCGCAACGGCATGGGCAAGACGACGACGATCAATTCGATACTCGGCCTGGCGAAACCGCGCTCGGGCGCAATCAGCTTTGGCGGTCGCCAGGTCGCCGGCATGCGCCCGCATCGTATCGCCCGCCTTGGTCTCGGTCTGGTACCCGAGGGACGGCGCTGCTTTCCCAATCTGACCGTTCTGGAAAACCTGCTCGCCGCGGCGCGCGGGCAGCGAGTGGACCCTGGCAAAAGTGGTCGAACTGTTTCCGCGTCTCGGCGAGCGCCGCGACCAGTATGCCAACACACTGTCGGGCGGCGAGCAGCAGATGCTGGCGATCGGCCGCGCGCTGATGACCAATCCGAGCCTGCTCATTCTCGACGAGGCGACCGAGGGGCTTGCGCCCGTCATCCGCCACGACATCTGGGCGGCGATCCGCAAGCTCAAGGATTCGGGTCAGTCGATCCTTGTGGTCGACAAGACGCTGTCCGAGCTGCTGCCGGTCGCCGACCGCTGCTTCGTGCTGGAGAAGGGGGTGACGGTCTTCGAAGGTGCGCCTGATGCGCTGACGCCCGAGGTTCAGGACCGCTATCTCGGCGTATGAAAAAGGGCGGCTGAGCCGCCCGTTTTCTTTTCCATTTGACCTGAGATCAGGTCACTGCCGACTTGACGGCAAAACGGGCTTCCTTCCAGGCGCCGGTCCGCATGATGTCTTCGAGGATCTCGACCGCCTGCCAGACGTCCTTGAAGCCGACATAGAGCGGCGTAAAGCCGAAGCGCACGGTTGCCGGTGCACGGAAGTCGCCGATAACGCCGCGCGCGATCAGCGCCTGCATGATGGCATAGGCGTTGTCGTGCTCGAACGACACCTGGCTGCCGCGCTTCGCGCCGTCACGCGGGCTTTCCAGCTTGAGGCCGTAGGCGCCGCACTTGGCTTCGACCAGCTGGATGAACAGGTCGGTCAGGGCGATGCTCTTCTTGCGCAGCGCCGCCATGTCGACGTCGTCCCAGTCATCGAGCGCGCCCTTGAGCGCCCGCATGGTCAGGATCGGCTGGGTGCCGCACAGGAACCGGCGGATGCCGGCGTCGGCCGCATAACCCTGTTCGAAGGCGAAGGGCCTGGCATGTCCCCACCAGCCGCTCAGCGGTTGCTGGACGTCGGCGAGATGACGGGTCGCCGCGTAGATGAAGGCCGGCGCGCCGGGGCCGCCATTGATGTATTTGTAGGTGCAGCCGACGGCGAAATCGACATTGGCGCCGTCGAGGTCGACCGGCAAGGCACCGGCCGTGTGGCAGAGATCCCAGACGATCAGCGCGCCAGCGGCATGTGCCTTCCTGGTCAGTTCTGCCATGTCGCGCAGTTCGCCCGACTTGTAGTTGACGTGGTTGACCAGAACCACGGCGACCTTGTCGTCGATCAGCTCTTCGATGCTTGGCGCATCGACGCCCTCGAGCCTGAGCACGGCACCGGCCCGCGTCGAGGCAACGCCTTCCGCCATGTAGAGATCGGTCGGGAAGCTGTTGCCCTCGGCAACGATCACCGAACGGTCCGGCCGCATCGCAAGGGCTGCATGCAGCACCTTGTAGATGTTGGTCGAGGTGGTGTCGCAGACGACCGTCTGGCCTGCTGCGGCGCCAATCAGGCGACCGATCCGGTCGCCCAGTTCGGTCGGCATGTCGAACCAGCCGGCGGTGTTCCAGGCGCGGATCAGCTCCTGCGCCCACTCCTTGGACGCGGCCGCCTGGAGCTCGCTGAAGGCGGCATGCGACGCAGCCCCCAGCGAATTGCCGTCGAGATAGATCACTCCTTCGGGCAGGATGAAGCGATCACGCATCGAGCGCAGCGGATCGGCAGCGTCCATCGCCTCGACAGCGGCGAGATCGGGAATTGCAGTCATGATGCGGGCTATCCTTGCTTATTCGCGGATGGTTTCGCGTGCTTGTGCCGGTCCCCGGCTGCGCTTGAGGCTTGGAAGAGCAAGCATGGCGAGCACGAACAGGCCGGTGGCGAGCTTCAGGTCGGGGGGCGGCATGCCGGCGGCGAGACAGAACGACACCAGCTGGTAGTAGACAACCGCACCGACAAACGGGGCGGCGAGCTGGCGCAACACGGTCTGCTTGCCGACAATGGCCTCGCCGATCATCAGCGCGGCAAGGCCGTTGATCAGGATGCCGAGGCCCATATTGACGTCGGCAAAACCCTGGCTCTGCACCATCAGCGCACCGCTGGTTGCGGAAAACGCGCTGGCAAGGCCAACGCCGCCAATGGTGGCGACCCAGACATTGATGCCTTGCGCTTCGGCCATGTCGGGATTGGCACCGACAGCGCGGATCGCCGTGCCCTTCTCGGTCTTGAAGAACATGTTGAGCAGGATGAAGACGATGGCGCCGATCAGGCCGGCGACGATGATCTTGCTGACAGGGAAGCCCGGCTGAACGAAAGGAGCCCAGTCGAACACCGTGGGCGCGCCGAAGACCGAAAGGTTCGACTTGCCCATGATGCGCAGGTTGATGCTGTAGAGCATCGTCATCATCAGGATGCCGGCGAGCAGCGTATGGATGCGGAACCGCAAGTGGATGAAGGCGGTGCAGCAGCCGGCAAGAAAGCCAGCGATGAGGGCCACGGCAATAGCCGTCAGCGGCGAGGCGCCGGCTGCCAGAAGCACACCGCAGACGCAGCCGCCGAGCGGAAACGCGCCCTCGCTGGTGAGGTCGGGAAAGTTGAGCGTGCGGAACGGAATCATGATGCCGAGCACGACGAATGCCAGGATCAGGCTCTGCGCCAGGGTGACGGGAATGAGCGCGACGAAGCTCGTGAAAACAGTCTGGATAAAGTCCATGATGATCAGCTCGCCAGCAACATGCGGTCGGTTTTCACGGAGAAATGGCCGATCAGGTCGACAACGGTGACCTTGGCCTTTTCCTCGCCGGAGATCTCGAGCCGGAGCTTGCCGGCGTCGAGCATGATGACGCTGTGACCGAAATCGACGGCATGCTGCATGTTGTGGGTCACCATCAAGGTGGTGAGTTTCAGCGCTTCGACCGCACGCACTGTCGCCTTCATGACGATGTCAGCGGTACGCGGATCAAGGGCTGCGGTATGCTCGTCGAGCAGCAGCAGGTCAGGTGAGCCACCAACCGCCATGATCAGCGACAGTGACTGGCGCTGGCCGCCGGAAAGCAGTTCGACGCGGGTGTCGAGGCGGTTTTCGAGGCCAAGTCCGAGGAGTTCAAGGCGCTCCTTGTAGGTGGCAAGGCGGGTCGCGTTGAGGCCCTGGCGCAAGGTGCGCTTCTTGCTGCGCAAATCGGCGAGCAGCATGTTTTCGGCAACCGTCATCGACGCGGCGGTTCCCTTCATCGGGTCCTGGAAGACGCGCGCAAGACGAATGGCGCGCTTGTGCACGGGCATGTCCGACACATCGTCGCCATTGATGAGGATCTGGCCGGAGTCGAGCACGAGTGCACCCGAGATGGCATTGAGCATGCTGCTCTTGCCAGCACCGTTGGAGCCGATGACGACGCCGAATTCACCGGTGGCGAGCTTGAGGCTAAGACCGTCCAGCGCGACCTTCTCGTCGGCCTGGCCCTTGTAGAAAACTTTACGTGCAGATCGGATTTCGAGCATCCGTCCCTCCAGGAAAAGGCACGGCGCCTTAGAGCGCCAGGGCGCTCTAAGTTTCTGAACCTGCGCATCGTGCCTCTTGGGCCGATACGCCAGACGCCGTCACCAGTTTTGACGAAGCCGAATATTACTCGACGATGCAGCCGCAATCAGCAAGCGAAGCCGGGATTTCGATGCCGAACGCCGCCATCGCCTTCTTCGAGATCAGAGCGGCATGGTCCTCATAGGCCGGGCGCGAAGGCGCGATGGTCTTGGGATCCTTGCCCTTGAGGATTTCAGCGGCGATCTTGCCGGCATTGACGCCAACCTGCTCGTAATTCACCGCGAAGCTTGCCGGCACGACGCCGTCACGCACGGCATTGTCGTCGGCATTGACGACCGGAATGCCGGCCTGGCGGGCGGCGGCCGAGACGGCCGGGATCGCCGGCTGGATCAGGTTCGAGGTCGGGCCGTAGATCACGTCGACCTTGCCAGCCAGCGAGGCGATGCGCTGCTGGATGTCGTTGACGTTGTCGATACCCACTTCAACGACTTCGAAGCCCGCGGCAGGTGCCGCTTCCTTGATCTTCTCGACCAGGGCGACGTCGTTGGCTTCGCCCGGGTTGTAGGGCACGCCGAAGCGCTTGGCGTTTGGCAAAAGCTTCTTGGTAAACTCCATCACCGCCTTGACGTCCTGCAGGTCGGTAGCACCCGTCATGCCCTCATCGCCGGCTTCCCACGACGGGACCAGCTTGGCGGCGACCGGATCGGTCACAGCGGAGAAGACGACCGTAATGCCCGAGCCGGCGAGAGCCTTCTTGGCGATCTGCGACACAGGGGTGGTGACGGTGTACATCAGCTTGGGCTGTTCAGCCTGCAGCTTGGCGATCATCTGGGGAACCAGCGATGCGTCGAAGTTGGTGTGGCTTTCGGTGTAGACGACATCCTTGCCGTCGACAAAGCCATTTTCGGCGAGCGCCTTTTTGAAGCCGGCGACGGCTGCGTTGAGCTGCGGGTGCTCGCCAAAGTTGGCAATGCCGATCTTGATCGGATCAGCGACAGCGGCACCAAGGCCGATGGCGAGTGCGCCAGCCAGTACCAGACCCGACATCAGACCGGATTTCAAATTTCTCATCTATTCCTCCCAGATTTGACAAGCGCCGCTCACGGAACGGCGGCATGGGGTAATCATGAGCAGTCCGAAGAGCTCTGTCAAACATTATATATAATTCTTGCCACAGGCTCCCATGATATATAATTTTGCCAAGCCACGGATGGATAGCGATGCAGGATGACGAGCACTCCACCAAGACGGAAGCGGCCTACCGGCTGCTGCGTCGCGATATCCTGACCACCCGGCTGATGCCGGGGGCGCCACTCAAGCTCAGCGCGCTGCGCAATGCCTATGGCGTTGGCTGGACGCCGCTGCGCGAAGCGCTGTCGCGGTTGGAAGCCGAGCGCCTGGTGACGGCGATTTCCAATCGCGGCTTTGCCGTTGCCCCGGTATCGCGCGGCGAACTGGAAGACCTCGCCCGCGCCCGAATGGTTGTCGAGCTGCCGTTGCTGCTCGAATCAATCGAAAAAGGCGACAGCGACTGGGAAGCGGCGGTGGTCACCGCCCACTACAGGCTGTCGCGCTGCAAGACCGCGGTCGAAGACCCCTCCGATGCGGCTGTCGACGACTGGGACGAAAAGCACGAGGCGTTCCATTCCGCGCTGTTGAGCGCGGCGACATCCAATTGGCTGCTGCGCTTTCGTTCGACGATCTCCGACCAGTTGCGCCGCCATCATCGGTTTCTTGGTCTGGCGCCGACGCTGCGCGCAGCCGAAGGCCAGAAGAAGGGCTATGAAGAAGCCATGGCAGCGCTTAGCGAGGCGCAGTCGATCGGCCCTCACACCGCCTTGATGGAGGCCGCGCTCGACCGCGACCTTGAAAAGGCGAAAGCCGTGATGATCGACCACATCGGCTACACGCTGCATGTCTATGTCCACACCGAAGACTACAGTGGCAACAAGCACGCCGCGCGTGCCGGCAGCCTGAGGACGAGGTCGGCAGCCGAATGAACGCGCCTTATCGCCCGACGCTTGGCGAAATCGCCGCGGCACGCGCACGGATTGCGCCTTACATCCCGCGCACACCGCTGGTGCGGCTCGATCTCGGCCTGCCCGACCGGCAGATTTTCCTCAAGCTCGAAACGCTGTCGCCGATCGGCGCTTTCAAGCTGAGGCCGGCGCTCAATGCGCTTCTGTCTCGTGATGCCGATGCGCTCGCCAATGGCGTCGCCACCACAAGCTCCGGTAACATGGCCTATGGCATGGCCTGGGCGGCGAACAAGCTCGGCATCCCGATGGCTGCCTACATGTATGCCGGGGCGCCGCAGACCAAGATTTCAGGCGTGCGCCGCCTCGGCGGCGAGGTCCGGTTCATTTCCCTGGAAACCTGGTGGCAATACATCATCGATGCCGCCCGCCCCGACTTCCCTGAACTGCTGATCAACCCGGTGACCGACCAGGCCGTGCTGTCCGGCAACGGTTCGATCGGCGTGGAGATCGTCGAGGATCTGCCCGAGGTCGACGTCGTGCTGACGCCTTATGGCGGCGGCAGCATGACCACAGGTGTCGCGAGTGCTGTGAAGGCGCTGCGCCCGCAGGCAAAAATCTTCGCCGTCGAAGACGAGAACGCGGCACCGGTGACGGCTGCGCTTGCGGCCGGTCGCATCGTCGAGATCGAGACGCGACCATCGTTCATCAAGAGCATCGGCGGTCCGTCGCTGGTGCCCCAGCTCTGGCCGGTGGCGCGCGAACTGATCGACGGCGCTGTCACGGTCAGCCTGGAGCAGGTGACGGAGGCGATGCGCCTGCTGTTCTCCAAGGCGAAGCTCGTCGCCGAAGGAGCCGGTGCTGCCTCACTTGCCGCTGCGCTGAGCAGCAGAGACGCGACGGGCAATGTCGTCTGCGTCATCTCGGGCGGCAACATCGACGCCGAGGCCTATGGCACGGTGCTGGCCGGCGGCATTCCCACGCCCTAAATCTTTCAAGCTTGTACGACCCGGCGAAACGGCACTACAAAGCCTGTTCGGACCGGGCAGTCTTGCGGTTCGCAAACTGAGGGAAGACCGGGCAGAGATGGACGAACGCAAAGAAACGGCGAACGCCACCGGATGGGTCGACGGCGAAACCAAGGTGCTGGAGGCTCCCGCCGATCACGGCACCGAACTGCGCCTGTGGCTGCGGCTTTTGACGTGCTCGACCCTGATCGAGACCGAAGTCCGGCGCCGGCTGCGCGAGGAGTTCGACTCCACCCTGCCCCGTTTCGACCTGATGGCCCAGCTTGAGCGCGCCAAGGATGGCATGGTGCTCGGCGAAGTGTCCAAGCGCATGATGGTGTCGCCCGGCAACATCACCGTCCTAGTCGAGCGGCTCGCCGAAAGCGGCCATATCAGCCGAACGACATCGCCGACTGACCGCCGCGTCCAGATCATCGCGCTGACGCCGTTCGGCCGCGCCGAGTTCGAAAAGATGGCGGCGGCGCATGCCGACTGGATTGCCGACCTGTTCGGCAATCTGGCGCCGAAGGATGGCGCCGTGTTGCTCGACGAACTAGCCAAGCTCAAGCGCTCGGTCGTCGCCTCACTCGCCAAGGGCGCATGAAGCGCGGCATCCCGGCAATCTAAGCCCTGAACCTTGCCCTGTAGTCGCTCGGCGTCAGCCCGACGATGCGCATGAAGATCTTGCGAAACGACCCAGGGTCGCCGTAGCCGACGTCCCAGGCGACCTTGTCGACCGACTGGGTTGTGAACTGAAGCAGTTCTCGCGCCTTGCCGACGCGAAGCCGCTGGCCGTATTCGGTGGTCGTGAGACCAGTCGCTTTTTGAAAGCGACGCAGGAAGGTCCGCTCCTCAAGCCCAGCGAGAGCAGCCAGCGTCGCCAGGTTCAGGTCCTTGCCTTCGCTTGCCTGCAGCCAGTGCTGCACCTTGAGGATGGCCGCGTCGCCATGGCTGAGGCGCGGCGCAAAGGCGCTGTAGTAACGCTGCTCGCGACCTGGCGGATCGAGTGCCAGCACGCGGGCCGTCTCCACCATCACCGTCGGCCCCAAGAAGCGGTCTACCAGCTTGAGACCGAGGTCGGTCCAGGCCATCAAGCTGCCGGCGGTGATGATGTCGCCATCATCGATCAGCAGCCTGTCGGTGTCGAGCTTCGCTTTGGGAAAACGCGCGCGGAACGCCTCGTCATAGACCCAGTTCGTGGTCACCACGCGCCCGGCCAGCAGTCCTGTTTCGCCGAGCACGAATGCGCCGGCGCAGACCGATGCCAGCACCCCGCCACGGCCATGGCGCTCCCGCAGCCAGCCAGCTACGAGCGCCGCTTCCTCGGGTGAGATTGGATCGCCGAGCGCCGGCGGCACGATGTAGACCTCGGGAAAGCCTGGTTCACCTGCATGGGTGTCGAACACGCGCGTCGGCACATGTCCCTGCTGTGCCGACTGCCAATGGCTGACGCGCAGGCGAGGTGGTGGCGTGTCATGGCTCTTGCGCCCGGCAGTGCGGTTGGCCAGTTCGAAGAGGTCGGTCATGCCAAGCACCGCCGACATCTGCGCACCGGGATAGAGCACCAGCGCGATCTCGATGACGTCGCTTTTTGCCATTTGTCGAAATCACCCCTTGTTATGTCGATATCGCCAATGGGCTCGCACAATAATCCAACGCATCTTCCTGGCAACACTTCCCCAGACGGCAAAGGTATCAGGGACATGAGCAAGCGCGCGATTATCGCCATCGACATCCAGAACGAATATTTTCCTGACGGCAGATTGCCGCTCGTCGGCATCGAACAGGCCACGGCAAATGCCGCCCGCATCATCGCCGCAGCCCGCAGCGTGGGCGACGAGGTCATCCATGTTCGCCACGTGTCGCTGTCGGCCGACGCGCCGATCTTCGCGCCCGGCACCGCCGGCATCGAGATCAATGCCACTGTTGCCCCGGCCGATGGCGAGAAGGTCATCACCAAGAACCACGTCAACTCGTTTCGCGACACTGATCTGAAGGCAACGCTCGACGCCAATGGCATCGAGCAAGTGGTGATCGTCGGCGCGATGAGCCACATGTGCGTCGAGGGCGCCACCCGCGCTGCGGCCGACTTCGGCTACAAGGCCACTGTCGTTCACGACGCCTGTGCGACACGCGACCTGGAATTCGGCGGCAGCACGGTACCCGCAGCCCAGGTCCACGGCGCCGTCATGGCCGCGCTCGCCTTCGGCTATGGCGAGATTGTCGATACGGCCACCTATCTGTCGCGATAGCAGTCGCAAAGCGCAGGTCCAGCCCCGGTCGCGCAGGCGCCGACCGGGGCGTTTTCCGTGTTCGCTCCAAAAATAACTTTAAGCTTGAAGTTTCTCCAAAACCCGTTCATGGTGCCCTGGTGGTCAAGGTCGGGCGAGCCCTGACCTGTATCAGGTACAAGTTTCGGGAGGAGAACGGCATGCGCATTGTCTGTATCGGTGGCGGGCCGGCCGGTCTCTACTTCGCGCTGTTGATGAAGAAGCAGCACCCCGGGCACCATGTCACCGTGGTCGAGCGCAACCGTCCCTTCGATACCTTCGGCTGGGGCGTGGTCTTCTCCGACGCCACCATGCAGTCGATGCGCCAGTGGGATCCGGCTACCGCCGAGACCATCGAGGTCGCCTTCAATCACTGGGACGACATCGAGTTGGTGTTCAAGGGTCGCAAGATCCGTACCAGCGGCCACGGCTTTGTCGGTATCGGCCGCAAGAAGATGCTCAACATCCTGCAGGAGCGTTGCCTCGAACTCGGCGTCGAGCTGGTGTTTGAAACCGACGTCCAGGGCGACCAGGACTTCCCCGACGCCGACCTGATCATCTCGGCCGACGGTGTGAATTCGCGCATCCGCCACAAATACGCGGACATCTTCAAGCCCGACATGGTGATGCGGCCCAACCGCTACATCTGGCTCGGCACCGACAAGCGTTTCGACGCCTTCACCTTCGATTTCCAGAAGACCGAGCACGGCTGGTTCCAGGCCCACATCTACCGTTTCGACGACAACACCTCGACCTTCATCGTCGAAACCACCGACGACGTGTTCCAGGCGCATGGCCTCGGCGAGATGGACCAGGACCAGTCGATCGCGTTCTGCGAGAAGCTGTTTGCCGGCACGCTCGAAGGCCACAGGCTGATGACCAATGCGCGTCATCTGCGCGGCTCGGCCTGGCTGAATTTCGGCCGCCTGATCTGCGACAAGTGGAGCCATTTCAACGGCCAAAGTCACGTCGTTCTGATGGGTGACAGCGCACACACCGCACACTTCGCCATCGGCTCGGGCACCAAGCTCGCCATTGACGACGCGATCGAACTGACCCGCCAGTTCGACATCATCGGCCACGACAAGGCCAGCATTCCGGCGGTGCTCGAAGCTTATGAAGAGGTGCGCCGCGTCGACGTCGCCCGCATCCAGAACGCCGCGCGCAACGCCATGGAGTGGTTCGAAGTCGTCGGCACGCGTTATGCCGACACATTGGAGCCCGAGCAGTTCATGTATTCGATGCTGACGCGCTCGCAGCGCATCAGCCACGAGAATCTGCGCCTGCGCGACAAGGATTGGCTCGAAGGTTACGAGCGCTGGTTCGCTGAACGCGCCGGCGTCAGCCCTGCACCCAACGGCTCTGTGCCGCCGCCGATGTTCACGCCTTTCAGCATCCGCGGGCTGACTTTGAAAAACCGCATCGTGATGTCGCCTATGGCAATGTATTCGGCAACCGATGGCCTGCCCGACGATTTCCACCTCGTCCATATCGGCGCCCGCGCCATGGGTGGTGCTGCCCTCGTGTTTCCCGAAATGACCTGCGTGTCGCCCGACGCCCGCATCACGCCGGGCTGCCTCGGCCTGTGGAACGACGAGCAGGCGCAAGCCTTCAAGCGGATGGTCGACTTCGTCCACAACCAGACCCAGGCCAAGATCGGCATCCAGATCGGCCATGCCGGCCGCAAGGGCGCGACCAAGCTCGCCTGGGAGGGCATCGACCAGCCGGTGACGGAAGGCGCCTGGCCGCTGATCTCGGCCTCCGCCCTGCCCTATCTCAAGCATTCGGACATGCCGCGCGCCATGACCCGCGAGGACATGGACCGTGTAGCAGCCGATTTCGTCAGCGCCACGACACGCGCCCGCGATCTCGGCTTCGACATCCTCGAGCTGCATGCGGCCCACGGCTACCTGCTGTCTTCCTTCCTGTCGCCGCTGACCAACCTGCGCGACGACGAATATGGCGGCAGCCACGAAAACCGCGCCCGCTATCCGCTCGAAGTGTTCCGCGCTGTCCGTGCAGCGTGGCCTGAGGACAAGCCGATCTCGGTGCGCCTCTCCACCCATGACTGGTACGAAGGCGGCAACACACCGGAAGATGCGGCGATCTTTGCCAAAATGTTCAAGGACGCCGGCGCCGACATGATCGACTGTTCGTCGGGCCAGGTTGTGAAGGAAGAGCAGCCGGTCTATGGCCGCCTGTTCCAGACGCCATTCTCCGACAAGATCCGCAACGAGATCCAGGTGCCGACCATTGCGGTGGGCGCGATCTCGGAGGCCGACCACGCCAATTCGATCATCGCCGCCGGACGTGCCGATCTTTGCGCAGTCGCGCGTCCGCATCTCGCCGACCCGTCCTTCGTCATGCATGAGGCGGCGAAGATCGGTTACACCGAGCAGGCCTGGCCGAAGCAGTATCATTCGGCTCGCGCCCAGTACGTGAACAATCTCGCCCGCGCCGCAGCAGCTGCACCTACAGGCAAGGCATGAACGGTCAGGGCAAGAACGGGCGTCACGCCCTCGTCACCGGCGCCGGCAGTGGCATTGGCCGCGCCATCGCATTGGCACTCGCTGCCAACGGCCATCGTGTCAGCTTGTGCGGACGGCGTGCCGCGCCGCTGGAGGCCGTGCGCGACGAGATCGCAATCGCCGGCGGCGAGGCGTTCGTGCTTGACAGCTTCGACGTCACCGACACGCAATCGGTAGAAGCCGGCATCGCCAAGGCCATTTCCCAGGCCGGCGACATCGCCGTGTTGGTCAACTGTGCCGGCGAAGCGCCCTCGGCACCGTTCGACAAGACCGACCTTGCCATGTGGAACCGGGTGATCGGCATCAACCTGACCGGCACGTTCCTGGTCACCCAGGCGGCCCTCGCCTCGGTCAAGCGCGCCGGCAACGGCCGAATCGTCAATGTCGCCAGCACCGCAGGCCTGACCGGCTATGCCTATGTCTCGGCCTACTGCGCTTCCAAGCATGGCGTGGTCGGCATGACGCGTGCGCTGGCGCTCGAACTCGCGCGCACCGACGTCACCGTTAACGCCGTCTGCCCCGGCTTCACCGACACACCGCTGCTCGACGGTGCCGTCGAAACGATCAGCGGCAAGACCGGCCGCACGGCGGACGAGGCGCGCGCCAGCCTTGCCCGCGCCAATCCGCAGGGACGCCTCGTCACGCCACAGGAAGTTGCCGACACGGTGCTGTGGCTCGCCTCGGAAAAGGCAACCGCAATCACGGGCCAGGCGATCCCGGTCGCCGGCGGCGAAGTTTTGGGAGGATGACGATGACCAATCCGATGCAGGACAAGAAGCGTCCGTTCAAGGACCACAAGGCCAGGCACTTCCTATTCGAAACCGATGCCGATGGCCGGGTCGCCACCATCACGCTCAATCGTCCCGAGAAGAAGAACCCGCTGACCTTCGAAAGCTACGAGGAACTCACCGAACTGTTCCGTTCGCTGGCGCGTGCCAGCGACGTGCGCGCCGTGGTTCTGACCGGAGCCGACAACAACTTCTCCTCCGGTGGCGACGTTTTCGACATCATCGAGCCGCTGACGCGCATGTCGATGCCCGACCTGCTCGACTTCACCCGCATGACCGGCGACCTGGTGCGCCAGATCCGCGCCTGTCCGCAGCCGGTCATCGCTGCCGTTGACGGCATCTGCGCTGGTGCCGGCGCGATCCTTGCCATGTCGGCCGACTTCCGTGTCGCCACGCCCGAAGCCAAGACCGCTTTCCTGTTTACCAGGGTTGGCCTTGCCGGCGCCGACATGGGCGCCTGCGGCATCCTTCCGCGCATCATCGGCCAGGGCCGCGCCGCCGAGCTGTTGTTCACCGGCCGCTCAATGTCGGCTGCCGAAGGCCATGCCTGGGGCTTCTACAACGCCCTGCACGAGCGCCCGAGCCTGCTTGCCGAGGCGCAGAAATTCGCCCGCACAGTCGCCGACGGTCCGTGGTTCGCGCACGCCATGACCAAGAAGATGCTCGACCAGGAATGGGCGATGGGCATCGACCAGCTGATCGAATCCGAAGCCCAGGCGCAGGCGATCTGCATGGCGACGGGCGATTTCCGCCGCGCATTCGAGGCCTTCGCCGCCAAGTCCAAGCCGGAATTCAAGGGAAACTGAGCCATGGCCGCGCCTTCGACGCCAGTGGGCAATCCAACCCGCGATCACCTCGACTGGCCGTTCTTCGCCGCCAGCCACCGCGCGCTTGCGGCTGAACTTGACGGCTTCGTCTCAGCTGGCGGCCTCGGCGAGGTCGACCATGCCGACACTGATGTGGCCTGCAAGAAGCTGGTCGCGGCATTGGGCGCTGCTGGCATCCTCAGGCATTGCGTGCCGGCGGCATTTGGTGGCGCATCGGAGGAAATCGACAGCCGTTCGCTCTGCCTGATCCGCGAAACGCTGGCTTATGCCGACGGCCTCGCCGACTTTGCTTTCGCCATGCAAGGGCTGGGTACCGGCGCGATCAGCCTGTCAGGCTCGGCTGCACTCAAGCACGCCATCCTGCCGAAGATCGCCAAGGGCGAGCTGATTTCCGCTTTCGCGCTGACCGAGCCGGACGCCGGCTCGGATGTCGCGGCGATGAGCACCAGCGCCCGCCGCGACGGTGACGACTATGTACTCGACGGTGAGAAGATATTCATTTCCAACGGCGGCATCGCCGATGTCTACACGGTGTTTGCCCGCACAGGCGAAGCGCCTGGTACACGCGGCATTTCGGCTTTTGTCGTCTTCGCCGACACGCCCGGCTTCTCCATCGCCGAGCGCATCGAAACCATCGCGCCGCATCCCCTCGCCCGTGTCCGCTTCGACAACTGCCGCATCCCGGCTTCGCAGCTTTTGGGCACGCCGGGCGAAGGCTTCAAGATCGCCATGCGCACGCTTGATATCTTCCGCCCGTCGGTAGCCGCAGCCGCACTCGGCTTTGCCCGCCGCGCGCTTGACGAGGCGGTGGCGCATGCCAGGTCGAGAAAGATGTTCGGCGCGACACTGGCCGACTTGCCGACCGCGCAGAGCACGCTGGGTGAGATGGCAACGGCCATCGACACCGCCGCGCTGCTCACCGTGCGCACCGCCTGGCGCCGCGACGTGCAGAAGCTGCCGATCACGCGCGAGGCTGCCATGGCCAAGATGACGGCGACGGAAAACGCCCAATGGGTGATCGACCAGGCGCTGCAGATGTTTGGTGGCCGCGGCGTGCGCGTCGGTGAAATCACCGAGCGGCTCTACCGCGAGATCCGCGCACTGCGCATCTATGAGGGCGCAACCGAAGTACAAAAGCTGATCATCGGCCGCGAGCTGATGAAGGCCGCGAAATAGAGGCGCTGTCGTGACCTTCCGCACCAGCCGGCCGCTGCGTTTCGGGGACTGCGACCCCTCCGGTATTGCCTATTTCCCCGCCTACCTGAACATCCTGGTGGGTGTGCTGGAGGAGTTTTTCGGCTCGGTTGGCGCGCCGTGGCAAGAGCTGATCGCCGAGCGCCGCATCGGCACGCCGACTGTCAGCCTCGACCTCACTTTCGTCCATCCCGGCTTCCACGGCGACACGCTCGATTTCGCGCTTTCGGTGCGCCGGGTCGGTCGCTCGTCGCTGGACCTGGAGCACACAATTTCTGCGGCCGGCACCCTGCTCTGGAGCGCTCGCCACAGGGTCGTTGCTACATCGCTCGACACCCACAAATCGCTCGCCTGGCCGGACGACATCCGTGCCGCGCTCGAAAAACGCCTGGAGACATCAGATGCATGAAATCCTGCAGCCCGAGGGATGGGCGAGGCCGATCGGCTACTCAAACGGCGTCGCTGCCAGCGGTCGCATGGTCTTTGTCGGCGGCCAGATCGGCTGGAACGGCAATTGCGAATTCGAGACCGACGACTTCGTTGGCCAGGTCCGCCAGACGCTGGAGAACGTCGTTTCCGTGCTGCGCGCCGGCGGCGCCGAGCCGCATCACATCACCTCGATGACCTGGTACTTCACCGACAAGAAGGAATACACCGAAAACCTGCGCGGCCTCGGACAGGCCTATCGTGACGTCATCGGCCGGCACTTCCCGGCCATGGCCGCCATGCAGGTCGTGGCGCTGGTCGAAGACCGCGCCAAGATCGAAATCCAGGCCACCGCAGTCATTCCCGAGTAAGGCCACATGAGCGCGACGCGGTTTTCCGAGAGCGTTACGGGCAGCTTGAGCGACGGCGTGCTTGTCGTCACCATCGACAATCCGCCGGTCAATGCGGTCTCGGCGCATGTCCGCCAGGGGTTGGTCAAGGCACTCGACCATGCTGCAGCACTTAGCATGGTCGTCGGCGTCGTGATCACCGGCGCTGGCCGAACTTTTGTCGGTGGCGCCGACATCAAGGAGTTCGGCAAGCCCCCGGTCGAGCCAACACTTCCCGCAGTGATCGAGCGCATCGAAGGCTACGGCAAGCCGGTGGTCGCTGCAGTCAATGGCGCAGCACTCGGTGGCGGCTGCGAGATCGCGCTCGCCTGCCATGGCCGCATCGCCAGCGACAAGGCGAGCCTCGGCATGCCCGAGGTCAAGCTTGGCATCGTGCCAGGTGCCGGCGGCACCCAGCGCCTGCCACGCCTGATTGGCACGGTCGCCGCGATTGACCTGATCGGCAGTGGCCGTACAGCAAAGGCGACCGAGGCGCTCTCGCTTGGCCTCGTCGATGGCGTTGCCAAAGATCATCTCGACGCAGCGCTCAGCCTTGTCCACGATCTCGCCGGCGAGCCGCTGCGCCGCACCGGCATGTTGGAAGTTTCCACCGCCGAACCGGCGGCCGTCGAGGCCGCAGCGAAGAAAGTTCTGTCCAAGGCGCGTGGCCAGGTAGCACCCACCGAGGCCGTCCGCCTCGTCAAGGCGGCCGCTGATATCGGCCTGAAGCATGGCCTCGCCGACGAGCGCGCCACCTTCTTGCGGCTACGCGATTCCGCAGAGTCTGCGGCCCTGCGCCATGTGTTCTTCGCCGAGCGCTCGGCCGGCAAGGTCGACAAGCTCGACAAGGTCACGCCGCGCAAGATCGAGACCGTCGGCATCGTCGGCACCGGCCTGATGGGTGTGGGCATCGCCGTTGCAGCACTTACTTCAGGCTATCGCGTCATTGGCATCGAGCAAACGGCGGAAGCTGCCGAAAAAGGCCGCGAGCGCATAGCAGGCATCCTCGACAAGTCGGTTCTATCTGGGCGTCTTGCAGCAACGGTTCGCGACGAATGCCTGACCCGGCTTGAAGTGACCGCCAGTGCCGGCGAACTCGCCGCGGCCGACCTCGTCATCGAGGCCGTCTTCGACGATCTCACCGTCAAGACAGAACTGTTCCAGCGCCTCGACAGCATCATCAGGCAGGATACCATCCTTGCCACCAACACCAGCTACCTGAACCCCGACGAAATCGCCGCCGCGACCACGCATCCCGAACGCGTCGTCGGCCTGCATTTCTTTTCGCCGGCCAACATCATGCGCCTCGTCGAGGTCGTCGACTGCAAGGCGACAGCACCTGACGTGCTCGCCAGCGCCCTCGCCTTCGCCAGGCGACTCGGCAAGCTGCCGGTCGTTTGCGGTGTCACCGAAGGTTTCATCGGCAACCGTATCTTTTCGGCCTATCGCCGCGAGGCCGAATTCATGGTCGAGGATGGTGCTGCGCCGCATGAGATCGACGCTGCGCTCGAAGCCTACGGCTTTCCGATGGGCATCTTCGCTGTCTACGACATGGCGGGCCTCGAGATTGCCTGGGCACGGCGCAAGCGCCAGGCAGCGACCCGTGATCCCCAGGCACGTTATGTCGAAATCGCAGACAGGCTATGCGAAGCCGGCCGTTTCGGCCGCAAGAGCGGACGCGGTTGGTACGACTATTCCAGCGGCGATCGTGCTGTCGACCCCGAGGTGACTGCACTGGTCGAGGCCGCGCGTGTGGCCAAGAACATCACGCCACGCAACTACACCTCTGACGAGATCATCGCGCGCCTGCTCAAGGCGATGGCCGACGAGGGTGCTGGCTTGCTCGCGGAAGGTATCGCTGCGCGTTCGAGCGACATCGATCTTGTCATGATCAACGGCTACGGCTTCCCGGCCCACAAGGGCGGGCCGATGTTCGCCGCCGCAACACATGAGGACGCGAGACCATGAGCGAAGCCTATATCGTCGGCGGCGTCCGCACCCCGATCGGCCGGTATGCCGGTGCACTGGCATCCGTGCGCCCCGACGACCTTGCCGCCCATGCCATCCGCGAGGCGCTGGCGCGGCTGCCTGGCATTCCCGCTGACCAGATCGACGAGGTCGTGCTCGGCTGCGCCAACCAGGCCGGCGAGGACAACCGCAATGTCGCCCGCATGGCCGCCCTGCTTGCGGGCCTGCCGGAGACGGTGGCTGGAACGACGATCAACCGTCTCTGCGGCTCCGGCCTCGACGCGGTCGGTTATGCCGCGCGCGCCATCAAGCTTGCAGAGGCCGACATCATCATCGCCGGTGGCGTCGAAAGCATGTCGCGGGCGCCCTTCGTCATGCCGAAAGCGACAAGCGCCTTCCAGCGCAGCGCCGAGATTTTCGACACCACCATCGGCTGGCGTTTTCGTCAATCCGCTGATGGAAAGACAATACGGTATCGACTCCATGCCGGAGACGGCCGAAAACGTCGCGGCGGAATTTTCCATTTCGCGCGACGATCAGGACCGTTTTGCCTTGCGCAGCCAGGCGCGCGCCGCAGCCGCTCAGAAGAGCGGCCGGTTTGCCAGCGAAATCGCCGCCGTCACGATCAAAGGCCGCAAGGGCGAGGCGACTGTGGTCGAGCATGACGAACATCCGCGCGAAACGACCATCGAAAAACTCGCCAGCTTGGCAACCCCGTTCCGCGCTGGCGGCACGGTCACCGCCGGCAACGCGTCCGGCGTCAACGACGGGGCCGCGGCTGTGATCATCGCATCGGCGCGTGCGGTCGAGCGCTACAGCCTCAAGCCGCTTGCCAAGGTCGACGGCATGGCCACCTCTGGAGTCGCCCCGCGCATCATGGGTATCGGCCCGGTCGCCTCGACGCGCAAGCTTCTGGAACGCGCTGGCCTTGTCATCGCCGACATCGACATCGTCGAGCTCAACGAGGCCTTCGCCGCCCAGTCGCTGGCCTGCATGCGTCAGCTTGGGCTTGCCGACGACGCAAGCCATGTCAATCCGAATGGCGGGGCGATCGCGCTCGGCCATCCGCTCGGCATGTCGGGTGCACGCATGGCGCTGACGGCGGCACTGGAACTCGATCAGCAAGGCGCAAAACGCGCGCTCGCCACCATGTGCATCGGTGTCGGCCAGGGCATTTCGCTTCTGATCAGCCGGCCGTAGCGAAATCGCGTCTCGCTACGCTGATCTTGGCATTGTCAGCCCGCCGCCCGACGTAGCGGCTGGCGCAGGATCGCCGAACCTCCTGCCGCCTGGACGGCGAGGCTGCCAAAAGTGATGCCGGCGGCAAGGCAGGCATCCTCGGACTGACCGGAAAGCCAGGCATCGATGAAGCCGGCATTGAAGGCGTCGCCGGCACCCGTCGTGTCGACGACCGGAACTTCTTCCGCGCGCCGGTGCAGCAGTTGCCCATTGGCCTTCAGCCAGGCGCCTTCACCACCTGCTTTCAGGGCAACGACAGGGAAGGCGCTGGCCAGCATCTCGATCGCGGCAATCGGATCGTTCTCGCGGGTGATCGCCGTTGCCTCTTCCATGTTGGGTAGGAAGAGGTCGACCCCAGCACAGCGCTCAAGCAGCTCGGCCTCGTAGATCAGTGTCTCGTCCCAGCTCGGATCAAGCGAAACGGTCAGCCCCTTCGCCTTGGCCCGGGTCACCAGATCGGGGATCTCGTGCAGCGTCGCGTATTCGGCAATGTGCAGATGGCCGGCATCGCTCCAGTCGAGCGCGGCATCGAGCGTTGCCGGAAGGGCAGTACCGGCGCGTCGCGACAGGAACGCCCGGTCGTTGCCAATCACCGAGGCGACGGTGACCTGGGGTCCCGCACCGGGCGAATGCTCGACGAAGCGCAGGTCGACATTGCTTGCGCCGAGTTCGGCCTCGATGCCGGTCGACAAGGAGTCGCTGCCAAGGCGCGCCACCAGCGCCACCTGACGGCCGGCATGTGCCATGTGGGCCGCCGCGATGAACGCACCGCCACCGGCGGCCATCTTCATGTCCTGCGCAAACACCTCACGCCCCGGCTCAGGCAGCGACGCCAGGCCGGTGAAAATGAGGTCGCAGTAAATCCGCCCGATGCTGAGCACCGCCGGACGCTTGGCATTTCCCGAAGTCATTGCCGGCCCAGGCTCTTCTCGGTCTTGGCGTCGAAGAGGTAGAGGCTGCCAGGTGCCGCGCGGCAGGTCAGCGTGCTGCCCGTCGCAGGAATGAACTTGCTTGGCGCGGTGGCAATGACGGCACTGCCGTCGACATCGAGATGCACCAGCGTTTCGGGTCCGAGCGGTTCGACCGCCGTCACCGTGCCGGTGAGCTCCAGCCCGCCTTCGGCTTTTTCGATGGCCGCCGTCAGTTCATGCGGACGCACGCCGATCAGGATGTCGCCGCCGGCAGCAGGCTCGATGCCCTTGCCGTTCTTGCGGCCCGGCACCAGGTTCATCGACGGGCTGCCGATGAAGCGCGCGGTGAAGACATCGACCGGATTTTCGTAGAGGTCGGTCGGCGTGCCCACCTGCAGGATGCGGCCATCCTTCATGACGACGATGCGGTCGGCCATGGTCATCGCCTCGACCTGGTCGTGGGTGACGTAGACGGTCGTCGTCTTGAGCTTCTGGTGCAGACGCTTGATCTCGATGCGCATCTGGGCGCGCAGTTGGGCATCGAGGTTGGACAAGGGCTCGTCGAACAGGAAGGCCGAGGGGTTGCGCACCATGGCGCGACCGATGGCGACGCGCTGGCGCTGGCCGCCCGACAAAGCCGCCGGGCGCCGGTCGAGATATTTTCGAGGCCGAGGATGCGACCTGCTTCCTCGATCCGCTTGTCCTTCTCCGCCTTCGACAGCTTCGAGGTGTAGAGCCCGAAGCCGATGTTCTGGCGCACGGTGAGGTGCGGATAGATGGCATAGTTCTGGAACACCATGGCGATGTTGCGCTGCTTGGGGTCACGCTCGTTGACCACCTCGCCGCCGATCTTCAGCGTGCCGCCGGAGATGTCTTCGAGGCCGGCGATCATGCGCAAAGTCGTCGACTTGCCGCAGCCCGAAGGTCCGACGAAGACGACGAATTCGCCGTCGGCGATTTCAAGGTCGATGCCCTGGACGACGTCTACCTTGCCGTAGCGCTTGACCAGCTTTTCAAGTTCGATCGTCGCCATCAGAGCGCCCCTACCAGTGTCTTGAATTTCTCGCCGAGTTCTTTTGCGGCTTTCGCCTCGCGCTCGGCATTGTTTTTTGCTTTTGCTTCGAAGGACGCAGCCTTGTCCCTGTAGACGCCAATCGCCTCGGCCATAGCAGCCGGGGCCGGGCCACCGAAGCGGTCGCGCACGGCAACGAAATGTTCTGCAGAAACGATCTCTTCAAACTTGTCGCGGCCAAAGTTCGGTTCGCGTCCGGTCGAATGCTTGAAGGCTTCGAGGAACGGGCCGTAGCCGTCCTGGGCAAGCCCACCGCCTGCCGCAACCACGGCCTTGGCGACAGTCGCTGCGATTTCATGCGCTTCGCGGAAGGACAGGCCTTCGACGCGGACCAGCGAGTCGGCAAGTTCGGTGATGGTGATGCAGGAGCGGCGGATGTTGTCGGCCACGCGCTCCGGATCGATGCGGATCGCACTGACAAAAGCTGCGAGCAGGTCGAGCATGCGGGAAGCAGCGGTGAAGGCCTCGTAGCCCATCGACTGGGTTTCGCCCTCGCTGTCGTTCATGTCGGTGAATGGCGTGTTGTGGATGACCCCAAGCACCGTGCGGGCGCGGCCCATCGTCTGGCTGGCCAAAAGGCGCATATGCTCGATCGGCACCGGGTTGCGCTTCTGCGGCATGATCGACGAGATCTGCACGAAGGCGTTCGGCACATAGACCTGGCCGACCTCGAAGCTCGTCCAGAACTGGAAATCCTGGATCAGGCGGCCGAGATGCAGGAACATCAGTTCGATCGCCGAATAGGTCGAGGTGATGTAGTCCGACGCTGCGATGCAGCTGTAGGAATTGCGCAAGGGCGCGGCAAAGCCGAGCAGGTCGGCGACGCGCTGGCGGTCGATCGGGAAGCCCGAGGTGGTGATGGCGGCGGCGCCCATCGGCGACAGGTCGACGATTTTCCGCGCCTCTTCGAAACGCTCGATGTCGCGGATCAGCACCTCGATCGCCGCTGCCAGATAGTGCCCGAAGGTCGAAGGCTGCGCCGGCTGGCCGTGGGTGTAGGCAACGATCAGCGTCGCCTTTTCCCGCTCGGCCGCGTCGATCATGGCGCCCAGCAGATGCCGCGCCTTGACCATCAGCGCGTCGATACGCTGCTTAAGGCCGAGCTTGAACAGCGTGTGGTCGATGTCGTTGCGTGAGCGCGAGGTGTGCAGGCGCCCGGCCACGTCGGCGCCGAGGCGGGCCTTCAGTTCCTTTTCGATGAGAAAGAAGAAGTCCTCGACCTCGCCGGTATAGACGAGCGTGGACGGATCAACCTCCCGGTCGATGGCTTCCAATGCCCCGGCGATCGCCGACGCCTGCTTGGCGTCGAGAATGCCGGTCTCGGTCAGCATCACCAGATGTGCCCGGTCGATGGCGCGGAAGCCGTCGACATGGTGGGTCTTGGCGCCATCGAACAGCGGCTTCAGCACCGTTTCTTTGTAGACGGGATCGGGGAAGACCGATCTGTCGGCGAGCTTGGGGTTCAGTTCAGGCATGTCTTATCCTTTGAGCCCTGCCAGCATGACGCCGCGGACGATGTAGCGCTGCAGGATGATGAAGACGATCAGGGTCGGCAGCGTGGCGATCGCCGCACCGGTCATGATCATTTCCCACTGGATGGACTGTTCCACCGCGAAGCTCGATAGCCCCACCGGCAGCGTGTAGAGTTCGCGGCTGGTGGTCACGATCAGCGGCCAGAAGAATGCCGTCCAGTTACCGAGGAAGGTGAAGATGGCGAGCGCGGACAGGGCCGGCGTGACCAGCGGCATCGCCACCTTCCAGAAGATCTGGAACTCGTTCAGGCCATCGACGCGCGCGGCTTCGAGGAAATCGTTGGGCACGCCTTCGAAGAACTGCTTCATCAAGAAGGTGCCGAAGGCTGTCATCATGCCGGGGAACATGATGCCCCAGTAGCTGTCCAGCCAGCCGAGCTTGCTCGACATCAGGTACCACGGAATGACCAGCATCTCGGTCGGGATCATCAGCGTCGACAGAATGGCCAGGAAAATGAAATAGCGGCCGCGGAACTCGAATTTGGCCAGCGTGTAGCCGACAAGGCTGTCGAAGAACACGTTCGACAACGTCACCATCACCGCCACGAACATCGAGTTGAAGAACCAGCGCATGAAGCGCCCGTCGGCGAGGATGGCGATGTAGTTGGCGAGCGTCGGTGCTGCCGGAATGAGCCTGAGGTCATAGACCTGGCCAGCTGTCTTGAACGACGTCGAGAACATGAAGGCCAGCGGCGTCACCATGATCAAGCCGCCGATGAACAGCAGCGTCCAGGTGAGGATGCGACCAGGCCGAAGATTGGCGTGGGAAAGCGCCGGCGTTTGGGTGACGGCACTCATTTCTTTTCCCTCAGGATCCAGAGCTGCAACAGCGACACGAACAACAAGATGGTGAACAGCACGACCGTCTGTGCCGCCGCATATCCCATCGCGTAGGACGAAAACGCCGTCTGGTAGATCATCAGCACCAGCGGCTTGGTCGAACCGAGCGGGCCGCCCGGATCGTTGGTGGTCATGTTGTAGACCTGGTCGAAGATGCGCAGGAAGCCGATCGACGAGAACACGACAAGGAACACGGTCGTTGGCTTGAGCAGCGGCAACGTGATCTTGCGCAGGATCGCCCATTCGCCGAGGCCGTCGATGCGCGCCGCCTCATAGAAGGTGTTGGGGATCGAGCGCAGACCGGCCATGAAAATGATGATCTGGAAGCCAAGGCCAGCCCAGATCGCCGTCAGCATGATCGACGGCAAAGCCTGGTCGACCGAGCGGATGAAGGGCTGTTGCGGGATGCCGATCGTGCCGAGCGCATTGTTGATCACGCCGATCGGTGCCGGCTGATAGAACCAGCGCCACACCCAGGCCATGGCGGCGGCCGTGGTCAAATAGGGCAGGAAATACAGGCCGCGGATCAACCCGTGCATGAAACGCACGCGGTCGAGATGATAGGCGATGACGAACGACAACAACAGGCTGATCGGCGTACCGACGAGCAGATAGGCGAAGGTGTTCTTGAACACCTTCCAGAATTGCGGGTCGGCGAACAGCTTTTCGTAGTTGGCCAGGCCGATGAACTGCGGCGGCTTCAAAAGGTCCCAGTTTGTCAGGGAAAGCCAGAAGGCTTCGATTGTCGGGTAAAAGCGGATCACCGAATAGAACAGGATCGGCAGAGCGAGGAAACTCCACACCCACACCAGCCGCTTCGTCCGCATGGAACGGCGGTCCCAGAAAGTCCCGCCGGGGCGGCTCAGCGCCGCCCCCTGTTGATCCGCTGTCACAGACATCAAGCCTTCGCCTTACTTGGGGGCTGCGGCGTCGATGATCGCCTGCTCGGCCGCTGCGGCCTGTGCGAGCGAATCCTTCACCGACTGGCCTTCGAGCAGCACGCGGTTGGCCATGTCGATGGTGGTCTGGCGCTGGGCTGCCTCATCAACGAACATGGTGGTGCGGGCGTATTCGAGACCCTTGAGGAACGGACCGTAGATCGGGTCCGCAAGGTTGGCCTCCGTCATCGCCGCGGTGCGACGCGCCGGCAGCTCGCCGACCGTCTTCAGCCAGACGTCCATGGCCTCGGGCGAGGAGATGTAGGCCAGGAACTTCTTCGAGGCCTCGAGCTTTTCACCGCTTGTGGTCGCCGAGATGCCGTTGGCGAAGTAGCTGGCATAGTTCGAGCGGGTGCCGTCGGCATTGGCCGGCAGTTCGGTCACGCCCCATTCGAAGCCCTCGATCGACTTGAACGCGCCGAGACGGAAGGTGCCGTCGATGGTCATTGCCGCCATGCCGGCACGGAATGCCGCCTGGCCTTCGTCCATGAAGCCGGCCTGGCCGATCTTCTTTTCGGTCTGCAGGTCGGTGTAGAACTTCAGCGCCTTTTCACCTGCTTCGGTGTTGTAGGCCACCTTGCGATCACCGTCGGTGTAGGGCTGGCCGCCGAACTGGCGGACCAGCACTTCACGCCACCACTGGTGGTCCTGGCCGGCCATGTCGAGGGTCGAGCCAGCGACGATCAGGTTGCCGGCAGCGTCGCGCTTGGTCGCCTTCTCGGCAGCAGCGACGAACTCGTCGAGCGTCTTCGGCGGGTTAGCCGGGTCGAGACCAGCTTCGGTGAACAGCTTCTTGTTGTAGAACAGCGCCAGTGAACGCACCGCGGTCGGCAGGCCGTAATAATCCTCGCCGCGCTTCATGGCGCTGACGATCGGGAAGAATTCGCTTTCGATCTTGTCGTGCGGGAACGCATCCGTCGGCAGCGGCTGCAGCAGGCCACCGGCAACGAACTTGTCGAGCCAGCCATAGAACAGCTGCATCACGTCAGGACCCTGACCGCCCATCTTCGCGGCGATGACGCGCGTCTGGTAGTCGGCGTAGGGGAAGGTGGTCTGCTTGACGGTGATGTCTGGATTGGCCTTCTCGAAATTTTCGATCAGCTGGTCCATCGCCTTGACGCGTGAATCGAAGACATACTGCCAATATTCGATCTCGACGGCCTGGGCCGCGTTGAGTGCCAGCGTGCTGAATCCTGCGATCAGTCCGGCAAACAGGGTTGCTCTGCGCATGTAAACCTCCATCTGCGCCCGCCGGAAAATCCGGGATACGGGCGGTGATTATCCCCTTGGACCGCAGCCTCGCATGCAGACGAGGCCCGGGCCGTCACGTAACTTAGATGCCGTCGGACGCGAGCGGATCACGCCCGCCAAAAACCGGCACCAGCAAAGCTGCGGATCCTCCCCGCACACTGCCTATACGCTTTCCTGCCGCACGCCGTTTGTCAATAAGATAATTTACTTGAATTAATCTGTTGCGGGGTTCGGGCCTTCCGCGTTATCAATTTTGCAACTGAGGTCAGGATGAGCGAAATGGCGTTTCAGCCGGGCAGCACACATCAGGTCACTTTGGGTAACAATCCCGAGCGCAGCCGCGACCATAACCGTCGCGTGGTGCTCGACGTCGTGCGCCGAAACGGCGCCCTGGGGCGCATGCATATCGCCCGGCTGACACATCTGACCGCGCAAGCCATCGCCAACATCGTCGATGAGCTGGTCAGCGAAAACCTGTTGATGGAAACGGGGCGCCTGCGTTCCGGCCGGGGCCAACCGCCGATCCAGTTCGCCGTCAACCCCGATGGTGCCATGACCATGGGCATCGAGATGGCTTCCGACCACATGGTGGCGACCGTGCTCGACCTGTCGGGCCAGCCGCGCTCCAAACGAATCACGCCGGTCAGCGACACCAGCCCGAGCCAGGTCATCGCCCACCTGCGCGCCGAGCTCGACACGGTCAGGTCGACTTTCAAGTCGCGGCTGCTCGGCATCGGCGTGGTCATGCCCGGCCCGTTCGAGATCGAAGGCATGACTTCTGTCGGCCCGACGACGCTGCCTGGCTGGGCCAACATCGATGCGGCGAGCCTGCTCAGCGAGGCCTGCGGCGAGCCGGTGACGGTGGAAAACGATGCCAATGCCGCGGCTGTCGGCGAACGCTTCTTCGGCGCGGGCCACACCATCTCCAGTTTCTGCATGGTCTACTTCGGTGCCGGCCTCGGCCTTGGCATGATCCAGGACGGCGCGCCGTTCCGTGGCGCTTTCGGCAATGCCGGTGAAATCGGCCACGTCGTCGTCGTTCCGCGCGGCCGGGCCTGCCCATGCGGCCAGCACGGATGCCTCGAGCGCTACGCCTCGGTCCATGCGCTGCGCGAAAAGCTTTGCGATGCCGGTATCCCCGACTGCGATTTCGCCGACTTCGCGGACCTCCATGCCAAGCGCCATCCGGTGCTGCTGGAATGGATGGACGAGACAGCGACCTATCTCGCGCCGATGATCGCGATGATCGAAAACATCCTCGACCCCGAAACGGTGATCCTTGGCGGCATGCTGCCCGACGCGATCATCGACGAGCTGATCGAACGGATGGGACCGCTGCCGATCTCGGTCGCCAGCCGGCGAACCCGCGCCCTGCCCCGCGTCATGCGTGGCCAGACCGGGCAATACACGGCAGCACTCGGTGCCGCCGCGCTGCCGCTGTTCGAGGTGGTCACCCCCAAGCTCGAAACAGCCGCCACCTCGCATACCGAATAGCAGACTGAAATACCGGAGGACCTGAATGCTGCGCGCCCGCGAACGTATTGATCGACAAAAGGCCAGCCCGTCGCTTGTCAGGCTTCACCGGGCCCTCAGCCGTCTGAAGTCCACCGTCACCATGATGAACACCGGCGCACATCCCGACGACGAGCAGAGCGGCATGCTCGCCTGGTTCCGTCTGGGCCTCGGCATGCGCGTCATCGTTGCTTGCTCGACGCGCGGCGAAGGCGGCCAGAATTCGCTCGGGCCGGAGCGCCTTGGCGTGCTCGGCATGATGCGCACGCGCGAGATGGAAGAGGCCGCGCGCGAACTCGATGCCGACGTCGTCTGGCTCGGCCATGGCCCCGACGACGACGTGCATGATTTCGGCTTCTCCAAGGACGGCGACCAGACCTTCAGCCGCTGGGGCGAAATGCGCACGGTCGAGCGGCTGGTGCGCGCCTACCGCAGCGAACGACCCGACATCGTCATCCCGACCTTCCTCGACGTGCCCGGCCAGCATGGCCATCACCGCGCCATGACTCGCGCCGCCGAAAAGGCGATAAGGCTTGCCGCCGACCCGCAGGCTTTCCCCGAACATTTCAAGGAAGGCATGAGCCCCTGGCAGGTGGCGAAGTATTATCTGCCGGCATGGTCGGGCGGCGGCGACACCTATGACGACGAAGTGCCGCCTCCGGATGCGACGGTTGTCGTCGACGCGCCCGGCCGCGATCCGGCGACCGGCGTGGAATATGACCGCATCGGCGAATGGTCACGCTACTATCACGCCTCGCAAGGCATGGGCCATTGGCCCGATGTGCCCGAGACACGTTGGCCGCTGCACCTTCTGCTAGCTGCAAACGGAGCGAAGGCGGAGACATCGGTACTCGACGCCTTGCCGGCGACCCTCGGCGATCTCGCAGCGTCGAGAGACCTCTCCTATGAAGCCGCGCAGGCACTGAAGGCCGCTGGTTTGGCCGTCGACAAGGCAATCGCAGCCTTCCCACACGCCGATGCGATCATTGCAGCCCTCACCGAAGCGGCTACCCAGCTTACCGCTGCCCGCAACAATGCCTCGCCCGAGTTCCTCGAACGCCATCGCCACCGCCTCGACCGCAAGGCACGCGAGATCGACGCCGCCTTGATCGAGGCCGCCGGCCTCTTCGACCGCGCGACGCTGTCGCCATCGACAGTGTCGCCGGGCGAAACGGCTGAACTCACCGTCGATCTGGCCCCCGCCGGCGACAGTCGTTCTGTCGAGATCGAAGCTGTCCTGCCCAATGCCGTTTCGGCCAAGGCGGAAACCAGCACCGGACGCCGACGCAGCCTGAAAGTTGCAGCCGCAGCCGACGCCGCCTACACGAAACTCTATCCGCCGTCATGGTCGGCTCTCGGCGGCAATGGCGACGCGCATGTCGTCATCTCGGCGAAGTTCGGCGATCACACCGCCCGCGCCACCTATGACCTCGAGGAGCCATTTGCCGTGCTGCCGGCAAGCTCGGTCATGATGGAGCCCGAAGCGCTGATCGTGCCGCTCGACTGCACCAGGCGCGAATGGCCGGTCAAGCCAGTGGTCGCAGGCAAGGACGAACCCGTCTCGCTCAACATGGAAGACGGCTGGTCGCTGACCCAGGCGGAAGGTGGCCAGGTCATCCGCGCACCCGAAACACGTGTCGCCGGACTTGCCACAATCACCCCGCTGGTCGCCGGCAGGCCGGCATTGCGGCTGACCCCGATTGCATATCCACATATCGGCCGCGTCACCCATCGCCAGCCGGAAACGCTGCGTGTGCTCACGCTCGACCTTAAGCTGCCGCAAGGCGCGCGCGTCGGTTACGTCGGCGCAGGTGCTGACCGCGTCGGCATGTGGCTGTCGCGCATGGGGCTCGACGTCACCGAACTCGACGCCAAGGCGCTCGCCGGTGACCTCAGCCAATACACCACCATCGTCGTTGGCATCTTTGCCTTCGGCATCCGCAAGGATCTGGCTGCCGCGACCGAGAAGCTGCACCGCTTCGTCGAAAATGGTGGCCACCTTGTCACCCTTTACCACCGCCCGACCGACGGTTGGGATCCACTAGCGACGCCGCCGAGGAAACTCGAGATTGGCTCGCCGTCTTTACGCTGGCGCGTAACGGATCCGAACGCCGAGGTCACGGTGCTGGCGCCGGACCACGTCCTGCTCAGGGGGCCAAACAATATCGGCCCGCAGGACTGGTCCGGCTGGAACAAGGAGCGCGGGCTCTATTACGCCGCGCGCTGGGACGAGGTCTACCAGCCTCTGCTTGCCATGCATGACGCCAACGAACAGCCGCTGATGGGCGCACTACTGTCGGCCCAGATCGGCAAGGGCCGCCATACCCACACCGGCCTCGTCCTGCATCACCAGATGGACAAGCTTGTGCCGGGAGCATTCCGCCTGATGGCAAATCTTGTCCAGCCAGCCTGACAGCACAGTGACGCCCGAGGCGGGAGACGAGCGTCACAAGGCCAACCGCGAGGGCATCGTCTGGGTGCTCGCAGACATGCTGCTGGTCTCCGGCGGCATGACGGCACTCGTCAAGGCGCAAGGCCTTGTCTATCCGGCTTTCCAGCTCGTCTTCATCAGGGCGATGATCGGCCTGCTGTTCATCCTGCCGTTGATCTGGCGCCATCGTCACCACATCCGCCACACCAGGCATCCCTGGCAGAACGTCTCGCGCATCAGCTGCAACGCGATTGCGCTGACCAGCCAGTTCATGGCCTACACGCTACTGCCGCTGGCGGTGGTCAATGCGCTGAGCTTTTCGCGTCCGCTTGTCACCATGGCCATGGCGGTGGCCTTCCTCGGCGAAACGGTGTCGCGGCTGCGCTGGGTGGGTGCAACATTCGCCTTTGCCGGTGTGCTTCTGATGCTGGCGCCCGGCGGCGTCGACTGGAATCTCGGCCTGCTCGCCGTGTTCGCCACAGTCGTGTTCGGCTCGCTCGCCATCATCCAGACGCGTATGCTGCGTGACGAAAACACCACTGTGATGATGGTGTTTTACACCGTCGGCCTCGCGGTCATCACAGCCGTTCCCGCCATCATTGTCTGGCAGCCGGTCAACATGTTCGACTGGGTGCCACTGCTCGGCATCGGGCTTCTGGCGCAGGCCGGGCAATATTGCTTCTTGCGCGCCTATCGCCTCGCCGACGCCAGCGTGCTCGCCCCCATCGGCTATCTCTCGATCGTGGTAACGACAGCCGCCGGCTATGTCTTCTTCGACGAAGTGCCCGACCAGCGCATCGTCATCGGTGCGGTCGTCATTCTCGCCGCCTTGCAGACGACTGCCTATCTGGAGCGCCGCGCGAGAAGGAAGTAGCGGCGCCCCCTTTTGTGCAGCGTGACCGCCATAAGCCGGCAAGTCGCCAAGGCTCCTGGATTGCCGGCCCATCGTGATGCGCAATGGACCCGGTTGCCGGGCTCGGGTGAGATCAGCTCGTGACGCCCATCACCTTGCCGAGATAGGCGACATATTCGCCGAATTTCGGCATTGCACGTGTTGCTGCGGCGTTGCGCGGACGCGGCAGGTCGATCACCACTTCCTCGATGATCTTGCCGGGCCGGTCGGCCATGACCAGCACCCGGTCGGACAGGAACACCGCTTCGGCGATGCTGTGGGTGATCAGCATCACCGTCTTGCGGTGCTCCTGCCAGATGCGCAGCAGCTCGACATTGAGCTTGTCGCGGGTCAGCGCATCGAGCGCGCCGAACGGCTCGTCCATCAGCAGGATCGGCGGATCGAGAACCAGCGCCTGCCCGATCGAGGCGCGCTGGCGCATACCGCCCGACAGCTGATGCGGATGGGCATCGGCGAACTTGGTCAGCGACATCACGTCGAGAATCTTGTCGACGGCCGCGTCGCGTGCTGCCGCGGGCATGTTGCGGATGCGTGCGCCGAGTTCGACATTGCCGCGCACGGTCAGCCACGGCAGCATGTTGTTGGTCTGGAACACAACACCGATGTCTGGCCGTGGCGTAAGCACCTTCTCGCCCTTGATGGTGGCGATGCCAGACTCATAGGGGATCAGGCCGGCAACGATACGCAACAGCGTGCTCTTGCCGCAACCGCTTGGCCCGAGGACCGAAACGAACTCCTGGTTCCTGATGCCGAAGTTGATGTCTTCGAGCGCCTTGACCTTGCCGAATGCCTTGTTCAGGCCCTTGGCTTCGATGTGAATGGCTGCAGCGTCAGCGACCGGCCGTTCCTGGCCCGGATGGGCCACTTGCTTCATCGCCGTTGCCGACATGTCTTCCTCCCGAAAAGCAACGTTCATACCTGGATACCCCGCCACCAGACGGACTTGGCCGCGAATTCGATCAGCGCGTACAGGACCAGCGAGATCAGCGTGATGACAATGATGCAGCCAAACACCAAGTCGGTGCGCGACGACGCCGTGCCCAGCATGATCAGGTTGCCGAGGCCGCGATCGGAGCCGACCAGTTCGCCGATGATCGCGCCGATCATGGCGAGCGGCATGGCGACACGGCAACCGTCGATGAAGCTCGGCAGCGCGCTTGGCAGGCGCAGCGTGGTGAAGGTCCGCCATGGCCCGGCGTTCAGCGCACGGAAGTGCTCCTCGAGGTTCTTCGAGGTGCCGGCGAAACCGCCGAGCGTCGCCACGACGATCGGGAAGAAGGCGAACAGGAACGCCATCGCCACCTTGGAGATGAAACCGTAGCCAAACCAGACGATCATCAGCGGCGCCAGCGCGCTCTTGGGCGTCGTCTGCAAGGCGGTGACCAGCGGATAGATGGTGCGCTGGGCGAAGGGCGAGACATAGACGATCATGCCGAGCAGGACGCCGATGATGACGGCGGCGGTGAAGCCGATCAGCACTTCGCCGAGCGTGTACATCGAATGCTCGAAAATCTGGTCCTTGGATTCCCAGATCGCGACGGCAATCGACGAGATGGGAGGCAGAATGTAGCTTTTTACTTCGAAATAGCGGACGCCATATTCCCAAAAGAGCAGAAACGCACCGAAAAACGAGATGACTTGGACATAGGCGGCAAGTCGTGAACTAACGCCTGGCATAAAGGCCTCCGAAGAGCAGTTGTTGGCATCCGTGGTGAATGGGCGCCGGCTGACGCCGACGCCCCGGGCTTGTCAGCAGGTCATTTGCCCTGCTTGTCCTTCACCACCTGATGGGGCGGCGGCACGACAAAGCGCTTGAAGTGCCACTGGTCGAACGCGTCGATGTTGCGTTCCCACACCTGCGGCGTGTGCGGGCTGTCTTCGGTGACCTGGATCATGTCGCAATAGATCTCGCAGTTGTTGCCGTCGGGATCCTTGAACACGAGGAAGCAGTTGGCGCCCGGCCCATGCTTGCCGATGCCGCGGACAATCTCGACGCCGCGCTCCTGCAGCATCTCGGCTGCAGCTTCCATGTCCTCCAGGCTGTCGACCAGATAGGAGAAATGTTCGAGACCGGGGCGCGAATATTTCGGCAGATCGTCCCGATCGGGCGAGTCTTCCGGGATCTGCGACAGAGCGAGATCGTGGTGGTCGCTTCCCGCACGCAGGAATACCATCTTGTCCTCGATCCAGTCCGAGACCTCCAGTCCAACGACGCTGGTATAGAACTCGACGGACTTCTTGATGTCGCGGACCATCAGGACCATGTGGCCCAGTTTCCTGACATTGATCTTCTTCTTCATGTGCCTCATCCAGGGCTGAGCCAGCCTTAGCGACTGATGTTGCGATACAGGTCGTCGGTCTTGATGGTGTCGTCGAGAACGAAGGCGTCACGCACGAAGCCCATCGTCTTTTCCATGCGGTCGGCGCGGACAAAACCGAGGTCCTTGTTTTCCGCCTGCGCGTCGCGGACCAGCGTGTTGATCTGCTTGATCTGCTCGAGCACCACGCTGGTCTTCAGCGTCGGGTATTGCTTGACGATCAGGTCGGCTGCTTCGTCGGGGTGCTGCGCAATATATTCGTAGCCGCGATAAGACGCGTCGAGGAACTTATCCACGACCTCCGGCTTCTCGGCCAGCATCGCCTCGGTGGTGACGAAGCCGCTGCCATACATGTCGAGGCCGAAGTCGCGGTACTTGATCATGCCGATCTTCTTGCCGGTCTCCTTGGCATTTTCGGTCAGGATCGGCAGGCTGGCCCCTTCCCAGCACTCGGCGAGGTCGACCTGCCCTTCGAGGAAGGCCGACGTGATGACCGCCGGATTCATGCGCAGAAGCTTGAGGTGCCCCTTGGGCAAACCGTTCTGTTCGAGCCAGGTCGGCACGATATTCTGTATCGGCGAGGTCGCGCCACCGCCAACCGACTTGCCGCTGAAATCGGCAAGCTTGGGTTCGGCAGCACCCTCTGTCTGCAGGTAGCACAAGGCACCCGGCCAGACGGTGTTGATCGAGCCGACAAAAACCGCCTTGCCGCCATTGGCGCGGTTGAGAATGACACTGACCGGATCGCCGTAACCAATGTCGAACAGGCCCTGGTCGATCTCGTTGACGGTGCGCTGGCCGCCATAGCCCTGGTAGACAGTCACGTCGAGACCGGCCTCATCGTAGAAGCCCTTGGCCTTGGCCACGAGAACGCCTCCCACGCTCCCCTGTGGCAGCCACGACATGTTGAACGAAATGCTTTCCGCAGCCGACGCGGCCGTCGCCATCGAGGCGAGAACGCCTGCCAGCGCGAAACCACGCAGCGTCTTTCCAAAATCGAATGCCATACTGTCCTCCTCAGTGTTGGTCGTTGTTAGTATGTAAGCTAGTTCTTATGCGATCTGGCTAGCCCGGATCGGGTTGGTAATGGCGCCGACCTTTTCGACCGCCGCCGTGACGATGTCGCCACAGTTCAGGAACTCGCCGGTCCCCATGCCGACGCCGTCCGGCGTACCGGTGGCGATCAGATCGCCTGGCCGCAGCGTCAGGATCGACGACAGGTAGGAAATCTGTTCGGCGACGGAAAAGATCATCGAACCGGTGCTGTCGTCCTGCTTGCGCGTGCCGTTGACGTCGAGCGTCAGGCGCAGGTTCTGCGGATCGCCGATGCAGTCGGCTGGAACCAGCCACGGCCCGAGCGGCGCAAAGGTGTCGAAGCTCTTGCCACGGAACCAGTCGAACTTGAACGGAAAGTCGCTGCGGCGCGTCAGGTCGCGCGAGGTGATATCGTTGATCACCGTATAGGCGGCGACATGGTCAAGCGCCTTTTCGACCGGGATATCGCGGCCGCCGATGCCGATGACTGCGGCGAGCTCGACCTCCCAGTCGACCTTTTCGGCGCGCTGCGGCAGGATGATCGCCTCGTCAGGACCGATGATCGACGAATCCGCCTTCATGAAGACGTAGGGCTGGCTCTCGGCCTTTGACGCCAGCACCGTTCCCATCTCCTGCGCGTGCTCAATATAATTGGACGCGGTAGCGAAAATACGCACCGGGCGATAGGGCGCGCAGAGCTTCGTCCCCGTGCCAAGCGGCTCAAATTTGGGGCCGGCCTCGACGACATTGGCTGCCAGGCCCGCCAAAGCCGGCTCGACATCGGTCCACCGGTCAAGCATCGCACCGACACCGCCGGCAATCCATTTCTCCCAGGCAGCCGTGTTCTTCCCCGCAAGGCGAGCAATCAGCTCAAGATCATAGACCCCCCTGCTCGGTTACCAATACGGGCCGAACTTCGTCCCTGATCACTCGTTGTCCTAGCGCATGCCATACCACTGGCTGCTCCTTCCATGCTGCTCGTTGTCTTGCATACATTTTCGTATCTGTGTATTCATGTCAAGCATAAGGTGCACACGCGACACGAGATTTCCAACAATGTCTGCGATCGAGCTTTTTCACGAATGGGGATCGATTCAGTCGTTCAAGGTCCGCATGTGTCTTGCCGAGCTCAGCCTCCCCTGGAGCTCGCGCCGGGTCGACCTGTCGGCCTTCGAAAACCTCGAAGCCGCCTATCTCGCTGTGAATCCCAGGGGGCTGGTGCCGACGCTGCGCTGGAACGGAAACGTCTTCGACGAGTCGTCGGATATCAACGAACTGCTCAACGACATCGCTGACGGAGCGCCGCTGCCCACCATAGAGGAACGCGCCCGCGCGCGAAGCTGGACGCGTTACGAGGACGAGGTGGTGCATCCGGCTGTACGGCCGCCGACCTTCAATCTCATTCTCAAGGCGCGCGTGGCCAGGCTCGACCGGGACTATTTCGCGGAACTGATGGCGCGCCACCCCCTGCCCGCAAGACGGGAGGCCTATCTGGCCGCAGCCAACGCGCCTTTCGATCGCGCCGCGGTGCTCGCCTCGATCCGGACTTTCCGCACAGTCCTGGAGAGGATGGAGACGGCACTCGCTGCCACCAGCTGGCTGGCGTCGGACGGGTTCTCCCTCGCAGACGTGGCGATGGCGGCATTCGTCGACAGGCTCGACAGGCTGGCGATGGAAAGCCTGCTCGCGCCATTGCCCCGGACGGCCGACTGGGCCGCGCGCATCCGCACGCGACCAGCCTTCAAGACCGCCCAGGGCCCGGAAACCGCACGCCCCGATCCGCTCATCGACACCGGCCTTGTCGCCGCATTGCTCGCCGAGGCGCTCGGCCACAACACCACGACAGAAATGGAATCGCTTTGATGGATCACGCTATGCACTTCGACGTTCTGGACGACGGCAGGTCCCTGCTCGACCGGCTGTTCTTCGACGCCCGCAGCCAGAATGGCTGGCTCGACCGGCCGGTCGACCTCGCCGTGCTCGAACGCATCCACGACATCGCCAGGATGGGGCCGACGAGCATGAACTGTTCGCCGCTGCGCATCGTTTACCTGACGACGGACGCGGCGCGCGAAAGGCTGAAGCCGGCACTCGCCGTCGGCAACATTTCCAAGATCGTGACCTGTCCGGTGGTCGCCATTTTCGCCACCGACTACGCCTTCGCCGAGAAGATGCCATACCTGTTCCCGCACACTGACGGCAAAGGTCATTTCGAGCGCAACCCGCACATCGTCGAGGACACCGCGTTCCGCAACGCGACCCTGCAGGCGGCCTACTACATGCTGGCGGCACGCGCGGTTGGCTTGGACTGCGGTCCGATCTCCGGCTTCAACCGCACGATTGTCGACGAAATCTTTTTTGCCGGAACCGCCCTGCGCTCGAACTTCATCTGCGGCATTGGCCATGGTGACCCGGCCAAGCTGTTCTCGCGCCACCCGCGCCTGCCATTTGCCGAGGCATGCACCGTGCTCTGATGCCTGACAGGAAGAAAATGCCCCCGGCAGAGCCGGGGGCGAGGTTATGGCTGCAATATCAGGTGGCTGGAAAAGTCTTGAAGTAAGCTCTTGCGTGAAAATCAGGCCGGCCAGCGGGCGACGACCTTGAGCTCGATCACCATGTCGGGATGCGGAAGCTGGCTGACGCCGACGGTGGTGCGGGCCGGACTATCTGATGCAAACCACTTGTTGTACTCAACGTTCATCGCCGGGTAGTCAGCCATGTCGGTGACAAAGATCGTGACGTCGACGAGGTCGGCGAGCGAGCCGCCCAGCGATTGCAACGACTCCGTGATGTTGGCGATGATCGCCCTCAGCTGTGCGGCGACATCGTAGTTCGTTGCCCCGGATTGCCTGGCGACACCCGCGATGGTGCCGTCCTTCTGCCGGGCGCTGACGCCTGACAGGAACAGCAGCCCACCGGCCTCGCGCAGGAACGGATAGTTGGCAAGCGGCTTCGCCCGCTCAGTGGCCGCGCTCACGCCGCCTTCTCCAGCGCCCAGGGCTCGAAACCGAGTTCGTCGACCGCCGCGAGGAATTTCTGCTCGGCCTGGCCGTCGAGTTCGACCAGCGGGGCGCGCACCGTACGCCATTCGGCGGCACCAAGTTCGCGGGCGATCAGCGATTTCATCGCCTGGATCATCGGGAACTGCTGGAACAAGCTTCGCACCTTGGTGGCGTCGGCAAAAGCCTCCTCCGTTCCCAGTTTCGACGTGTTCTTGACTGCCCCGACCATGCCCTTTGCATTGACGTTGGCCGTCGCCGAAATGCAGCCCACCGAGCCCTTGACGATCGTTTCGCCGAGCAGGATCTCCGAGGCCGGGAAAACCTTGAAGCCGTCGCCGACCTCGAGATAACGGGCAAGGTTCTCGCGGTCGCCTGAGCTGTCCTTGATGCCCACGACATTTGGATAGCGGCGGCGCAGGCCGTCGATCAGCTCGACGGTGATCGGCACGCCGGTGAACTGCGGGATATGATAGAGCACGACCGACAGTCTGTCGGAACCGACGGTCTCGATGAGGCGGCCATAATGGCGAATGAGCCCTTCGGTCGTTGCCGGCTTGAAGAAGAAGGGCGGCAGCACCAGCACCGCCGGCGCCCCGGCATCGACGGCGGCCCGCGTCAACTCGGCTGTTTCTTCCAGCGAGTTCGCGCCCGTACCAGGCATCAGCGCCGCGCCGGGGATGCCTGACGCAACGACCTCGTCGAGCAGGCGGCGCTTTTCCACCAGCGACAGCGAGGCTGCTTCACTGTTGGTGCCAAAGATCGCAAGGCCTGCGCCCTGCTCGACGACCCAGCGGCAATGGCCAAGAAAGCGCGCAGTGTCGACCTTAAGGTCGGCGCTAAACGGCGTCAGCACGGGTGCGTAGACGGAGAGAAGCTCCTGATGCATGGATCTCACTTTCGCTTTTGACTGGACAATCCGCAGGGAAAGAGACCGCATTCGTCGATGGCGAAGCGCATGATCTCGTGCCCCAGTTCCTCTTCGTGCGTATCGAAATGCGCGACGATGGATGTGTGGTTGTGGCGGCTCAACTGGACGAAGCGCGGCGCCTTGCCGGTGCGCAGCGTGTGGCGCTGGACGAATTCGGCGCCGTAGGCGTCGATGTAGCGGTTCTCGAATTCGGCAATGGCGACGAGCACCGGAAGCCTGGTCGAACCCGCATGGGCGACCGGCGACAGCACCTCATAAGCAGCCTCGTCGTCGCCGAAATACTGCCTGACATTGTTGGCGTTCGGATTGTCCGGAAGGCTGTCGGCGCGAAGCCGGGCGCTGATCAGCACGGCGCCCTTGACGTCCCTGGATGGCAGCCGCGCGACATTGGGATCATAGAGATAGCTGGCGACATGGCAGCCGCCGGCCGAATGGCCGACAAGCAGGATCGAACGCGGATCGCCACCAAAACGCTCGATCGAAGCCGTGATCCAGTCAAGCGCCGCAGCGACATCGCGCGCGCCCTCCGGATAACGCGCACCTGGCGCCAGCCGATACTCGACATTGACGCCGACAAGACCCTGCCGGCTGAACCAGCGCAGCACGTTGTCGTAGATCAGCCCATCCGCGCTCTTGGAACCGCGGGTGAAGGCACCGCCATGCACAAAGACAACCACCGGCCTGCCCCGGCCCGAAGCGCAGCGGCTGCTGCTTTCGAAGACATCGAGGCGATGGGCCGGGTCGGCGCCATAGGCGATATCGCGATGGATGACGATGCCGTCATTCGCGGCCTTTTGCTTGTGGTGCGGGCGGTAGACGTCGAGCACGACAGCGCGGCTCGCACCGAGATCGTCGTTCCAGACCTTGCCGACGGCATCCAGCCGCGCCCGATCAGTGGCGGAAAGTCCCGCAAAACGCATTCGCTGCTGCCTCAATCTGTTCTGGGAGCACGAGTTGGAGCTATCGCCCGAGCCGTCCTCAATGGGTGCTGGATAACATCCGGAATCACACTTGACAACAGATTTGCATACACAGATTACTATTTGCATACACAGACTGCTTCATGTTTGTGTTGCGGAGCGTTTTGCGTTCCGCCATCACCGAAACAAAGGAAACCCCAATGGCAAAGTTGCGCCATCTCGCGATTGCCGTCTCCGATCCGGAAGCGGCGGCACAGTTCTTTGAAAAGGCTTTCGGAATGACCCGCGCCGGCCAGGCAATGCGCGGCGTCTACATGACCGACGGCATCATGAACGTTGCCCTGTTGAACTTCGGCGACGAGCCGGTTCCGGGCTTCGAGACCGAGAAGGACTACAACGGCCTCATCCATTTCGGCATGTGGGTCGATTCGGTCGAGGAGACCGACGCACTGGTTCAGGCTGCCGGCGGCTCGTACATGACCGGGCGCAAGGAGGCCAACCCGAACGTATTCTACGAGGTCAAATACAAGACGCCTGAAGGCATCGTCTTCGACGTCACCGAAAATGGCTGGAAGGGCGCGGTCAAGAACGTCAACCCTGCCTGATCGACCATGCGGCGGGTACACGAGCACCCGGCGCCGGACCTGAACTGCGCCGCCAATCTTGGGAGGCGGCGAACATGAAACGACTGGAGCATGTGAGATGGCGCAACCAAAGATCGCGGTCACGATACCAGTTTCCGACAATTGCCTGTCGCGCTTATCCAGCTCATACGACGTGATCACGCTGCCCGGCGGACTGGGCAGCGGATCACCCGCAATTTCCTTCGAAGACGTCTGGGCCGTCGTCACCAATGGCAGCACCGGAATGTCCGATGCCGAGATGGCGCTGATGCCTGGACTGAAGCTCGCCTGCGCTTATGGCGCAGGCCACGAGAACATCGACATCGAAGCCGCAAAACGACGCGGCGTGCGCGTCACCCACGCCCCCAACACCAATATGGAGACGGTCGCCGACCATGCCATGGCGCTGATGCTGGCGGTGGCCCGCGACATCTGCGTGCGCGACCGTGCCCTGCGCCACGGTGCCTGGGATGGGATACGTGGCGCGCGGCCGACGCTTTCTGGCGCGAGGCTCGGCATCATCGGCCTCGGCAACATCGGCAAGGCTATTGCCAAGCGTGCCGAGGCGTTCGGCATGAGCATCGCCTACACCACCCGCAACAAGGTGGCCGAGGTGTCGTGGCAGCACCATGCCGACGCGGTCGCGCTTGCCGAGGCTAGCGATTTCCTCATCGTCGCTTGTCCGGGTGGTCCGGCCACCCGCCACCTCGTTGGCAAGGCCGTGCTCGACGCGCTTGGTCCGGAGGGCTTTGTCATCAACGTTTCGCGTGGCATGGTCGTCGATACCGAAGCACTGGTGATTGCACTCACGCAAAACATCATCGCCGGTGCTGGCCTCGACGTCTTTGAGGGCGAGCCGAACTTGCCCGAGGCCCTGCGCGATCTCGACAATGTCGTGCTGACCCCACATATGGCAGGACGTTCGCCGGCATCCGAAGAAGCGCAGATCGATGTGCTGCTGCACAACCTTCAGGCCTGCCGCGAAGGCCGACCGTTGACGGCTCAACTTGCATAAATCCAAGGCTGTCACTAAATCGGTTTGGGTTTGCCGTGGGGGCAGCTCGCTATTTGTCGTGAAGACTGGAAAGCTGCGCGCATGACGACGATCGCCTCTCAGATCTATCACGCCCTGGCGGAAGAGATCGCCAAGGGCGTCATGGCTCCCGGGCAGAAGCTCGAGGAAAAGGTCATCGCTGAAAAGTTCGGCGTGTCGCGCACTCCGGTCCGCGAAGCCCTGCGCGAGCTTGGCGCCCGTGGCCTGATCGAGATGAACCCACGCCGCGGCGGCGTCGTCGCCCGCATCGACGTCGAGCAGATGGCCGACATGCTGGAGGCGGAGTGCGAGATCGAGGCGTCCTGCGCCCGGCTGGCGGCCCAGCGCATGACGGCCATGGAGCGCGAGCAGCTCTACGAACTGCATCGGCAATACACCGAATGCGTCGGCAACCAGGATCTCGACGGCTGTCGCGAAATCAACCGCAAGTTCCATGACGGCATCTGCCGTGGCGCCCACAACGTCACCATAGCCGCCATGGCGGTCGAGCTGCGTGTGCGCCTCGCACCTTTCCGCCAGCATCAGGCCGGCCCCGCCGATGTCCGGTTGCAGCAGTCGCTCGATGAACACCAGAAGATCGTCGACGCCATCCGCGCCAATGACGCAGCCGGCGCCTATGCCGCTCTGTCCGAACACAATGCCCGCCTCAGCGCTGGCGTGATGCGGCGCTTCGTGGCTGCCGCCGGCCAATAGGCCGCATTCGATATTCCAGCCTGTTCGAGCTCTCTCACCTGGCCGGTTTTTCACCGGCCGGGCCGCCTGTGCTTGGCCAAAGCCAGCCCCGGCCTACCCGCTGTCTCTCCTCCGATGTGACAGACGGGCGAGCTACCTCGGCACGCACATCCCAAGGCTTCTTATCTTGGATATCAGTGCGAGGCGCCCTGCCTTTGATTTGCTAAAATGTGCACATTCCATCATTTGCATTCTTGCTATAATCTGTGCATACAATATTGTTGTATTGCATACTAATACCGATACTGAAATCGCCGGCGCGTAGAGGCGTGCCCCAGCGAAATTCACGACCCGAATTCTGGAGGAGAAATCATGGGCAAGAATGCACGGTATATGACATGGGCTCTGGCAATGGCGGCGACGAGCGCGCTGTCCGCCCCCGCATGGGCGAACGCAGAAAAGACGATCGGCGTCACAGTTCCCTATTTTGCCTCACCGTTCTGGAAGGCCGGGCTCTATGGCGTCGAGACCGCCAGCAAGGAACGCGGCTACACCATCATCAAGGGCGACGCCAAGGACAAGGCCGAGCTGCAGATCGAGCAGATCCGCGGCTTCATCGACAAGAAGGTCGCCGCCATCATCATCGGCGCGGCGGACGCCGCTGCAGTCGGCCCGGCGGTCGAAGAAGCCATCGACAAGGGCATTCCGGTGATAGCGCTTTCGGTGCCGCCGAAATCCGACCGCCTGACCTCCTTCGTCGGCGCTGACAATATCGGCATGGGCCGCCTTCAGGGCATCTGCCTCGGCCGCGCCATCGGCGGCAAGGGTGAGGTCGGCCTGTTTGCCGGTCCTGACGAGATCTGGGCCAAGCTTCGCGTCACCGGCTTCAAGAACACCATGGAAGCCGATTTCCCTGATATCAAGATCGTCGCCGAAAAGGCTGGCGGAACCAAGGATGCCGGCGTGGCAGCAACCGAATGGGCCAAGGCCTATCCTGGCATGCACGGCATCTTCACCGCTGCCGACACTATGGCCGTCGAGTCGATCAAGACGCTGGACGCCGCCGGTGCTGCCGGAAAATTCAAGGTCTCGACGTCCAATCTCAACGACGATGCCCGCGCTGCCTTGCAGAACGGCACGCTGACCTGTGCTTCGCTGCAGCCGGCCGTATCGATGGGACGCGACTCGGTGCGCGAAGCCGTCGCTGCCATCGAAGGCGGCAAGGTGCTCGGCCGCATCGAGGCTCCGGCACTGCTGGTGACCAAGGACAAGGTCGCCACCTACGACTTCTCCAAGATCATCGCGCCGGCCGACTACCAGCCGTAATCGCCAGCGAGCACCGGCTTCTGCAAGCGCTCTGTCCACCTGCCAAGGGGAACCCGGCTCCATCAGGGTTCCCCTCATCTTTCACGTCAAGAAAAGTGCGCTTCCGATGCTGATGCTTGCCATTGCCCTTCTCGTCTCCGGCGCTGTCGCCGGCATTCTCGCTGGCCTGTTCGGCATCGGCGGCGGCGCCATCCTGGTGCCGGTGCTGGTGCAGGCACTTGCGGTCATGGACGTCGACGAGAGCATTCGCATGCATCTTGCGGTCGCGACCTCGCTCGGCATCGTCGTGCCGACCTCGATCCGATCCTTCATGGCACACCGCAAGCATGGCGCGGTCGACATGTCGCTGCTGAAAAGCTGGGCCTTCGTCCTGCCGGTCGGCGCGGTGCTCGCCTCGGCGGTCGCGGCTGTCATTTCGGGCGCCAGCCTCAAATGGATATTCACCGTCATTGCCACCATCGTCGGCATCAAGATGCTGCTCAACCGCCCGGGCTGGATCGTCGCCTCCGACCTGCCGGGCCAGCCGACACGTTCGCTCTACGGCCTGCTGATCGGCTTCTTCTCGACCCTGATGGGCATCGGCGGCGGCATCATGAACAACACCTTCATGATGCTGCACAACCAGCCGATCAAGCGCGCGGTGGCGACCTCATCGGGCGTCGGCGTATTGATCTCGATCCCTGCTGTGATCGGCCTGGTGATTGCCGGCTGGCAGCGGCCCGAGCTGCCGCCACTGTCTTTCGGCTACGTCAATCTGATGGCCGTGGCGCTGATCATGCCGGTCTCGATCCTGACCGCGCCTGTTGGCGCCCGGATCGCCCACGCCGCACCCAAGCGCGCGCTCGAGATCTCGTTCGGCGTCTTTTTGCTGCTGGTCGCCGCGCAGTTTGCCTGGTCGCTGCTCGACTGAGCCTCAGCCCCAGGCGGCACCGTTGAGCGCATTGAGCGGGAACTTGAGGTAACGCTGGCCGTTGGCTTCCGGCTCGGGAAGCCGGCCGCCATTGATGTTGATCTGCAGCGCATGCAGGATCAGCTTGGGCATCGGCAGAGTGGCATCGCGCTCATTGCGGAAGGCGACGAATTCCTCTTCGCGCGTATAACGCGTCAGGTGGACGTTCTGGCTTTTCTGGGACGCCACGGTGCTCTCCCACAGTGGGGTGCGACCGCCCGGCTGGTAGTCATGGCCAACGAAGATGCGCGTGTCCTCAGGCAGCGCCATGATGTCCTGGATCGTCGACCACAGCGCATTGGCACTGCCGCCGGGAAAATCGGTGCGCGCGGTGCCGCTGTCCGGCATGAAGACAGTGTCGTGCACGAAAGCGGCATCACCGACGACATAGGTGACGGAAGCCAGCGTATGGCCGGGCGAGAACATCACCCCTACCCTGAGGTCGCCAATCTCGAACGTCTCGCCCTTGTCGAACAGGCGGTCCCATTGCGAGCCATCGGTGCGCAGGTCCGGCCAGTTGTAGATGCCGGCCCACAGTTTCTGCACGTCGACGATGCGCGCCCCAATCGCCGTCGCCGCGCCGGTCTTTGCCTTCAGATAGGATGCCGCCGAGAAGTGGTCGGCATGCGGATGCGTGTCGAGGATCCACCGCACCTCGAGGTCCTGTTTGCGAACGAAGTCGAGCAGCTTGTCGGCGTTGACGGTCGCCGTCGCACCCGACTTCTCGTCAAAGTCGAGAACCGGATCGATGATCGCGCATTGCCTGCTTCGCGGGTCGGAAACGACATATTGCACCGACCAGGTGCGCGGATCGAAAAAGGCGGCGACATCGGGTCTTGTCATCTCTCAAGCCTCCGCCATTTCGACATTGCGCGGGTAGAAGATCGCGCGACTGGCATCGAAATCATAGCGCGAGCGGTACTGTGCGGCATCCTGAGCCAGTTGCAGGACCGCATCGAGGATGAACCTCACCTTTTCTTCCGGCAACAGCACGCTGAAATTGAGCCTGATGAAGCCGGGCTTGCTGATCTCGTCGCCGGCAAGGATCACCGCGCGCATGCGCTGCGACTCCGCCTCACCGATCGACAACAGGCGATGGACATAAGGGCCGGCGCAGGCGCAGCCGCCGCGCGCCTGGATGCCGAAGCGGTCGCTGAGCATGCGCGTCACCAGCTGCTGGTGAATGTAGTCGCCGTTGCCGTCCTTCACGCGGAACGAAAAGATCGGCAGTCTTTGCGGCGACAGCGCGCCCAGCAGCTCGATGTTCTCGGCACCGTTCCACGCAGCCATGGCTCGACGGGTCAATTCGTCATTGCGGGCCTGCATGAACTCCGCGCCGAGCGCATCCTTGACCAGGAAGGCAAGGGCCGCACGGATGTCGCCAACCACATTGGGGGTTCCCGCCTCCTCGCGGGCCTCAAGGCTTGTGCTGTAGTCATGGCCGGTCGGCGACACGAACTTGACCGTGCCGCCGCCAGGCCATGACGGCTTGTCGGTGACCACGGCGTCGCGGCGGACGATCAGCACACCCGACGCGCCCGGCCCGCCGAGGAACTTGTGCGGCGAGATGACCACGGCATCGATCTCGGCCCCTGATACCGGCGACATGGCGATCGGCATGTAGGGTCCCGCGCCGGCATAGTCCCAGACAATCTTGGCGCCCGCCGCCTTCACCTGCCTGGTGATGGAAGCGACATCGGTGATGATGCCGGTGACGTTGGAGGCAGCCGAAAACGCGCAGACAGTGAGGTCGGCCTCCCATTGCAGCACTTCGTCCAGTGCGGCGAGATCAGGTCCACCGGCAGCGCATTCGGCGATCTCGATGACCTCTGCCCCGCTTTCGCGCCAGGGCAGGATGTTGGAATGGTGCTCGTAGGGCCCGATGATGACACGGACCTGCTTGCCAACGGCAACGGCATCAGTGACGCCCAGAAGCTTGACCAGCCGGTTGATGCCGGCCGTCGCGCCCGATCCGGCAAAGATCACCGCATGCCTGTCGCTGGCGCCGCAGCACCCGGCGATCGCCGCGCGCGCCTCGCGGCGCAGTCGGGTCATCATGCCACCGCAATAGGAAGCCTCGGTGTGGCTGTTGGCGTAGTAGGGCAAGACCTCTTCCAGGACGAAGCGTTCGATCTGCATCAACGCGCGGCCTGATGCGACATAGTCGGCATAGACCATCGGCTTGAGGCCGAACGGCCCGTCGATGTTTGCGTCCTTGCCGACAAGGCCGCTGCGCAGTTCCGCGACGACGTCGCGGACGGCAAGGCACTCCTTGAACTTGTCCAGCAAGCCGGTGCCGCCAGGCTTTTCGCAGCGCTCGGTCTTCATTGAATCTCTCCCGCAACCAACTGGAGGCGATTCTAATCGGATGCGGCAGGTGAAACCTCATCGTTTTCGCACGACTTTGCCGCCAACTTGGGTCATATGATCTGAATCATGGAAAAAATAGACGAAATCGACCACAAGATTCTAGCGTGCCTGCAAAAGGATGGTGCAATCTCGCAGCGCGATCTGGCCGAGCGTGTCGGGCTGTCGCAAAATGCCTGCTGGCGCCGCCTGCAGCGGCTCAACGCGTCAGGCCTGATCCGCGGCACCCATGCCGACATCGATCTCGCAGCGCTCGGCTACGACCTGACGGTGTTCGTCATGATCCGTACCCGGCACCATTCCAAGGAGTGGGCCGACAATTTCCGCAAGCATGTCGAGCGCATGCCCGAAGTGACCGACTTCTACCGCATCGGCGGCGATTGGGACTATCTGATCAAGGTGGTGACCAGGGGCATGTCCGGCTACGACGCCTTCTACCAGAAGCTGATCACCAATTTCGACCTGGCGACTGTGACCGGTTTCTTTTCCATGGAAGCGATCATCGAGAACCGTGCCGCGGACCTCAGCCGGCTGCGGTAAGCCGCCTCATGCCGGCACATCGAACATGGTCCGGCGGCCGCCGGAGAGCCAAAAGGCGCTTGCGCGATGTCTCAGTCGTTCTTGCCGCGCGTTTCCTCAAGGAAAGCCACCAGCGCGCGGCCGGCGCCGAGAATATGGTCCCGCGTGAGTTCGGCAGCCTTGTTCGCGTCGCCGCCGATGCAGGCGTCGAGGATGCCCTGGTGTTCGCGCCGGGCGCGATTCATGCCGTCGGTCAATGTCAGCTGAGCGCGCAGATAGCGGTCGATGCGGTCGAGCGAGGCGCGTACGATCTGCAGGTAATAGGGTCGCCGCGCCGCTTCATAGAGGCTGTAGTGGAAATTGCGGTTGATCTCGCCCCACTTAGCCGAGTTGGGCTCGTCGCCGAACGCCTCACAATGTCTGCGCGCGATGTCGAGTGTCCTTGCGTTCATGTTGGGCACGGCCAGGCGGATGACTTCGGCCTCGACCAAAGCGCGGAACTCGAAGATTTCCTCGATCTCTGCGATCGACAGGCCGGCGACGACAGCGCCCTTGTAGCGCTCGGTGGTGATGAGGCCGTTCTGCTCGAGCCGCGACAGCGCCTCACGTACCGGGATACGGCTGGTGTTGAACAGCGAAGCGATCTGGTCCTGCCTGAGGTTCTCGCCCTCGGCGAGTTCGCCCTCGATGATCGCCTTACGCAGCGCCTCATAGACGATATCGGCCGCCGATGCGGCCTGCCTGATATCGACGGTTTCCAGTTTCATTGCGGTTCAACCTCGGCGGCTTCAGGCATATGGCTAGCGTCAGGTGATAGGTCCATTGAAGGCGACGGGCAACATGCCTGCATTTTCTTTCCGTACAATCGTATATTCCAGATTGTATATTGGATCCTATTTTTCTATGGATGCCAGGCTTGCATTGCGGCCTGAGGAGCGTCGGAATGCGGGCGCGGGATGAGCCCGGCGAAGGGCTTGTTCCTGGCGTGAGGCATGGCAATTTCGCGAGGAGGCGAAGGATGCGCACAAGCAAGGTGATCCACATCGTTTCGTGCCACGCCGAGGGCGAGGTCGGCGACGTCATCGTCGGCGGTGTTGCGCCACCGCCCGGCAAGACGCTGTGGGAGCAGCGCCGCTTCATCGCCGAAGACAAGGCGCTGCGCAACTTCGTGCTCAACGAGCCGCGCGGCGGGGTGTTCCGCCACATCAACCTTTTGGTGCCGCCGAAGGATCCGCGCGCGGCGATGGGCTTCATCATCATGGAGCCGGAAGACACCCCGCCGATGTCAGGCTCCAACTCGATCTGCGTTTCCACCGTGCTGCTCGACTCCGGCATCGTGCCGATGCAGGAGCCCGAGACGCGTTTTGTGCTTGAAGCGCCAGGCGGGCTGGTCGATGTCGTGGCAACCTGCCGCAATGGCAAGGCCGAGCGGATCGCGGTCATCAATGTGCCGTCCTTTGCCGACAAGCTGGACGCCAAGCTGGAGGTCGAAGGACTGGGTACGCTGACCGTCGACACCGCCTATGGCGGCGACAGCTTCGTTATTGCCGATGCACGGGCGTTGGGCTTTTCGGTCACGCCCGACGAAGCACGCGAGCTTGCCGAAACCGGCATCAAGATCACCCGCGCCGCCAATGAGCAGCTCGGCTTTTCGCATCCCGAAAACCCTGATTGGGACCACATCTCGTTCTGCCAGCTGGCGTTGCCGATCGAGGAGCGAAACGGCGTCCTGCATGGCCGCAACACGGTCGTCATCCAGCCGGCCAAGCTCGACCGTTCGCCGACCGGTACCGGCTGCTCGGCGCGGATGGCGGTGCTGCATGCGCGCGGGCTGATGCAGGTCGGCCAGCGTTTCAGCGGTCATTCGATCATCGATTCGACCTTCGATTGCCGCATCATCGGCGAGACGTCAGTCGCCGGCCGGCCGGCGATCGTTCCGGAAATCTCGGGCCGCGCCTGGATCACCGGCACGCATCAGGTGATGCTCGACCCCGACGACCCCTGGCCGGCGGGTTACCGGCTCGCCGACACCTGGCCGCGCAAGCAGTAGCGATCAGGTCTCGGAGATGATGCGCGTGGTACCGACCCAGAGCTCGCGGGCCGGTCCCGGACCGACATTGCGGGCACGGTGCGGCAGCGAGGCAGGGAAGTGCAGCGTGTCGCCGGCCTTGAGCAGATACTCCTTGCCGTCGATCTCGTAGAGCATCTCGCCCTCGATCAGATAGAGAAAGTCCTCGCCCTGATGGGTCGTGATCTCGGAGGCATAGCCTTGCGGCATGTGGGTGATGCAGCCATTGAGCTGGGCGCCGGGAAAGCCGCGCTCGAGCAACTCGTAGACGCGTTCCTTGGTTTCGACATTGTAGCCGCGGCGCGCGCCGGCATGCGAGACCATCGAATGGGTATGTTCCGGCGGCTGCGACAGGAAGGTGTCGACGCTGGTTTCGAGCGCGCCGGCGACGTTGTAGAGCGAAATCAGCGAAGGCGTCGAAATCCCGCGCTCGATCTGGCTGATGAAGCCTTCGGTCAGGCCCGCCTCGGCCGCGACTTGCTTCATCGTTTTGCCGATCAGCTTGCGGCGCGCCCGCAGCATCTGTCCGATCGAAGCGGCGGCAGGCATGTCCGGATGCGGCGCGTCCCCGTTACCTGCGGCCGCATCATCGATATCGAGGGGCATCACTGTCTTTCCGCTTGACTTCACAATTTCGATGAACTTTAGTCCAGCTAAAGTTGGTTGCGCAAGCGATATAGCCACCGCGCCGCCGCTTTGATGGGGAAATGCACAATGCCTTCGCGGCAATCCGGACGCAAAGAAAAATGTCCGGAAAAATTGGATAAAATATCCAAACTGACCGCCGAGGCGTAGCGCCGGCATTGCCGGCAGGCCAAGAGGAGGAGAAGACATGAAACGCTTTTTGCCGTTCTTGCTCGGCGCAGCACTGGGCCTGAGCGCCGCGACGTCGGCTTTGGCGATCGAGCGCGGCGGCTCGATGACCTTTGCCCGCTATGACGATTCCGCCGTCATCGACCCGGTCTGGGCCGATCGCAATCCCGACCTGTGGATGATCACCAGCCTGTATGAAACGCTGCTGCGCAACGGCGCGGATGGCGCGATCGAGCCCGGCCTGGCCGAGAGCTACGATGTCTCCACCGATGGCAAGGCGATATCGCTCAAGCTGCGTGACGGCCTGAAGTTCTCCGACGGCTCGCCGATCACGGGCGCCGACGTGGTGTTTTCGCTCGATCGCGCGCGCAATCCCGACGGACCGTGGGCCGGTCTGCTCGGCTCGGTCGAAAAGGTGACGGCCGAAAGTGGCAAGGTCACGCTGTCGCTGAAGCAGCCCGATCCGACGATCCCCTCGATCCTCGCCACCTTCAATACCGGCATCGTCTCCAAAGCGGCGTTCGAGAAGGCCGCGGGCGCCAACGACCAGGAGAAGGCCAAGGCCTATTTCGACAACAATCCGGTGACATCGGGGCCCTTCACCATGAAGGTACGCGTCGCGGGTTCGAGCATGAGTTTTGCCCGCAACCCGAACTACTGGCGCGCAGGCGAAGACGGCAAGCCACTGCCCTATCTCGACGAGGTCGATTTCGTCGTCATTCCCGATGACGCCACCCGCATTCTCAAGCTCCAAGCTGGCGAAGTGGATGTCGCGGAGTTCATTCCGTTTGCCCGCGTCGGCGAACTCAGCGGCGACGCCAATCTGAAGATGGAGCTGTTTCCCTCGACGCGCATCATCTACGCCCCGATCAACACCCGCGACACCCGCAAGGACGGCTCGAAGAACCCGCTCGCCGACGTCAAGGTGCGCCAGGCGCTGAACTACGCCACCGACAAGAACATGCTGATCAAGCTGGTGACCTTCGACACCGGAAAGCCGATGACCTCGCTGATGTCGGCGGCGACCCAGCTGCATTACGGACCCGAGCCGCTTTATCCCTACAATCCGGAAAAGGCCAAGCAACTGCTTGCCGAAGCCGGTGCCGATGGCGGGCTCGACATCACCTTCACCACGCTCGCCGGCAGCGCCGACGACGCGACTTTGTTCACAGCCCTTCAGCAGATGTGGGCGCCGCTCGGCGTCAACCTGAAAGTCGAGCAGGTCGACAACCCGACACGCGGCGCCAAGAACCGTTCCGGCGAATTCGACATCCATACCTATGGCTGGGCCAATGACGTCAACGACCCGGCCCAGGTGACCGGCTGGCTCGGCTACTACAAGCAGCGCCAGGCCGTCGGCACCGGCTGGAACAACGAGGCGTTCAACACGCTGTTCGAGGCCTCGAACTCCGAGGTCGACCCAGTCAAGCGCAAGGACGAATACAAGCGCATGCAGGAGATCTACGCGGAAAACGCACCACTGCTCTTCCTCTATGAAACGCCCTTCGCCGTCGCCGTGTCGAAGTCGGTCGAAGACTATGTTCAGACCCCGCTCGGCGCCAATGACTTCTCGGCCGCATGGCGCGCCAAGTGATCCCAAGATGACCGGTGGATGCCGGGCGGCCCGCGCTGCCCGGCATCCGGCACAAGGTTTGGCTCATGCCCTCACTTTCCTATCTTCTGGCGCGGCTGTTGCAGATCATCCCGACCTTTCTGCTGGTCATGGTCTTCATCTTCCTGCTTGTCCGCATGCTGCCCGGCGATCCCGCTATCGCCATGGCCGAAGCCAAGGCGACCGACGCCCAGGTCGAGCAGATCCGCCACAATCTCGGCCTCGACCGGCCCTTACCGGTGCAGTTCGTCATCTTCGTCAAGAACACGCTGAGCGGCGACCTCGGCCGCTCGATCATGCTGAAAGCGCCGGTGACTGAGGTCATCCTCGACCGTCTGCCGACGACGATTTTCCTGGCGCTGTATTCGGTGGTGCTCGCCGTATGCCTCGCCGGACCGCTCGCCTTCCTGGCAGCGGTGCGTGTCAACACCACGACAGACGTCGTCATCCGCGGCGTCTTTCAGATCGGGCTGTCGATGCCGGTGTTCTACATCGGCCTGGTGCTGCTAACGGTGCTGGCGGCGCAGTTGCGCTGGTTTCCCGTCGGCGGCTACGGCACGACCTTTCTCGGCAATCTGCACCACCTGATCCTGCCGGCGCTGAGCGTCGCGCTCTACACCTCGGCCATCATCCTCAGGAACCTGCGGGCCTCGCTGATCGAGGTGCTCGACGCCGACTACGTCCAGTTCGCCCGCGCCAAGGGGCTTTCGACGCGGATCATCATGACCCGCCACGTACTGCGCAATGCGCTGGTGTCCACCGTCACCCTGCTCGGGCTGTCGATCGGCAATCTGATGAGTGGCACGCTGGTGACCGAGACCGTCTTTGCCATACCAGGCGTCGGCCGGTTGATGCTGGAAGCGATCTTCGCCCGCGACTACCCGCTGATCCAGGGCCTGACGCTGACCTTCGCCGTGCTGGTTTCGGTCGTGTTCCTGCTCACCGATATCGTCCAGTCATTGCTCGACCCGAGGCTTCGCAAGGCATGAGCGCCGTCACCCAGATCCAGCCGAGCAGGCCGAGCCGCTTCCGCGCCTTCGCCGGTCGCGCCTTTGCGCGGCCGTCCTTTGCCATCGGCTTCACCATCATCGCCTTTTCGGTCGCGCTGGCGCTCGTCCCGCAGGTCTTTGCCCCCTACGATCCGCTCGCCTTCGACATGACGGCGATCCAGCAGGCGCCGAGCCTTGCGCATCCCTTCGGCACCGACAATTTCGGCCGCGATGTACTGTCGCGGGTGATCTGGGCCTACCGCGTCGACATGCAGATGGCACTTTTCGCGACCATTTTCGCGCTGATCATCGGCGTCACGGTGGGCGCGTTTGTCGGCTACTACGGTGGCATCGCCGATACGATCTTCGGGCGCTGCGTCGACGCCATCATCACCTTCCCGTTCCTGGTGCTGGTGATTGCCATCGTGGCTGTGCTCGGGCCGGGCCTGGTCAATATGTACATCGCCATCACCATCGTGAACTGGGTCTATTATGCCCGGCTGACCCGCGCCGAGGTCATGACGCAGAAGGCAAACGACTACGCCGCCGCCGGCCGCGTGCTCGGTTATTCCGACCGCCGCATCATCTTCCGCCATCTTCTGCCCAATGCGATGTCGCCGATCATCGTTTACTGGATGACCGACATGGCGCTGGCCATCCTGCTTGGCTCCTCGCTCGGCTATCTCGGCCTCGGCGCGCAACCGCCGGCAGCCGAATGGGGCGTGCTGATCTCGGAGGGTCGCAACTTCCTGCTGACCGCCTGGTGGATGAGCCTGATGCCGGGCCTCGCCATCGTGCTTACCGGCCTCGGCTTCAGCCTGCTCGGCGATGCGCTTGCCGACCTGCTTCGACCAAGGGGGCGTTGAGATGGTCAACGACAAGCCGGAAACGATGCTCGAACTGCGCCATCTCAGGACCGAGTTCGGTTCACGCCAGCATCCGCTGGTCGCCGTCGACGACGTCTCCTTCACTGTGAAGGCGGGCGAAATCCTCGGTCTCGTCGGCGAGTCCGGCTCGGGCAAGAGCATCACGCTGCGCTCGATCCTCGGCATCGTCCGCCCCCGCGGCCGCGTCGGCGGCGAAATCCTCTGGAAGGGCCGCGATCTCGCAGCGCTCGACGAGTCGGCGTTGCGCAAGGTACGCGGACGCGAAATCGCGATGATCTTCCAGGAGCCGATGTCGTCGCTCAACCCGCTGCTGACTGTCGGCTTGCAGATATCGGAAAATCTTGTCGCCCATACCGGCCTCGATGCCAAAGCCCGCAAGGTGCGGGCAATCGAACTGCTCGACATGGTCGGCATTCCCGGCGCCCGCGACCGGCTCGCAGACTACCCGCATGAGTTCTCAGGCGGCATGCGCCAGCGCGTGATGATCGCCATCGCCCTTGCCTCGAACCCGCAGCTGCTCCTGGCCGACGAGCCGACGACCGCGCTCGACGTCACCATCCAGGATCAGATCCTTCGCCTGATCCAGTCGCTCAGCCGCGACCTCGGCATGGCGGTGATCCTCGTCACCCACGACATGGGCGTTGTCGCCCAGACCTGCGACCGCGTCGCAGTGATGTATGGCGGACGGCTATGCGAAATGGGCACGACCAGCCAGGTGATCGCTGACGCACGCCACCCCTATGCGCTCGGGCTTTTGCGTTCGATCCCGCGCGACGTGGCGCCACGCACGCCGCTCTATTCGATCCCCGGCGCGCCGCCGGCGCTGAACGCGCTGCCTGCCGGTTGCGCCTTCACCGCGCGCTGTCCTGTCGCCGGACCGGAATGCCGCGATGTGCGTCCGCCATTTGAAACCGTCGGCCAGTTTCATGAAGTAGCCTGCCACCATCGTTTCGAAGCGCTTGCGCATTTCAATCAGCAGGAGGCGGCACAATGAACATGCTGACCATCGAGCCCGCCGCGCCGTTGCTGTCCATCCGTGACCTGTCAATGCGGTTCACCAAGAACCGGTCGCTATCCGACACGCTTGCCGGCAGGCCACGCCAGATCGTCTCGGCGCTGAACGGTGTCGATCTCGATGTCATGCCCGCCGAAACACTTGGCATCGTCGGTGAGTCCGGTTGCGGAAAGTCGACGCTCGCCCGCTGCATTGCGGGACTGCACCGGCCGAGCGGTGGCGACATCCGCTTCGAGGGCGAAAGCGCCATCGGCCTCAAGGGCGCAAGCCGGCGTGCCTACAACAGGCGCGTACAGATGATGTTCCAGGATCCCTACACCTCGCTCAACCCGCGCATGACGGTGCACGACACGCTGCGCGAGGCGATCTCGGTGCACCGCATGCGCGAAGGTGCTGCGATCGACCGGCGCGTCGACGAACTGCTCGATCTGGTGCGGCTGCCGGAGGGCGCGGCGGACAAGTATCCGCATGAATTCTCCGGCGGACAACGCCAGCGCATCGGCATCGCCCGGGCCTTGTCGCTCGAGCCTATCTGCCTCGTCGCCGACGAACTGGTCTCGGCGCTCGACGTTTCGGTCCAGGCGCAGGTGGTCAATCTGCTGCTCGAGCTGCAGGACAATCTCGGGCTGACGGTACTGTTCGTCGCCCATGATCTCAGGCTCGTGCGTCACGTCTCGCATCGGGTCGCGGTCATCTACCTCGGCGCCATCGTCGAGATCGGTCCATCCGAGGCGCTGTTTTCACGGCCTCGGCATCCCTATTCGCAGGCGTTGCTGGCCGCCGCCCCCTCGCTCGATCCGGCCGACCGCCGGCGCGCGCCGGCGCTCACTGGCGAATTGCCGAGCCCACTCGACATACCCCCAGGCTGTCCGTTCCATGTGCGCTGCCCGCACGCCGCTGAACGCTGCCGCGTCGAGAAGCCGGCGCTGCGGCCTGTCGGCGCCGGCATGGCGGCCTGCCACTTCGCCGAAACCATTTCCGCGGCGTGAACGCCGCCACCATCTGCACTTTGGGAAAGACGACATGACATTGACGGGCAGGCCGGGCATATCCGGCCGAGTTGAAGCGCTTCGCCACCAGTTCGCAAAGGAAGGGCTCGACGGCTACATCATCCCGCGCTTCGACGAACACCAGAGCGAGTATTGCGCGCCGCACGATTGCCGCCTTGCCCATGTCACGGGCTTTACCGGCTCGGCAGGTGTCGCCATCGTCATGGCCGACAAAGCGGCTGTTTTCGTCGATGGTCGCTACCAGGTGCAGGTGCGCGACGAGGTCGACCTCGACATCTTTGCCGTCGAACATTTTTACGACGCCCCACTGAAAGATTGGCTTGCGAAGAACGTGCGTCCCGGCCAGCGCATCGGCTTCAATGCGATGCTGCTGCCCTCGACTTGGGATCAGGACTGCGGCCAGGCGGTAACGACTGCCGGCGGCAGCTGGATCGCCACGTCAGGTGATCTTGTCGATGCGATCTGGGTCAACCAGCCGGAAAAGCCGCTTGGGCAAATCATGGCGTTTTCGCGCGCCTATGCGGGCGAGAGCGTCGCTGACAAGAAGCGCCGCATCGCCGGGGTGCTTGCCCAACAGGGAGCAGATTTCCTCGTCGAAGCGCAGCCCGACAACATTGCCTGGTTTCTCAACGTGCGTGGCCGAGACGTCGTCTTCAACCCGATGCCGCATTCCTTCCTGATCTTTGACAAGGACGGCCGCGCCGAATGGCTGGTCGACCACCGCAAGCTGCCGAACGATCTGTCGGATTTCGATCTGGACGGTGTTGCAATGGCCGAGCCGGCAGCGCTGATCGAACGTATCAGCTCGATGGCCAAGGGGCGGACGGCGATCGTCGACCCCGGCTTCGCGCCTTCGGCTGTGGCCCATGCCGTTCGGGCGGCAGGCGGCGAGGTCAAGCTGGCAAGAAGCCCGATCACGCTCGCCAAGATGCTGAAGAACGAAATCGAGCTGCAAGGATTCCGTGCTTGCCATCGCCTCGATGGCGCGGCTTGGGTGCGTTTTCTGGCCTGGCTCGACCGCTATGGTCGGACCCGCGAAGCACAAGGCATGCCGGTGAGCGAACTGGAGGCGGAAGAGCGCATCTTGACCTATCGCCGCGACAGCAGGCTGTTCGTCGAGCCGAGCTTCCACACCATTTCGGCATCCGCCGGCAATGCCGCGATGTGCCACTACAACGCCACAGCCGAGACCAATGCGCCGATCACCTCGGCAGGCGTCTATCTGCTCGACTCAGGCGGCCAGTATCTCACCGGCACGACGGATGCGACACGCACGACCGCACTCGGCGACATCAGCCCGGAAATCCGCCGCGCCTATACGGCGGTGCTCAAGGGGCTGATTTCGATGCTGACGCTGAGATTTCCCAAAGGCACTTGCGGCCACCAGGTCGACGCCTTTGCTCGCCGCCCGCTGTGGGAGCTCGGCCTCGACTATGACCACGGCACCGGCCATGGCGTCGGCCACTTCCTGTCGGTGCACGAGCAGCCGCAGCGCTTCGACAAACGCGTCAACGAGATCGCGCTCATGCCTGGCATGGTGACCACCATCGAGCCCGGCTACTACAAGGCCGGCCAATACGGCATCCGCCTTGAGAACCAGGTCGAGGTCGTCGAAGCCGATGATGGCTTCATGACGTTCAGGAGCCTGACGCTGGTGCCGCTCGACCTGCGCCTTGCCGATATCGGGCTGCTGAACCCGATGGAGACGCACTGGCTCGACGGATATCATGACGAGGTCAGATCCGCGCTGAGCCCTGTGTTGGCCGCCGACGATCGCGAATGGCTGCAGCGAATGTGCGCGCCTTGTCAGGCTATCTGAGCCAGGTCGCAATCTTGTTTGGCGGATAATTCGACACAGGCCTCCATCTGGAGGCCTGTGTGCGTTTCAAACCCGTCGTTCAGGCAGGATCGTGCGCCTTCTTAACACCCGGTTCGGCAGTTTGCAGCCTCGACAAGCAGATCGCGTAGAAGCCGGATGGCGTTCGGCTTTTGCGGAACACTCGGCGCGAGAAAGGACAGCGACCGTTGGTGTGCCTGCGCGTCGGGCACGGGCACGATGTTGAAGCCATTGGCGATGAGCCCCGGCCACTGCGGCACCAGTGAACTGCCTATGCCCTTGGAAACCAGGATCGCGATGGTCTCCAGCGCGTCCATGTCGCAACGCACGTCCGGGTGCAGGCCAGCCTTGTCCATGTAGCCAGCCACGATCCTCCCGCCCCACGACAAAGGGTCGTAGCGGATGAATGGCGTGTTCCGCGCATGGTCGACGATGTCGGCAGGCGCGACGCGGTCCTGCGTCAGATACACCAGCGGCTCGCGCGATATGCGCACCGAGTTCAGCGACTTGGGAAGCGCAAAGGGCGGCTCGACGAGAATGGCCGTATCCAGTTGGCCGGCAAGCATCTGATCATAGAGATGCTCGGACGTTCCAGGCGTCAGCCGCAGTTTCAGCGATGGCGCGCGTTCAGCGAGCCTGCCCAGCACCACCGGCACCAGTCCGGTCAGGACAGTAGAGATCGCACCAACGCGTAAATCACCGGACAGGCCGCTGGCGTCGAGGTCATCGACAAGCAGCGACGCGTCGCGAACAAGCGCGCGGGCGCGCGGCAGCAGCGAAAGACAGGCCTCCGTCGGGCGTGCGGTGTGGGCGCCACGAACGAGAAGCGGGCAACCGAGGGTTCGCTCCAGCGCCTGAATGCGCTGGCTGACAGCCGCTGGTGTCAGCCTTTCCCGCCGCGCGGCAGCAACGATCGAGCCGGTCTCGACCACCGCCACAAGGCTCTGTAGAAACCGGATATCCAACAGATTTCCTTAGGCTCAGAAACACAATTCCGTAGTTTTCCTTTCCTAGCGGACGTTCTAGATGTCGGTCAAACAGCAGGAATGACCAGCAATGAAATCACTGTTCCATCTCGCCATCCACGTCACCGACCTCGACGCGGCGCGCAGCTTTTACGGCGATGTGCTCGGCTGTGTCGAAGGACGCTCGACCGACACCTGGGTGGATTTCGACTTCTTCGGCCATCAGCTGTCGTTGCATCTCGGCAAGCCGTTCGAGGTCACACGCACCGGCAAGGTCGGCAATCACCTGGTCATGATGCCGCATTTCGGCATCGTGCTCCCGCTCGCCGACTGGTTCGCGCTCGCCGATCGCTTGAAGCAGGGCGGCATCGCCTTCGACATTCCCCCTGTCATCCGCTTCGAGGGCAAAGCCGGCGAGCAGCGCACGATGTTTTTCTTCGACCCCTCCGGCAATCCGATCGAGGTCAAGGGCTTCAAGGATTTCGACGGCGTCTTCGCCGCGTAGGCGCACGCAGCCGGGCCATCGCAGCGATCAGTGCGCGGCGATGTTTCCTTGCATGCGCAGCAGCATGCCGAACAGGTCGCGCGGCTCGTCGGGATCGGCGATGAGATCGAGCTCGGAATAAAGCCCGGTGGCCGCGAGCTGGTCTCTGACATAGCGCAGCGCCGAAAAGTCCTCGGTTGCGAACCCTACCGAGTCGAACAGGGTGATCTGCTGCGCGCTGGTGCGACCGGGGGCCTGATCCGCGATCACCTGCCACAGCTCGGTCACCGGATGGTCTGCATCGAGCTGCTGGATCTCGCCCTCGATCCGGGTCTGCGGCGTGTATTCGACGAAGATGCCGGACCGCAGCAGGATGTCGCGATGCAGCTCGGTCTTGCCCGGACAATCGCCGCCCACCGCGTTGATGTGGACGCCGCTGCCAACCATGTTGTCGGTGAGGATCGTCGCATACTGCTTGTCGGCGGTCACGGTCGTGATGATCTGTGCACCTGCGACAGCTTCCTGTACCGAGCTGCAGACTGCGATATCGAAACCCAGTCCGACGAGATTGCCTGCACAGCGCTGAGACGCCGTCACGTCGATGTCGTAGAGGCGCAGCTTGTCGACGCCGAGCAGTGCACGGAACGCCAGCGCCTGAAACTCGGACTGCGCGCCGTTGCCGATCAACGCCATGCAGGAGGCATCCTGCGGCGCGAGATACTTTGCCGCGACAGCCGAAGTTGCTGCTGTGCGCAGTGCCGTCAGGATGGTCATCTCGCTCAGCAGCACCGGATAGCCGCTGCCGACGTCGGACAGCACACCAAAGGCGGTCACCGTCTGGCGGCCGTCACGCGTGTTCTTGGGGTGGCCGTTGACATATTTGAAGCCGTAGAGGCTGCCATCACTGGTCGGCATCAGTTCGATGACGCCCTCCAGGCTGTGTGAGGCGACACGCGGCGTCTTGTCGAAAAGTGTCCAGCGCTTGAAGTCCTCCTCGATGTAGCCAGCGAGCTCGACCAAAAAGCGCTCGACGCCGATGGCGAGAACCAGCCTCATCATGTTGTCGACGCTGACGAACGGAACAATGGCCAGCGTGCCCGGCGCGGAGGTCTTGGGAGGTTGCGCCGGGCGGGTGACGGAGGATGAAATCATCGCGATGCTCCTGCGGAATTTTCGATCAGGCGGGTTTTGGCAACGGCCGTTTCCGCATTGTCTGCGAGCGCCGCGCGTTGCGAACGCCGGCGCCAGATCGAGGCCAGCCCATTGGGGAAGAACAGCAGCACGACGATCATCGCCACGGCGATCAGCATCACGCGGCCTTCGTCGAGCCCTTCGATGCTGCCCAGCATCTCCGAGGCAAAGGTGAGGATAACCGCTGCCGCGATCGGTCCGTAGATCGTACCGGTGCCACCGACGAGCACCATTGAGAGAACCAGCGACTGGACCGGGAAGCCGAAGATTTCCGGCGAAGCGACACGTAGATAGACAGCGAAGAACCCGCCGGCGACGCCGGTGAAGAAAGCGCTGGCGACCAGCACCTTGAGGCGTTGCAGGCCGGTCGGGATGCCACGGGCAACAGCATATTCCTCATTGTCGCGCAGGGCGCGCAGCGACATGCCGAAGTCCGACCTGACGACAAAGCGCAGGAAGATCGTCGAGACGACCAAAAGGCCGAGCGCCACATAATAGTAGCCGAACTTAAAATCGCGCAGGAAGCTGTAGCCGAACGCCTCGAGCGCCGGGATGCGTACGATGCCTTGCGTGCCACCGGTGATTTCGGACTGGCTCAGCACCAGCTGCAAGACGAGCTGACCGAAGGCGAAGGTCACCAGCACGACATAGATGCCCTTGAGCCTGATCACCGGCAGCGCGACAAGCGCGCCGGCAAGCGAGGCGGCAAGCCCGCCGAGGAAGATGGCGATCCACGGATCGGCGCCGAGGAACTTGGTCGAAAGGGCCGCCGCATAGACGCCGACGCCGAAGAAGGCGACATGGCCGAAGTTGAAGATACCGGCGTAACCGAGGCTGAGGTCCCAGTTCGACGCCACCATCGCGTAGATGAAAGCGATGATGAACAGGTGCCGCCAATAGGTGTCCTGGACGAAGAACGGCATCAGAACGGCAACGGCGAGCGTCGCGGCGATGACCAATGCGCGATTGCCTGAGAGCGAGCGGATCATGCGACCCTCCTTCCGAACAGACCCTCGGGCCGCACCAGAAGTACCGCGATGAGGATGAGGAACAGGGCCGACGGTGCCCAGTAAAAACCAACCGTGGTGATCAGGAAAGCTTCGACGAGGCCGATGATGTAGGCGGCTCCGATGGTGCCGGCCAATGAGCCCATGCCGCCGAAGATGACGATGATGAAGGCCTTGATCAGTGGCTCTGCGCCGAGCCCCGGTGTCAGCAAGCGCAACGATCCCAGCAGGATACCGGTGAAGCCGGCAAGCACGGCGGAAAGCGCGAAGGTGATGGCGAACATCGCCGAGGCGTTGATGCCGATAAGCTTGGCCGCGTCGGGATTCTGGCCAACGGCGCGGATACCCCTGCCCGTCGATGTCTTGCGCAGGAATGCCCACAATGCCGCCAGAACCACTGGCGCGATGACAATGATGAACGCCTCCTGGGCGGAGATGGTGATGCCGAGCAGCGAGACCTTGCCCTCGACGATCGGGCGCAGCTGCTTGAGACGCGGGCCCCACAGCATCTGGATTCCCTTTTCCAGGAACATCATGACGGCGAGTGTCGTCATGACGGTGATCAGCAGCATGTCGCGTTGGCCGTAGAACGGGCGCACCACGGTGCGCTCGATGAGAATGCCCAGCCCCGCCATGAAGGCCACCGACATGGCGATGGCAAAGCCGAGCCAGAGGTTGAGGCCGGCGACGTCGGAAACCGTCCAGGCGACATAGGCGCCAAGGGCCATGAAGACGCCATGGGCGAAGTTGAAGATGCCGAGCGTTGTCCAGACAAGCGACAGGCCGCTGGCCATCATCGCGTAGATCGAACCCAGCACGAGCCCGCTGACAAGCAGGGCGCTGAAAGCATCAAGGCTCATCATGCGTGCTCCTCGCCGAAATACATTTGCATAATCTGTTCGTGGTCGACGTCCTGGCCCTTGCTGACTTCGCGGGTGATCTCGCCGTGGTCGACGAGATACATCCGGTCGGCGAGCGACAGGACGAATGAAATGTCCTGCTCGACGAGCAGAAGCGGGATGCCGGTCTGCGAGATCTCGCCGATGGCAACGGCAAGCTCGTCCTTCAGCTTGGGCGACAGGCCAAGCGTCGGCTCGTCGAGCATCAGCATCTTCGGCGCGCACATCAGGCCGACGCCGATCGACAGCATCTGCCGTTCGCCGCCGGACAGCGTCTTGCATTGCTGGCGCCGGCGCTCCTTCAGGCGCGGAAACAGCTGCAGCACCTTGTCGAGATTGGCCGACTTCTCCGGCTTGGCCCGCTTGCAGAAGGCCGCGAGCTCAAGCGTCTCCATGACTTCCATCTGCGGGAACAGCAGGTTGGCCTGGGGAACATGAATCAGGCCGCGATCGACGACCGCCTGCGGCGACTTGCCCGCAATCTCGTCGTCCAAAAAACGGATGTTGCCAACGCGCGGCTTGATGACGCCGGAGATCGCGTTGAGCAGCGTGGTCTTGCCATGGCCGTTGGGGCCAAACAGCCCAACCCGCTCATTGGCGCCGACCTTGAGCGATACACCCATCAGCACGTCGTAGCTGTCATAGCCGGCACGGACATCAGAGACTTCGAGCGCCAGATCTTGCGTCATAGGACGAGCTCCCGTTTGCCGAGATAGGCTTCGACGACGCGCGGATCGCGTACCACTTCGTGCGGATCGCCATGCGCCAGCACGGCACCCTGGTTGAGAACCATCAGCCGTTCCGACACTTTCAGCAGCAATGTCAGGACGTGTTCGATCAGAATGATCGTCACTCCCCGGTTGCGGATGCCAAGAACGAGATCGCCGAGTTCCTTGATCTCGGGCTTGGTCAGGCCGGCAGCCGGCTGATCGAGCAACAGCATCGCCGGATTGCCTGAGATAGCGGACGCGATCATCAGCTGCTTTCGCTCGTAGACCGACAGGTCCATCGCCGGCAGCGACTGGCGCCTTTTGTCGAAACCGACGGCGTCGAGCGCATCATCGGCGGCCGCCTGAGCGGCCTCGCGTCGCAACCCGCCACAATAGACCGCGCCGCAGACGACGTTTTCGCGCGCCGTCATGGTCGGAAACTCGGCGTCCTTCTGGAACGTTCGGACCAGACCAGCCTGGCTGATCCGGTAGGCCGGCAGGCGCTGGATTTCCTCACCCTTGAAGATGATCCGCCCGCCCGACGGGCCGAACGGAATGCCGGTCAGGATGTTGAACAGCGTGCTCTTGCCGCTGCCATTGGGGCCGGCGATGCCGAAAATCTCGCCCTTGAGTACGTCGAACGACACATCGTTGACGGCGACCAGTTCGCCGAACCGACGGGTGACATTGCGCGCTTGCAGGAGAGCGCCATTTTGATCTGGCGATGCGTTCATGTCTCATTTCCTCGATGAGGGGCGACGGCCGGGCATGATGGTGACACCGGCCGTCGGAAGTCGTGAAGGATCACTTCATCCAGGGCGGCGTCTGGAACTCGGCCCCGGCCAGGTTGGCCGGATAGACAAGCTTGCGCTCGCCGTTCCACAGCTGGAAGAACAGGATCGGCACGGCGTCGGCACCCTGGAGCGCAAGATGCGTCTTGGGATCGAAGGCGATGCGGCCGATGGCGACCTGCTTGTCGGTCTCGCCGATAGCCTTGCCGATCGCCAGGCGATCGGCCGGGTCGCCGACCTTGGCCAGTGCGTCGGCGTAGATGTAGACCTGCTCGTAGAGATGGGCGCCATAGCCGCCCGGCTCGGCACCGTATTTGGCCTTGTATTTGGACACCACCTCGGTGGCGCGCTTGTTGTCGCCGGTGGTGCCATAGAGCCCGCCGATCATGTTGTACATGATGCCGGTGGACTTATCCTTGGTCAGCTCCATGAACTCGGGAACGGACGGCGCGTACTGGATGAAGACCAGGCTCTTGGTCGGCTGCTCGAGGAACTGGGTCAGGAACGTTGCCGCATTGGCCGAGATGTAGTCGGCGTTGACGATTACCGCGGGCTTGGCCTCGCGGACCTTGGCAAGGAACGGCCGCCAGTCGTTGATTTCGCCGAACGGCAGGAGATCGGTCGAAGTCACGGTCCAGCCGGCCGCCTCGAAGTTCTTCTTCAGCCCGTCCATGATCGTCTTGGAGTAGGGATTGTCCGATGAGATCAGCGCCGCCTTCTTGTTGCCGGCCGGCAGCTTGCCGGACTTTTCAAGGCCATCGACCACGGAGACCAACTCAGATTCATAGGCGTCGTAGGTCGGCATGTAGGACCAGACCGTCGGATATTTGTCGGGCGCAGCCGAAATGATGGCGCGCGTCTCCGCGGTGTTGCCGGCGATGATGTAGGGCATCTCCTGCTCGGCCATCAGTTCGATCTCGAAATTGGTCGTGCTGGTGTAGCCCGAGACCATGGCGTTGACGTCGCGGTCGCCGGCGAGGCGTTCGAAGACGCTGGTGACGACGTCGGGCGTCGAATCCTGGATGTCGCCGACGACGAGCTCGAGCTTGTAGCCGGCAACGCCGCCGGCAGCATTGATTTCGTCGACCGCCATGCGCGCGCCATTGACCATCTCGGCGCCATCGGCAGCGGCCTTGCCGGAAACCGGCGCAAGCAATGCGATCTTGGTCGTCTTGTCCTGGGCGCTGCCTGGCACCACACCGGCGACGAGCATCGATGTGGCCAGCAAGGCCACGATCAGACGTTTGGTACTCATTTCAATCTCCCATTGTTGAAACTGGCGACGTCGGCGATCGAGACCGCCGCCGATCTGAATTGCTGGATGCGCTGGCGCCGCCTTTGCCGGCGGCTTTCTTGCTTGCGGTCCCCGCTTTGACGTGAGGTAAGACCATCGTCACAGCTATGTCAATATCTCTTCAAGATTGACGTTGAACTATTTTCTTGTAGAATTCTCTTCGTCATTGGGCTAGAGCTTGGTCAAGCCTGAAAGCAGCAACGGGGAGAGCCATGAGCATCGAGAAGGCCATCGAAAGCATCCAGCAAGTCGTTGAGCAGGAACGCGATTTCGTCGTCGGCCTGACCCGTGACCTAGTCAGGATCCCCTCAGTCAATCCGAAGTTCGAAGCGAACGAAAAGCTCAACCGCGAGCCTGAGGTGCAGGCGCATCTGGCACGCGTGCTGGAGGAGATCGGGCTGACCACCCAGCAGCAGGAAGTGTTTCCGAACCGGCCCAATCTGATCGGCACGCTCCCCGGCAGCGACGAGCGCAGCTTGCTGCTCAACGGCCATGTCGACGTCGTGCCGGTGGTCGATGAAGCCAGATGGACGGTCGATCCGTTCGGCGGTGAAATCCGCGACGGTCGGGTCTGGGGCCGCGGTGCGATCGACATGAAATGCGGCATCGCTACCATGGCGGCGGCGGTAAGGGCCATCGGCAAGGCCGGCTACCGCCCCATCGGTCGCATCGATTTCCATGCCGTGGTCGACGAGGAAGCCGGCGGTTTCGGTGCGGCACATGCCGCAAGGACGATGCCCAAGGCCCGCGCCGGCATCGTCACCGAGCCGACATGGGGCGAAATCCTGCCCGCTGCCGGCGGGCTCGAATGGGTGCGCGTTGCCATTCCGGGCAAGAGCGCGCATGCCGGTTGGCGCTACAACACGATCTATCCACAGCGCCACGATAATCCGAAGCGGCTCGAGCCGGGTGTCAACGCCATCGAGCTCGGCACCTTGTTCATCATGGCGCTGCGCGAATTCGAGCGCGAATGGGGCATGAACAAGTTCCACCCGCTGCTGCCGCCGGGTATCACCACCATCAACCCCGGCGTGGTCATCGGCGGCGTTTCGCCCGATGCCGACGGCAGGCCCACGCTCTTGTCCAACCCCGCGATCATCCCCGATGCTTTCGTCGTCGATCTCGACCTGAAATTCTTGCCGCAGGAAAAGAAGGAAAACGTTCGCGCCGAGTTCGAAGCCTTCGTCCGCGCCTTTGCCTCGCAGCACGGCTTCCTCAGGCAGAACCCGCCGCGCGTCATCTGGGAACTGCAGGGGCTGCATTTCCCGCCGCTCGACACCCCCGTCGACCACGCCATCGTCCAGTCGCTGGTCAGCCAGCGCAAGGCGCTCGGCCTGCCGGTCGAGATCTCGGCAATGGCCGGCGTCTGCGACGCGGCACACTACTCCGGCGCTGGAATTCCCTGTGTCATCTACGGGTGTTCGGGCGATGGCCTGCACGGCATCGACGAGTATGTCGAGATAGACAGCCTCGTCGAAACCACCAAGGTGCTGGCGGCAACCATCGCGGAATTCTGCGGCCTGCGTGAAATCTGATCGCGCTGTCGAGCACTGGAGGCATTGATGGCCATTAGAGACGTTCTGATGCGGGAGGACCTCTCCCTGACACCTTCCGAGGAAAAGATCGTGCGGCTGTTGCTGACCGACTATCCAACGTCGGGTCTCGGGACAGCGACAAGCCTGGCGCGCCGCGCCGGGGTGAGCGACCCGACAGTGGTGCGGCTGGTGATGAAGCTCGGCTTCGATGGCATCGCCGATTTCCAGTCGAAGCTGCTCGCCGAGGTCGAGGCGCGGCTGCACTCGCCACTGGAGATGATGGGGGCAAAGAGCCCCGACGGCAGCCGGGACGGCGTCATCATCTCCTACCTGAAATCGGTGACGGCCTGCGTCGACAAGTCGACCACCGCGACCCCGCCACAGACCTATGACCGCGCCGCCAAGCTGATCATGGAGGCCAAGGGCCAGGTCGTCCTGATCGGCGGCCGCTTCAGCCGCCATGTCGCCGGCATGCTCGCCGGCTATCTCATGCAGTTCCGGCCCGGCATCCGCGAGGTGGCGTCGCTTTCCGCCCAGGATTTCGACACGCTCGTCGACCTCGACAAGCGTGATGTGCTGGTCGTTCTCGACTATCGCCGCTACCAGCTCGACGTCGTCGCCTATGCCAGACAGGCCGCGGCGCGGGGCGTACGCATCGTGCTTTTCACCGACCCCTGGCTGTCGCCCATCGCCGATCTCGCCGAAGTGGTCATCGTCAGCCAGCTCGAGGTCGAGTCGCCCTACGACTCGATGGCGCCTGCGGTGGCCCAGATCGAAGCGCTTGTCGCCCACATCGTTTCGACGATGAGCGAGGCCACCCGTACCCGCATCGTCGATCTCGAAAATGTGCGGCACGCCAATGCCGTCACCCTCGACAGCACAAGACGCAGCGCAACCGAGCCCGACTCCGGCTCCGGCTCGTTCGGTCCGAAACGTTCGAAGAAAGAACCCAAGCAATGAGCGAAAAACTGCCAGGGCGCGATGCGCCCTATCAGCCGGGCGCAACGGCGCTCCTGATCGTCGACATGCAGCGGATCTGGCTGGAGCCCGGCCTCGACCCCGATCACGCCGACCTGACAGCGGACCATTATTTCTATCGCGAGACGGCGACACGGACCATTCCCAACGTGGAACGCCTGCTGGCAGCGGCACGTGCCAACGGCGTCGAGGTCCTGCACACCATCATCCAGAGCCTCACCGAGGACGGCCGCGACCGCTCGCTCGATCACAAGCTGACGCCGATGCACGTGCCGCCGAGCATGCCCGAGGGGTTGCCCGTTCCGAGCCTTGCTCCCGTCGGCGACGAGATCATGTTGCCCAAGACCTCTTCGGGCATCTTCAACTCGACGAATGTCGACTATGTCCTGCGCAATCTCGGCATTCGCCAGCTCGTCATCGCCGGCATCATGACCGACCAGTGCGTCGACATGGCCGTCCGTGACGCCGCCGACCGGGGCTACCTCGTCACCTGTGTTTCCGACGCCTGCGCATCCTTCACCAAGCTGCGCCACGACACCGCGCTCTCCGCTTTCAAGGGCTACTGCTGGACCGCCGATACGGCGACGGTCGTTGCCCGCTTCAACGCTTTGGGAAATCAGGCATGACCAACCGCTTCGAACCCCTGGTCGCCGTGGTGACGACCGATCTTGCCGCGGTGACGCGTGGCCGCTCGGTTGTCGAAAGCAAGCTGGGCAAGGTCGCCGAAACCGGCATCGGCTGGCTCCAGGCCAACCTGTCGCTGACACCGTTCAACTCCATCGCCGATCCAAATCCATGGGGTTCGGAAGGCGACCTCCGGATCTTGCCGGACCTCAAGGCGCGCTACAGGACCGACCTCACCGGCTCGGCCACGCCATTCGACATCGTTGCCGGCAACATCGTCGCGCTCGACGGCACGCCGTGGCTCGGCTGCACCCGCACCATGCTGCAGCAGGCCCTGGCCGACCTGAAGACGGCAACCGGCCTGTCGGTGGTGGCGACCTTCGAGCAGGAATTCCAGATCTTCGGCGCCAATTTCCCGACCGCGCATTCGTTCTCGGTCGACGCACTGCGGCGTACCGACCCGTTTGCGCCAAACCTGATGGCAGCACTCGAGGAAGCCGGCGTCGAGCCTGAGGTGATCATCGCCGAATTCGGCGCCGACCAGTTCGAAATCACCCATGCGCCGACCGACGCGCTGACTGCGGCGGACCGCGCGGTGGCGATCCGCGAGATCACCAAGGAAGTGGCGCGCAATTTTGGCTGGCGTGCCAGCTTTGCCCCCAAGACGGCGCCGACCGCCGTCGGCAACGGCGTCCACATCCATTTCAGCTTCGTCGACGAGGCCGGCCAGCCGGTCACCTACGACCCGAGCGGCCCCGGCGGGCTGTCGGTTGCGGCCGGTTCGTTCTGCGCCGGCATCGTCAAGCACCTGCCGGCGATCACCTGCCTGACCGCTGCCAGCGTGCCGTCCTATTATCGCCTGACACCGCACAACTGGAGCTCATCCTATACCTGGCTCGCCGACAAGAACCGCGAGGCAACGCTGCGCATCTGCCCGACCGTGACCATCGGCGGCCGCGACCCGGCCAGGCAGTTCAACATCGAGTACCGCGCAGCTGACGCCACCGCCAATCCCTATCTGGCGCTGGCGGCCATCGTCCGCGCCGGTCTGGACGGCATCACGCACAAGCTGCCGGTGCCGCCGCTCGTCTCCGACGACCCGACGCTGATGAGTGACGGCGAGCGAGATGCACTGGGCCTTGTCAGGCTGCCTGAGACGCTGGACGCCGCGCTCGACGTGCTGCTCGACAGCACTACGGTGACCAGCTGGTTTGCGCCGGCGTTCATCGAGACCTTTGTCGGCGTCAAGCGCGCCGAGATCGCCAAGCTTGCCAGCCAGGACAAGACAGCGATCTGCGAGCTCTACCGGACGCTCTATTGATGTCATCAGGTGCATTGCATAATCGGGCCAATGACTGGCCCGAAGCCGTCGTCGTGCTCAACGAGACCGGCCGTTCGGACATCGTGCTGCTGTGCGAGCACGCCTCCAACCACATGCCCGCCGAGTACAATCGCCTGGGTCTTTCCGAAACCGCCCTGCAACGGCACATCGCCTGGGACATCGGCGCGGCCTTGCTGACGCAGCGGCTATCGGCACTGCTCGATGCTCCGGCCTTTCTCAGCAACTACTCGCGGCTGCTGATCGACCTCAACAGGCCACTCGGATCGGAAGGAAGCATCCCCACTCTTTCCGAGGACACGGTTATTCCCGGCAATAGCGGTATCGGAGAGGCCGAACGGGCGCGCCGCGAAGCCATCATGTTCAGACCCTTCCACGACAAGGTCAGCAGCCATCTCGCCGGTCGTGAGAAGGATGCGAGGCCGACGCGCATCGTCACCGTACACAGCTTCACGCCGACCTATCTCGGCGTGCCCAGGCCGTGGCACGCAGGCGTGCTGTTTGCTGGCGCAACGGAGTTGGGCGAGAAGCTCGTCAACGGCCTGCGCGACAGCGGGCCGGCGCTCAATGTCGATGCCAACGTGCCTTACGTCATCAACCGCGATTCCGACTACGCCATACCGGTCCATGGCGACGATCGCGGCCACGAGGCTGTCCTGATCGAGATCCGCCAGGACCTTTTGACATCGTCTGACGATATCGACGCGTGGGCGAACCGCCTGGTCTTAGCCCTGCCGGCTTTCAGCGGAGAAATGGCGACATGAACACGTCGGGGCTTTCGCTGCGCGAACGCGACGCCAGGGTCGTCGCCGAGATCGGCAGGCTCAGGTTCTCGCCGCTGAGCCTTGTCGGTGGGCGCGGCAATCGCCTGATCGAAGAAGGCGGACGCGAGGTGCTCGATCTCTCGGGATCGGCCGGTCCGGCCATCCTGGGCTACGGCCATCCGGCAATCGTCGGGGCCGTCGAACGCGCCGTACGCGACATGGCGGGCGCCAGCCTCCTGCTCTACCCCAACGAGCCTGCGGTCTCGCTGGCGGAACAGCTTTTGGCGATCACGCCCGGCGAAGGCGAACGGCGCGTCTGGTTCGGACACTCCGGCTCCGATGCCAATGATTGCGCCGTCCGCGTGCTGCAGGCTGCCACCGGGCGCTCGCGTTTCATCTCGTTCATCGGCTCCTATCACGGCAACCTGTCGGGCTCGATGGGCATCAGCGGGCATACGGCGATGACCCATACCTTGCCGCGGCCGGGTGTCGTGCTCCTGCCCTATCCCGACCCGTTCCGGCCGCGCTTCAGCGCCGACGACGTGCTTGCCTTGCTCGACTATCAGTTCGAGACCACCTGCCCGCCTGACCAGGTCGCGGCTGTCTTCATCGAGCCGCTGATGTCGGACGGCGGCCTGATCGTGCCGCCGCCCGGTTTCCTTGCCGGGCTTCAGGAACGCTGCCGAAAACATGGCATCAGGATCGTCGTCGACGAGGTCAAGGTCGGCCTCGCGCGCAGCGGTCTGATGCATTGCTTCCAGCACGAGGGGCTGACACCCGATCTGGTAGTGTTCGGCAAGGGCCTCGGCGGCGGGCTGCCGCTCTCGGCGGTCGTCGGGCCGCGCGAGATCATGGATCACGCGCCGGCCTTCGCGCTGCTGACAACCGCCGGCAACCCGGTCGCCACCGCCGCCGGCGGCGCCGTGCTGAAGACCATCGCCAGCGAAAACCTGACGGCAAGGTCGGCGCGGATCGGCGCTCTGTTCGCCGACGGCTTGCGGGCGCTCGCAGCGAAATACGAAATGATCGGTGATGTCAGAGGTCGTGGTCTCGCTGTCGGTATCGACCTCGTTGCGGACCGACAGACACGCGAACCGGTGCCGGCAACGACCACCGCCAAGATCATCTATCGCGGCTACCAGCTTGGCGCCGCGTTCAGCTATGTCGGGCTCAAGGCGAATGTTCTCGAATTCATGCCGCCTTTGACCCTGAGCGAGGACGAGGGCGCCGAAGGTGTCGCCATCGTCGGACAATCGATCGAGGACGTGCTTGCCGGCAAAGTGTCCGACAAGGACGTTGCCTCGTTCATGATGTGGTGAGGAGCGCACAGAATGGGCCTGAGCTGGGAGGAAATTCCAACTGACTTCCGCAGCTTCATCGAGGAGCAGAAGCTGTTCTTCGTCGCCACCGCGCCCATGGACGGTCGGGTCAACCTGTCGCCCAAGGGCCTGGATACGCTCCGGGTGCTCGACGCGCGCACGGTGACCTATCTCGACCTGACCGGGAGCGGCAACGAGACTGCCGCCCATGTCACCGAGAATGGCCGCATGACGATGCTGTTCTGCGCCTTTACCGGCGAGGCAATGACGCTTCGGCTCTACGGCAAGGCGGATTTGATCCGGCCCGACCATCCGGACTGGGAAGCCATGCTGGCACTGTTCCCGCGCCTGCCCGGCACACGCCAGATCTTCCGCCTCCACGTCGAGAGCGTAGCGACATCCTGCGGCTGGAGCATCCCCGTCATCGGCGAGATGCACGAGCGCAACGAGCTGATCGAATGGGCCGAGACCAAGGGCGAAGACAATCTCGAGGCTTACCGTCTGAGCAACAACGTCGTCAGCATCGACGGCCTGTCGACCGGCTATGTCTCCGACGATTTCTGAGCGGGCATGATGGACAGGATTTCGATCACCTTCGCCGATGGCGAGGTCATGAGCTTTGCACCGGCGCCTGGCGGCTCGGTGCTCACTTCGGCCGAACAGGCAGGCAACGCACTGGCCCACAGCTGCCGCGAGGGAACCTGCCGGACCTGTGTCGCGCGCCGCCCCAACGGTGACGAGGTGCTGCTCTGCGTCGAGCCGGCGCAGGGCGGATTTGAGGCGGTCGTTCCCTATCGCCGGGCCGATGTTTCGCCGCCGACGCTGCGCCGCGCCAAGATCAACAGCTTCCGGAAGGTCTCGCGCTCGGTCTGGGAAATCAGGTACCGGCTGCAGTTTCCGCTGCCGTTCCTGCCGGGCCAGTTCGTCGAAGCGACCTTTCCCGGCATCGACGGCCCCAGGCGCTTCTCCATGGCCAATGGCCCAGCTGAAGCCGAACAGGTGCTGCATGTGCGCGACATTCCCGGCGGGGCGATGGCGGATTATCTGGCGACGCGGGCCAAGCCGCAGGATGCGTTCACCGTGCGCGGTCCGTTCGGCATCTTCTACCTGCGCGCCAGCCCGAGGCCGAAACTGTTCGTCGCCGGCGGCACCGGACTGGCGCCGATCGTCGCCATGCTGCGCGGCATCGATCGGTCCTCGCCACCGCCTCTCAGCCTGGTTCTGGGCTTCGCTGCTGCCCAGGATGCCTACGCCCTTAACGAACTTGACGTCCTGGCGCGCGAACTGCCGCTCGAGATCATACTCACCGCCGACACCGCAGACCCAAGCTGGTCAGGCAAATCAGGAAACCCGGTCGCCGGCATCGGTCATGTCACTGGTGTGCCGTTGCAGGAAGGCACCGAAGCCTATCTTTGCGGACCGCCCGGGATGGTTGGCGCGGCGCGCAAGGCATTGCGCGAGCTTGGTCTGCGCCAGGACGACATCTTCAACGAAGAGTTCGTGCACCAGTCGCCACCGGCGTGATCAGATCGCGATCGTCGCCGAATAGAGCGCTGCTGCAACGTCCGGATCGTCGGCGTCGGTAACCGCGAGAAGGTCGAGGCGGTTGCCGGCAAGCTGGGCGTGAATGCCCTCGATCTTGTACGGCCGATCGAGCCGATGGACGAAACGCAGCCGGCCATCATTCCCGACGATACCGATGGCAGCCCCGACACATGTGCCGTCGTTGAAAGCGTCGTCGGTGTCTTCGGCAACCGCACTGAAGACCATGGCGCCGCCCGGCAGCGACGCAGCATCGGTGAAGCACAACGGCACATCGTCGACATGGCCGAGATCGAGCCTGCCGATCCTCACCGACCGAAGCGCATCGGCACGACGGCCGGTCACGACATCGACGACCTCAGAAAGCCGGTATCGGATGATTGCATTGTCCGCGTGCTGCTTGTTACCGCGCTGGAACAGGCACAGTTCGTCACCGGCGACGACGGCGCCTTCGACATTGACCTCGGCGAAGGCGTCGGCAAGCGGAACCAGCATGGCCGACAGGTCAAGGCTTCGTGGCAAACCTGAAATGCGACCCAACGGATCAAGCCCGAGCAGGGCACCCCGGGCGCCGGTTAGGCCGCGAGCCCGAGCCGACAGCCAACAGCGCGCCATGGTGAAAACCCTCGAAAGCAGGCAGCAACGTCAGTGCTTCGAGGTCGGGCTTTTGCCGTTTGCGCGCGGCCTTCTCCTCCGGCAGCACACCGTCGAACAGCCTGACCAGCCGGCCAGGGCCGGCGTCGGTGGTCGAAAAAACACCAAGATGGAGCTCATCGTCGGCGATGACATACATCGTCGAATCGAGGCAGACGAGCCCGCTCGCAGCACTCAAATGTGACGGCCGCTCGCCGTTTGCGGCATCTGGCAGATTGAGTTCGCGTAGCTTCGTCAGTCCGATCATCGCTCAGTCATAGCAGCTTGCGATTGTTTGGTTCCATCTTTCCGACCGGCACATCTGACGGCCAGGATTGGACCTCTCACGATCCGGCTGCCTGGCGCAGCACCTCCTCCACAGATCGGCGCGAAATCTCGCCCACCTGCTTGGCGCTCATGTTCTTCAGCATCGGCGAGAACACCTCGGCACCGACCTGGTTGAGGCCTCCGGTTTTCGAAAGGATCCGCACGATCTCGACATTCGGGAACTGGCCGTCGCCTGGAAATTTGCGGTCGTAGCAATCGTCCTTGATTGTCACGCCGGCGGGCAGCGCCAATGGTCCATCATTCAGCTGGACACAATGGATCTTGTCACCGGGAATGGCGCGCAGATCGGCGAGGTCGGATTTTCCACGCACGAAATGCCAGGTGTCGAAAACCAGCCCCCCATTGCCGGCGCCGGCGGCCTGAACGATCTGCCAGGCCATAGCCAAGGTCGGCACGCCCCACAGCGGAATGAACTCCAGCGAACAGTCGAGATCAAAACGCGCCGAGGCGGCACAGATTTTGGCGTAGTCCTCGATGATCGCGTCCAGCGGCATCGAGCCGCGCGGAAACGTGGCATTCAGGCTGACCGAACGGCAGCCGAGTTCGGCGCACAGCGCGAATACCCGATCCTGCTTGGTGTCGACGGTGGCTATGTAGGCGTCGTCCATATTGTCGGGCAGCCAGACCCGCGACCACGTGTTGAGCGGGTCAAGCCGCAGGATCGACATGCCAGCGTCGTCGGCGCACTGGCGCACGTGCTTCGGCGAAACACCTGTTGCTGCCATCTGCTCCACCTCGTAAGGCATCAGCGACAGGGCATTGTAGCCAGCGACGCGCGTCGCCTCGAATTTCTCGGCCAGCGGCAAATGAGCCACGTTCGAAAATGGCATCAGGTGGCTGTTGACCAAGCTCTGCATTGCACTGTCCCTAGGTTGTCAATTGTGGCTGGGGTTAAAAGCGGTCAGCGGCTGTCAGCACCGGCATGGCCGCGTGCAGCCAGTGGGCTGCAGCGCGCGGGAAACACATTGCTCCCGCGCGTTGCCGACTTATTGCCGCAAGCGCGTCCAGATCAGGTCGTACTTCTTGGTCGCTTCTTCCGAGCAAACTGGGTTGACCACTTTCTTGTAGTCCGTCGGCACCTGCACCTCTGGTGCGCTCGCGATCTCCTCGGGCAGCATCGGTTCGGTGCCATTGATGCCCGTCGGGTAGCCGACATCCTTTTGCTGCATGGCGGCATTGGTGGGGTCCATCAAGAAGGAAATGAACTTCTTGGCGAGGTCCGGGCGGGCGGCCGAAGCCGGAACGACGACGTTATCGATCCAGGCCACGCCGCCCTCTTTGGCGAATACAAATTTCAGCGTTGGCTTCTGTTGTCTGGCAGTCAGCGCCTCGCCATTGGCGACCTGCGAGATCACCGCCTCGCCCGAAACCAGCCGCCCCATGATCCCCGATGAATCGTAGATCTTGACGAAGGGCTTTTGTGCCTGGAGCAGCGCATCGACCGCTTTTAGTTTTGCTGAGTCCGTCGTGCACGGTTCGATGTCGAGATAGCGCATGGCAAGCGCGATCACCTCGGTCGGCGACGAGAACATGCCGACCTTGCCTTGCAGTTCTGTGGGTGGATTGAACAGCAGCGACAAGCTGTCGGTCGGCCCCTTATAGGCAGCCGTATCGACGGCATAAGAGGTTACGCCCCAGAAATACGGTATCGAATAGACATTGCCCGGATCCCACGCGGACGTCTTCCACTGCGCATCGAGATTGCCGTAGTTCGGCAGCTCGGCGATGTTCACCGGCTGGATCATCTTTTCCGACTTCATGATCGGAATGAAATCGGTCGAGGCAATGGCGATATCATAGCCGCTGGAACCGCCGCGAAGCTTAGACAGCAGCGTCTCGTTGTTGTCATAGGTATCGAGCGCTACCGCCACGCCAGTGTCGGCGGTGAACTTGTCCAGCATTGCCTGCGAGATGTAGCCGTTCCAGTTGTAGATGTGCAGCGTGTCGGCGGCCAGCGCAGCGGTACCGGCAAAGGCAAAGGCGGTTCCTGCAGCCAGCAAGATTTTCAGTTTTCGGTTCATTGTTTTCCCCTGTTGGTTTTAGCCACTGTTATTTTTTGCTCATGCCTTGCAGCCGCAAGGCGACAAGGACAATCGCCACGGACGACACCAGAAGCAGGGTCGAAACCGCGTTGACCTCTGGCGACACACCGAGGCGGAGCATTCCGTAGATGTAGACGGGCAGAGTGGTTTGGCCGGCATCCGCCAGCAGCATGCTGATGAGAAAGTCGTCGAGCGACGAAGCAAAGGCCAGCATGGCACCTGAGAGAATGGCCGGCAAAAGCAGCGGCAAGGTAACCCGGCGGAAAACCTGCCATTCGTCCGAGTAGAGGTCGCGCGCCGCATCCTCGACCGCCGAGCCCATGTTGGCGAGGCGCGCCTGGATCGGCAGGTAGGCGAAGGGTACGCAGAACACCGTATGGGCGATGATCAGGTTGCCGAGGCCGAGCTTCAGGCCGATGCTGGAGAAGAATACCAGCGTTGCGACCGCAACCACGATCTCCGGCACGACCAGCGGCATGAGGATCAGGCCAAGCGTGATTTGGCCGCCGCCGCCGCCCCTGGCGTGGCGCAAGCCAAGGGCCGCACTCACCGCAAGCAGCGTGGCAAGGATCATCGAGGCGACGGCGACAATCAGGCTGTTGGACAGGGCAACCCCGATATCCCGGTTCTGGAAGACCTTGAAATACCAGTCGAAGCTGAAGCCTTCCCAGATCGTTGCCTGGCGGCCGACATTGAAGCTGTAGATCACGATCACCAGCAGCGGCGCATACAGGAACAGATACACGGTCCAGGAAAGTGTCCTCAGCCCTGGCGTCGCCTTCCAGTCAAACGGCCTGCCGCTCATCGTACCGACACCTTGTTGAAGGTCTTGCGGACGACCAAAAACAGCGCCGCGAGGATGGCCACCGAGACGACGGTGGCAAGGGCTGCGCCAAACGGCCAGTTGCGCGAACTGCTGAACTGCAGCTGGATCAGGCTTCCAATCATCAGGCGGCGACCGCCGCCGAGCAGGTCAGGCGCCAGGAAACTGCCGAGCGCGGGCGCAAAGACAAGCAGACTGCCTGCCACCGCGCCCGGCCTGGCCAGTGGCCACACGATGCGACGGAAGGTGCTCCAGCGATCGGCATAAAGATCGTGCGATGCCTCGATCACATCGCCATTGACCCGCTCGAGCACGGCATAGATCGGCAGCACCATGAAGGGTAGATAGGTGTAGACCATGCCCAACAGGATCGCGAAGTCGTTGTAGAGGAACTGGATGTGGTCTTCGACGAGGCCGATCCGGTGCAATCCGCCGTTCAAAAGGCCCTCGTCGCGCAGGATCAGAACCCAGCAATAGGTGCGGATCAAGGTGTTGATCCAGAATGGCAAGGTGATCAGCAACAACATCCGGGCCCGCTTCGCCGGGGCGCTGCACGCCATGTGCCAGGCCAGCGGCAGCCCGATGAGCAGGCTGGCGACCACCGTCAACGCGGCCAGCAACACCGAGCGCCAGAGAATGGTGAGATAGCCGGTCGAAAACACCAGATTGCCGTCGAAATCCTCCTGGAATAGCAACTGGCGATAGGCCAGCGCCGTGAACGGCATCTTGACGCCGCCATACGCGCCGTTGGTCATGAAGGAATAAACGACCGCCAGCGCCATCGGCACCAGCATGAACAGCACCATGGTCACCAGGACCGGCGAGCGCAGCAGCATTGTGGTGATCTTGGTGTTCATTCGCTGAGCAACCACTCGCTCGATTGGTCCCAGGCAAAGTTGGCGCGGTCGCCAACTGACAGGCCTGACACCGCTCCGCGCACCCGCGCCCGGATCGGTATGTCGCCTGCGCTGCGCGCCTCGATCAGCGTATCGGCACCAAGGAAGGTCAGGGCGACGACCGTGGCCTCAAGACTGCGCCTGCCCCCGGCGGGCGGGGCCTGCAGCGATATCTGCTCGGGACGGATCGAAATCGTGTTGCCCTCGGCAAGCCCGAGCAAATCGGTCGGAATGAGGTTCGCTTCGCCGATGAAATCGGCGACGAAGCAGGTTCGCGGACGCGCATAGATGTCTTCGGGCGACGCGACCTGCAGCACCTCGCCCTTGCTCATCACCGCGATCCGGTCCGACAGGGCCAGGGCCTCCTCCTGGTCATGCGTGACCATCACGAAGGTCAGCGAGGTTTCTTTCTGCAACCGCTTCAATTCGGTCTGCATCGCCTTGCGCAGCTTCAGGTCGAGCGCCGAAAGCGGTTCGTCGAGCAGCAGGACGCGTGGGCGCGGCGCCAGCGCCCGGGCGAGCGCGATCCGCTGCTGTTGCCCGCCCGACATCTCGGTGGTGCGGCGGTCAGCAAAGGCCGGCATCTGGACAAGGTCGAGTACCTCGTCGACACGGCGTTTGATGTCCACCGGTTTCCAGCGCAGCATTTCGAGCCCGTAGGCGATGTTCTGACGCACGTTGAGATGCGGAAACAGCGCATAGCTCTGAAACATCGTGTTGACCGGGCGCTTGTACGGCGGCTCGTGGCCGATATCGCGGCCGTCGAGCAAGACTCGGCCAGAGGTCGGGTGTTCAAAGCCGGCGATGATCCGCAGCAGCGTCGTCTTCCCGCAGCCCGACGGGCCAAGCAAGGTGAAGAACTCATTGTCGAAGATTTCGAACTTGGCGTCCTCGAGCGCCGTTATCTGCCCCCCGCCGACGCCGAAGCGCTTGCTGACGCGATCGATGCCGAGCAAGACAGTGCGCGCTGCGTCAAGGCCAGCATGTGCTCGCGGCCCTGTTGTGTTTTGATCCGGCCCCCGGTCGTTCACGATGGCGTATCCCCCACTGTTTGTTCTGGCACTTGACGCGCCCCCTGCAGGGCGGTCGTGCCCGATGCCCGGTGCTGCCGGCCAAAAGCGCGGCTGACCAGAATTCAGATTTGAAATCATGGGGTTACTTATACCTTCCGTCAATTTCCTGCATCCGGTTTCGGCCCGAGCCAAGCGACGTGCTCCAGTCCTAGTGTCTGCCAAGACCTCGCTGCTTTGAGACCTCCACGATCGCCTGCTTCATCACCTGAGTGCACTGTGCGAGGTCGTCGCGCGTCGCAACGAGGGCCGGAGCGATTTCGATTGCGGTACCGATCGGGCCGACGATGACACCCAGTTCGCGTGCACGCTTGGCAATCGCAACAACCGTATCGTCGGCGAAGGCAGCCCGGCTTGCCTTGTCAGTGGTGAAGTCGATCGCCTGCCAGAAGCCGCGGCCGCGGATGTCGCCGACAATCGGATGGTCGCCAAAGGCGGTCTTCATCTCCTGCTGCCATTCGCTGCCAAGCAGGTTCGAATTCTCGACCAGGTTCTCGCGCTCCATGATTTCGATAACCTTGAGCGAGGCAGCACAGCAGATGGCATGGCCGCTATAGGTGTGGACATGGCGGAAATGGCTGATGCCGTCGGCAATCTCGTCGCTGGTGATGACGGCGCCGATCGGGGCATAGCCAGCGCCCATCGACTTGGCCATGTTGAGGATGTCGGCCTCGATGCCCAGTTGTTCCGTAGCAAACCAGGTGCCCGTGCGACCGAAGCCGGTGATCACCTCGTCGATGATCAGGATGATACCGTATTTGTCGCAGAGTGCGCGGACCTTCTTCCAGTAGCTCGGCATCGGGATCTGCACACCATTGGCCTGCTGGAACGGTTCGCCGATAAAGGCTGCGACAAGCTCGGGATCTTCAAGCTGGATCTGGCGCTCGAGATGGGCAACGCAGATATCGGAATAGGTCTCTTCGTCCAGACCGTAGGGGTTGCGGTAGCACATCGGGTTGGCGACGAAGCTGTGGCCGGGCACACGCGGATCCGGCACATCGCGCACCGCCAGCCAGTCGGTGCAGGACAGTGCCCCCATGGTCGCGCCATGATAGGCGCTCCAGCGCGAAATGACCTTGAAGGCGCGCGGCTTGCGACCGCTCTGCTGCAGATACTGCTTGGCGATCTTCAGCGCTGTCTCGGTGGCTTCCGAACCACCTGAGGTGAAGGTCACCCGATTCAGCCGGCCAGGTGTAATCTCGGCCAGCTTCTCGGCCAGCTGGGCGGCGGGTGCGTTGGTGTTCCGCCCCGCACCCGAATAATGCATGGTGACCGCCTGGTCATACATCGCGTGTGCAATCTCGCGATTGCCATAGCCGAGCGATCCGGCACGGGTTGTTGCGCTCATCATGTCGAGCATTGTCGTGCCGTGCTGGTCGGTCACATGGACACCGCTGCCCGACATCAGGATGCTCGGGCCGTAGGTCGCCATGTCCTCGCGCGGCACAAGCGGGAAGATCAGGTGTTTGGCGCTTGCTTCGGCTTCATGAGCAGAATTTCTCAGCATTTGCGTGTTCATGGATCGCCTGGTTCCCGACTTGACTTTGGTCTTGAGCCCGGAACGATAGGAGACTACTGACAGCACGAAAATCGCCAGAAACAGACAAAATGAGGATACCAGTTTGAGCGAGCCGATCCGCGACATCGCCATCGACTCAACCATGATCGACCCGCACGACCCGGCGCCGATGTTTCAGCAACTGTATCGGCAAATCCGCGACCAGATCAGGGCGGGCATCTTGAAGGACGGCGGGCGCCTGCCGTCCACGCGCGCGCTTGCGGCAGACCTCGGCCTGTCGCGCACCACGACGATCGCAGCTTTCGAACAGCTGGAGACGGAAGGCTATATCGAGACCAGAAAAGGAGCGCGCGCAAGGGTCCTGCCGCTTCCGTCCGCGGGCAACAGTCGCGAGGCCGATCACCTGCCACAGCTCCAGGACAATCTTTCGCGGCGCGGCCAGACACTGGTGACGCTGCGCCACGAAACTGGATTCCCGGGGAACTATTCGTTGCAGCCGGGCCTGCCCGACGCCCTCGCCTTTCCCTTCACCATCTGGCGCCGCCTGGTGTCGAAGCATATGCGCCACATGCCTGGCGAAACGTTCGGCTACCACAGCTATGGTGGCCATCAGGGCCTGCGCGAGGTGATCGCCCAATACATGCAGTCGTCGCGCGGCGTGAAGTGCCAACCAGACCAGATCATGGTGACCGGCGGCGCGCAGAGCGCCTTCACATTGCTGGCGCATCTGCTGATCGATGTCGGCGACCCGGTGATGATCGAAGAACCCGGCTACACTGGGGCACACGGGGCATTCGGGGCGGCCGGGGCGCGCATCGAGCCGCTGGCGGTGAACGGGCGCAGCTGGGACCTCAAGTCGATCTCGGCGGTGCGGCCGAAGCTGATCTATCTGACGCCGTCATGCCAGTTTCCACTCGGTTCGACGATGCGCATCGAACAGCGCCTTCGCCTGCTCCAACTTGCGGCCGAAACCGAAGCCTGGGTGATCGAGGACGATTTCGACAGCGAGTTCCGTTTCAGCGGCAATCGCGTTCCGACCCTGCAGTCACAGGATATCGATCACCGTACGATCTATGTCGGGTCGTTTGCCAAGACCATGCTGCCGGACCTTCGCCTCGGCTTCATCATCTTTCCCGGCGAGGTCGTGCCGCCGGTACGCAAGGCGAACTTCCTGATGGGAACCGCAGCACCCCTGGTCACGCAGGCAGTGCTGGCCGATTTCATCCGCAACGGCGATTTCGCGCGTCACACGCGACGGATGAAGCGGCTGTATGCGGCAAAGCGGGCACTGCTGGCGGACCACGCAACCGCACTTTTCGGCGATGTCATGGAACAAGTCGATGAAGGCAATGGCTTGCAGACGACATGGCGCTTCCGCTGCAAGGCCGACGATGTCGCCATCGCCAGGAGCGCGCTCAAGGCCGGCGTCAACACGACGCCCCTGTCGGCCCACTACGTCCACGGCGCGGCCGACTATGGCCTGATGATCGGCTATGCCGCGACCGACGAGAAGCAGATCCCCCGCGCCTTGCACAAGCTCAACCAGGCCATCCGCCAGCATCTGCCATGAAGGCTAGCCGAGCATCCGTTTCAACACGTTGCGAGTCATGTGCGCGACATTGTTGTCGTAGTGATTATGCGACAACGCACTGAACCACTGCATGGAGCCAACCGAAAAGACCAGGCCACCTTGCGCGGTTTCGAAACAGACAATGTCCGACCGCACCAAAGGATTGTCCGGAAGCGTCGAGGCCTCATTAACGTCGCGGCGCTCGTCGATAACAAGCTGGTAGTCCGTCGAAAAGCCTGTGGCCGTCGCCAGCAACAATGCGTGCGCCGGCGTACCGAGCACAAGGTCGGCGCGGTCGACCTCGTCGCCGGCGGCCCCGACGCCAAGTCCCAATGTCTGGAAGTCGCCGATCATCTCATCCTCGGCAATGCCGGCAAGCAGCTCCGCAACCAGCGGATGGTTACGATCGCCAACCTGCCGATATGGACGCGGCAGACCGCACGCGTCGTGCGAGGTCCAGCCTTGGGCCGTGAAGCCGACGCCCACCAGGCGCTGCGGCGCGCGTCCGCGAGATCGCCAGAGACCCCCGATCTCTCCGGTTAGGGCATGGTGGCTTTCGCCGGGATTGGAGGACCAGGGCCGCGTACCGTTGGGGCGACGCACTTCGATCGTAGTGCCATCCCCCGACAGCGAAGTGACGCTGTAAAACCCGTTGCCGCCGAGATAGGCCAAGCTGCCTCCGGCGCCAAGATAGCTCTCCAACGCATCCAGCATCTGCCCCGAGACATATTCAGGATGCGAGCCGGTCACCACCGCCTTGTACCGTTTCAGCAGCGCCGCACCCTCGCGGTGCAATTGGTGGTCGGTGATGATGTCCACCGACTGGCCGATGGCATTGAGCCAGTCGATGAAATACAGCTCTGCGCACAGGTGGCGGCCGAAGCGCTCGCCAGTTACCGATTTCAACAATCCCCGCCCCGGCCGGAAGGTCTTGATCGGGTGTCGCAGCGATGCGAGCGGTACCCCTGCCCCATCGATGTAACGGTCGTAAAGGCAGTTGAGCCCGTAATCCCTCCACATCTCGCTGCCATAGGCGAGATAGGTAAAGGTCGGCACCAGCAGCGCCAGCGGTGCCGTGGCGCGCCCTTCAGGCGGGCAGACGAAGAAGGGAAGGTGATCGGTCTCGTCGCCGGCTGTCAGCCGGGCCGCGTAGGCGCCGCTTGGCAAATCGTCAGGCACTGTGAAGGTAAAGCTCTGCCGCCAGTTGGCGTCCGACAGGCTGTCCTCATGGAAGTGAATAGCGCAATAGCCGCGGGGGTCGATCCTTGGGTCGTTCGTTGCGCCGTTCCAATGTGGGCCGGTCATGGCGCGGACCGGCATTTGATTTGTCGTGCCGTCAAATCCCCGTCCTCCGGCATCCAGCACCGTCGGGCCGTCGCTGCCGATGCTAAAATCCCAGGCCGCGATGACGGGCTGTGGCAGCACGGCAAAGTCCACGCCCTGCGCCAGCGCTGCAATCTCTGCATCAGTCAGGCATTTTCCAAAGATGCAGGGATCAGCGATCAGCCCGTTGTAGAACTGACCAGGACGGCCATCTTGCATCGACGCGGCGATCAGCAGATCGGCGTCCGAACCCGCAGCATTTGGCAAATGCCCGGCAGCTCCGAACTCACCAACGACGGACAGGTCAGCTGCGTGCAAGCCGGCCGACAGCCGCGCCGCCCCCGTGCCAGCCTCATGGCGCGCAGCGATCCAATGCCAGCGACGGTCCAGCACGGGCACGGGCCCTTCGATCCGTGCCGTACCGATACGCAGAAAGAGCTGGCCGGTATCGGTCAGGCCGAGAGCATATCCGGCCTTGTCTGCTCCCTCCTTGGCAAGGATGACCTGTTCGCCGTGGCCAGGCCGCGTCGGACAGATCCAGGCGAAGAGTGTGAAGTCCCCAGTCAGCCGCAGCTCGGTGCGATCGGCGACCACGACGCAGGAGCCTGGGAACAGCGGCTGCTCAATGCCAGGGTATTCGCCATTGGCCACAGTCTCGACGGGCAGTTCCCGGCGGCCCGGCCCACGCGGGTCGGCATCGCCATGCAACAGACGCACGATCTCGGCCCGGAACACCGGCGCGTCCGTGCTGACCATGAACGAAAGTACTTCGCCCGGGCGGGCACTCAGGCGGTCGGTGTAACCAGTCAGCATCGGTCAATCAGCTATCCTGAAATCGTAGGATGGTCAGGCACGCCACGGTTCGGACCCCGCTTGGACGCCCCTTCACCTACTTCGCTGCGCTGCCATAGGCGACATTTCTGCCGCCGTAGCGCCTGAGGCGGATGTTGGCCTGTTCGGCGTGGCCGACAAATCCTTCCATGATGCAAAGGCGCGAGCAATAGTCACCGATCTGCACCGCTGCTTCATCCGTCAAAATCCGCTGGTATGTACAGGTTTTCATGAATTTGCCGACCCATAGGCCACCGGTATAGCGCGCTGCCTGCTTGGTCGGCAGCGTGTGGTTGGTGCCGATCACCTTGTCGCCATAAGCGACAGTCGTGCGCGCGCCGAGGAACAACGCCCCATAATTCTTCATGTTGTGCAGGAAATAGTCCGGATCGGCGGTCATGACCTGCACATGTTCGGAAGCGATGCGGTCGGCCTCGGCGACCAATTCGTCGACAGTGTCGCAGATGATGACCTCGCCATAATCGTCCCACGCCTGGCGCGCGATGGCCGCGGTCGGCAATACCTTCAGCAGGCGCTCGATTTCGACAAGCGTGTCCTTGGCCAATTTTTCCGAGACCGTCAGCAAAATGGCAGGCGAGTTGACGCCGTGTTCGGCCTGGCCGAGCAGATCGGTCGCGCACAATTCGCCATCGACCGTGTCATCGGCGATGACCAGCGTTTCGGTCGGGCCGGCGAACAGGTCGATGCCAACGCGTCCAAACAGCAGACGTTTGGCTTCGGCGACATAGGCGTTACCGGGGCCGGCCAGCATGTCGACCGGGGCCATGGTTTCAGTTCCAAAGGCCATCGCCGCGATCGCCTGAACGCCGCCAAGACAATAGATTTCGTCGGCACCGGCCAGATGCTGGGCTGCAACGATAAGCGGCGCGATTTCGCCCGAAAACGGCGGCGCGCAGGTGATGACGCGATCGCAACCGGCAACCTTCGCGGTCAGTACCGACATGTGGGCGGAGGCAAGCAGCGGATATTTGCCGCCAGGCACATAACAGCCGACATTGGCGATCGGGATGTTCTTGTGGCCCAGTACGACACCCGGCAAGGTCTCGACCTCGATATCCCTCAGCGCATTCTTCTGGGCCTCGGCGAAGCCACGGACCTGCTCCTGCGCGAATTCGATATCGGCGCGCTGGCGGCTGGTAAGACTGTCGATGCAGCCTTGAATCTCGGCATCGGTCAGACGATAGGAGGCGCGGTCAAGCCCGTCGAACTTGACCGAAAGCGCACGCACCGCCGCATCGCCGCCTTTTTCAACTTGCGCCAGCAGGGCCTCGACTGTCGCTGTCAGGGCGACCGCTGCCTGCGCCGTCTCGCTTGCGTGCAGCGACGACTTCATTCTTCTTATCATGACAGTGACCTTTCTGGCCTTGCTGACAAAATCCGGCCGTCGCCGCCGCAGCCGCAGCGCTGAAACCGGGTGATGTCCTGGATAGATGTTGTGCAGGCGCGCGATAGCCGCGCTTACAGGTGTTGCTCCAGGGCGCGGCCCTCGGCATAGGCTTCCTGTTCCTTGTCGTAATATTCAGGTGACGGAAAATCCCACCATCCCGTGACAAAGGGCCCGGCCGCGTCGCGAGAGGTCGTCACCTCGACCAGTGCGGGCGCGCCGCAATCGAGCGCCATCTTCAGGGTCTTCTCCAGTTGGCCGGACTCCTCGACCTTCCACGCCTCCATGCCAAAGTTCCTCGCCACTTCGGCGATGTTGGCCGAATAGGGTTCGCCATTGCCCTTGTGATAGTTGAACTCGCTGGCGACATGCCGGCCCATGAATTTGCGCTGGCCGCCGCGGATCGACATGTAGCCGCGGTTGTTCTGGACCAGGAAAACCGCCGGGATGCCGTTCATGACGGCTGTGGCCATTTCGGGCAAAGACATCATGAAATCGCCATCGCCGACAACCGCCACCACCTGCCGGTCCGGCATGGCGAGCTTGGCGCCAAGCGCCGCCGGCACCGCCCAGCCCATTGGTGAGAACGATCCCGAGGTCAAATGGGTGCGTGGTTCATAGACGGGGAAGGTCTGCTTGACGGCGCCTTGCGTATTGCCCGAACCGGCGAGGATGATGCCGTCGCGCGCCATCACGTTGCGCAGCGCGCCAAGCGGGCGCTGCGAGGTGAACGGGCTTTCGTGCGAATCCCGGCGCGGCGCAAGCATTGCTTCCCACTCGGCCTTGGCTGCATGGATGTCGGCCAGGTAGCGCTCACGGCGGTTCATCACCCTGGCCGCCTGCTGGTCGGAAATCGCCGCCAGTATGGCTTCAAGCGTGACGCGAGCATCGGCGACAATACCGACCTCGGTGGCATAGTTCTTGCCGATCTCGTGATGGTCGAGGTCGATATGGATCAGCTTGCCCGGAGGGATCGAGATCGAAGCCCCCTTGCGGTAGCTCGACGCGGACCAGTCGGTGAAGCGGCAGCCGACCGACATGACGACATCAGCGCCGGCAGTGATCTTGTTGCCGCACGAGGTACCGGTCTGGCCGATCGCGCCGATCGACAGCGGATGGTCTTCCGAGATCGCGCCCTTGCCGTTCCATGTCGTCGAGACCGCAGCTCCGATCTTTTCGGCAAGCGCGGTCAAGGCCAGCGAAGCGTTGGCGCTGATCGCGCCGCCACCGGCAAGGATGACCGGACGTTCGGCCGACAGCAGCAGGGCTGTCGCCCGTTCGACAGCGATTGGATCGGGATAGGCGACGCCAACAGCCATGCGTTGCGCCAATGGGTGGATGGTGACGTCGGCGGCGGCAGTCTGGATGTCCATCGGAACTTCGACATGCACGGGGCCAGGACGCCCCGACAGCATGGTGTTGAAGGCGCGGTGCATGATGAAGGGCAGTTCGTCGACACGCCCCGCCTTGTAGGCCCGTTTGGTCACCTGCTCGGTGATACGCGGAAAGGCGTTTTCCTGCTGGCGCTCAAGCTCCTGCATGACGCCGTGACCCTTCATATGCGTCGCCGGACCTCCAGACACATAAAACGCCGGTATCGAATCCGTGTAGCAGGTGGCGAGCCCGATGATCGTGTTGGTGGCTCCAGGTCCGATCGAGGTGGAGCAGGCCATCGGCTTGCCGCTGGCGCGGAAATAGCCGTCAGCCATATGCACCGCGCTCTGCTCGTGCATGACCTGGATGAAGGGGATGTCCGAACCTTCAGCGAGAAAGGCATCGAACAGCGACCAGATGCCGTGCCCCGGAACGCCGGCGACATATTCGACACCGTATTCCTTCAACGCCCTGGCCACGATCTGGCCGCCCGTCAGTCTCATGTCGCTGATCCCTTTTGTCTTTCTGTGACGGGCAGAAGAAAGACACTGATAGCAGTCGAAAAAAAGTACCAGAAATTCAGGATCTGGAGATACCAGTTCGATGATGTCGAATGGTTGCGGCTAGCGCGTTGTCCGCGACATGTTCCACCTCTTAGGCTTCCGCGCTGCGCCAAGAAATTCCTGTCCGGCATATCGAGCGGCATCGCGGCGACGATGTTCCGCCAGCCAGATTCGACCAAGGTGACGCTGCATGATCGCGGCCCCGGCCTGTTCGGGCGTGAGCAGCTGGAAGGCCTGCGGTTCTCAAGCGAAAGATCATGTAGGCCCACGGACCCCGCGCGCTGACGTCAAATTTTCTCAAGGTCGATCAGCCCCTCGAGCAGGTCGAGCAGCTGTTCGTAGCGCTCGTGTCCGATGCGCCGCTGGACCTCGTCATAGATGGCGCTGCTCTCGGGCGCGACCTCTGATATCAGGACCTGCCCCTTGGGCGCGATCGCCAGCATGACGCGGCGCCCGTCGCCGTCGACCTTGCCACGGGTGATGAGCTTGCGCTCCTCCAGCGCCTTGATGATCCGCGTCAGGCTCGGCGCTAGGATAGAAGCTCGTTCGGCGAGCTCCGTCGCGTCGAGGGGGCTCTGCTCGCCCAACACGCGGAGGACACGCCATTGCTGCTCCGACACGCCATGTTGGGCGAGTATGGGTCGGAACTGAGCCATCACCACTTCGCGGGCGCGCAGCAGTGACATCGGCAATGAACGTCGGGTGCTTTGCAGCAAAGGCGAACTCCTGATGGCGGCGGCGGACGCGCCGGCATTCCACTTCAATCCCCGATAATACCGGCGCCTCGACGGAGCAACGCCCGACAGCGGCAACCAGCCAAATTGTGGCGGCACAAGCGTCCTTGACAGCGGCCTGGAAAACTATTTAACATGTTAAATATCGAAACACCAGCTGTGCGGAAAGACGCGCCTTGCCTCACCTCACCTTCGAATATTCGGCCAATCTCGACGGTCGCGTCGACATGCCGGCGCTGTGCGGGGAGCTGTCGCAGGCGATCCTCGACACCGGCCTGTTCGAGCACGGCGCCATCAGGGTGCGGGCACTGCGCGCCGACGCCTATGCCGTCGCCGACCGCGTGGCCGAAAACGCCTTCATCGACATGAGCTTCAGGATCGGCGCAGGCCGTACCGCCGAAGACAAGAAACGTGCCGGCACGGCAATCTTCGCTGCCGCCAACGCATTTCTCGCGCCACTTTTCGCCACGCCTCATTTCGCGCTTTCGCTCGAGATCCGCGAGATCGACGCCGAGCTGAGCTGGAAAAACAACGCCATCCACCCGCGTCTGCGGAACAAGTGACGGAAACCTCAATGTCAGATTTCGAAAACAACCTGCGCAAGGCTGAAGCCTATCTCGAACGCTTCAATTCCGGCGGGGTCAGCAACCACGTCAACGGCGAGGCGATCCCAGCGCTCGACGGCACGACCTTCGAGACCATCTCGCCAGTCGACCTCAAGCCGCTCGCCCGGGTGGCACATGGCAAGGCGGCTGACATCGACATGGCGGCCAAGGCGGCCAAGGCAGCCTTTCCGGCATGGGCCGCCCAATCAGGCGATGCCCGCAAAAAGATGCTTCACGCAATCGCCGATGCCATCGTCAAGCGGGCCGAGGAGATCGCCTTCGTCGAATGCATGGACACCGGCCAGTCACTGAAGTTCATGGCCAAGGCGGCCCTGCGCGGTGCCGAAAACTTCCGCTACTACGCCGACAAGGCGCCCGAAGCGCGCGATGGCCGCACGCTGCATGCACCCGGCCAGCTGAACATGACAACCCGCGTGCCGATCGGACCGGTCGGCGTCATCACGCCGTGGAATACCCCCTTCATGCTGTCGACGTGGAAGATCGCGCCGGCGCTTGCCGCTGGCTGCACCATCGTCCACAAGCCGGCGGAGTTTTCGCCCCTGACGGCGCGCCTGCTGGTCGAGATCGCAGAAGAGGCAGGCCTGCCGAAGGGCGTATGGAACCTCGTCAACGGCCTCGGCGAAGATGCCGGCAAGGCACTGACCGAACATCCTGATATCAAGGCGATCGGCTTCGTCGGCGAAAGCCGCACCGGGTCGATGATCATGCGCCAGGGCGCCGACACGTTGAAGCGCGTGCATTTCGAACTCGGCGGCAAGAACCCGGTGATCGTGTTCGCCGATGCCGATCTCGAGCGTGCGGCCGATGCGGCGGTGTTCATGATCTACTCGCTCAATGGCGAGCGCTGCACCTCGTCCTCGCGCCTGCTGGTCGAGGCCTCGATCTACGATAAATTCACTGCCATCGTCGCGGAGAAGGCAAAGCGCATTCGCGTCGGCCATCCGCTTGATCCGCAGACGGTCGTCGGCCCGCTGATCCACCCGATCCATGAGGAAAAGGTGCTGTCTTACATCGAACTCGCGCGTTCGGAAGGCGCAACGATTGCAGCGGGCGGCGGCAAGCTCGAGGGGCCAGGGGGCGGCTGCTACGTCGCACCGACGCTGTTCACCGGCGCGCGCAACGACATGCGCATCGCCCAGGAAGAAATTTTCGGACCGGTGCTGACTGCAATCCCGTTCGAAAACGAAGCCGAAGCGCTGGCCATCGCCAACGACACGCAATACGGCCTGGCCGGATATCTGTGGACATCCGACGTGACACGCGCCCTGCGCTTCACCGAAGGGCTGGCGGCGGGAATGATCTGGGTCAACTCGGAGAACGTCCGTCATCTGCCTGCACCATTCGGGGGCGTGAAGAACTCGGGCATTGGCCGCGACGGTGGCGACTGGTCGTTCGATTTCTACATGGAAACCAAAAACATCGCCTTTGCCACGACGGCCCATAACATCCAGAAGCTCGGCGGCTGAGCGGGAACAGACATCATGCCATTGCCCACACCCAATCTTTATCCCGCCTTCAACATCGTCCGGCTCAGCCATGTCGAACTGGCCGTGACGGATCTGGCCAAGTCCCGCGCCTTCTATGTCGACACGCTCGGCCTGCAGGTCACCGACGAGACCGCCGACACGATCTACCTGCGCGCCATGGAAGAGCGCGGCCACCACTGCATCGTTCTGAAGCAGAGCGACCGGGCCGAAGCCCGCGACCTCGGCTTCAAGGTGTTTTCGGACGAGGACCTCGACAAGGCCGAGCACTTCTTCAAGGCGAAGGAGCTGCCGGTCGAATGGGTCGAGCGGCCCTACCAGTCGCGCACGCTGCGCACCCGCGATCCGCACGGCATTCCGCTGGAGTTCTATTCCCGGATGGATCGGCTGGCGCCGATCCACCAGAAATACGCGCTCTACAAGGGCGTAAAGCCGCTGCGCATCGATCACTTCAACTGCTTCTCGCCCGACGTCGACCAGTCGGTCGCCTTCTACAACGAGCTCGGCTTCCGCGTGACCGAATTCACCGAGGATGCCGAAACCGGCCGCCTGTGGGCGGCGTGGACCCACCGCAAAGGCGGCGTGCACGACATCGCCTTCACCAACGGGCTCGGACCGCGCCTGCACCATGTCGCCTTCTGGGTGCCGACGCCGCTCAACATCATCGACCTGCTCGACCTGATGGCGACCACGGGTTACGTCGGCAACATCGAGCGCGGCCCCGGCCGGCACGGCATCTCCAACGCCTTCTTTCTCTACATCCGCGATCCTGACGGTCACCGCATCGAGATTTACTGCTCTGACTACCAGACGGTCGATCCCGATCTCGAGCCGATCAAGTGGGACCTCAAGGATCCGCAGCGCCAGACACTGTGGGGTGCCCCTGCCCCACGCTCGTGGTTCGAGGAAGGCAGCACATTCGCCGGCGCCGAGCCCCGGCCGTCCGCGCTTGCGGCATCACCGATCATCGCACCGTGAGGGTTACGACATGAGCGACAGGCCTCGTTTCGCCACCTACACGCATGGCGGCAAAAGCAGCTATGGTGCGGTGACCGCAAGCGGCATCATCGAACTCACGCCGCTATTCCCGCAATGGCCAACCCTGCGTGAAGTCATCGCGGATAATGGTTTCAACCAGCTGGCGGAAACAGCGGCGAAGCGCCCAGCCGACATCGCCGAAGAAGCGGTGACCTACCAGATCCCCGTTCCTTCGCCGGAAAAGCTGATCTGTGTCGGGGTGAATTTTCCCGACCGCAACGAAGAATACAAGGACGGCCAGACAGCGCCCGCCAAACCGTCGCTGTTCATCCGTTTTCCGCGTTCGTTCGTCGGGCATCGCGCAGCGATCGTGCGGCCGCCGGAATCGCCGCAGCTCGACTATGAAGGCGAGATCGTCATTGTCATCGGCAAGGGCGGGCGCCGCATCGCCGAAGCGGATGCGCTCGGCCACGTCGCGGCACTTTCGCTGTGTAATGAAGGCACCATCCGCGACTGGGTCCGGCACGCCAAGTTCAACGTGACCCAGGGCAAGAACTTCGACGCCACCGGCGCCATCGGCCCCTGGCTCGTTCCTTACACGGACGAGGCGCAGATTGCCGACATCCGCCTAACGACCAAGGTCAATGGCGAGTTGCGCCAGGACGATCGCACCAGCCGCATGATCTTCGGCTTCCGCAAGTTGATCAGCTACATCTCGACCTTCACCACGCTGGCATCAGGCGATGTGATCGTCACCGGAACACCGACCGGGGCCGGCGCGCGCTTCGATCCGCCTCGCTGGCTGGTACCGGGTGACATCGTGGAAGTCGAAGCCGAAGGCATCGGCACGTTGCGCAACACCATCATGGACGAACAACCATGAAGCTTTCGCCTCAGCAGCATCGCACCGCCGCCCAGCGTCTCGACCAGGCCGAAAAGCAACGCAAGCAGATCGGGCTGTTGTCGCTCGATCACCCAGAGATGGACATGGAGGACGCCTATGCCGTCCAGGCCGAGTGGGTCCAGCTCAAGCTTGTCCAAGGCCGCCGTCGGATCGGCTGGAAGATCGGGCTGACCTCCAAGGCGATGCAATATGCGCTCAACATCGACATCCCCGATTCAGGCGTCCTGCTCGACGACATGATGTTTTCGGATGCCGCGACCATCCCGGCCGGCCGCTTCATCCAGCCGCGCATCGAGGCCGAGATCGCGTTCGTCATGAAGGCGCCGTTGGAAGGCCCGAATACGACGGTCTTCGACGTGCTCAACGCCACCGATTTCATTGCGCCTGCCATCGAGATCCTCGACACGCGCATCCTGCGCAGCGATCCCGCCACCGGCCGCACCCGCACCATCGTCGACACCATCTCCGACAATGCCGCCAATGCCGGCATCATCACCGGCGGCCGGCCGATGCGCCCGACCGAGGCCGACATGCGCTGGATTGGCGCCATCGTCGCGCGCAACGGCGAGGTTGAGGAAACCGGCCTGGGTGCTGGCGTGCTCAACCATCCTGCTGCCGGCATCGCCTGGCTGGCCAACCGGTTGGCCATGTTCGGCGGCTCGATCGCTGTCGGCGACATCGTGCTCTCGGGTTCGTTCATCCGCCCGGTCGAAGCGCGCCACGGCGACACTATCATGGCCGACTTCGGCCCCTTCGGCACCGTCAGCGCCTACTTCGCCTGAGGACATCGTCATGCCCGCACCACGCAACAACTTCAAAGCTGCGCTGCTGAACGGCGAAGCGCAGATCGGCCTGTGGCTCGGCCTTGCCAATGCCTATACGGCGGAGATCTGCGCCGGCGCCGGATTCGACTGGCTGGTCATCGACGGCGAGCACGCACCGAACGACGTTCCCGTCATGGCAACCCAGTTGCAGGCCATCGCCGCTTCCGGCTCTCATCCGGTCGTGCGCCCGCCGATAGGGGAAACCTGGATCATCAAGCAGCTGCTCGACATCGGCGCCCAGACAATCCTGGTGCCGATGGTCGAGACCGCCGATCAGGCGCATGAGCTTGTCCAGGCCATGCGTTACCCGCCGCACGGCGTACGCGGCGTGGGTGCAGCGCTTGCCCGCGCTTCCGCCTTCAACCGCATTCCCGACTATCTGGCCACCGCCAACGACCAGACCTGCCTGCTGGTGCAGTTGGAGAGCCGGGCAGGCCTTGCCCAACTGGAGGCCATTGCAACTGTCGATGGCGTCGACGGCATCTTCATCGGCCCGGCCGACCTCGCCGCCGACATGGGCTACCTCGGCAAGCCCGGCGCACCGGAGGTGCAGGCGGCGGTTGAGGATGCGATCCGGCGCATTGGCATTTCAGGCAAGGCTGCCGGTATCCTCACTTCCGATGCCATGCTGGCACAGCGTTACCTTGAACTCGGCGCCACCTTCGTTGCCGTCGGCAACGATGTCGGCCTGCTGGCCCAGGCGACGAGCGCGCTTGCGGCGACGTTCAAGGCCGGCGGCAGCGGCGATATGCGGACACCGGGTCCCGGCTACTGAGCTGAACCCTGAATGTGAAATACAGAAAGGGCGGCCCCTGCAGCCACCCTTTCTTTTTGCTGTCCTGCGATCACCCGGCGCCAGCCGCAACCGCATCGCACAGCTGAAGCCGGCGCTCGATCAGCGCGTGATATGGACGGTCTGCATCTGCATGTATTCTTCGAGCCCCCAATGGCCGAACTCGACGCCGATGCCCGACTGTTTGGCGCCACCAAAGGGTGCTGCGGGCGAGATCGAGCTGTGGTCGTTGACCCAGGCGGTTCCGCATTCGAGCCGCCGCGCCAGCTCTTCGGCGCGTTTGAGGTCCGACGACCAGATCGAGCCGCCGAGACCATTTTCGCTGGCGTTGGCGCGCGCGATAGCATCGTCGACGTCGCTGTAGCGGACGATTGGCAGGATCGGGCCGAACTGCTCTTCATCGACGATGCGCATGCCGTCGGTCACTTCGGTGACCACGGTCAGCGGGAAGAAATAGCCGCCTTCCCCTGAAGCAGCACCGCCGGAAAGGAACTTGCCACCATTGGCCTTGGCATCGTCGGCGAGCGAGCGCACCAGATCGAACTGCGCCTTGTTCTGCAACGGACCGAACTGGCTTGCCGGGTCGGTCGCCGGGCCAACCTTTGCCGCACGCGCCAGTCCGGCAATCTTTTCGGCAAGCGCGTCATGCAGGCTTTCATGGACATAGAGCCGCTTGAGCGCCGCGCAGGTCTGGCCGCTGTTGCCGAACGACTTGGCGAAGATCACCGGCGCAATGGCGTCGATATCCGCGTCCGGAAGGACGATCGCCGCATCATTGCCGCCCAGTTCGAGCGTCAGGCGCTTCAGCGTATTTGCAGCGTTCGACATGATGTTGCGCCCGGTCGGCGTCGAGCCGGTAAAGACGATCTTGTCGATGCCGGGATGGCCGGTTATCGCACGGCCGATGCCGCCCTCGCCGGTGACCGAATTGAGCACACCACGTGGCAGATGCGCATTGGCGAGTTCAACGAGCCGAAGCGTGCTCAACGGCGTGTAGGACGACGGCTTGATGATGACGCAGTTGCCGGCCATCAGCGCTGGCATAATGTGCCAGGTGGCGATCAGGACGGGGTGGTTCCAGGGCGTGATCGAGCCGACCACGCCAAGCGGCTTGCGGTGAACCTCGATCCTGTTTTTCTCGTCGTCGCGGATGACCTCGACGGCCGGCCGAAGCTTCGCAGTTTCGCGCATCCAGTGGATGGCCGCGCCGATTTCGCCATGGGCACTGGTGCGAGGCTTGCCTTGCTCGGTCGAAAGCAGGACTGCCAGGGCTTCCTTGTCGCCCTCGACCGCGTTGGCGATCTCGTTCAGCAGCCTCGCCCGCTCCTCGAGCGGCGTGTCTCGCCATATGGGAAACGCACGCCGAGCAGCTGCGACCGCCGCATCAAGATGTTCCGGCCTGGCGGCGGGGCACTGGGCGAAAACCTCCGCCCGCGCCGGGTCGATCACGCCAAATGTCTCGGCGGCAGCGACCTTTTCGCCATCGATGATCATCGCATGGGTCATTAGCTATTCCCTCGAATTTCAGCCAAGCTCGCCCGCAGGCGCCTCAACCGTTTGTTTCATTCACGCAGCATTACTGGAAAAGCCGTCCAGCCAGCCTTCGCGCAATTGCGGCACCGCGCGGATCAGGCTGCGCGTGTAGTCCGACTGCGGCGTCTCGAACACCGATCGTGTTTCGCCATGTTCAACGATCCTGCCCGCCTGCATCACCGCCGTCATGTGCGAGAAGCGCAGCGCCAGCCCGAGATTGTGGGTGATGAACAGGATGCTGAGGCCCTCGTCCTCGATCAGCCGCGTCAGCAATTTGACGATGCTTTCTTCGACCAGCGGGTCGAGCGCGGAGGTGATCTCGTCGCAGATCAGAATGTCCGGTTTTGCCGCCAGAGACCGGGCGATGCAGACGCGCTGCTTCTGCCCGCCAGAAAGCGAGGCTGGGTAGCGGTCGAGATAAGCGGCGGGCAGCTCGATGGAATCCATCAGCTCGCGGAGTCGCTGGTCGGCGGCCGCACCACGCAGGCCATGGAAGTAGGTCAGCGGACGACCGATGATGTCGCGGATGGTCTGGCGCGGGTTGAGCGCTAGGTCCGGCAGCTGGTGGATATACTGGATCAGCCGCCGCTGGTCGAAGCTGCGGCCCTCGACAACAGGCGCCAGCAGACTGTCGCGCATCCGGATCTGGCCGGTTCGAGCCGGCTGCAGCCCGGCAATGCTGCGCGCCAAGGTGGTCTTGCCGCTGCCCGATTCACCGACGAGCGCCAGCACCGATCCGGCGCCAAGCTGAATCGATGCATCCTTGACCGCCGCGACGCCGCCATAGCCGACATCGACGTTGCGCACATCGAGCAGCGTCTCGTCGCTGCCATTGGCGCTGGCGTAGGTGCCATCACCCTGGTGCGCGACCAGGCGCTGGGCATACTCGGTCTGCGGGTTGTCGACGAGCCGGCGGGTGGTGCCCTGTTCGACCATCTTGCCGTTGCGCATCACCACGATGCGGTCGGCCATCTGCGACACCACGGCCAGATCGTGCGAGATGTAAAGGGCGCCGCAATTATGGGTGCTCGCCACCTTCTTGATCAGCCGCAGCACCTCGATCTGGGTTGTCACGTCAAGTGCGGTGGTCGGCTCGTCGAAAATGATCAAATCGGGCTGGTTGATCAGCGCCATGGCGATCATTGCCCGCTGCAGCTGGCCACCCGAGACCTGGTGCGGATAGCGCCGCCCGAAATTCTCGGGATCGGGCAGCTGTAGCTCCTCGAACAGCTCGACCGCCATGCGCCGCCGCTGCGCCGATGTCAGCTTCTGCGACATCGCCGGGATTTCGGTAACCTGGTCTTCCAGCCGGTAGAACGGATTGAACGCGGCGGCGGCGCTTTGGGCGACATAAGAGGCCTTGGTGCGCCGGATGGTTTCGAGCTCGGTGGTGCCCATTTCCATCAGCGATTGGCCGCACAGCTCAATGGAGCCGGCGGTCGGCACACAACCTGCCTTGAACAGCATGATCGAACTCAGAGCCAGCGTGCTCTTGCCGGCCCCTGACTCCCCGATGATGCCCAGTACCTCACCGCGATCGACATGGATCGAGACATCATCGAGCAAGACGCTCGAGCGTGCCTCGACGCGCAGATTGTCGATGCTCAGTATGCGATTTCCGCTCATTTCACTTCCGGTTTGTCTGAATAACGACCAACGAGCCAATCAACGATGCCGTTCACGCTCAGGCAGAAGAGCGCGATACAGAATGCTGGTATCAACGGTGTCAGACGGCCGGTTGAAAGGGCCAGCGCATTCTCGCGGACAAGCCCGCCAAGATCGGCTGCGGGTGGCTGGATGCCGATGCCCAGGAAGCTGAGCGAACTGATGAAAAGTGCCGCGGAGGAAAGCCCCAGTCCGAACTGCGCCAAAAGCGACGGCACCATATTAGGCAGTATTTCCTTGAACAAATACCAGTGCAGCCGTTCGCCGCGCAGGCGGCCGACCTCGACATACTCCATCGCCGCGAGATCACCGGCGATCGGTCGCGTGACGCGGTAATAGGTGCTCGACTGCAGCACCGCCATGGTCAGGATCAGCGTCGTCAGCGACACACCGGCGATGGCGAGGATGATTAGCGCGAAAATGATCTGCGGGATCGACATCAGGATATCGATGGCGCGCCCGATGACGATATCGACCCAGCCCTTGCTCAGCCCGGCAAGGATGGCAAGCGTCACGCCCAGCATGCAGGCCAGCGTGGTCGCGATCAGCGTCGCAACGAATGTATAGCGCGTGGCGTAGAGGATGCGCGACAGCATGTCCCGGCCGAGGCCGTCGGCGCCCAGCATGCCGCCCACGCCAGGCGCATCAAACGGGGTGTGAACCATCTCGTTCGGCGGAAAGGGCGCAAGTACCGGTGCGAAGATGGCGGCAGCCGCCATCGTTGCGAGAACTGCCACGGAAACGCCCAGCGTCACTTTGCTCGACACGGTTTAGTTCCCCTTCCTGGGCAGTCGCTGGCGCGGATTGACGAGCATGGCCAAGAGGTCGGCGGCAAAATTGAGCGAAATGAAGATCGTCGAAAACAGCACGCCACAGGCCAGCACCATCGGAATATCGCGATAGGCGACTGCATCCACCATCAGCTTGCCCATGCCCGGGTAGTTGAACACCGCTTCGATCACGACGACGTCGACGATCAGATAGGCCATGGTGATCATGCAGATCGACACGATCGGCGAAAGCGCATTGGGCAAAGCGTGCTTGAGGATGATCCTGTTGCGCGGGATGCCCTTGGTCTCGGCCATCAGGATGTAATCGGAGCTCATCACCCCAAGCACCGCTGCACGGGTGAGCTTCATCACATGGGCCTGTGCGACCAGCACCAAGGTCAGGACCGGCAGCGTCAGGGCTGAAATCCAGGTCGGCAGGCTGGCGCTGGAGCGGACCATCGACAAGGGCGGGAACAGCCCGAGCTTCACGGCGAAAATGAAGACCAGCAGGTAGCCGATCAGAAACGACGGCATCGACAGGAAGATCGCCGAGATCGAGCCGGTCGCGGTATCGATCGCCTTGCCCCGGTTGATCGCGGCGAGCAGTCCCGCCGCAATGGCCAGGGGCAGCACGATGACGGCAGCCGAACAGGCCAGGATCAGCGAATTGATCAGGCGCGGTACCAGCAGGTTGATGACCGGCTGGGCGTTGGAAAGCGAGGTGCCGAAATCGCCCTGCAGCGCATTGCTCAGCCAGTGCAGGTATCTGACCGGCAAGGGTTCGTCGAGGCCCAGCACCTTGCGCAGGGCCAAGACGGTTTCAGGGGTCGCATTTTGGCCGAGCAACGCATTGGCTGCGTCGCCCGGCAACATCGACGTTCCCAGAAAGACCAGGAACGAGATGAAGAAGATCGACACGAAGTCCAGACGCAACCCTGGCTACTACGAACGATTTCACCGGGGAATTGGCGAATAGAGTCATGCCGTCCAGTCCTTGGTACTATGCGAACCAGACCTGCTCGATGGCGCGGTAACCGGCCATCTGCAGTGCCGAGGGCACAAAACCGTCGAGATCGCTGGTCGTGCCTTCAACCGTGCTGGAGAAGAACGGAATGATGGTTCCGCCATCCTCGCGGCAGATCTTCTGCGCGGTCGCGTAGAAGGCCTTGCGCTTTTCGAGATCGGGCTCGGCGCGGGCGGCGATGACGGCGGCATCGAAGTCCTTGTTCACCCACTTGCACTCGTTGTTTCCAGAGGTGCTGAGGAAGGCGACCGAGAAGATCGCATCCGCGGTCGGCCGGTCGGAACGGGCCGAGACATGGAACGGCGTCTGGCCAACGATGGTCTCCCAGTAACCGTCCGACGGCTCGCGCTTGACCTCGATCGGGATGCCCGCCTTGGCGGCGTGCTCCTGGAAGATCACGGCCATGTCGACGGCACGCGACGAGATGGCCTCCGAGGTCTGCAAAACGATCGGGCCCTTGAAGCCGGTCTTGTCAAACAGTTCCTTGGCACGCTTCGGATCGTATTCCGTCTGCGGCAGGTCGGACGCGTAGACCGGATCGCTCGGGGCAACCGGCGTGTCATTGGCAATACGGCCGACGCCGACCGAGACACGCTCCAGCATATCGGGACGGTTGACGGCCAGCTTGAGCGCCATGCGCATGTCAGGATTGTCGAACGGCGCTATGTCGGTGCGCATGTTGAAGCAGATGAAGCCGCGACCTTCGGTGTTGTAGATCTTGAGGTTCTGCATCTGGCGCATCAGCGGCGCGGTGCGTGCATCGAGCAGCGTGGTGAGATGGATCTGCCCGCTCTGGAACGCGCTGCCCAATGCCGAGGCGTCGTTGATCGCGAGGAACTCGACGCTGTCGACGAAAGCGGCGTCCGACTTGAAATAGTTCTCGTTGCGCTCGGCTTCGAGAACTTCGCCCGGCGAAAACCGCTTCAGCTTGTAAGGGCCGGTGCCAACGCCGTCGAACGTCGTCGTTCCCGCTGGGACGATACCCAGCGAGAACGCCGTCAGCATGGCCGGAAACATGTAGTTGGCTTCGGGCAGATCAATGATGACGCGGTTCGGACCATCGGCGCGGATATCGGATACGCCCTTGATGATGCTGCGCATGTTGGAACGCGACGCCTCTTCGGCGTGGCGCTTCAGCGAGAACACCACGTCTTCGCTGGTAAAGGCCTTGCCGTTGTGGAACGTGGCACCTTCGACCAGGTCGAAGATCCAGGTCTTGCCACCATTCGACGGCTCCCAGCTCTTGGCGAGGCCCGGGCGCAGTTCCATATCCAGCCCATGGACCTCGATCAGCGAGTTGTAGGTGATGCCGGACATGACAGCCGTGTAAGGCGAACCGAATGTGCGCGGATCCAGCGAATCCGCCGTCGAGGCGCCGCCGCTGGCCACGACAAGGTGCCCGCCGCGCTTGGGCTCAGCTGCCCATGCGGCACCAGGCAATGCCGCCATCAGGCCGGAAGCCGCTGATATCTTGAGCAGGCTTCGGCGCGAAATCGTAAACATCTTCCTCACTCCCTTTTTCGCAAAATTGACCCGCAACGTCCGCTCCTTCGCGACGTTCAGCAGGCATTCCCCTCTGCATCTGGCGTGAAACCAAAGCGGCAAGGACCGAGCCTCACCGTTCCTCCGTGGTCACTCGCCAGCCTCTCCTTTCGCCAGGTCGCCCAACTGGCGCGACTTGACGAACTGCAGACGTCCGTAAACGAGATTTCTGGCCGCATCGGGCTCACGCGCTTCGATGCAGGCAATCAGCGCCCGCTGAAACGCCACGGCGCGGCGGGCAACATCAGGCGACGACCCGCGTACATAAAGCGGCATCAGCACATGACTAAGCGCCCTGAACTGCGCGGAGAGCACCCGATTATGGGAGGCTGCGACGACGCAGCCGTGAAAATTGATCGCTGCCCAGGTGAATTCCTCGGCGTCGTCGATCAGACGCTCGGCCTCGGCCAGCGCATCATGCAGCGCCTTGATATCGGTGTTGCTCGCATTGCTGGCGGCAAGCCCAGCCGCCATCACCTCAATGGCAATCTGGGTGTCGAGCAGCTCTTCGGTGCTGATGCCGATCAGCTTCAGCTGGATGGCGATGGTCTCGGCCAGGCGCTCGGAATTGCCCTCGGCAACGAAGATACCACCCTTGATGCCAACCTTGACCTCGATCACGCCCGAGGCCTGCAGCGAGCGCAGGGCATCGCGCATCGTCATGCGGCTGACGCCGAACTGCAGCGCCAGCGAGGCCTCCGAGCCCAATCGATCGCCAGGAGCGAGCCGGCCGGCAAACAGCACCGTCCGGATCTGGTCGATCACATTCGCCGACAAGGTCGTCTGCTTGCCTGACGACCAAAGCCGCTCGGCCGGACCAACCATCTGGGTAAGACCGCTACCTTCAGCATCAGGTGCTTTTTGCATGTCGATCCCTTTGATAAGATATTTAGGACAAAAAAGAATATTTTGAGGCGAATATCAAGCGAAAAATGGCAATTGCGCGACCATTTTTTTTAAACTATCATATGTTTTGAAACTGGCGGTGACGAACTCCCGCCTTCAACAATTTCAATCAGTTGAGTGGGACATGGTCACAGAAGGTCAGGTAGATCGCTCGTTGCGGATCGGTTCTGAGAGGGTCAAGGCGAGCAATCGCGAGATCCTGCCCGTTATCAATCCCGCAAGCGGTGAAACCGTCGGGGAAATCCCGGTTGCGACCATCGCCGACCTGGACAACGCACTGGATGCCGCAGGCTCGGCCTACCGCTCCTGGCGCAAGGTTTCGGCGTTTGATCGCTACGCCATTTTGCGCCGCGCGGCAGCTTTGATGCGCGAGCGCGCCCTTGGCATCGCCCATCTCATGACATTGGAACAGGGCAAACCGGTCGCCGATTCCATGGCTGAAGTGCATGGTGCGGCCGACATCTTCGACTGGTACGCGGAAGAGGGCCGCCGCGCCTACGGACGTATCATCCCCTCGCGCACCTCAGGTGTGCGCAGCCTGGTGTTCCGCGAGCCGATCGGCCCGGTGGCCGTGTTCACGCCGTGGAACTTCCCCATCACCATCCCGGCGCGCAAGATCGCCGCGGCCCTGGCCGCCGGATGCTCCTGCATTGCCAAGCCGGCTGAGGAAACGCCGTCGCCGACGCTGGCGATTGCGCAGGCGCTCGCCGATGCCGGCCTTCCCGATGGCGTGCTCAACATTGTCCTTGGTGTGCCGGATCAGATTTCGACCCATCTGATCGCATCGCCGGTCATCAAGAAGATTTCGTTCACCGGATCGACACGCGTCGGCAAGCACCTCGCCAAACTGGCGGCTGAAGGCGTCAAGCCGGCAACACTCGAACTCGGCGGCCATGCGCCAACGATTGTCTTTGCCGACGCCGATATCGAGAAGGCCGCCGAGATGACGGCGCGGTCGAAGTACCGCAATGCCGGCCAGATCTGCATCACGCCGACACGTTTTTATCTCCACGAAGCCATTCACGATCGCTTTGTCGCTCGGTTCCGCGAGGTGGCCGCGTCGCTCAGACTGGGCGACGGCCTCGATCCCCAGACGCAGATGGGACCACTGGCGAACGTCCGCCGGATCGACGCCATGGAAAGCCTGGTTTCGGATGCCAAACGTTGCGGCGCGCGTATCGAACTGGGCGGCGAACGCCATGGTGAACGCGGCTATTTCTGGCGCCCGACAATCCTGACCGACGTACCGAACGAAGCGCGGATCATGAATGAGGAGCCGTTCGGCCCGGTCGCGGCAACACGCCGGTTCAAGGATTTCGACGAGGTCGTTGCCGAGGCAAACCGATTGCCGTTCGGCCTGTCCGCCTACGCTTTCACCCGCGACACAACGACCGCCACCAGGATTGGCGACGAATTGGAGTCCGGCATGGTCGGCGTCAATCACATGGTCCTGACGACACCCGAAACCCCGTTCGGCGGGGTCAAGGAGAGCGGCTACGGATCCGAAGGCGGGTCGGAAGGCCTCGATAGCTATCTCGTGACCAAATTCGTGACACAAGGCTGAAGCGTAGCAGTATGAACGAGAACTCCATCCCCAATTTCCGCGAACTCGGCGAAATCACCGGCTCGACCGACTTCGCGCGACGTGCTCTCGCACGCCACGCGTCAGGCCGCGAAGAACTTCGACGACTATCTTATCGTCGACGTCGATGCGCATGTGTCGGAAGACCACTTCTGGTCAGAGATCATCGACCTGATCGACAATGACGTGCTGCGCCAGATCGGCCAGCAGCAGGTCAAGGGCTTTGCCGGGCAGAACGCCCTGCTCAACATCTCGCCCGGCCTGTCGCTGCAAAGTGTTGGCGGCCGCATCGGCCACCAGGGCCGCCGCGAGCCGGTGCAGGACGACAGCGTCCACCGCTTCATTTCGACCGCGCGTCGCAGCATGGATGCGATGGGGCTCGACTATCAGGTGGTTTTCCCCAGCGCCATGCTGCTGCTCGGCATGCACCCGCAAGATGAGATCGAGGTGGCGCTGGCCAAGGCGTTCAACCGCTGGATGATCGAGCGCATCCTGCCGATCGACAGCCGGATGAAGGGCCTGCTCTATTTGCCCTTCAATACGCCCGAGGCTTGCGAAGAGCTCGTCGAGCGTTACGGCGACACCGAAGGCATCATCGGCTTCACCGTCTGCTCGACCCGCAACAAGCCGGTCCACCATGATTGCTACATGCGGCTCTATTCGATGATCCAGGAGCTGGACAAGCCGCTGGCATTCCACTCGGGTTATCATTGGGGCGATCCGTCCTTCGCGCAGCTCAACCGCTTCTTGTCGATGCATGCGCTTTCGTTCACGCACTACAATCAGATCCACCTCACCAACTGGATCGTCAACGCCATGCCGGAGCGCTTCCCCAAGCTCAATATGCTGTGGGTGGAAAGTGGCCTCGCCTGGATCCCGTTCCTGATGCAGCGGCTCGACCATGAAGTGCTGATGCGCCCCAGCGAGGCACCCGGCCTCAAGCGGCTGCCGAGCGAATACATGCGCGAGATGTATTACACCAGCCAGCCGCTCGAGCGCACCAACATGAAGCTTCTCGAAGCGACCATGGAGGCGATGAACGCCGAGACCCAGCTGCTCTACTCCTCGGACTGGCCGCACTGGGACTGGGATTCGCCTGCGACCATCGACTCACTGCCGTTCCTCTCCGAGCAGGCCAAGCGCAACATCCTGGGACTGAACGCTGCGAGGCTGTTCAAGCTGGATACGGCACGCCGCAAGCCGCTTGCCGAAGACGTGCTCGCCAATCGCCCGAAAACCGCATCGTAGTGGCACAGACAATGACAACATCAGAACATGGCGCTGGTTTCAGCGCAGCTGCCGCCGCAATTGCGACAGCAGCAGACGAGGCCCTCGCCTCTGGAACGCTCAACGGTGTGAGCGAGGCCGATATCGCCACAGCCCTGACCGCGCTCGGAAAGCTCTACGCCGCCAAGGTCGAAAAGTCGGACAAGATCTTCCCGCCGGTCGCTTCGGATGCGCTGACCGCCACCGAGACAGCAGTCTTGGTCAGCGAACTGCTGCGCGCTGCCGACCTCAACGTGTTCGACCTCGCCATGTGGTTCCGGAGGGCATCGTGAGCGCCCCCGAAATGGCGGCGGCAACGTCGCGGCAGATCGTTTTGGGCCGTCATGACGAGCTCAAGAAGCGCCAGCGCATGGTCATCGACGTCGACGGCACCGGCATCGGCGTCTACTTCGTCGGCGAGGAAGTGCGGGCCTATCTCAACATCTGCCCGCATATGGGCGGACCGGTATGCCAAGGCAAGATCATGCCGCGCACGCTGGAGCAGGTCGCCGACAGCGGCAAAAGCCTGGGCCTCGGCTTTTCCAAGGACCAGCTGCACATTGTTTGCCCCTGGCATGGCTTCGAGTTCGACATGCTCACCGGTCGCCATCCGATCGACAACAATGTCGGGCTGACCCCTATTCCAGTGCAGGTGAGCGACGGCGACGTTGTTTTGACCGTCGGGGAGCCTCGGCCATGACCTCGGCACTGGAGACCGACGTCCTCATTGTCGGCGCGGGGCCTGTCGGGCTGACGCTGGGCATGATCCTGGCGCAGCGCGGCGTGGCCGTGACGCTGCTCGATACGCGCCATCGTGGCGAGCCGCCAAACGTGAAATGCAATCACGTCTCGGCACGATCGATGGAGATTCTCAGAAGGCTCGGTGTCGCGAATGCCGCCCGCAACGCCGGCCTGCCGGCGGATTATGCCAACGACATCGCCTACCGCACGTCCATGGTCGGCAAGGCCATCACCCGCATCCCGATCCCCTGCCGCCGTGACCGCTTCACGGCGACAGGCGGCCCCGACACAGATTGGCCGACGGCCGAACCGCCGCACCGGATCAACCAGCTCTTCCTGGAGCCGATCCTGTTCGAACATGCGGTGGCGATGCCGGGACTGACCGTGCTCAACCGCACGGAATATCTGTCCCACGCCGAAACTGCAGACGGCATCCAGATCAGCGCCCGCAACATCGACAGCGGCGAGCAGACGGCGATCACCGCCCGCTATCTCGCCGGCTGTGACGGCGGCCGCTCGCAGGTCCGCCGCGACATCGGCGCCAAGCTCGTCGGCGACGCCGTGGTCCAGCGCGTCCAGTCGACCTATATCCGCGCACCGCAGCTGCTCGGCCTGATGAACGACGCGCCGGCATGGGCGAGCTTCTCGCTCAATCCGCGACGCAGCGGCAACGTCTATGCCATCGACGGCCGCGAGACCTGGCTGGTGCACAACTACCTGCGCGACGACGAACCGGATTTCGACAGCGTCGACCGCGACTGGTCGATCCGCGAGATCCTCGGCGTCGGTCCGGACTTTTCCTACGAAGTCCTGTCCAACGAAGACTGGTTCGGCCGTCGCCTCGTCGCCGACAGCTTCCAGAAGGGCCGGGTCTTCATCTGCGGTGACGCCGCACATCTCTGGGTGCCCTACGCCGGCTACGGCATGAACGCCGGCATCGCCGATGCCGAGTGCCTGGGCTGGCTGCTCGCCGCCAACGTCGCCGGTTCGGGGCAAATCCGGCATGCTCGATGCCTATGCCGCCGAGCGCCAGCCGATCACCGAGCAGGTCTCGGTCTTCGCCATGAACCATGCCCATGCCATGGCCAAGGAACGCAAGGTCGTGCCTGCCAACATCGAAGACGACTCGGCCGAAGGTGCCGCCGCACGCGAGGCGCTGGGACGCAAGATCTACGACCTGAACGTCCAGCAATATTGCTGCGGCGGCCTCAACTTCGGCTACTACTACGACCGCTCGCCGATCATCTCCTATGACGGTGCGGCGCAGCCGGCCTACTCGATGGCCGACTTCACGCCGTCGACCGTGCCCGGCTGTCGCACGCCGCATATCTGGTTGGCGGACAGGCGCTCGCTCTATGATGCGATGGGCCCTGACTACACCTTGCTGCGGCTTGATCCGAGCCAGGACGCAGAGCCCCTGATGGCGACGGCAGCGGCACGCGGAATCCCGATCCAGCTGCTCGACGTCGTGCCCGGCAAGGATGGCTCAGGCCCGTATGCCGAAGCCTTCGTGCTGTCGCGGCCCGACAGGCACGTCGCGTGGCGCGGCGATGCCTGCCCGACCGACCCGAACGCGCTGCTCGATACCATCACCGGCACTGCCGCCTTGGCGAATTGAGGCGGATCAATGCGAAATTTTCTGGAATTCTGGAGTGTCCGATGAAGATCATCGACTGTCACGCACACATGGCGGTGCCGCATCAGCTTCCCGCCTACAAGGCCAGCATCCTGTCGCATCGCGGCGCGCATGGCCGCAAGGCGCCGCCGGTTTCCAACGAAGCGCTGGAACAGGCGTTCAACCGCGTCGAGATGGCGCCGATGGGCCATCTCGCCTGTCTTGACCAGGCCGGCGTGGATATCCAGTTGCTGTCGCCGCGCCCGTTCCAGCTGATGCATTCGGAAGAACCCAAGAAGCTGGTGCACTGGTACGTCGAATACGCCAACGACATCATCGCCCAGGAATGCGCGCTCTATCCCGAGCGCTTCTACGGCGTCGCTGGCCTGCCACAGACGGGCGACAGCCCGATCACCGAAGCGCTGCCCGAGCTCGAACGCTGCGTCAAGGAGTTCGGCTTTCGCGGTTGCCTGATCAATCCCGATCCGTTCGAAAACAACGGCCGCATGGCGCCGCCGATGGGCGACCGTTACTGGTACCCGCTCTATGAGAAGCTCTGCGAGCTTGACGTCGTCGGCCACATCCATTCGGCGAGCTCACGGGCGCCGGAACGCGAGCCCTACTCGCTGCACTTCATCAATGAAGAGACCACCGCCGTCTACGGGCTGTGCAAGTCGACGGTGCTGGAAGACTTCCCCGAGCTCAAGATCCTGGTCAGCCACGGTGGCGGCGCGATCCCCTATCAGCTCGGTCGCTTCGATGCGACCACGGTGCCGCGCAACGGCATGTCGACGTCGGGCGTGCGTTTCCGCGACCGGCTCCAGAAGCTCTATTTCGACACCGTGCTCTACTCGCGGGAAGCGATCGAACTTCTGGTCAAGGTGGTCGGCGCCTCGCAGTGCCTCTACGGCGCGGAAATGCCCGGCGTCGGCTCGTCCATCGATCCGGAAACCGGCGAGACCTTCGACACCATCATCCCACACATCAACGGTCTGTCGTTCATCTCAGATGACGAACGCAAGGCAATCCTGGGCGGCAATGCCGCACGGCTTTTCAACATCGAAGCCTGATCAACCCAGGTCACCTGAAGCGCAGCCTTGGCAAACATGGAGGCTACCCTATGGCGAAAATAGTCGGATTCATCTGCACGGCTCACGGGCCGCAACTGCACACCACGCCCGACAAGTGGCTGCTGCGTGTCCAGTCGGACCGGACGCGGCAGCACCCGTTTCGCGGCGGCGTCTACTCTTTCGACCAGCTCTGCGAGCTGCGTAAGCACGAGAATCTTGCAGCGCGAAGCACCATGGAGGCGATGACCGCCAACTATGAAAAGTGCCACGCTGCCAGCGAGCGCCTGGCCGACGCCTTCGACGCCATGAAGGCCGATGTCGCCGTCATCTTCGGCAACGACCAGCACGAGATCTACGGCGAGGATCTGAGCCCGCCTTACATGATCTATTATGGCGACAAGATCCGCCATCATCCGGCAACCGAAGAGGGCCGCCGACTGATGCCGCCAGGCGTGGCTGAAGGTGAAGCCGGGCATGCGCCGGAAGAGTACCGCGAATACGACACGGTGCCGGAGCTCGCCAAGCACATCATCGGCAATCTGGTCGAGAACGAGTTCGACATCACCGTGTCGCCCAAGCTGCCGACGCACAATCCGCGCACCACCGGCATCAGCCATGCCTTCGGCCACATCTACCGTCAGGTGATGCGCGACAAGGTCATCCCCAACGTCCCGATCTACCAGAACACCTTTTTCCCGCCGAACCAGCCGACAGCGCGGCGCTCCTACAAGTTCGGCCAGGTCGTCGGCGACGCGATCCGCTCATGGAAAAGCGATGCGCGTGTCGTCGTCTTCGGCTCGGGCGGCATGAGCCATTTCACCATCGACGAAGACTGGGATGCCCGCTTCATGAAGGCGATGCGCGAAAAGGACGCCGAGTTCCTCAAGAACATCCCGCTTTCCGAATTGCAGTCAGGCACCTCGGAAATGAAGAGCTGGATCACGACGGCCGGCGTCATGGAAAAGATGAACACCGAATTCCACGAGGTCGCCTATGTGCCTTGCTACCGCTCGGAGGCTGGAACCGGCACCGCGCAGGGCATGTACTGGTGGGACGTCAAGCCATGAGCGCCGACCTCATCCAGCGACTGCGCCGGCTTGATGCCTGCTCGGTTTCCGATGCGCTCGACGCGCTTGGCATGACTGGAGCGGTCGCCGGCATCGCCCGACGTTCCGGCGGCGGCGTTGTGGCAGGACGCGCCGTCACCGTCACGCTGGCTGCAGGTCCGGCACCGGCCGGCGCACCAAAAGTCCATCTCGGCGCCCACGCCATCGAGGCCGGCGACGCGAACTCGGTGATTGTGGTTTCCCATCCCGGCATCGATGCCGGCGGCTGGGGCGGCGTGCTCACCCAGGCGGCGCGTCTTGCGGGCATACAAGGCGTCGTCGTCGATGGCCCCTTGCGTGACGTCGATGAAGCCAACGGGCTCGACTTTCCGATCTTTGCGCGTGCGACCACGGTACGCACCGCGCGCGGCCGCGTCCACGAAATCGCAACCAACGCGCCCGTCACCATCGATACGGTGACGATTGCGCCCGGCGACTATGTCATCTCGGACGGTTCGGGCGCGGTGTTCATTGCCGCCGACAAGGCGGAAAAGGTGATCCGGACCGCCGAGCGCATCGCGGCCAAGGAGCAGCTGATGGTCGAAGCCCTGAAGTCCGGCAAGCCGGTCTCGCAGGTGCTCGGCGCCGATTACGAAGACATGCTCGAGGCAATGCAATGACCGACCAGGCTGTAGAACGCGCCGGCAAACACGACTGCGCCACCCTGTCCGACGCGATGGACCGGCTCGGCATCGAAGGCGTCTGCCGGGGCATCAAGCCGCGCGACCACAAGTTCAGGCTTGTCGGCCGCGCCTTCACCGTCCGCTACGTTCCCATCGATGTGCTGGCGCCGGGCAATGTCGGCGACTTCATCGACGACCTGCCGGCGGGCACGGTGGTCGTGCTCGACAATCGCGGCCGCGAGGACTGCACCGTCTGGGGCGATATCATGACCCAGCTGGCAAGCCACAAGGGCCTCGCCGGCACTGTCATCGACGGCGCCTGCCGCGATGTCGATCTTTGCCTCAGGCTTGGTTATCCGATCTATTCGCGCAGCTATTCGATGAAGACCGGCAAGGACCGTGTCCAGGTCGACGCGACCGGCATCACGGTCGAGATCGGCGGCGCGCTGGTTCGCCAGGGCGACATTCTGGTTGGCGATGCCGACGGCGTCGTCGTCATTCCGAGCGAGCGCGCCGAGCAGGTCCTCAACCTCGCCGACGAGATCGCCGCCGCCGAGAATGCCATCCGGCAAGCCATCACCGAGGGCATGTCGCTACGCGCTGCCCGCGTGAAATACCGTTATCACTCGCTGCAGACGCGCCGGTCATGAACAAGGTCGTCCGCAACATCGAGCGCGCCGATAGCGCGACAATCGCCCGGCTGGCCAAGGCAGGCGTCGCCACCACGCATGAGGCTCTTGGCCGGACCGGCCTGATGAGTTCGAAAATGCGGCCGATCTATCCGGGTGCCGCCATATCAGGAAGTGCGGTCACGGTTCTGGTGCCGCCCGGCGACAACTGGATGATCCATGTGGCGATCGAGCTGATCAAGCCCGGCGACATCCTCGTGGTCGCGCCGTTTTCGCCTTCCGACGCCGGCTATTTCGGCGACCTGCTCGCCACCTCGGTCATGGCGCGCGGCGGCATTGGCCTTGTCATCGACGCGGGCGTGCGCGACATCCGCGACCTGACCCAGATGAAGTTCCCGGTGTGGTCGACGGCGATCTGTGCCCAAGGCACGGTCAAGGAAACGATCGGTTCGGTCAACGTGCCGGTCTCGTGCGCCGGCGCAGTGGTCAATCCCGGCGACGTTGTCGTCGCCGACGACGACGGCGTCGTGATCATCCCGCGCGAACTGGCCGATACCGTTGCGCATCTTTCCGAGCGTCGCATCGCTGACGAGGAAGCCAAGCGCAGCGAACTCGCCAAGGGCGTTCTCAGCCTCGATCTCTTCAATTTGCGCGGGCGCCTGAAGGACAAGGGCCTCGAGTACTGACGCCATAAACGGCGCCGCAACTTCGTCAGCAGCAATAGGTGAACTCATGAAAACTCAGGTCGGGATCATCGGCGCGGGGCCAGCCGGCCTGCTTGTGGCGCGTATCCTCCAGCTCAACGGCATCGACTCGGTGATCCTGGAACGACGCACGCGGGCCTATGTGCTCGAGCGCGTGCGGGCGGGCGTTCTTGAATCGGGCACCGTCGACACGCTGCGGGCTTACGGCATGGGTGAACGCCTCAATCGCGAGGGCATTCCGATGCGCTCGATGCAGTTGTGCTGGGACAGGCAGAAGGCCGACATCTCGCTCGACGATGGCACCGGGCGGCACCTGACCACCTACGGCCAGCAGAAGATCGTCGAGGACCTGATCCTTCAGCGCGAGGCTGATGGCCTGCCGATCGTCTTCGAAGCCGACGTATCGAGCCTCGACGATATCGAGACCGCACCGCGCATCCACTACCGCCATAATGGCGAAGACAACGTGCTGGAATGCCAGTTCATCGCCGGTTGCGACGGTTATCATGGCGTCAGCCGCAGGCACATTCCAGGCTCGGACGAACATGTCTTCCTGACCGAATACCCGTTTGCCTGGCTCGGCATCCTGGCCGAGGCAGCACCTCTCGCTGCCCGCCGCGGCTTTGCCCATTCGACACGCGGCCTGGCCGTTGCCTCCGCTCGCTCCGCGTCGGTCGGCCGGCTCTATCTGCAGGTCGAGCCCGACGCCGACCCCAACGCAATGAGCGATCAGCAGATATGGGATGAACTCGACATCCGCATGGATGACGGTACCGCAGCGCAGCTCAATCGCGGGCCGATCATCGAACGCTCGGTGGCGCGCCTGCGCGGCTATGTCTGCGAGAAGATGCGCCACGGTCGGCTGGCGATTGCCGGTGACGCAGCACATATCGTTCCGCCGAGTGGCGGCAAGGGGCTGAACCTCGCGGTTGGTGATGCGCGCATCATGGCCGAAGCGATCCGCCGGCTGCTGACGACCAACGACACCACCCTGCTCGACAGCTATTCGGAGATGTGCCTGCGCCGGATCTGGCCGACCGTCCACTGGGCCTGCTCGATGTGCGAGGCCCTGCACATCTTCCCCGGCCAGACGAACTTCCAGACCCGGATGCAGTACCAGACGCTGAACCACTGGGGAAACACCGAGATCGGTCAGCAGCGGCTGCGCAAGGCCCAGCTCGGCCTGCCCTACGAAATCTGAAGCGGCCAGATCAGGGACACGGCTGCAAGCCGGTCCCTGATCTGGCTCGGCATGAAAAAAGGGCGGCGCTCCGATGGAACGCCCGCCCTTCTTTCATTCACGCGGACCAGAGCCCGCCGTCGACGACTTCAGCCGCAGACGGCGACGATGGCGTTGGCGACGTGGCCGACATTGTTGTCGGTCAGGCCGGCCACGTTGACGCGGCCCGAGCTGGTGATGTGGACATGGTGCTCGACCTTCATCCGCTCGGCATCGGCAGGGGTGATCCCGAGCATGGCGAACATGCCGCGCTGCACGCCGAGGAAACCGAAGTCGCGCGTTGTGCGGCCGGCAAGAGCCGCCACCAGCTTTTCGCGCATGCCATTGATGCGTCCGCGCATTTCGGCGACTTCGCCTTCCCAGGTCGTGCGAAGCGCTGCATTGCCGAGAATGTGGGCGACGACCGAAGCGCCGTGATCCGGTGGCATCGAATAGTTGGTACGGACGACCGGCAACAGGTGGCCATGCGCACGGCTGGCTGTGGCTTCATCCTTGGCCACCAGCGTGAGCGCGCCGACGCGTTCTCGATAGAGCGCGAAGTTCTTTGAATAGGAGCTGGCGATCAGCATTTCCGGGACGCGCTCGGCCAGAAGCCGGACGCCGGCGGCATCCTCGACAAGTCCATCGCCGAAGCCGAGATAGGCAAGGTCGATCAGCGGGGTGGCGCCGGTCGAGGCGAGCAGCTCAGCGATTTCGGCCCACTGCGCCAGGCTCGGATCGGCACCGCCGGGATTGTGGCAGCAGCCATGGAACAACACCAGGTCACCGGGACCCGCAGCGCGCAACGCCTCGATCATCCGGTCGAACTGCAGCTTGCCTGAAGCGACATCGTAATAGGGGTAGCGGACCACCTGGAGGCCGGCAGCGGCCAGCAGCGAAGGATGGTTCGGCCAAGTCGGATCCGGCAGGAAGACCTTGGCGCCCGGCTTCACGCTCTGGGCGAAATCGCCGGCGACACGCAGCGCGCCGGTGCCGCCCGGCGTCTGGATCGCCTGCGACCGCGCGAGCAGGCCGCTGTTGGCGCCAAAGATGAGTTCCCGCGTCAGGCGATTGTAGTCTTCATTGCCGGCCGAAGAGACATAAGCCTTCGACTTCTGGTTCTCCACCAGGAAGGTTTCCGCCTGCTTGACCGTTGCCAGCACCGGCGCATTGCCCTGCCCGTCCTTGTAGATGCCGATGCCGAGATCGACCTTGTCGGAGCTCGGATCGTCGCGGAACTGCTGCATCATCCCAAGCAGCGGATCGGCTGTCGGCGTGGAGAGATTGGAAAACATAACATCCTCGTTTGTCTCGTATTATGAGACTTTATCGCGTATTTTGAACAGGGTCAACTCGGACGTGCCAAGCCGACCTCTTGTGGCGCGCGTCCTCTAGCATTTTTCCTGACGTTACACGACAGCTGGTCCGAGCGGGTCCCAACTTGGATCGAGCATCCTGTTTTGTCATTGACTAGCGAGACGACGTAACGCATTATGAGACGACTTTGCATTTCATGTGACTATTCGCAGGGTTCTGGGACGCTCCTGGGCCGGCAAAACGGTCTCGGGTCAGAGCCCGCCCTGCGATCGAAACCAACCGGAGAAAAGCGGCGTGAACGGGAACTACGAACCTATGGAGATGACCGGAGGACAGGCGTTGGTCGCCCAGCTCCTGGAAGAAGGCGTGACCGACATCTTCGGCATTCCCGGTATTCAGCTCGACTGGGCGGTGGACGCCATCCGCAGCCACCCGGACCGCATTCGCTACATCATGCCCCGCCACGAGCAGGCGACCTCCTACATGGCCGACGGCTATGCCCGCACCACCGGCCGCGAAGGCGTGTTCATGGTCGTGCCCGGCCCCGGCGTGCTCAACGCGCTTTCCGGCCTCGCCACCGCCTATGCCTGCTCCTCGCGCGTGCTCTGCATCTCGGCCAGATCCCCTCGACCCTGATCGGTCAGAAGCACGGCATGCTGCACGAGATCCCCGACCAGAGCGGCATCCTCAAGTCGCTGACCAAATGGCACGGCATCGCGCATCGCCCCGAAGACGTGCCCGCGCTCGTCCACGAAGCCTTCGTGCAGCTGCGCTCGGGCCACCCGCGCCCGGTCGCCATCGAATTGCCGCCTGACGTGCTGCAGGCCAAGGGCGTGACGAAAGTCTTGCCGTGCGCCGAATTCAATCGCCTCGAACCGCAGCCCGACACCATCGACGAAGCGGCCGCAATCTTGGCGCAGGCGAAGTTCCCCGTCATCCAGCTTGGCGGCGGCGCTGCCGCATCCGGTGCCGGCAAGGCGATCCAGGCGCTCGCCGAACGGCTGCAGGCGCCTGTCGTGATGACTGACGGCGCACGCGGTCTGCTTGATGACAACCACCCGCTTGCCCTGACATCGCTTGGCGGACGCGCGGTGTTCCCGCATGCCGACGTCATCGTTGCGGTCGGAACCCGGTTCATCGACGGCATCGCCAAGCCGACCCATGCCAGCGGCGACACCAGATACGTCTATGTCAATGTCGATGCGGGTGCCGCCGGAGCACCCCGCACGCCTGGCTGCCTGGTGCTGTCGGACGCCACTGCCGCCGCAGAGGCACTGCTCGCGGCTCTGCCGTCCGAAGTACGAGCCTCGTCGTCCGACAAGATCGGCAAGGTCAAGGCCTGGTCGGCATCGCAGACCGATGCCATCCAGCCGCAGACCGACTATGTCAGGGCCATTCGCTCCAGCATGGCCAAGGACGACATCCTGGTCAGCGAGCTGACCCAGGTCGGCTATTTCTCCAACATCGCCTTCCCCGTCCATGCCGCCAACTCCTACGTCACCCCAGGCTACCAGGGCACGCTGGGCTACGGCTTCAACACCGCACTCGGTGCTGCGCATGGCAATCCCGACCGACGCGTGGTTTCGCTCAATGGCGACGGCGGCTTCGGCTGGGGCATGCAGGAACTGGCGACGCTGGCGCGCGACGGCTGCAACATGTCGGTCGTCGTCTTCGTCGACGGACACTACGGCAATGTCCGCCGCATCCAGCAGCGCACCTTCGGCGACACCTTCGCGGTCGAACTTGCCAACCCCGACTTCGCCCATCTGGCAAGCGCCTTCGGCCTGCCCTTCGAAAAAGTGGACTCGCCATCGGGGCTTCACGACGCCCTGGTGCGGGCAAAAGACAGCAAGGGCCCGGCCCTGATTGCTGTCTCGGTCAGCGAGATGCCGAGCCCCTGGGCACTGATCCACCCCTTCGTGCCGTCGCCGGTCGTACCACCGGCAAACCCACTCGGCGAACCGCTCGCCTAGGCCTGCTCCGCGGACGCGCGGCCACGCCATCAACTGAAACGGCTTTGGGATGGCCGCGACAATGAACGACGGTCACCAAGAGAATTCCGGCGCGACAATCCAGGTGATTGTCCGTCGGATGTCCTACGAAACGCCCTCTGTCCTTTCCTACGATCTGCGGCCCGCCGATGGCGGGCCTCTGCCGTCATTCGAGCCCGGCGCACACATCGATGTCCACCTGCCCGATGGGCTGGTGCGACAGTACTCGCTGATCAGCCGTGGCAACGACGCCGATTACCGCATCGCCGTTGCGCTTGACCGCGCGACGCGCGGCGGTTCGCTATGGCTTCACGCAAGCGCCCGGCCAGGCGACCGCATCAAGATTTCCCTGCCACGGACGAGCTTCCAACTGGCCGAGACGGCTAGCCCGTCGGTCCTGATCGCCGGCGGCATTGGCATCACGCCGTTGCTGGCCATGGCCCGGCAATTGCAGGGGACCGGCGCCGACTGGAAATTGCATTATGCGGTGCGCACGCGAACCGAATGCGCCCTGCTCGCCGAGCTGACAGCGCTCGGCGGAAATGTCCAGCTGCACGTCGACAGCGAGAATGATCGCCTGCTCGACATTGCGGGGATTGTCAGCCAGGCCGGCCCGGACACGCATTTTTATTGTTGCGGACCGCAGCCGATGCTGGAGGCGTTTCTGGCCGCAAGCCAATCCCGCGATCCCTCGACGGTGCATTACGAATCCTTCACCCCAACCGTTCCGGCATCGGACGATGGCGGCTTCACCGTCGTCCTGAACAAGTCGGGCGTCTCGGTCGTTGTCGGCGCCGACCAGACCATCCTCGACGCGCTCGAACAGGCCGGGGTTCACGCGCCCTCGTCCTGCCGCAATGGGGTCTGCGGCACCTGCGAAACCCGCGTTCTGGAGGGAACGCCTGATCATCGCGACAAAGTCCTCAGCGACGGCGAACGCGCCGCCGGCAACACAATGATGATCTGCTGCTCACGCGCAAAAACCGCGCTGCTGCGGCTCGACCGCTAGGGAGGGACTACAATGACGAAAGACGGATCGGCCTACACATTGCCCAAGCCGACATATTTTGCCGAGTTGACCGAAGTGGAACGCGGAACGCCGATGGGCGAATTGCTGCGTCGCTATTGGCACCCGGTCGGCCTGTCGGAAGACGCAACCGCCACGCCGAGAAAGATCAAGGCGTTGGGCGAAGAGCTCATCCTGTTTCGCGACGGCAAGGGCCGCCCCGGCCTGGTGCACCCGCGCTGCGCCCATCGCGGCGCCTCGCTCTATTACGGCCGCGTCGAGGAGTCAGGCATTCGCTGCTGCTACCATGGCTGGCTGTTCGACACCGAGGGCAATTGCCTCGAACAGCCGTGCGAGCCGGAAATGGGCGCAAAGACCCGCGGCCATGTCCGCCAGCCGCACTATCCTGTCGAGGAGAAGTATGGCCTGATCTTCGCCTATATGGGGCCACTCGACCGCAAGCCTGTGCTGCCGAGCTACGATGTGCTTGAGGGTCTTGAGGATGGCGAGTTCCTGGAAACCGATGACAGCAGCATCGGCAGCGGCGGGCCGGTCATCGTCGATTGCAACTGGCTCCAGCACTACGAAAACGTGCTCGACCCATTCCACGTGCCGATCCTGCACGGCTCGTTCAGCGGCGATCAGTTCAACTCCAAGATGAGCCTGATGCCGCGCGTGACTTTCCATTACACGCCGCGTGGGGTCAGCAGCTTGCAGCTGCGTGATTTAGACGCCGGCGAACATCAGCGCATCACCGAGGCGGTGGTGCCGACAGTGCGCGCCGTCGCTAGCCCGGTGGCGACCGTCGACGGGCCTTGCAGCCTGCTCGGCTGGGTACTGCCGATCGACGACACCTCGTTCCGCATCTATTCGGTCGGCCGCGTCAGCGAAGTCGGCACACTGGCGAAAATCCGCTCGAAATATGCCGGCAAGCTCTGGCACGAACTGACCGAGCAAGAGCACCAGAAGCTGCCGGGAGATTACGAGGCCCAGGTGGGTCAGGGGGCGATCACCTTCCACTCGGAAGAAAACCTGACCTCGACCGATCAAGGCATCGGCATGCTGCGCCGCGTCCTGCGCCAGCAGGTCGATGCGGTGGCAGCCGGCAAGGATCCAATCGGCGTGGTCTTCGATCAGGCCATGGCGCTGGTCCAGCTCGAGGCCGGTTCGCGCACCATACCCAAATCATGATTGAACCACCGGCTCACGGTCCCCTGTGAGCCGGCAAAGACCTTGGAGTCAGCTTGATTGCTGTGGCATTAGCGGCGGGTTGACGCCTTCGGCGTAACGCTTCTGTATCTCGCTTGCCACAGATCTGACGGTGGCCAGCAGCTGGACATCCGGCTCGGGCACGAGCAGCGAAGACGACAGGATGACCCCCAGCGACGCGCAGACCTGTCCGTCGGCCTCGAAGATGGGCGCAGCGATGCCACCTAGCCCATTGCCGCGTGTGTCGGTCTCGAAATCGACCCCGTATTTCGACAGGTTCTCGACAACCCGTGGCGGTATCGGCTTCTTGTTTTCGAAATAGTAGAACAGCCTGGCTGCCGGCGAACCTGGCAGGCTCAGCACCATGCCGGGCTGCACCATGATCCCGGGTTCGAACGGATTTGGCACCGCATGCACGACCATCGCCCCGCCCTTGATCGGCGTGGTCAGCAAGGCTGTATGCCCGGTCTGCGCGCACAGTTCACTGAGATAGGGACGGGCGATTTCGACGACGTTGCTGCGATAGACGGCCGCCCGACCGAACTTGAACAGCTTGCGGCCAAAGACATAACCCTCGCCTTCCCGGGCATGATCGACAAGACCGAGGCGGGTCAGCGTTTGCAGGTGCCTGGAAACCCTGGCCTTGGTCATGTCGAGGGAACGCGCCAACTCGGTCACGCGCACCGGACCCGGCGCATCGGCGAGCGCGTCGAGAATCTGCACCGCGACCTCGACGCTTTTTACCGTTGACGATGATCCTTGATCGTCGTCATTGTCTGGGCTGGACCGTCTCATGGCTGTTCTTCCGCTGCACGTGCCCTGTTATATGTCACGCATAGCAAGAAGTATTCACGAAATTCGAGACAGTCGCCCGGAAAATCCCCTGCGTTGCAACGATTTGTCTAGCCCCGTTTTCGTGCCGGCGGCAGGTCGGTACAGACACCTTCGGCGACCTCTGCCGCCATGCCGATGGTCTCGCCGAGCGTCGGGTGCGGGTGGATGGTCTTGCCGATATCGACCGCATCGGCCCCCATCTCGATAGCCAGGCAGATCTCGCCGATCATGTCGCCTGCAGCCGGGCCGACGATGGCGCCGCCGATGATGCGATGCGTCTCCTTGTCGAACACCAGCTTGGTCAGCCCATAATCGGCACCGTTGGCGATGGCCCGGCCCGACGCTGCCCATGGGAATTTTGCGACCTCGACGTTGCGTCCGCTGGCCTTGGCGGCATCCTCGGTCACACCCACCCAGGCAATCTCGGGATCGGTATAGGCGACCGACGGCACCACCTTTGCGTCCATGAAGCTGTTGAGCCCGGTTGCCGCCTCAGCGGCGACGTGCCCCTGATGCACCGCCTTGTGCGCCAGCATCGGATTGCCGGTAACGTCTCCGACGGCAAAAATGTTTGCAGCACCCGTGCGCATCTGTGCATCGACTTCGATGAAGCCCCTGCTATCGGCCGGCACACCGGCCGCAGCCAGTTGCAGCGCCTCGGCGGAAGGCCGCCGGCCGGCCGATTGCAGGATCAGATCGTAACGCCTGACGCCAGCGCCCTCACCGCTCGTCGTCACGACAAGGGCATCTTCCTCAGCAACGACACTATCGACGCGCGCACCCAGAAGGATGGCGTCGAAACGATGGGCATTGCGCTTTCGCCAGGTCTCGACCACATCGCGATCGACATCGGGCAGCAGTCTGTCGAGCTGTTCGACCACGTCGACCCGCGCGCCGAGCGCGCTGTAGACGGTGGCCATCTCGAGCCCGATGATGCCGCCGCCGATGACCAGCATGCGTTCGGGAATAAAAGGCAGCTCCAATGCGCCGGTGGAATCGACGATGCGCGGATCGTCAGGCAGGAAAGGCAGCCTGACCGGCACCGAGCCGGCGGCGACGATCGCCTTGGCGAAGACGATCCTGCGGCTTGTGCCGTCGAACAGTTCGACATCGACCGCATTGGCATCGGCGAACGTCGCCGTGCCCCTGACAACCTCGACCTTGCGTTGGCGTGCCATTCCCTTCAGCCCGTCGGTGAGCTTGCCGACGACACCAGCCTTGAAGCTGCGCAGCTTGTCGAGATTGACTGTCGCCGTGTCGAAGGCGACGCCGTGGTCGGCGAGACGTTCGGCCTCTTCCTTGATCGCCGCGACATGCAGCAGCGCCTTGGACGGAATGCAGCCGACATTGAGGCAGACACCGCCAAGCGTGGCGTCGCGTTCGACAAGGACCACGCGCTGGCCGAGATCGGCGGCACGGAAGGCAGCGGAATAACCGCCCGGGCCGCCGCCGATCACCAGCACGTCGCAATCTGGCGCAGCACCCGACACCGGCAATGACGTTGGTGTCGCTGCCGCAGCCGGCATCTCGGGTTTGACCTCATCCGCTGCTACTTCCACCGTGGCGATCAGCGCCCCCTTGGAAACGCGCTGGCCGATGGCCAGCTCGACCGAAGCGAGGCGCCCGGCAAATGGCGACGGTACGTCGATCGAGGCCTTGTCGGATTCGAGCACGATCAGCGTCTGGTCGAGGGCGACGATGTCGCCTGGCTTGATATGCACCTCGATGACGGCGACGTCCTTGAAGTCGCCCATTTCGGGCACCTTGATTTCAGTAATGCTCATCTCGGCCTCAAACGATCGCGCGGCGGAAATCGCCCAGAAGGGCTGATATGTGGCCGAGGAACCTGGCCGCAGCGACACCGTCGATGACCCGGTGATCCCACGACAACGAGACCGGCATGATCAGCTTCGGCTGGAAGGCCTTGCCGTCCCAGATGGCTTCCATCGCCGAGCGGCCGGCACCGAGGATCGCCACCTCAGGCGCGTTGATGATCGGCGTGAAGCCGGCCCCGCCAATGCCGCCAAGCGACGACACCGAGAAACAGCCGCCCTGCATGTCGGTGGCCGATAGCCCAGTTCCACGCGCCTTGTCGGCGAGCGCGCGCATCTCGGTGGCAATCTCCAGCACGCCCTTGCGGTCGCAATCGCGGATCACCGGCACCATCAGCCCCTTGGGCGTGTCGGCGGCAAAGCAGATATGGACATAGTTCTTGAGCACCAGCTCCTCGCCGTCGAGCGAGGCGTTGAAGCGCGGATATGCCTTGAGCGCCAGCGCCGACGCCTTGATCAGGAAGGCGACCATCGTCACCTTGGCGTCCTTGTTGGCCGCATTAAGCTCCTTGCGGAACTCTTCGAGGCCAGTCACATCGGCCTTGTCGAAGTTGGTGACATGCGGAATGGTCAGCCAGTTGCGGGTGAGATTGCCACCCGAGATCTTCTGGATGCGCGACAGCGGCTGGCGTTCGACCGGGCCGAACTTCTCGAAGTCGACCGCCGGCCAGGCCGGCAGGCAGGCGCCGATGCCGGAACCGGACGTCTGGACCGGGGAGCCTTCCGCGAGACGATCCTTGATATGCGCCGCAATGTCTTCGCGCAGCACCCTGCCCTTGGCCCCGGAAGGTTTCACCGTGCCAAGGTCGACGCCGAGCTCGCGGGCAAAGGCGCGCACCGACGGCGTGGCATGGGCACTTGGCGAGGCCTGCGATGTGACATCAGGCGCGCTGATGATGGCCGGTGCCGCCTTTGCTGGAGCCGAAGGCGCGGGCTTGACGGGCGGAGTTGCAGCGGCGACTGCGGCCTTCGCCTTTTCTGGCGCGGCTGCCGGCGTGGGCGCTGCGGCCGCCAGGGCTGCATCGATCGTCAGCAGCAGCGCTCCCTGGGACACGCGGGTGCCGATCGACACCGCAAACTCCCTGACGGTTCCGGCGAAGGGTGCCGGGATCTCCATCGTCGCCTTGTCGGACTCCACCGTCATCAGCGGGTCTTCGATCGCCACGATATCGCCCGGCTTCACCAGGAACTCGACGACCGGCACATCCTTGTAGTCGCCTATGTCAGGCAACCTGACTTCCATTTGCTGGCTCATATCAACTCTTTCAGAACTGGAACTCGACCCGGATCAACGCAGCCAGGGCGCATCGACAGCACCGTCGAGACCGTAGCGGGCGATGGCATCGGCAACTGTCTGGCGCGTCACCGTCCCCTCGGCGGCGAGCGCTGCAAGGGCAGCCACCGTGACGTGACGATGATCGACCTCGAAGAAGTCGCGCAGTGCTGCGCGCGTATCGCTGCGGCCGAAGCCGTCAGTGCCGAGCGCGGTGAAAGGCGCTTCGACATAGGAGGCGATCAGCTGCGGATAGGCGCGCACATAGTCGGTGGCGGCAATGATCGGCGCCTTGCCCGGCAGGCAGCTGGCGAGATGGCTGACCGCAGCATCGGCCAGCGGGTTGTAGCGGTTGTGACGCTCCACCTCCCGCGCATCGCGCGACAGCTCGGAAAAGCTGGTCGCACTCCACACTTCGGAGGCGACGCCCCAATCGTTGGCAAGCATCTGTGCCGCCTCGATCACCTGCGGCAGGATGGTGCCGGAGCCAAGCAAGCGAACAAGGCCGGTAGCCTTCTTGGGCTTGTGGCTGGCAAGCTGGTAGAGCCCCTTGATAATGTCGGTCTCAACGCCTGCCGGCATCGACGGCTGGGCGTAGTTCTCGTTCATGGCGGTGACGTAGTAGAACTCGTCCTTGCCCTGTTCCATCATAGCGCGGGCGCCGTGGTCGAGAATGACGGCTAGCTCATAGGCGAATGTCGGATCGTAGGCACGGCAGTTCGGAACTGTCGATGCAACCAGCAGGCTCGATCCGTCCTGGTGCTGCAGGCCTTCGCCGGCGAGCGTCGTGCGGCCCGCTGTAGCCCCGATCAGGAAGCCGCGCGAACGCTGGTCGGCCGCCGCCCAGATCAGGTCTCCGACACGCTGGAAGCCGAACATCGAGTAATAGATGTAGACCGGCAGCATGGCGAGGTTGTGCACGCTGTAGGACGTCGCCGCCGCCACCCAGGACGAGATCGCGCCGGCCTCGGTGATGCCCTCTTCGAGCAGCTGCCCGTTCTTGGTTTCCTTGTAGTAGAGCATCGAGCCCGCATCTTCCGGCTCGTAGAGCTGGCCGACAGGCGAATAGATGCCGACCTGGCGGAACAGGTTGGCCATGCCGAAGGTACGCGCCTCGTCGGCGACGATCGGCACGATACGGGGGCCGAGTTCCTTGTCCTTGATCATGTTGCCGAGCAGCCTGACCGCAGCCATTGTCGTCGACATCTCCTTGCCATCGGCATTGAGGGCAAAGTCGGCGTAGCTTGCCAAAGGCGGGATCGTGACCGGGGCAGCCGTACGGCGGCGCGCCGGCAAATAGCCACCAAGCGCCTCGCGGCGCGACCGGAGATAGTTGAGCTCGGCGCTGTCTTCAGCCGGCTTGTAGAACGCGATCTGCTCGACCTGCGCGTTGCTCAAAGGCAGCGAGAAACGATCGCGAAAGGTCAGCAGGCCCTCGACGTCGAGCTTCTTGGATTGGTGCGCCGTCATGCGGGATTCACCGGCGCCACCCATGCCAAAACCTTTCTTGGTCTTGGCCAGGATGACGGTCGGCCGACCCTTGGTCGCCTTGGCCGCTTCGAAGGCGGCGAAGAGCTTGCGGAAATCGTGGCCGCCACGCTTCAGCGCGTCGATATCGCGGTCCGACATATGGGCGACCAGCGCCTTGACCTCGGGATCCTCCTCGAAAAAATGCGCCAGGTTGTAGGCGCCATCCTTGGCGCCAAGCGTCTGGTATTTGCCATCGACGGTGGCAGCGAAGCGGCGGAGCAGCGCGTGCTGGGTATCGCGGGCAAACAGCGCATCCCATTCCGATCCCCACAGCACCTTGATGACGTTCCAGCCCGCCCCGCGGAAGGTGCTTTCCAGTTCCTGGATGATCTGGCCGTTGCCGCGCACCGGGCCATCGAGGCGCTGCAGGTTGCAGTTGATGATGAAGGTCAGGTTGTCGAGCTTTTCACGCGCCGCGATCGACAGACCGGCGATCGACTCCGGCTCGTCCATTTCGCCGTCGCCGAACACGCCCCAGACATGGCGGCCCTCGGTATTGGCGAGGTCGCGGTCGTTCAGGTAGCGCATGAAGCGTGCCTGGTAGACCGCGGTGATCGGGCCGATGCCCATCGAACCCGTGGGCACCTGCCAGAAGTCGGGCATCAGCCAGGGATGCGGATAAGAGCACAGTCCGGTGCCGCCGATCTCCTGGCGGTAGTGCTTGAGATGTTCTTCCGAAAGCCGCCCCTCGAGATAGGCGCGGGCATAGACGCCAGGCGCCGAGTGCGGCTGGAAGAAGACCACGTCGCCGTCACCCTCGCCGGTGTCGGCGCGGAAGAAGTGGTTGAAGCCGACCTCGAAGATCTCCGCCGCCGAGGCGTAGCTCGCAATGTGGCCACCGAGTTCGCCATAGGCCATGTTGGCCCGCACCACCATCGCCAGCGCGTTCCAGCGGATGATAGCGGTGATGCGCTCTTCCATGGCGAGGTCGCCGGGAAACGGCGTCTGCTTTTCGAGCGAAATGCTGTTGCGATAGGGCGAAAACGGCAGCGCGTCATGGACGATGCCGAGCTCCTTGGCCTTGCGGTCGAGTTCGCCGAGGATGAATTCGGCGCGGGTGCCACCGGAGTTGAAGAACAGGGACTCCAGCGAGGCCAGCCAGTCGGCCGTCTCGTTCGGATCGCCATCGCGTGCTGCGCTGTCGTCGCCAATATGTGCGGTGGGGGTCTTAGTGAGCATGATGGCGCTCCGGCTCCTTGAGGTTCCACTTGCGCGCGAGGATAGCGGCAAGGCTCCGGCATTTCCTGCCGAAGGTGTTGCAAATTTCACCGATTGCAGCAGATATTGCCGCTCTATATTTCATATGACACAGGAAATACCGCAGATGAATCTTGACGCGATAGACATGCGTATCCTTACGGAAATCCAGGAAGACGCCAGCCTGACCAATGTCGAGCTTGCAGCACGCGTCGGCCTGTCGGCCTCCCCTTGCCTTGCCCGCGTGCGCGCTCTCGAAGAGGCAGGCATCATTGCCCGCCGCGTCGCGCTGCTTGATCCGCTGATGCTGGGCGCCAGTCTGAGCGTATTTATCCAGGTCACGCTGGAGAAGCAGACCGAGACGCTGCTCGAGGTTTTCGAGACGGCGATGTCGCGCTTTCCCGAGGTGATGGAGTGCTATCTGATGACCGGCGATTCCGATTATCTGCTGCGCGTTGTTGTGCGCGACACGGTGGCACTGCAGCACTTCATCATCGACCGCCTGTCCAAGACGCGCGGCGTCGCCAACATCCGCTCGAGCTTTGCCCTCAAGCAGGTCAAATACAAGACCGCCCTGCCGCTCGAGGACCTCACCACCCCGCGAACGCGGCGATAGCGCAAGGGTGCCGGCGTCTTTGCCGAGCATCAACGCCATCATCTGAAAGTCGCAGTCAGCTGGGGAAACGCCACCAGCAGCAGGACGAGGAAGATGGTGCACAGCAGGTAAGGCAGCACGGCCAGGCTGACCTGTCCCAGCGTCGTGCCCTTGGGCGCGACGCCGAGCAGCACGAACAGGCCCATGCCGAATGGTGGCGTGGCCAGCCCGATCTCCAGCGAGATCAGCATGATGATGCCGAACCAGATCGGGTCGTAGCCGAGGCCGAGCGCCAGCGGAAGAAGATCGGCACGGTCAGCATCATGATCGATGCCGCCTCCATGAAAAGGCCGAGGAAAAGCAGAACCCCGAACATCGCCGCGAGCAGGACCACGGGTGCGACATCGAGCGAAGTCGCCCACGAGATGAGCCCCGGCGAGGCCCCGGAAAACGCCAGCAGCTGGCTGAATGTCGACGAGCCCATGATGATCAGGAACACCATGCCGCTGACCTTGACCGAGCCGACGATCGCCTTTCTGAGCGCCGTCACACTGAGGCTGCGGAAGCAGGCCGCGACGATGACAACGCCGAGCACGCCGAAGGCGGCCGACTCGGTCGGCGTCGCAAGGCCCAGCACGATCAGCCCGACGACAAGGAAGATGACGAAGGCCATCGGCACAAGGTTGACGATGGCGAGCCGAACGATCTCCGACCAGCTTGCCGGCTCGACGTCATAGCGCGGAGCGGCATTCGGATTGAGGCGCACCGAAACGAAAATCACGGCGGCGTAGAGCAGAGCAAGCAGGACGCCGGGCACCAGACCGGCAAGCAGCAGCGCACCGATGTCGAGATGGGCGAGGCTGCCGAGCAGGACCGCAAGGCCAGACGGTGGAATGATGATCGCCAGGCCGCCGCAAGCGACGATCGGGCCCATCGAGAGGTGGTCCTTGTAACCACGTCGTGTCATTTCCGGCAGCAGCGACGCGCCGAGAAGCGCCGTGTTGGCCATGCTCGACCCAGAGAGCGCGGCAAACAGCGTGCCGCCCGACACCGTCATGTAGGAAAGCCGGCCCGGCAGGCGGCCGAACAGCTTGTCGAGCACGTCGAAGATGCGGTTCGAAACGCCGGTGTGGAAGAACAGCTCACCCATCAGGATGAACAGCGGGATCGTCACCAGCGTGAACGAGGTGATCGAGGTCGTCGCATTGGCGACGAGTTGCTCCAAACCGGCCTGCCCACCAATGAAGACCAGAACGCCGACCATGTTGGCGAGCAGGAAGGCAAAGGCGACAGGCAGCGTCGAGATCATTGAAGCGACGATCAGCCCGATGAGCAGCGTACCCGAGAGATACCAGACCATGGTCACAGCCCTCCCGTTGCGTCATGGGCGTCAGCATCATTCGCCAGCGAAAGCCCGTGGCGCAGGAACTCGACCGCACACAGGCCGAATCCGGTTGCGATGGCCGCAAACAGCACCCAGCGCGGCATCTCGATCGAGCGGATGTCGAGTTCGCCACGGCCATGGACATCGACGCCCATGCGCACGGCAATGACGACGACGGCCACACAAACACCGAAACCGACGAGGCCGACGCCCCTGTGCAGCAACGAGCGCGCAGCCGCAGGCAATGCGCGGCTCGAGAATCTGCAATGCTGACATGCCCCTGATGGCGCACCAGATAAGGCGCGATCGCCATGGTCAGAACCAGCATGGCGTATTCGGTCGCAGCACTCGTCCAAATCGGCGGCTGCAAGCCGGCTGCGCGAGCGCCGACATCGTAGAGGACGGACACGCAGGTAAATATCAGCGCCGCACCCGCCAGGCCGATGCAGCATGCGCTGCTGACCGCATCATAAGTTTTTGCAATGGAAGCCACGATCTGTCTCCAGATTTCACGGTCGTGCCGCCGACGCGTCCTTCACGTCGACGGCACCCTGGGAGGAATATCTGGAGAACGCGCGACGCAGCGCGTCGGCGTTGCCAGGCGCATTGCGCGCCAGACGCTCCCAAACGAGTTCATGGGCCAGTGCTTTGTATTTTGCTCCTGCATCAGGGCCCAGATCGATGAACTGCACGCCGGATTCGGCAATCTCGGCTGCCTCCTCGTCGGCCTGCGCGCGGTAGGCCTCCATCGTCTGCGTCTCTTGCGCGATGGCGGCCGCGACCAGCACCTTGCGAGCCTTCTCCGGCAGGGCATCGAACTTGCCGGCATTCATCACGATCAGCGTATCGATCTGCCAGACGGCCGGGCTCACCCGTGCCTTGATGAACTCGGTGACACCGACATCGCGGAAGTTGATGCCGGTCGCGGCAAGGCCGTCGACCATGCCGCGTTCGAAGGCGGAGAAGGTTTCGGGCGGCGCCATCATCACGTTGGTGGCGCCCAGAGCCTCGAACCAATCCTTGTAGGCCGAGGACGAACGCAGCTTCAGGCCGCGCAGATCCGGAACACCCTGGTCCGTCAGCTTCGGCGCTTCGGTCAGGTAAAGGTAAAAGCCGATGCCGCCGCTCATCCAGGCCAGGACCTCGGCATTCAGTTTCTTGCGCCAGATCCCGGACAACAGAGCGATGGCACCAGACTTGCGCGCCTCGATCGGCGAGATCTCGGATGCCTTCAGCGCATCGGCTTCGGGCACCACGCCCGAATAATAGGACGCGGCACCGAACTGGATATCGAACACGCCGTTGCGGATCGCCATGTCCTGCTGGTCGGCGGGAACGACCTCCGGACCACCGATATGGTCGATCCGGACAACGCCCTTGCCTGTCTCGTTCACGCGTTCGACGAAGCGAAGGTACTCCTTCACCACGGCATAGGAACTCGGCCAGGTCGAAACGGACTTGAGAACGACCTCGTCGGCCGCAGCGCCAAGAGGCGCAAGAGCCAAAACAGCGGCCACGCAAATTCTGAAAAGCTTCATCGATTTCCTCCCTTCGATGCGATCTGTGCTCGGAACCATGCCCTCCCAGGTCACAGGCCTTAGTAGGACATCAGCATTCGCAGGGCGTGCTCATGTCATCAGCAGATTTGCGTGTTTTGATAATTTTGTAAATACTATATTTCTAAATTATCATTTTTAGGAATTTTAACACCAGTTTTCCATGACCACATCAGGCCTGCCTCGGCCTTTTTTCGAGGGGCGCAAGACGCCCTTGGATGTGTGCTTCAGATGAGAGGCAAGGCGTCGGGCCCCGGCTCAGCCAGGGGGGGGCCCCTCACGGCAGGCGGCAACGCCCCGCTCGTGCGGCCAGCGGGCAATCGCCCATCGCCACCACTCGACGAACCAGCGATCGAATGCGGCTCGACTACTGCCGCCGGGCTATCCAGATGCCGTGGTGCGCCCCTTCGCCAATCGCTGCAATTTTGCGACGCCCAAAAAGACAAACCCGGCGGTTGCCCGCCGGGTTTGCCTCCAATCAGCCGTTGAGATGATTAGAACGAAGCGTCGAGACGCAGGAAGCCGCTGAACGAGCCATCGACCGGATAGCTGTCGCCATCGTTGTAGTTGACGGCCAGCTTGGCATTCAGGTTTTCGACGATCTTGTAGTCGACGACAGCGCCGACTGCCCAGTCGTTGGCGTTCAGGTCGACGGTCTGGCCAGTGACGAAATCGCCGTAGTGACGGTCGCCGAAGTATTGACCACCAGCGCCAACCGACAGGCTGGAGTTGACCTGGTACTTCACGTAGCCGCCGATCGACCAGTCGTAACCCGAGTATGGGGCGAGCAGGCCGAGCCAGGTTGCACCGGACTCATATGTCGCAATTGCCTGCAGCGTCAAAGCATCGGTCGCCTTGACGTTGACGATGCCCTTGAGTGCGAACTCTGAGAAGCGGTCGTCATAGGCAGCATAGAGGTTGACCGAACCCCAGCCCTGGGCGATCGAAACCTTGCCGGTCACGAGCGGTACGTAGTCGAAGTTGTTGTCTTCTTCTTCCAGGCCGACCGACACCGCGATGCCATTGCCGGCGTCGAAGGTGTAGCGGATCTGGTTGATGAAGGTGCCACCACCCTTGTCGAATTCACCGTCGACGCCGCCATCAAACAGCGTGTCGTTACGACCGATCATCAGACCACCGACCTCGAAATAGGCATAGCGGATCCACATGTCGGTGGTGTCAGAGTAAGAGCGATAGCCAACAGGGGGAACTGTCGAGGCAGCGCCAAATTCGCCACCGTTGTTCTGCCAGTGCAACTCAATGTAGCGACGGAAGGTGCCGTATTCGGTCTCCGAACGGGCATCGAGCTTCAGACGGGCAGCCGAATATTTTCTCCAGCCATTGTCGTTGTCGGACCAGTCGATCTGATAGCGAACCAGGCCGCCGACCTTGAGGCAGGTCTCGGTGCCGGGGATGTAGTAGAAGCCCGCGCCGTAGACGTCGCAGATGCGGACATATTCCATGGGTTCCGGCTCGGCGACGACGACAGCGTCGGCGGCACGAGCGCCGGAGGCTGCGAGCAGAGCCGCAGCAGAGCCGAGAAGAATGCTCTTAATATTCATAATCCACCTCCAGTAAAATTACTTCGAATGGCACAGAGTACTTTCACTATTTTGAAAATACTTTTGGCGCCGATGATCAGAAACGTTTCTAAATACATCGCTTCTGACCAGCCTGGATAACCCGAATTATCCATAGCAATAAATAGAAAAAATAAACATCATGTCCAATTTTCTGACTAAATCAGCCATAAGTGATATAAAAATCACAACAATATTGCACATTTGGAACAATCAATACATTTGGCACAAATAGAACATTACTTTTTGCGCAAACAATAATTTCACTTACGCGCCTTCAGAGCGAACCGATGGCACTTATACCGTTGCGGCGTATTCCCTGGCCGCGGACACAACATCGCTCACGAGATCTTGCTTGAGCAATTCGATTGGAGCGCGGCCATTGAGCTTGGGCGAGGGATGTATCATCCAAAACCATGCCAGACGCGGATGGGTGATGTGCGCAAGTACGTCGCGTATGCCCGACGCCGGTCTTCCGTCGACGAACTGAGCCAGCGGAAACACATGACGCTGACGCCCCTTTCGCAGCGCGATGACCTCGTTGCAGCGAAACCACCGATGCAAGGTGGACCGCGGTATGCGCAGGTTCTCCTCCAGATAGGTGGCGCCTGCGACGCGACCTGCCCACTCTTCGATAATCATCGAGTCCAGATCACCGCCACGAGCTTGACCCCCGGGTGGACTGCCTGCCGACGCCAGCGCTTCAGCGTTACCTGCCTCGCTTGCCAGACACTGACGGGAAGCCTCGACGGCAAGTGCACGGATAAACTGCGAAGCCAGGTCAGGCAGGTCGGACGGCGCGCCACCAATGGGTTGCGCACCATCAAGCTGGAGACAAGTCAAAGCCGCAGAATCAGAGGGTTTCCCTGGCAAACCATCCATTGCGCGATCAATATAAACACCGTCTCCAGAGAATATATTCTTTAGTTCACTGAAAAAGAATTCCGTATACTTATTGACCAGGTTTATTCCATGTGAATGAATGTCTTCAACCATTTCCACTCAATCCTTGCCAATGCAAAAGAGAGCATCAAGCCGAGACCTCCAACCGCGGAACACAAATGACTTCCGCAAGACTGGATTTCTCGTCGATCGATGATCGACAACTACAACCAGCTCAACGCTGGACCAGGCAAGAAGCGGCAAAAAGGCGCCGGGCCTAGCATTGCGGTCATGCAAATTCGGAACAGTTTCATCGACTTCCTCCCCTTCGATGCGACCTGCGATCCGATGCCCTCCGGCGTCCTCCGCAGCGATTGCCAAGTAGACACCTTCATCGAACCTATGCGCAGCAGAGTGCGCAGATCATGCCTACAATGACTTCCGGGCTGTTGGCATAGTCGATCCGGACGATGCCCGTGCCCCTCTCGTTTTTGCACCCGACGAACCGAAGCCCTTCCTTAGTCGAAACCTGATCGATCTCCCCATTCGATTTTGTGCCGCCACCATGCCATTTGTGCGCACGCAGCTCGTCAGGCCGCCGGCTGAACACGCCCCTCCCCGCAGCCCTCGACCAGCGCCTTCACCTGGGCGGCGAAGACAGCAGGCGAGACCGTTGTCGCCGCAGCAACGTATCGGTCGGGACGAATGAGCATCAGCACGGTGCGACTGGCGGGCATCACGGCTCCCATCAGTCCGTCAAGCTCGCGCACAACTTCGATTTCGGCTGCAGCCTCGCGATCCGGCAGCGTGATCGAGGGCAAGATCGCGAGCGGTTGGCCAATGTCGATACCCATCCATTGCCCGCGCGCTTCCTCGAGCACGCGCTGGGCGTCGCTACCGAAGGCAACAAGACGGAGGCCGACGCCAAACAGATCGTCGAGCGGCAAGCGTTGGCCATTGGCGGTTTCGACCATCGGCTGCGGCACCATGCGACCGGCTATGTCCAGTTCTTCGTCGTCGGTTCCGACAAAGCCCTTGGCGTAATGCGGCTTCGGCTTGTACTTCATCTGCGCGAAATAGGCCTGCACACTGGGGATGAGGCTGCAGATCCGGAAGGCGGACTGAACCAGCCAGGCATGCAACTGCGACGATGGCACCATTACCCCGCCCGAGCGGACAGCGAGCTGGATCAGCGCCGCCGCATGCGGCCGCCTTTCGGCCTGGTAGGACTGCAGCAATCCCGGCCCGATCTCGCCCTTGACCACGGAGGCAAGCTTCCAGGCGATGTTGTGCGCGTCACGGACGCCGCTGTTCATGCCCTGCCCGGCGAATGGCGGCGACAGATGCGCCGCATCGCCGGCAAGATAGACGCGTTCGCTGTTCCAGCGGTCGGCGATCCTGGCATGGAAGGTATAGATCTGGCGGCGCACCACCGGCTGGTCGGCATCCGGCCCGTGGGCCGAGAGCAGACGGTGGATCGCCTCGTCACTGGTCATGGAGCCGTCATGCTCGTGGTCGTGCAGCAGGAACTCGTAGCGGCGAATGCCCCGCGGCCCGGGCAAGGTGATGAACGGGCGTGCCGGATCGCACATGATGCGGGTTTGGCGCAGGCGCTCGCGGGTCGAGGCCAGGTCGACGATCAGCCAGCGCTGCTTGTAGGTCGAGCCATCGAATGCAGCACCGACATGCCTGCGTGCCATCGAGCGCGCGCCGTCGCTACCGACGAGATAGGCCGCATGCACTGCAACATCGCGGCCGGCGGCATCCTTGACGTCGAGCACGACGCCGTCAGCTCGTTCCTCGATCGCCTCGCAGCTATGCCCAAACAACGTCTCGACATTCGGATAGCGCTCCAGTCCCCACCGCAATGTCGCCTCGAGCAACGGCTGTGAAAACGCGTTGCGCTTCGGGAAGCCGTAATCACGGCTGCTGGGTGCAACGGCAAGAAAGCGCTTCCCCCGCGCCGAGTAGTAGTAAGAGCCGTAATCCTGGGCGACATCCTTGAGCACCTCGCCAATCAGGCCTGTTGCCTGCATTGTGCGCAGAGATTCATCATCGATGGAGACGGCGCGCGGCTCGCCGACGGTCGAGGCATTTCGTTCGACGAGGACGACCCGGACACCGGCCTGCCCGAGCAGATTGGCGATGGTGAGACCTGTGGGTCCAGCGCCAAGCACTGCGACATCGCACTGATAATCGGCCAACTCCAGCTTCCTTCCCATTGCTTCCCTGATGGCCGCAAGACATGCGACCACGCTTCCCGTAGGCCTCGCCCACGAGATCCCGCTTTTTGCGGTCTTGTATTGTTACGCGCGCAGCTTATCCCGCCGCGCTCTGACCGATGATGTCGGTCACTTCCGAGCGTCGCAGTTGTTCAGTCAGCAGACTTGCCGACGACACCAGCAAAAGCACCAGCCGACGTTCCAGATCCTCATGGTTGATCTTGTCTTCGAGGATCAGGCTGATACTCGCCGCCAGCCCCATCTCCGGCACCGAGATGGGGGCTGCGATAGCGACGAGCGTCGGATCGATCTCGCCATATGAGATGTGGTAGCCCTGCTTGCGGATGAAGGTGAACAGCTCGCTCTTCTGGCTCAGTTCGGCCGCAGCAGCAGAACCGTTTCCGTCCTTGGTGGCGAGCAGCTTCTTGCGCTGCTGCGCTGGCAACTGTGCCAGGATCACCTTCGACGTCGACCCCTTTGTCAGCGGGATCGGACGCCCGCGCTCAAACAGGCTCCACTTGAATTCGACATTCTTTGCCGCCTGATGATCGATGCACATCACCATGTCGTTGCACAACCGCGACAGCAGCGCGACGCACGGTATGCGCGCCTGGAGAACGATCTCGTGCAACAGTGAGCTTCCGGTGCGCACCACCGGGTCGGTCTTGCGCGCCAGCCTGTCATAGCGCGGAAAGGCCGAACCCAGACGGTAGCGGGCACCGGTCGCCGGCTCGAGGAACGAGGCTTTCACCAGGTCCCGAACGATGCGGTAAACAGTGCTCGCGGGCATGTCCATGGCGTTCGCCATCTCCTGGACGGACCAGACATCAGCGGTCTCGCTGTACAGCGACAGCACCGCAACAAACCGATCCAATCCCGACATGACTATCCTTTCGGCAGTTCCTCTGCGATTTCATTGCGTAATTGGCCGACTTTATCAATCTCGACTTCAACAACATCGCCAGGTTTCATGAACAGCGGCGGCGTGCGCTTGAAACCGACGCCACCGGGCGTGCCGGTTACCAGCACGTCACCAGGCGAAAGTGCTGTGAAGATCGAGACATAGGCGATCAGTTCCTCGATCGAAAACAGCAGCTCGTCGAGCTTCGCCTGCTGGACGACGACGCCATTGAGACGGGTCTCGATCTTGAGGGCGTCGAGCGCACCGACTTCATCGGGCGTCACCATGTCGGGGCCAAATGCACCGGTGGCGGGGAAGTTCTTGCCCGGCATGAACTGGTGCGTGTGGTTCTGGAAGTCGCGCAGCGACGCATCGTTAAAGCAGGCGTAGCCGGCGACGAACGACGCAGCCTCCCCCCTCGGGATGCGGAAACCACTGCGGCCGATGACCACCGCCAGTTCGCCCTCATAATCGAGCGCTTCGGAAACCGGCGGCCGGCGGATCGCCACGCCATGCCCGATCAGCGTGTCGGCAAAACGCGCGAACAGCGTCGGATAGGTCTGCATCGGCCGACCCGTCTCCAGGCGATGGCCTTCATAATTGAGACCGACGCAAATGACCTTGCCCGGCTCGGTGATCGGCGGCAGGTAGGCGATGTCGCCAACCGCGTAATCGGTGGCAAGATCGGCCGCAGTCGCAGGCACGAGCCCCAGTTCCGACGCCCTGAGATAAGACTTCAGGTCCGGAATGACCGACCCGATGCGGGCGCCGAGATCGTGGATGCCCAAGTCGGTGGCGATGCCGTAGCTCGCCCTGCCCTCGCCTTCAAAAGACATATAACGCATGGTGCTCTCCTCAGGCCCGCATCAAACCGTCGCCCCACATGTTGAGCGTCCGCTCGACATGTGGCCACTCGCGAACGGGCCGGTCGTAGACGACCTCAAGCTCCGCCGAAACTTCGATCCAGTTGCCGTCCGGATCGACGATGAAGATGAAGATGTTGTTGCCCGGAGCATGACGTCCCGGCCCCCACATCAGCTTGATCTCGCGGTCGGCGAAGCGATCGCACCAGTCGCGGATCGTCGTGAAATCGCCGGCCTCATAGGAGTGATGGTCGATACCCGAACGGTCACGATGCAGGAAGCAAGCCAGCGTGTGGTGCTCATGATTGGAGCGCATGAAGCAGGTCATCACTTCGCCGTCGTCGCCGAGTACGCGATCCGAGACCGCAAAACCCAGCATGCCGGCATAGAACCTTTCGATAGCGACCACATCCTGCGAGGCGAGCGTCAGGTGCTGGATCGGGCCAGTGATGCCACCCTTGATCTCGTCACCGCCCTTGGCCAGGCCGAAGACCACCTGATTGCCGTCGGGATCGCGTACGACGAAAGCGCCAGGACCAAGCAGCGGCGTTGAGAAAGTACGCGGGTCGAGCCCTTCCTGGAGCGCACGTTCGTGGATCCGGCGCAGCCCGATCGCATCACGGCAGGCAAAAGCGCAATGCGCCAGCGTCTTGGCCGGTCCCTTGCTGATCAGGACCCGACGGCGCGGACCACGGCAGATGATGATGTCGCCATCACGCTCGAGCACCGGCATGTCCATGGTGTCGCTGTAAAACTGCGCCAGGCCGTCCGGATCGGGACTGCGAAGATGGATGTGGTGCAGATATGCACCTGCCTCAACAGTGGTAAGCTTCATGTCGATCTCCTGTGATCCTATTTTGATAATTTAGCATCATATGTCAATCTAAAATTCTCATTTTTTGACTATTGTGCTATTCTGAATTTCGGCAAGACAGGGCACATTTCGCCTGTCGCGGCGCGCTTGCGCAGCGCGCTAACGGTCGCTGTTGGTGCCGAGCTTTGCTGCGAACCAGGTAGCGAGCAGCGGCAGGATGATGGACGAGGCGATGAAGATTGGCGCGGCGCCCCATCTGTCGAAGACCATCGCCGCAACGGCGACGCCCGCCGTCTGTCCGAAAAACAGCGACGAGGCATAGATCGCCACTGCAGTCCCGCGCGCCTCCGGCGCCATCTGCGTGGCGCTGACCTGCAACGTGTTGTGCAGCATGTAGAAGCCAAGGCCCATTGCCGCGCTCAGCACCGGGGCGAGCCAGATGCTGGGCAGGACGCTGAACACGCCAAACGCTACGGAAAGCACAAGCCCGCCCCGCCGTGCCAATCCCGCTGGCCCCATCCAGTCGAGCAGCCGCTGCGAACTGGCGGAGAAGACGAGCCCGCCCAGACCGAAGACGGCGACGACAAGCCCCGCGCCACCGACGCTGAGCCCGAACTCCAGCTGCAAGTAGCTCGCCAGGAAGGCCATCGCACCGAATACCGCAAAGCCCTCGACAAACACCGCTGCAAGAACCGTCCGCACCCAGCGGTCGCGAAGCAGCCCACCCATGCGCCGGAAGAGGGCGACCGGGCCGAGTTTCTCCGTGTTGGCTTTGGCCTCGGATTTTCGCCGCAGCCACAACTCGAACAGCATCACCGCGCCGACCGTGAATTGCAGGCAGGCGATAACGAGGAAAACGCTGCGCCAACCCATGAACTCTCCAAGCACGCCGCCGATGGCCTGGCCGAAGACGACGCCGAGGATCTGTCCCGGCAGAAAGCGGGCGAGCACGTTCTGGCGCTGCTCGAAATCGACGGCATCGCCAATCCAGGCCAGCGCCATCGGCATGATGGCGGCGGCCGTCGCACCCGATGCCAGGCGGGCAAGGGTCAGTGCGTCGATCGACACGGCGTAAACGCACAGCAGTGCCCCAAAGCCCGATAGCAGCGTGGCAACGGTGGCGGTCCGGAATTTGCCGAAGCGATCGCCGATCAGGCCGCCGACGAGCTGAAACATGCCGTAGGTGATCGAGAACGCGATCACCACATTGGCGGCTACACCAGTGGTCACGCCGAACTCCCCACCGATTGCCGGCAAAAGCGGGTCGGCGACACGAATGGACGCGGCGCTCGCAAAAGCGGCAAGCGACAGAAGCGCAACCGCGCGCCATGGTATCGGCGCGCGTGCAACGGCGCGCACAGGCCTGGTCTGTTCGACAAGCATGGCTGATATCCGGGCTGGAGCAATTGCCCGGCAGGCCGCCACTGCGAGGCATTTTGAAAGTTTCAGAAGCGGCGGCTGTGTAATGTGGGATGGTCGCCGCCCGTAAGCGGCGATCGCTATGGTCGATTACTTGGCGAAAGCCTCGGCAAAGAAGCTGCGCATCGCCTCCCACGAACGGCGGTCGGCCTTTTCGTGATAGCTGACACCGGGAATGCCCGCCCGGTCGGCATAGATGTTGGTGAAGCTGTGCTCGGCCCCGCCATAGACATTGACCTGCCAGTCGGCGCCAGCATTGCGCATCTCGTCCTGGAAGGCCGAGATCTGGGTATCGGGCACGATGCCATCGCCGCCGCCGGTGCAGACGAGCACCTTGGCCTTGACCGCACCCTCTTGCGCCGGCTCGACGGCATCAAGATTGCCGTGGAAGCAGACCACGCCATTGAGGTCGGCGCTGTCGCGGGCAAGCTCCAGCACGGCAATGCCGCCGAGGCAGAAGCCGATCGCTCCCAACCGCGAGGGATCGACCTTAGGATGGCTGGCAAGCTGCTCGAGGCCGGCGCGCAGACGGTCGCGGAAACTGCGAGAGTTTGCACGCATCTCGCCGACGATGGGCAACGCCTCTGTCAATGCCTTGGGCTGGAACCTGTCGCCGAAAAGATCGATGGCAAGCCCGACATAACCGAGTTCGGCCAGCCGACGTACCCGCTCCTTGGGCTGTTCACCCAGGCCCCACAAATCGTGGATCACCAGAACGCCCGGCCGCTTGCCGGTCTGTGCCTCGTCAAAGGCAGCATATGCGCCGAAACTCCGCCCCGCGTGGTTGTAGTCGAAATCCTCGGTTCGCATGGCACATGCTCCTCAGTTGGAATTGAACTGACCGTCGAGGCCGGACGACACGTCCGGCCTCGTGATTGCAAATTTATGCGGCAAGCAATTGAAGCGCCTCGGACGCCTTCATGCCTTCGCGTACGCCCTTCTTGCCGGCGAGATCATTGAACGCCGAGATGATGCCGTCTTCATAAGTGCTGAGGCCGTCGCCGATCCGCGCCGACATCGTCGACACGGCGGCAGCAGCGACGCCGATGGCGTTGCACGCTGGCAGGCCACCAATCCCGGTGTGGTTCTTGGCCATGCCGGCGTCGTTGCCGACCCAGCCCTTGACCTTCCACTTCTTCACCAGATCGGCAGCTATGGCGCCGGAATGCGCGCCCCAGGCGATAACGTCATTGGTATGGTCATCCTCCGGCCGAAGGTTGGTCAGCGCGGAAGAAGCAAAGATGCGGCTGCCGCCAACACTGCCCTTCTCGAACACCTTCTTGTCGAACGGCACGGCAACATCGCTTGGCTTGCCGGGCGCGGCGGCAAGCAACAGCTTGGCGGCCTCGGTCACGTTTTGGCCGGGCTTTACGCCGAGCGCCAGCGCCTGGGCGTTTGCGTGGCTGATGATGCCGGCGGCCATCGAGCGGCCATTCGAGATCGAAGCCGACATGCACTCCACCGCGGCGACCGGGAAATCATGCTTCTCGCCAAGATACAGAGCACCGATGCCGGCGTCCTCCTTACCTATGCCGGCGTTGTGCGCGATCATCGCCTTCACGCCGGTCTTGATTGCATGCGGCAGATTGGCGGCACCACAATATGAGCCAGCGATGACCACATCGTTGGAGGTGATGCTCTTGTCGTAGATGTAGAGCAGCGAATCCATCGCGACCACGTTGCCGTTCGCGCTCTTGTAAATGGCCTCGACAGTTTTCAGACCGATCGGCGCAGGGTCGGGATCAGTTCCCATGGCCTGGGCCAACACACTGCCTTTGTGAGCGAGCAGCGAGACGGCGAGTACGGCGGAGCTGCCCAGAAATATGCGACGGTTCATAGCGTTTCCCCTTGATGTATCACTTCTGGACGATGGCGTTTGCCGGCCCGGTGAACTTTCCACATTTCTCATAATTAGGTAATTTTGCTGCAAGTCAATACAAAATTATCAAATTATGGTATTTTCTTTACAATTGTTGCGCCGCATCATTACGACTTCTGCATTGCAGCACGCGCATATCAGGCGCTTTCGACAAGCTCCACCCGCCCGCCGTCCGGCACCTCGACGAATGCAATCCGCACGCCGGGTCGAGCCTGCTTGGGCTCAACGAGAAAGCGGACTTGCTTGCGGCGCAGATCGGCAATCACGGCATCGAAGGCGTCCGTCGCAAGCGCAAAATGTTCAAGCCCGATGCGACTGGACGCGACCTCGCCGGGCCGCGCCTGCTCTATGTAGATAAGCTGTCCTGCCAGCCTGACGACAACGCGCAGACCGTTTGCGGTGTTGATTTCAGCGACCCGCTCGGCGGCGAACATATCGACATAGGCCTGGGCGGCTGCCTCCGGGTTCGGGCTCCAGCAATGCAGGTGGTCCAGCGTGAACACGGGTTTCACTCCGAAAGCCGGGCTGCGAGGTTACCGCCGCCTCGAACTCTGCTCATTTGTAGCCTGCCGCCGCTTCAAGCGCCGCTATCGGCGCGGCTGTCTGGCTTGCGAGTTCGAAGTCGAGTTCATTTGGACTGACCAGGACGCAGTCCTCGTCGGCATAGACCCACTGACCCGGGCTGAACAACGCCCCGCCGAAATTGATAACGCCATTGCCGACACCCGAAACTGGGCTCCAACCGCGCCGCGCTGTCGCCCCCAGGGCCTTGACGCCGATGTCGAGCTGGTTGATGGCTGATGTATCGCGCACGGCGCCATAGATCACCACGCCGGCCCAGTTGTTTTCGACGGCGACACCGGCGATGCGGTCGCCCATCACGCCGACTTTCAGCGAGCCGCCACCATCGACGACCAGCACCTTGCCGCCGCCGTCGGTCTTCAGCGCATTCAGGACCGGCAAATGGTCCTCATGCGTCCACACCGTCGCGCATTGGCCGAAGAAGCGCTTGCGACGGCCGAAGCTGCGAAACTGCAGTTCGCATACGTGCAGGGTCTGGTGGTAATGATCATAGAGGTCGGCGGTGGTTACCATCATCATCGTGTCGCTTTCAGTTGGAGAGATGGTCTTTGCGTGGCGCGTTCGCTGGGCCGCGCGCAGCCAGCGCCAAAGCCGCGCGGCTGGCCGGCCTACGGCCCAGCACATCGGAGATCTGCCGGCCGGCCGCAGCCAGTGCATCCAGGTCGATACCGGTTGCGATGCCAAGCCCTTCCAGCATGTAGACAAGGTCTTCGGTCGCCAGATTGCCGGCAGCACCCGGCGAATACGGACATCCACCAAGGCCGGAGACCGAACTGTCCACCACCGAGACGCCAAGTTCGAGACATGTCAGCGTGTTGACCAGAGCCTGGCCGAACGTATCGTGGAAATGAACGGCCACCTGTTCCATCGGAATGGCCGTGATCGCGGCCTTCGCCATCGCCTCGGCCCGCCCAGGCGACGCGGCACCTGTCGTGTCGCACATGGAAACCTCGTAGCAGCCCATGTCGGCCAGGCTGGCGGCAAGCTCGGCTGCCACGCCGGGCTCGACCCAGCCCTCATACGGGCAGTGCACGGCGCAGGAGACATAACCTCGTACCCGCATCCCGTAGGCGCGCGCGCCTGCTGCCACGTCAGCGAAACGGGCAAGACTGTCCTGGCGCGAGGCATTGAGGTTGGCACGCGCAAAGCTTTCGGTCGCCGCCGCAAAGACGGCGACAGTGCGCGCACCGGCAGCCTTGGCCAATTCCAGGCCTCGAAGGTTCGGCACCAGCACCGGCATCTCGACACCCGCGCCGGCGCGAAAATGGGCAACGACGCGATCGGTGCCGGCCATTTGCGGCACCCAGCGGGGCGCCACGAAGCTGCCGGCCTCGATCGTCTGCAGGCCGGCGGCGACAAGCCCCTCGATCAGAGCCAGCTTGGCTGCCAGGGGCACGATGCCCTTCTCGTTCTGGAGACCGTCGCGCGGCCCGACCTCCACGATCCTGACCGACTGGGCCAGCGCCCCGCCAGAGGCGCGATGAATGCCGGTCATGCCACCCCGTCCTGCCGCAGCCGCGCGACCTGTTCGGCGCTGTAGCCGAGCCGGCGGGACAGGATGTCGTCGGTGTCGGCACCAAGCTCCGGGCCGGTCCAGCGGATACGACCCGGCGTTGCCGAAAGCTTGGGAAAGACCCCTTGCATAGTCACGCTGCCGAGCGTCGCATCCGCCACTTCAAGCACCGCCTCGCGGGCCCTGAAATGCGGATCGGCAGCCACGGCCCGCGCATCGTTGACCGGCCCGGCTGGAATGCCATGCTCGTCCATCAGCCGCAGCAATTCAGGCAGCGTCTTGGTCGCCGTCCAGGCAGCAATGATCTCATCGAGTTCATGCTGGTATCTGCCGCGCGCCGCATGACTGCAAAATCGTTCGTCGATGGCGAGCTCCGCCGCATCCATGGCCATGACCAGTTCCCGGAACAGGCCGTCGGCGTTTGCGGCAATCAGCACCGGCTGACCATCCGCGGTCGGATAGAGGTTCGATGGGGCGATGCCGGGAAGGATCGGACCGGTGCGCTGGCGGATCGAACCAGTTTCGGCGAATTCGGAGATGACGCTTTCGAGAACGCCGAGCACGCTCTCTGCAATCGAGACGTCGACGTCCTGCCCTTTGCCTTGTCTGCCAGGTCGGGCAACAAGCGCAGCCAGCACGCCGATCGTGGCGTAGAGACCGGCGAGCGAGTCACCGATCGAAATGCCGACGCGCGTCGGCATCCTGTCGGGGTGGCCGGTGAGGCTCCTGAGGCCGCTTGCCGCCTCGGCGATGGCGCCGAAGCCGGCCTTGTCACTATAGGGGCCGGTCTGGCCGAAACCCGACACACGGGCAATGATGAGCTTGTCGTTGTCCTGCCGCAGCGTTTCTGGCGCGAGGCCCCAGCGTTCCAGCGTACCTGGGCGGAAATTCTCGATCAGCACGTCTGCCTCGCGGGTGAGTTCGCGAACGATCTTCTGGGCTTCCGGCTTGCGCAGGTCGAGCGTGATGGAGCGCTTGTTGCGGCCGATGACCGGCCACCACAGCGAACGTCCGTTGGTGGCCTTGACCGCACCCCACTGGCGCATCGCGTCGCCGACAATCGGCGGTTCGACCTTGATCACCTCTGCCCCCATGTCGGCGAGCAGCTGCCCGCAGAATGGACCGGCGATGAACGAGCCAAGCTCGACCACCCGGACATGCGACAGCGGCCCGCCGGACAGCGTCACTGCCTGATCGCATGCCGGTATCGAGCGCCCGTCCTCTACGTGCGTGCTCATCGCATCATTCCTCCACGGTTGATTGCCGCGGTCTCCACCGCGGCATCGTGATCGGCGGCTAGCCGCCGATCCTGGCCCCCTGCTCCTCGTAGAAGCGAATGGCGCCGGCATGGAACGGCAGCGCCGTTTCGCTGCACAGCACCTGCGCACTGATCGGCGAGGTCAGCGGGCTGAATGGGCCGGGATACATGCCCTCGACTTCCGAGGCATGCTGCACGATCGCCTGGGTGACGAGATAGGCATAACGTTCGGGCAGGTCGCGGCGGCAATACAGGCACCAGCCGCTGAAGTCGACGCAGGCCACATCCTGGTCCTGGAGGCGGAACTTCCCGGCCGGCAAGGTGGCCGGCTTGGCGCCGTATTTGGTTTCGAGACGTTTCAGGACCGCTTCGTCGATCGAAAGGAACTGCATGTCGACGGCGTCGGTCATGTCCTTCCACGGCTTGGTCATGATCGCCTCGTCGAAGATCGCGTCGAGCTCGCCGTCGCGCAGCTTTTGGATGCGGCTCTTCTGCTTGACATGCACCGCCAGCGCCTCGATCGGCGCGCGGTCGGAATCGATCACCTGGCCGCCCCAGGACTCGATGTCGGCAAGGCAGAAGCCGTATTCCTCCAGCACCTTGTCGATGATCCAGCCACCGGGGTGATCCATGCCGCGCGGCGGGATGCCGACGCGCAGCGGGATCTTGCGGTCACGGATATCCTCGATCCGCGTGATGCCCAGATCCTTGCGCACCATCATCGTCGAAACGTCGTGGTGCGGCAGCACGGCCAACGCCACGAGATCAAGCTCATGATTGGAAGCGACCTTGCCTTCACTGATCGCTTTTACCAGCCACGGCGGCGAGGACATGCCGGTGTGATAGACGCCGCGATGGACCAGTTCGGGGCCCTCGAAGCACATCTGGCCGGCATGCTTGGTGTGGGTCGAGATCGTCGACCCCTTGGGCAGCGGGCTGTGATAGCCGTTCAGCGCATGCGCCAGCACCGCGCCCAGCCGCAGCCAGTTGAAGCCCGGCGTCAGCATCTTGAATTCGACCGGATGGTCGTCGTCGAGAATGATCAAGGTAACCTCTGCTAATTTTGACCTGGTGCGGTGGAGCGGGACGAGTGTCAGGCAGACGTGCCCGGCACGTTCGGCCAGTCGTGGACGAGGTCGCTCCACTTCATGATGCCGACGCCAGGCGCGCCCATCATCAGCGACTTGTCCTCGGGATAGGGCTCCCAGGTGCAGATCTCGAGCTTATGGCCTTCCGGGGTCATGAAGTAGAAGGTCGTGCAGTCGATGCCGCGGTGGCGGTAGGGGCCAGACACCGGGATGATCTTTTTCAGGCGCTCGAAATTGGCCTCAAGAGCCTTTGCCGTGACCTTGAACGCAACGTGCGGCGCAATGTTCTCGTCGTCCTTGCTGACGGTCATCTCGCCTTCCGGCACTTCCGTGCACTGGAACAGCACGTCACCGACGCGGATGAAGATGTGGGGAACACGACCCATGTTGCGGTCGGTCTCGTCGAAGCCGGCATAATAATAGGGGACGCCACCGAGCACTTCGCGTACGAATCGCTCCATCACCACAATGTCCCGCGTCGGCAGCGCGAAGTGATCGACCCCGCTGAGGCCGAATGCATTTTCGGCGCTCTTGTCCCGTTCGCCGGGCGCCATGGTCCTGTTCTGTAGGCCGATCTCAGTTGTAGACACGTTTGTTTCCTCCTTTAGCTGAGAACTTTTTCGGCATCCCTGCCGCGCTGGAGCAATTGACCGACGCGCGCCGCGCGCCTGCCCAGTGCCCTGGCCGCAACCAGGTCCGCCTCCGTTGGCCGCACCCGCACGCCCTGGACCTTCGAGGTCGCAGTGGCGCCATAGGGCGAGCCAGCATCTTCAAATATCGCTGCCGTGTAACCCGGCGAGGCCATCACCATGCCCAGATGCGTCATCGCCACGGCAAGCGACATCAGGGTCATCTCGTGGCCGCCATGCGGCGTCGACGCCGTGGTGAAGGCAGCGCCAACCTTGTCTTCGAAGGCCCCTGCCCGCCACAGCGTGCTCAGCCCGTCGATGAAGCATTTCATTTCCGCCGACATGGTTCCCATCCGTGTCGGGCAACCGAGCACCAGTACGTCGGCACCGATTACATCGTCCGCGGTCGCCACAGGGCAACTCTGTATGACCGCGAACTTGGCGCCAATGCGCTGATCCTGCAAAAGCGCGTGCTCGTCCCGCAGCTCGGGCACCCGTCGCAGCTCGACCCTGACCTCCGGCGCGAGGGCCGCTCCGGCGGCAACAGCCTCTGCCAGGCAATGCGTGTTGCCGCTCCAGGAATGGAACAGCACGAGCACGCGCAGCTCGGTCCGGCTTGAATGGGCGGCCGCGTCTTTCATGATGGGGTTGCTCTGCATTTCCATTCCATTCTCATAATATGGAAATTATGAGATGTCTATATCAATCATATTATCAATTTTGATGAATGTCGCATCCGCGTAATCGAAAGTCATACGCGCGGGTGTGTGCACCACCCATAGTCCCCAAGCAGCCTGCCCCAAGGGCATCCGCCAGTTGCCGCTACCGCCCGCCGAAGGGCCTAGAATGGCTGTCTGACATTTGTTCACAGATCGGCGAAGGTACACCAGCCCGTCGGCGCAACATCTGCGCCAGCTTGGCATGCTACCTGCTGCAAGTGAGAACAATCCGCAGCGTGACTACCGCGACCAAGGCATGGTACGCACTTCGGTTGTGGGAGTAGGCAGGAGCGCGCGTGATAAGCCCGGAGCAATTTCTGTCGTCGGTATTCTGGGCGCGGGAACTGCCGGAGGATGAGCGTGAGCGTGCGCGTCGCGGCATCATGCTGCGCATCCTTGAGCCGGGAACCTATTTTATCCATCGCGGCGATCGCATCGACAACTGGATCGGCGTGGTCAGCGGCCTGCTGCGGCTGGGTTCGATCACCACCTCGGGCAAGGCCGTTACTTATGCCGGCCTGCCGCCGAGCTGCTGGTTCGGCGAGGGCTCGCTGCTCAAGGGCGAGCCGCGCCAGTATGACGTCCTTGCCCTGCGCCGCACGCAGGTGGCGCTTCTCAACCGATCAACATTTTTCTGGCTCTTCGAAAACAGCGTCGCGTTCGACCGGCTGCTGGTGCGGCTCATCAATGAGCGGCTCGGGCAGTTCATCGCGCAGGTCGAGCATGATCGCACGCTCGACTCGACCGGCAAGGTGGCGCGCAGCCTGGCATCGCTGTTCAACCCGGTGATCAGTCCCTTTGTCGGCTCGCACATCGACATCAGCCAGGAGGAGATCGGCCTGCTGGCTGGCGTGTCGCGGCCTGTCGCCAACCGAATCCTGCAAGAACTGGAAAAGGCCGGCTTGCTCCGCAACGAGGGCGGTGGCGTGACAATCCTGGATCTGGAAAAGCTGCGCAGCTACGGCGAATAGCACGTCCCGCACGCTAGGGTACAGCGTCCGAAATCAATGAATTCAATACGTTAGGAGAATTTTTTCGCCGCAGGCACACAAGGCCGGTAGCCAAGACTGAACATTGGCACCCTGTCTGTCAAGCCAGCCCTTGAAAAAGCCTGCCAAGGTTGCGAGCTTCGATCCAACGACCGGGAACACCCGGCGACCTACGAGGGAACGAACGGGAGGCGTGCCTTTGGCACAAGCAAGCGAGACCGCAGGGCTCGATACGTTTGCCAAGCTTTTGTGCGAGCATGCACGGGTGCGGCCGGACCGCCCAGCGATGCGCCACAAGGACCTCGGCATCTGGCGGACATGGAACTGGGGCGAACTGGCCTCGACCATCCGAGCCTACGCCGACGGCTTGCGGCAGATGGGGCTGGAGCGCGGCGCGACCATCGCCGTCATCGGCGCGAACCGCCCGGCGATGTACTGGACAATCCTCGCTGCGCAATGGCTCGGAGCAATCCCCGTTCCTGTCTATGCCGACGCTGTCGCAGATGAGATGGCCTATGTGCTCGACCATGCCGACGTTGCCTTTGCCGCAGTGCAGGACCAGGAGCAGGTCGACAAGCTGATCTCCATCCAGGACCGCGTGCCGAAAACTTCGCACCGTGCTCTATGACGAACCGCGCGGCTTGCGCGACTACGACCACAGCCGGCTCCATGCCATCAGCGACATCATCGAGCGGGGGCGTGCACGATTGGCGTCGGATGGCATCGTGGCCGCCGCCATCGATGCCGAGCGCGACCGGGGCCAGGCCAGCGACATCTCGATCATCCTTTACACCTCGGGTACGACAGGCCGATCCAAGGGCGTTCTGTTGTCCGCTGGCGGTTCGATTGCCGCAGCACGCGATACCGTCACCTTCGACAAGTTGACCGATCGCGACGAAGTGCTCGCCTATCTGCCGCTCGCCTGGGTCGGCGACCACTATCTCAACTATGCGCAGTCGCTGGTCGCAGGTTTCTGCATCGCCTGCCCCGAAAGCCGCGAGACGGCCGAGGCCGATACCCAGGAGATCGGCCCGAGCTTCTATTTCGCGCCGCCGCGCGTGTTCGAAACGCTGCTGACACGCATTACAATCCGCATGGAGGATGCCGGTGCGCTCAAGCGCTCAATGTTCAATTACTTCATCGGCATTGCCAGGCGCTGGGGCGAAAAGATCCTCGACGGCAAGAAGGTCCCGATTGGCGCCCGCATCGGCTACGCGATCGGAAACCTGCTGGTCTATGCGCCACTGAAGAACGTCCTTGGCTTCTCCCGCATTCGCGTCGCTTACACTGCCGGCGAAGCCATCGGACCGGATCTGTTTTCCTTCTACCGGTCGCTCGGGCTCAACCTGAAACAGCTCTACGGCCAGACCGAAGCCTTCCTCTATGTCACCGCGCAGCCGGACGGGCAGATCCGCGCCGGCACGGTGGGGCCAGCGACGCCCAATGTCGACATCCGCATTTCGGACGATGGCGAGGTGCTGTATCGCTCGCCTGGCCAGTTCGTCGGCTACTACAAGGACGCGGAACGGACGGCCGAGACGGTCACGGCGGACGGTTATGTGAAGACTGGCGACGCCGGTTTCTTCGATCCTGACGGCCACCTGACGATCATCGACCGGGCCAAGGATGTCGGCAAGCTGAGCTCGGGCGCCCTGTTCGCGCCAAAATACATCGAAAACAAGCTGAAGTTCTTTCCCAACATCAAGGAGGCGGTGGCCTTCGGGCAGGACCGCGACTTTGCCACCGTCATGCTCAACATCGACCTGACTGCGGTCGGTAACTGGGCGGAACGCAAGAACATCGCCTATGGCTCCTACCAGGAACTTGCGCAGCGGCCCGAAGTCTATGCGATGTTCACCGAGCATGTCGCCGAGGTGAACCGGGCGCTCGCCGCCGAGCCGCGCATGGCGGCGGCGCAGATCAAGCGCTTCCTGATCCTGCACAAGGAACTCGACGCCGACGATGGCGAGATGACGCGCACGCAGAAGGTCCGGCGCGGCTTCATCGCCGAACGCTACAAACCGCTCGTCGATGCGCTCTACAACGGCGCCGAGGCTGCCGACATCTCGACCGAGGTGACCTTCGAGGACGGCCGCAAGGGCGTGATATCGGCCAGGGTCCGCATCGCCGATGCGCAGGTGACCGAAGCGCGCAAACTCGGGGTCGCCGCATGAACGCCGCATCGGAAACACTGCTAGCGGTTGATGGCGTGTCGTTGTCCTTCGGCGGCGTGAAGGCCATCACCGACGTCTCCTTCGACATCCGCAAGGGCGAAATCCGCGCCATCATCGGTCCCAACGGCGCCGGCAAGACCTCGATGCTGAACGTGGTCAACGGCTTCTACCATCCCCAGCACGGCCGCATCACCTACAAGGGCAAGACCCGCCCGCGCATGCGGCCCTACCAGGCCGCGAGCCAAGGCATCGCCCGCACCTTCCAGAACGTGGCGCTGTTCAAGGGCATGACCACACTCGACAACATCATGGTCGGCCGCACGCTGAAGATGCACCGCGGGCTCTTCTGGCAGATGCTGCGCTATGGACCGGCAATGCGCGAGGAGATCGAGCACCGCCGCGTGGTCGAGGACATCATCGACTTCCTGCAGATCGAGGCGATCCGCAAGACGCCGGTCGGCAAGCTGCCCTACGGCCTGCAGAAGCGCGTCGAGCTTGGCCGCGCGCTGGCGATGGAGCCGGAGCTTTTGCTGCTCGACGAGCCGATGGCCGGGATGAACATCGAGGAGAAGGAGGACATGTGCCGCTACATCCTCGATCTCAACAAGCATTTCGGCACCACGATCGCCCTCATCGAGCATGACATGGGCGTGGTCATGGACTTGTCCGACCGCGTGGTGGTTCTCGAATACGGGCACAAGATCGCCGACGGCACGCCAGAGGTGGTCAAGGCGGATCCCAAGGTCATCGAAGCCTATCTCGGCGTGGGGCATTAGCCATGCCGGTGTCTGGTGGAGGAGGAACATTGCGCATGAACACGAGACGCGCAGCAGTCAGCGCAACATGCCAGCCGGCACGTGCCGTGCGCCGGCCCGGCTGAGGAGGGATCGATGCTGTACAACATCTTCATCGACCCCTTTGTGCAGATGGCGCAGATGCCCGACCTGCTGGTCCAGACCCTGTGGGAGGGGCTGGTCTCGGGCGTGCTCTACGCGCTGATCGCGCTTGGCTTCGTGCTGATCTTCAAGGCGTCGGGCGTGTTCAACTTCGCCCAGGGCATCATGGTGGTGTTTTCGGCGCTCACGCTCGTCGGCTTCTACGAAAAGTTTTCGGCCGCCGGCTTCTCCGGCCACACCGCTGCCTTCGTCGCGCTTGCTTTGACCGCGGGCGTCATGTTCGTGCTGGCAATGCTGGTCGAGCGCGTCGTGCTGCGCCCGCTGGTCAACCAGCCCGACATCATCCTGTTCATGGCAACGTTTGGCATCACCTATATGCTGATCGGCTTCGGCGAGATGGTGTTCGGCGGCGACCCCAAGCAGATGATCGCCAGCGAACTGTTCCTGCCGAGCGGCTCGATCGATGTCGAGATGCTGGGCGGGCTCGTCAGCTTCCAGAAGATCGACATCGCCGCCGCCGTCATCGCCTCGGCGATGATCGTCGGGCTCGGCCTGTTCTTCCAGAAAACCCGCATCGGTCGGGCCCTTCGTGCCGTGGCCGACAGCCACAAGGCGGCTCTTTCGGTCGGCATTTCGCTCAACCAGATCTGGGTCATCGTGTGGTTCGCCGCTGGGCTGGTGGCGTTGGTGACGGGCATCATGTGGGGCGCCCGCTCAGATGTCTCCTTCGCGCTCGAGATCGTGGCGCTGAAGGCGCTGCCGGTGCTGGTTCTCGGCGGCTTGACCTCCGTGCCCGGGGCGATCGTCGGCGGGCTGATCATCGGCATCGGCGAAAAGCTCGGCGAGTTCTACTGGGGCCCTCTGCTCGGTGGCGGCATCGAGAGCTGGTTTGCCTATGCGATCGCCCTGCTGTTCCTGCTGTACCGGCCTCAGGGCCTGTTCGGCGACAAGATAATCGAGCGGATCTGACACCATGTTCTATCGCGAGACGGGCCAGTTCAAGCAAAGCTACGCGGCCGACCAGGCGGTGTTCCCGATCCTGCAGGACCGGCTCGGCCTGGCCGCCATCTTGATCGTTGCCTTCGTCGTCGTGCCGCTGTTCGGCAACGAATTTCTGCTTGGCTCGGTGATGGTGCCGTTCCTGATCCTGTCGCTCGGCGCGATCGGGCTCAACATCCTAGTCGGTTACACCGGGCTGTTGTCGCTCGGTTCGGCTGCCTTCATGGGTGTCGGCGCTTATGCGGCCTACAAGCTTTCGACCATCTTTCCAGGCGTCAACATCCTGGTCTGGATCCTCTGCTCGGGCTTCTTTGCGGCAGGTGTCGGTGTGCTGTTCGGCCTGCCCTCGCTGCGCATCAAGGGCTTTTACCTGGCGGTCGCAACGCTTGCCGCGCAGTTCTTCCTGCAATGGTGTTTCGTACGCATCAGCTGGCTCTACAACGACAATCCGTCAGGGGCCATCGAAGTGCCGGCGCGGACGCTGTTCGGCATTGCCATCACCGGCCCATCCGCCACACCCGTAATGCGCTATCTTGTCGTGCTGGTCATCGTCGTGGTCATGACGCTGCTTGCCTCGAACATCGTCCATGGCAGGGTCGGCCGCACCTGGATGGCGGTGCGCGACATGGACATCGCAGCGCAGTTGATGGGCATCCGCCTGCTACCGGCCAAGCTGCTGGCCTTTGCGGTATCTTCGTTCTACTGCGGCGTTTCAGGCGCCTTGATGGTCTTCCTCTGGCTCGGCGCCGCGGAGCCGTCGGCCTTCGACATCAAGCTGTCGTTCCTGCTGCTGTTCATGGTCATTATCGGTGGCCTGGGTTCGATGGTCGGCAGCTTCTTCGGCGCCGCGCTGATCCACATCCTGCCGATCGTCATTCGTGGCCTGCCCGAGGCGCTTGGCCTGCCGATCGCTGCTGCGACGGTGGAGCACCTGACCTATCTGATCGTCGGCGCGCTCATCATCTTTTTCCTGATCGTCGAACCGCACGGCCTGGCGCGGCTCTGGCAGATCGCCAAGCAGAAGCTTCGTGTGTGGCCCTTCCCTTACTAGGGGCTGCCCACAAGACGGAAATGCAAACAAGTAGGGAGGAGAAGGAAATGTCGCTCAAGAACTGGTTGTACGCACTTTCTGCAGCAGCATCGCTGACCTTGCCGGCCGTCCATGACGCGCAGGCCGAGGACTCGATCTACGTGCCGCTGTTCACCTATCGCACCGGTCCGTTCGCCGGCTCCGGCACGCCAATCGCCAACGGCATGCACGACTACCTGACGCTTCTCAACGAGCGCGACGGCGGCATCGGCGGCGTCAAGCTGATTGTCGAGGAATGCGAGACCGGCTACGACACCAAGAAGGGCCTCGAATGCTACGAGTCCGTGAAGCCCAAGAAGCCGGTGATCGTCAATCCGTGGTCGACCGGCATCACCTTGCCGCTGATCCCCAAGGCTGCGGTGGACAAGATCCCGGTGCTATCGATGGCCTACGGCCTGTCGGCCTCGGCCAAGGGCGACACCTTCCCCTGGATCTTCAACCCGCCGGCGACCTACTGGGACGGCTTCACCCAGATCCTGCAATACATCGCCACCCAGGAAGGCGGTGGCATCGAGAAGCTCAAGGGCAAGAAGATCGGCTACATCTATCTCGACGCCAGCTTCGGCCGCGAACCGCTGCCGCTGATCGCGCAGCTGTCGCAGGAACTCGGCTTCGAAGCCAAGCTCTACCCGGTGGCCGCAGCCGACATGCAGAACCAGTCGTCGCAGTGGCTGAGCGTGCGGCGTGACAAGCCTGACTACATGATCCTCTATGGCTGGGGCGCGCTGAACGCCACCGCCGTCAAGGAAGCGGTGAAGACCAACTACCCGATGGAGAAGTTCATCTCGATCTGGTGGCCGAGCGAGGATGACGCCAAGGGCGCCGGCGACGGTGCCAAGGGCTTCAAGACGCTGAACTGGCATGCCGTGGGCGCCGATTTCCCGCTTCTCGCCGACATCCAGAAGCACGTCGTCGACGCCGGCAAGAGCCAGGTCTCGGGCAAGGACAAGGTCGGCCAGGTCCTCTACAACCGCGGCATCTACAACTCGATGCTGATTGCCGAGGCGATCCGCAAGGCCCAGGAAATCACCGGCAACAAGGTCGTCACCGGCGAGGACGTCCGCCGTGGGCTGGAAGGCCTCAACATCGACGAGGCACGGCTGAAGGAAATCGGCCTCGAAGGCTTCACCGGCGCGGTCAAGCTTTCCTGTGCCGACCACAACGGTCACTTCTCGACCTTCGTCCAGAGCTGGAACGGCACCACCTACGAGAAGGTGTCCGACTACATCGCGCCGCTGAGCGACAAGGTCGGTCCGCTGCTCGATGCCGACGCCAAGGCCTATGCCGAGAAGAACGCGCCGTGGCCGGCTCGTGCCGAGGCTTGCGACGCCTCCTGAGGCTCACCCTGAACCCAGTCCCTTCCCCGCCAGGGGAAGGGACGATGCCCCGGAGCTTGCTGATGTCTGAACATGCTTCCAAAGCGGTAGAGCCGGCCCGGCCGATACTGTCGGTCAACAACATCGAGGTGATCTATGATCACGTCATCCTGGTCCTCAAGGGCGTGTCTCTTGATGTGCCGCAAGGCGGCATCGTCGCCATCCTCGGTGCCAACGGCGCCGGCAAGACGACGACGCTGAAGGCGATCTCAAATCTTCTGCATGCGGAACGCGGCGAGGTGACCAAGGGCTCGATCGAGTTCGACGGTGACCGTGTCGACCGGCTCAGCCCGAACGAATTGGTGCGGCGCGGCTGCATCCAGGTGATGGAGGGGCGGCACTGCTTCGGCCACCTCAGCATCGAGGAAAACCTGCTCACCGGTGCCTTCACGCGGCGCGATGGCAACCGTGCCATCCGCGCCGACCTGGACATGATCTACGACTATTTCCCCCGGCTGAGGCAGCGCCGGTCGTCGATGGCCGGCTACACCTCCGGCGGCGAGCAGCAGATGTGCGCCATCGGCCGCGCGATGATGAGCCGCCCGAAGATGATCCTGCTCGACGAACCGTCGATGGGGCTGGCGCCGCAGGTCGTCGACGAGATCTTCGAGATCGTCAAGGACCTGAACAATAAGCAAGGCGTGTCGTTCCTGGTGGCCGAGCAGAACACCAACATGGCGCTGAAATATGCCACCTACGGCTACATCATGGAAACCGGCCGCATCGTCATGGATGGCGACGCCGCTTCATTGCGCGACAACGAGGACGTCAAGGAATTCTACCTCGGCATCGGCGGCGAAGGCCGCAAGTCGTTCCGCGAGGTCAAGAGCTACAAGCGCCGCAAGCGCTGGCTGGCGTGAAGCGCCTCATTCGCAGGGCCGGGCGCGGTCACACCCGACACGTGAGCCCCATTGTCGAGAACTTAGGTGAACCATGGTCACGAACGCACATTACGATGCCGGGGAAACCCAGGATCCGGCCGCCCGCGAGGCAGCGCTTTTTGCCCGGCTGCGTTCGCTTCTCGAGAGCGCACAGGCCGGCGCGCCGGCGCTGCGGCAGCAGCTCGAGGGCGTTGCCATAGACAGCCTCATCGACCGTGCGGCGCTGCAGCAGGCTCCTGTCATCCGCAAGGGCGACCTGTTGGCTCTCCAGGCCCAGAACCCGCCTTTCGCCGGTTTGTCGCCCGTCAAATCAGGCGCGCTGAAACGCCTGCTTGTTTCGCCAGGGCCGATCTTCGATCCCGAGGGCCGCGCCGAGGACTGGTGGGGGGCGGCGCGCGCCCTGTTCGCAGCCGGGATGCGCAAGGAAGACATTGTCCACAATGCCTTCAGCTACCACCTGACGCCGGGCGGGCACATGATGGAATCGGGTGCGCATGCGCTTGGCTGCGCGGTCATCCCCGCAGGGGTCGGCAACACCGACCAGCAGGTCGAGGCGATCACGGTGCTGAAGCCATCAGGCTATATCGGCACGCCGGATTTCCTCAAGATCCTGCTCGACCGCATGGTCGCCACGGGCGCCGCCAGCCCCTTCCGCCACGCCCTGGTTTCGGGCGCAGCGTTCCCGGCCTCGCTGCAGCAGGCGCTCGCCAGCGCCGGCATCGATGCCTATCAGGCCTACGCGACGGCCGAACTCGGTGTCGCCGCCTATGAGACTTCGGCGCGCTCGGGCCTTGTCGTCAATGAGGGGCTGATCGTCGAGATCGTGCGACCCGGCACAGGTGAGGCCATCACCGACGGCGAGGTTGGCGAAGTTGTCGTGACCCGGCTCAGCCCCGAATATCCATTGCTGCGCTTCGGCACCGGCGACCTGTCGCGTGTCCTGCCCGGCCTCAGCACCTGCGGCCGCACCAACATGCGGCTCGCTGGCTGGATGGGCCGTGCCGACCAGCGCACCAAGGTCAAGGGCATGTTCGTCGATCCCGCCCAGATCGCCGCGATCGGACGCCGGTTTCCAGGGCTCGGCCGGCTTCGCCTCGTCGTCAGCCGCGAGGCCGAGCAGGACGTGATGTCGCTGAAGGCCGAAGCCGGCACAGCCGGCGACGGATTGCAGGCCGAACTCGAGGCCGCGTTGCAGGCGGCTACCAAGATGAAGGGTGGCGTCGAGATCGTGGCGCCCGGCAGCTTGCCCAACGACGGCAAGGTCATCGCCGACGAAAGGCCGGTCGAGTAGGTTTGACCGAATTGCTGACAAGGCATGCCAGTTCACGGCAACAAAAAAGCCCGGTTTGCACCGGGCTTTTGTTTGTCGTGGTGGTGGTTGGCTGAGCTCCTTGGCTCAGTGATCCATGGCCTTGACGATCTCTTCGGTCATCTTCTTGGCATCGCCGAGCAGCATCATGGTGCCGTCCTTGTAAAACAGCGTGTTGTCGATGCCGGCATAACCCGATCCGAGCGAGCGCTTGACGAACAGGCAGGTGCGCGCCTTGTCGACGTCGAGGATCGGCATGCCGTAGATCGGGCTGTTCTTGTCGTCGCGCGCCGACGGGTTGGTGACGTCGTTGGCGCCGATGACGTAAGCGACGTCGGCCTGGGCGAACTCGGAGTTGATGTCTTCGAGCTCGAACACCTCGTCATAAGGCACGTTGGCCTCGGCGAGCAGCACGTTCATGTGGCCGGGCATGCGGCCGGCGACCGGATGGATGGCGTATTTGACCTCGACGCCATTGGCCTTGAGCTTGTCGACCATCTCGCGCAGCGCATGCTGGGCCTGCGCCACCGCCATGCCGTAGCCCGGCACGATGATGACCTTCTGGGCGTTCATCATCAGATAGGCGGCGTCGTCGGCGGCGCCTGTCTTGACCGTGCGCTGGATGCCGTCGTCGACCGCGGCAGTCGTCTCGCCGCCGAAGCCGCCGAGGATGACCGAGATGAACGAACGGTTCATGCCCTTGCACATGATGTAAGACAAGATCGCACCCGAGGAGCCGACCAAAGCGCCGGTGATGATCAGCGCCAGGTTGCCGAGCGTGAAGCCGAGAGCCGCTGCCGCCCAACCCGAATAGGAGTTGAGCATCGACACCACCACCGGCATGTCGGCGCCGCCGATCGGCACGATCAGCAGCACGCCGAGCACCAAGGACACCGCCACGATCAGCCAGAACACCGTCGTCGACTGGGTCGTCACCAGCATGACGATGAGCACGACAAGGGCGATGCCAAGGGCCGCGTTGATGACGTGGCGGCCGGGCAGCATGATCGGCTTGCCCGACATGCGGCCGTCGAGCTTGAGGAAGGCGATGACCGAGCCGGTGAAGGTGATGGCGCCGATGGCAACACCCAGGCTCATCTCGACAAGCGCCTGGCCGTGGATGGCACCGACGGTGCCGATGCCAAAACTTTCCGGCGCATAGACGGCGGCTGCTGCGACCATCACCGCGGCCATGCCGACGAGACTGTGGAAGGCAGCGACCAGCTGCGGCATCGAGGTCATGGCGATGCGCCGTGCGGTGACCGCACCGACACCACCGCCAATGGCCAGGCCAAGCACGATCAGGCCGAGGCCCGTCACCGACGGCTTGGCCAGCGCCAGCGTGGTGACAATGGCAATGCCCATGCCGATCATGCCGTAGGTATTGCCCTTGCGGGACGTGGTCGGATGCGACAGGCCGCGCAGCGCCAGGATGAACAGGATGCCGGAGACCAGGTAGAGGAAGGAAGCGAGGTTAATGGTCACGTCACTTGTCCTTCTTCTTGTACATCGCCAGCATGCGCTGGGTGACGAGGAAGCCGCCGAAGATGTTGACCGAGGCGAGCACCAGGGCAACGAAGCCGAAGCCGGTGGCAAGCCCGGAAGCGGCGATGCCGACGGCCAGCAGCGCACCGACAACGATCACCGAAGAGATCGCGTTGGTCACCGCCATCAACGGCGTGTGCAGGGCCGGAGTCACCGACCACACGACGTAATAACCGACGAAGATCGCCAGAACGAAGATGGCGAAGCGGAACACGAACGGGTCGATCGCTCCACCCGTAACCGCATGCGCGGCATTGCCGGCGGCTTCCGCAGCACCCTGGCTGGTGGCGAGATCCTGGACGCCGAGCCGGACGGCGGCGACCGCCTGGTCGAGCTGGTCGAGGGCTTTTTGAAGACCTTCCATCACGCGTCTCCCTGAGATGACTTCTTCGGCTGGGCGGCCGGCTTCTTGGCAGCGGCTGGTTTTTCCGATTTGGCAGCCGCCGGTTTGTCAGCCTTGGCGGCCTTCTTCGGCGCGGCCTTGGCGGCACCGTCGCTTGCCGGGTCGTCGCCGCGGTTGTGGCCCGCAACGATCGGCTTGGGCTTTTCCACGGCAGCCGCTGCAGCCGCATTGGCGAAGTTGGGGTGCACCACGCGGCCAGCGTCGGTCAGCATCGTTGCCTTGACCAGCTCGTCGTCGCGGTTGATGGCGATCTGCTTGGAGGCCTTGTCGACCATGGTCTCGAGGAAGGCGAACAGGTTCCTGGCATAAAGCAGCGAGGCCGACGCCGCGACCCGGCCCGGCACGTTGAGATGGCCGACGATCTTGACCCCGTTGGCGGTGGTCACCACCTTGCCGGCTTGCGCGCCCTCGACATTGCCGCCGCGCTCGACGGCGAGATCGACAAGCACCGAACCCGGCTTCATCGAAGCGACCATCTGGGCCGACACCAGCTTCGGCGCCGGACGGCCCGGGATCAAAGCGGTGGTGATGACGATGTCTTGCTTGGCGATGTGCTCGGCGGTCAATGCCGCCTGCTTGGCCTGGTATTCCCTGGACATCTCCTTGGCGTAGCCGCCGGCGGTTTCGGCGGCCTTGAACTCCTCGTCCTCGACGGCGAGGAATTTGGCGCCAAGCGAGGCGACCTGTTCCTTGACCGCCGGACGCACGTCGGTGGCGGTGACGATCGCACCCATGCGGCGTGCCGTGGCGATCGCCTGCAGGCCGGCAACGCCGACACCCATGATGAACACCTTGGCTGCCGGCACCGTGCCGGCCGCGGTCATCATCATCGGCAAGGCGCGGTCATATTCGGCGGCACCGTCGATGACCGCCTGGTAGCCGGCCAAATTGGCCTGCGACGACAACACGTCCATCACCTGGGCCCGGGTGATGCGCGGCATGAACTCCATGGCAAACGCCGTCACACCCGCCTTGGCCATCGCTGCGACCGCAGCGTCGTTGCCATAAGGGTCCATGGTGGCGAGCACCGCAGCACCTGGCTTGTAGCCCTTGACCTCGGCCTCCGAGGGACGGCGCACTTTCAGCACGACATCGGCCTTGGCCGCATCCGACGCCTTGCCGATCCGGCCACCGACCGCCGCAAAATCGGCGTCGGGAATGCGCGACAAGGTCCCTGCCCCGGTCTCGACAACCACCTCGAAACCAAGCCCGACAAGGCGTTTCACCGTGTCCGGCGAAGCCCCAACACGGGTCTCAATCGCATCAAGCTCTCTGGGTATGAATATCGTCCCGGACATCCGAGGTCTCCGCGCAAATGTTCGTCCGCCGGGTGGAAATCCCGGCGGCGTTGATGCCGTTACTGCAGTATTTGCCGATTTGACGGATCGGCCGAACCGACTAGAGAGCCGCGCGTCCACATGGAGGCGCCAAGAACGCTGCACATCTTGAAGACGGGCTTGATGCTTGCCGAAAAATCGATGCCGATTTTCAGGCTGCTGGCCTAGTGGGCGACGAGGATGCCCTTGGCCTCGAAGATCGCGCGGATCTGCCGGACATAGCCGTGATAGTCCTTGTCCTCATGGGTCTTGCTCCACTGGCGCGGACGCGGCAGGTCGATCTTGAGGTCGAGGTCGACACGGCCGGGACGCGGCGACATCACCAGCACGCGGTCGGCGAGGAAAACCGCCTCGTCGATGCCATGGGTAATGAACAGCACCGTGTTGCGCAAACGGAGCCACATCGACTGCAGGTCCATGATCATCTGTTCGCGGGTCAGCGCGTCGAGCGCGCCGAACGGTTCGTCCATCAGAAGCAGACCCGGTTCCTGGATAAGCGCTCGGCAGATCGCCACGCGCTGGCGCATGCCGCCGGACAGCTCCGAGGGATATTTGTTGCCGAAGCCTTTGAGTCCGACTTGGGCCAGAAGTTCCTCCGCGCGAGGACGGTACTTCGCGACGTCGAGCTTCTTGATCTCGATCGGCAGCAGGATGTTTTCGAGCACCGTGCGCCAGTAGAGCAGAAGATCGGACTGAAAGACCACGCCGGTCTTCGGATGCGGCCGGCTGACACCGTCGCCGTCGATGGCGATGCTGCCCGTTGAGGCCGGTGTCAGGCCGGCAAGAAGCGAAAGCAGCGTGCTCTTGCCGCAACCGCTGGGGCCGACGACGGCAACAAAGCTGCCGGGTTCGATCTTGAGATCGATCTCGTCGAGGGCGAGGACGTCATCGTCCTCGCGAGTCTTGTAGATCTTAGAAAGCCGCGAAATGTCGACCGCCGCGCCCATCTGGGTAGTGGCACTCATGGGATTGCCTCACTGAACCTGTTGTCGTTGCTCGGCCGCACTGGCGGCCGGCTGATTACTTGCCGGCGTGACTACTTGGCGGCGTCGCGCTTGTAGGTGACGCGGGCCTCGATCGTGTCGATGATGAAGTAGAGCATCACGCCGAGCCCGGAGATCGTCACCACGGTGGCGAAATTGAGCGTCGTGTCGAACAGCGAGTTGGCTTGCAGCTGCAGGTAGCCGAGGCCGCGTTCGGCGGCGACATATTCGCCGATGACTGCACCGATGACCGCCAGCGACACCGCAACCTTGAAGCCGCCGAAGATGTTGGGCAGAGCCGCCGGCAGACGGATCTTGAAGAAGGTCTGCCACTCGCTGGCGCCCATCGAGCGGACGAGATTGACCAGGTTCTTGTCCAGCGACTGCAATCCCACGACGGTCGAGATGACGATCGGGAAGAACGAGATCAGGAAGGCGAGCGTGATCTTGGGCGCCCAGCCATAACCGAGATAGAGCACCAGCAGCGGCGCCAGCGCCACCTTGGGCACCGTCTGCAGCGCCACCAGGATCGGATAGATGGCGCGTTCGAAAGCCCTGGAATAGAAGATCGCCAGCGCCAGCGGCATGCCGACCAGCACGCCCATGGCAAAACCTGCAACCACTTCGAACAGCGTGACATAGGCGTGGGAGGCGAGCAACGGCAGCTCGTTGACGATCCGCTTGGCAATTGCCAGCGGCGTCGGCAGGACAAACTCCGAGAGCCCAGACCAGGGAACCAGAACCTGCCATGCGCCGAGCAGCACAACCGCCAGGATCAGCGCCGAATAACGCTCCAGCCATGGCCCTCGTGATTTTTTCTTGCTGCTCATGCTCTTGCCTTGCTTTTTCTGCGCCTGAGCGGCGCCGATTACATCCGTGCTCGCCACCGTAGCCTCACTGCGTCAGAAGTTCATTGGTATAAAAGGACGAAATCGGCTTGGCATCGCCGATCTCCTCGACGCTGCCGATCAGCTTGATCGCATCGGCGATCGCCTTCTCGTCGATATGGCCGATTGGCGTGCCATCAGGTGAGTGGATAGATGCCGAGGTCGCCTCGATCTGCTGCTGGACGACCTTGTCGGACGGACCACCCTGCCACACAGCCTTCAGTGCTGCGGTTGCCGCGGCTGGATCGGCGCGCGTCATCTCGATCGCCTTGGCATTGGCGGCCAGGAAGCTCTTGAGCGCCGGGCCCTTCTTGGCGATGCCGTCATCGCTGGCGACAACCGCCATGCCGGGCACTGCAAGGCCGAACTCGGTCAGATCAAGTGTCGGGAACTTCTGGCCGGTCTTGTCTTCAAGGACCGGAAGGTCATTGGTCTTGTAGACGCTGACGACGTCGACCTGTTTCTGCAGGAACTGCGGCACGCGCGATTGCGAGTCCATCTGGACCTTGCTGACCTTGTTGCAGTCGATCTTGTTGATCTCGCAGAAGGCGCCGAGATAGGACGTGCCGGTTTCGCCAACGGCGTGCGCGATGGTCTTGCCCTCGAGATCCTTGGGCGTGTTCACCGCCTTGTCGGGATGCGAGATCAGCGCGATCGGCGACTCCGGCTGATAGAGCGCAATGATCTTGACAGGCATGCCCTTCTGGATTGCCGAAATGGCGAAAATGCCAGGCAGGATGACGGCGTCTTCCTGGCCCTGGATCAGCGAGCCGAGGGCTGCCTGGGCACCGGCGCCTTCGCCGAGCTTCAGCGTCACGCCGGCATCCTTGTAGAGCCCCTTCTGCTCGCCGAGATAGAAGAAGCCGTATTCGCCCTTCAGCTTCCAGCTGAAGCGGACGTTGACGTCTTCTGCCATGGCGCTCTGGCTGGCAAGAACGGTAGCGACTGCAGCTGTGGCAATGAGCGCCGTGCTGCGAATGAGACCTGTGGCGTACAACATTTCTCTCCTCCCTGATCGAGCACCGCGTTGGCGCCCCTATGGCCCGAAGGCCTGCCTCTCTCCCCCGAACAAGGCGCGACAGCTCACGCTCTCAATCCTCATTCTTGATCTCATAGTGTGATCACATTTGGTCTTTGTCAAGCGGCGAATCTAAGCTCGCCTCTAACAAATGTCGGTCCGCCTTATGACCCGCATCTGCTCTGCCAAGTATTGGAAATCGCTTCGGGATTCGCCACACGTCGTGACGTTGCGACCGGGCACCAGCCTGGCGACGCGTGCGCTGCCGCCATGGCCAACACAAAAATGTTAGGACAAAGATCCGATAGCCATCAGGTTTTGGGCTGTCAGTGCGCCGTCGCGAATGTGCTCGGCAGCGAGCTTGTGATGGCCGCGCGGCTCAGATCGCGCGCGATGAAAACCAGCCAGCCACGCGGCATTCCTTCGGGCCAGCGCGGCAGATGTTCAGGCGGATAGACGACGTGCTGGACGCCGTGGATGACCACCGGTCGCGGATCGCCCCTGACCGGCAACAGGCCCTTGACCCGCAGGATGGACTGCCCACGGCCGGCCAGCAACAGTTCGAGCCAGTCGACGAAGGCCGGCCAGTCGACTTCCCTGTCGATCTCGACCGTAAAGGTCTCGATGCCGAGGCTATGCCTGCCAGCCACCGGCGTGTCGGCCATTTCGAAATGGCGCGGCTCCCAGGTCTCATCATAGTCGAAGACGTCGGCAGCACGCGGCATGCTTGCGCGGCTTGAAACAAGCTGCCTGACCTGCGGATTCACCTTGCCGACTTCCTGACCAAGGGCGTCGAGCCGCCATGGTTCGACAAGATCCGACTTGGTGATCACCACGCAATCAGCCAGCGCCACTTGCTGGACGGCTTCGGCGAAGTTGCCGATGGAGTTGGCGCCGCTGACCCCGTCGACGGTGGCAACGATACTGCCTGCCCGGTAGCCGCGGCGAAGCTTGAGGTCGCTCATCACCGCCTGCATGATCGGAGCGGGGTCGGCGAGGCCCGTGGTCTCAACCACGACCCGGCGGAAAGGCGCCACCTCGCCACGGCGGACCATCGCCAGAAGGTCCGCCAGAGTGGAAACGAGATCATCGCGCACGGCGCAGCACAGACAGCCAGACGACAGCAGAACCGCGTCTTCGGATACTTCCCGCACCAGCAGATGGTCGAGCCCGACTTCGCCAAACTCGTTGATGATCACGGCCGTATCGGCGAGATCAGGCTCGCCAAGCAAGTACCTGAGAAATGTCGTCTTGCCGCTGCCGAGGAACCCGGTCAGCACGTGGACCGGAATTCTGTCGTCGGTCGCGGAAGCGGCAGGCAGCACGGTCAGTTGACCTCGAAGATTGCGTCTACCTCGACGGGCACGTTGCGCGGCAGCGAATAGCAGCCGACGGCGGCGCGGGCATGGCGGCCAGCCTCCCCGAACACCTCGACCATCAAATCGGAAGCGCCGTTGATGACCTTGGGATGATCCTTGAAGTCGGGCTCGGCATTGACGAAGCCGCCAAGGCGGATGACGCCGATGACACGGTCGAGATCGCCATCGAGCGCCTGCTTGAGCTGTGCCAGGATGTTGACGGCGCAGAGCCGCGCCGCGGCCTGGCCTTCCTCGACGGTGAAATCGGAGCCGAGCTTGCCTGTGAACTTGTCCTTGCCGCCCTCGGCTGGAACCTGTCCCGAAACATAGATCTGGTTGCCCAGGCGGCGAGCCGGCAGGTAGTTGGCGGCTGGCGCCACGGTCGCCGGCAGGCTGATGCCCAGGCGCGTCAGGTTCTGTTCAACTTTCCCCACCATGGCGGGATCCTCCCAGATCGTGATGTCAGTAATCGAATTGAATATCCGCCCCCTGCGCGAAAGGCAGTTCGATGCCTTGCGAGCCGGCGACGCTGAGCAGCGCCTTGCAGGTGGTGCGGATGTCGTGGACGATGCCTTTCTTGGCGGCGCTGGCATTGCCTTCCTTCAAGGCGGCAAGGATGTCCTCGTGGTCCGAGGCATTCCACGGCATCGAGGGGATCAGCAGCGACATGTACATGGTCGGGCCGAACTGCAACCACAGCGACTCGATCAGCGGCATCAGCACGTCGGACGCAGCCGCCTCATAGAGCGTGAAATGGAATTTCTGGTTGGACGACAGGCAGTTCAGGATGTCGCGCTTTTCGATCGCCACCAGCAGCTGCTTGTTGATCGCGGCAAGTTCGCTGATCAACGCCGGGGTCGCCTTCTTGGCGGCAAGCTCGGCCGCCATGCCTTCGAGCATCTCGCGTACTGCAAAAAGGTCGCTGAGCTTTTCCGGGCTCAGCCTTGGCACGCGCACCGAACCACCTTTGGTTTCTTCGAGCGCATTGGCGGCCACCAGACGGCTCAGAACTTCGCGAACCGGCATCGGGCTGGTGCCGAAACCGGCAGCCAGCTTGCGCAGGCTCATCACCTGGCCGGGCAGGAATGCGCCGACCATCAGGCCGCGACGCATATAGCGCAGCACATGCCCGTGGACATGGCCGCGCTCCTTCTTGGGCGCTTCATTGCCGCCGTTGCCGGCGTCCTCAGTCTTGTCTATCCGCACTCTGCTTCTCCGCCTGTCGCAAGTTCCTCAACAATTGCGCTGTACGAGGAACGGCGTCTGGCGGCGACCTGCCGCATACAGTCGCCGGCCGGGGGCAGAAGTTGACAGGCCGCAATCTGTGATCTCATATTGTGATCAATAAATGATCTTTACCAGAACGGCAACCTTTAACTGCCCTGCCGTTTGACCGAGAACACCGTGACAGCCCGACGCGCCGTCACACCCGCCCATCAGGAGACCCGTCCATGAACGCACCTGCCTTCGACCAGCCTGCCCTGCGCGACCAGATCGCCAAAGGCGCCAGGCTGGGCCGGTACATTTTGCGCAACGTGCGTCTCGACAGTGCAGTGACAAGAACAGGTGCCATGGATGTCGCAGGGTACTTTCTTGCTGACGTGACAGTAGAGCACGGCAGGATACTGGCAACAACTGCTGCGCGCAGCCGTTCCATCGAAACCAGCGACAACAACGCGATTTCCATCGATGCCGGCGGCCGGGTTGCGCTGCCCACCTTCGTCGACTGCCACACCCATCTCGACAAGGGTCATATCCTGCCGCGAACGCCGGCAGCCAACGGCACGTTCGACGGGGCGTTGGCGGCCACGCGCGCCGATCGCGTGGCCAACTGGTCGGCCAGCGATGTCACCAGGCGCATGGACTTCGCGCTCCGTTCGGCTTTCCACTACGGCACGGCGGCCATGCGCACGCATATCGACTCACAACCACCGCAGGGCGACATTTCCTGGCCTGCCTTCATGGAGCTCAAACAACACTGGCGCGGCCGCATCGATTTGCAGGCATCGAGCCTGTTTCCCATCGACATGGCTCGCGACGATGCATTTCTCGACAGCATCACGCAGCATGTCGTCAACGCCGGCGGCACGTTCGGGGCGGTCGCCTATCCCGCTCCCGACATCGACCAGTTGCTCGACCGGGTGTTCCGGAAAGCCGCGCAACATGGCCTGAACCTCGACTTTCATGCCGACGAGACCGCGGATCCCGCAGCGGACGGACTGCGTCGCATCGCCGAGGCCTCACTGCGGTCGTCCTTTGCCGGCCAGGTTCTGGTCGGCCATTGCTGTTCGCTGGCCATGCAGGAAGAGGCCGATGTCGACGCCACGCTCGACAGGGTCGCTGCGGCTGGCGTTGCCGTCGTGTCGCTGCCGACCTGCAATCTCTATCTTCAGGACCGCCGCCAGAACGGCACAACGCCGAAGTGGCGCGGCGTGACCCTGCTGCACGAGATGAAAAAGCGTGGCATCCCGGTGGCGCTTGCCTCAGACAACACGCGCGACCCGTTCCATTCCTATGGCGATCTCGACATGCTGGACACCTACCGGCTCGGCACCCGCGTCCTGCATCTCGACCACCCCGCCGGCGACTGGATCAGGGCTGTGACCACGACCCCGGCCGCGATCATGGGGCTCGATGGCAGAGGCAGCTTCGCCGAGGGCCAGGTCGCCGACTTCATGCTGTTCGAAGGCCGGTCCTGGTCGGAAGTGCTGTCGCGCGCCGAAAGCACTCGCATCGTCGTTCGCAACGGTGCGCCCATCATGACGTCGCTGCCCGCCTATGCCGAGCTCGACGGGCTTGAAGGCATGGCCTCCGATTGAGCTGAAGCCAAGTCGAGCGAGCCACAAATCAAAAGGCCGCCGGAAATGGCGGCCTTTTCGCATCGATATCACCCAGCGGATCAGGCGGTGGCGCCGACCTGATAGAGCTCGACCTTGGTGCCGTCGGGGTCGGCGATGTAGATCGTCAAGCCATAGGGTCCGTCATGCAGGTCGGTGAAGTACTTCACGCCGGCCTTCTTCAGCCTGGCATCCATGGCGCGGACATCATTGACTTCAAATGCGATGTGGTCGAGCTGGCGATGATCAGCCGCCTTGCCATGGATCAGTGCGATGCCCTGGTGGAAGGCGGTGAACGGACGACCGTCGGCCAGCGGCTTGGCCGGACGGATCGTGAAGCCGAGCTGGTTGGTGTAGAAGGCAACCGACGTGTCGATGTCGTTGACCATGATCAGCTGGTGGCCGTAGTTGGTGACCCGCGGCTTGACCTGCTCGCCGATCCAGTCGAGCACCTCGGACGAGTGGGCGATCTCGCAGAAATACTGCTTCCACACCTGCTTGGCGGTTGCTTCCCACTCAGCGTTGACGCCCGACACGCAATCATCGACGGCAACCACGTCGAGGTCGCGCAGATAGGCTTCGCGGATCGAGGTCTCGACGCAGGCATTGGTGGTGGCGCCGGTGACAAACAGATGCTGGGTGCCAAGCATCTTCAGCATCATTTCGAGACGCGTCTCGTAGAAGGCGCCGAAGCGATGCTTGCGGATGACGAAGGCCGGATCGAAGTCGGCCAGCGGCTTCAGCTCGTCGACGATCTGTTCGTCCCAGCTGCCGGCCAGCGCCGACACCTGCTTGCGGCGGGCGGTGTGGCCGAGCAGCTTCTTCTTGGCGCGGTTGTGGTCGATCGCGAAGTGTTCCTGCATCGTCCAGATGACCGGGATGCCCGTATCCTGGCAACGCTTGATCAGCTTGGCCAGCGGCGGCACGATCGCCGACAGGCGCTTGGTGTCGACGCCCGAAACACCGAGCGTGCCCTTCTCGTGAATGAAGGCGTTCTGCAGGTCGATGACCAGCAGGGCCGACTTGCGGTAGTCGAGAACGTCCAGACCCATCACTTGTGCTCCACCATGTCGATGCCGAGCACGCCGCCACGGCCCCAGCTGTCCTTGGGCGTCTCATGGATCACCACGTGCAGGTGATCGGGCTTGCAGGCAGCCTCTTCGACCATGGCCTTGGTGATGGCCTTCACGAGGTTGCGCTTCTGCTCGACAGTGCGCCCCTCCCACATCTCGACGACGACGAATGGCATATTATTTCTCCTCTCTTTCGCTGGGCATGGCGCCGGAGGCCCAGACGGGCACGGCGGGCGCGAAACCCGAAACCAGATCGTTGTTTGCCCGGTCGGCGCCCGAAAGCAGCCACAGCGGGCGGTTCGCATAATTGACCAGCACCTGCTCTTCCATGCAGGCGCGGTTGGCCGGATGGTCAGCGTCGCGCTCGAAACGGCTCGTCGCTGGCATCAGCCTGACGACATAGAGCGGCTCGGCCGCATCGAAGCCAGCGAGCGCGTCGGGTCCAAGGCTCTCCAGCCCGACGGCCCTCACCGACGGCTCGCCGCTACCGAATGCCACCAGAACGACAGCACCTGCGAGCGGCGTCACCGGCCAGTAGCGGCCTTCTCCCACGGCCTTCAGAAACGCCGTGTAGCTACCCGCTTCGGCGAACAGCTCGCTGTCCCACAAGACGATGTCGGGTCCGATGACGCTTCGCGCGGCGTCGATGACAAGATCACTCTCGCACAGGTCGAGGAAGCTCCACGGATCGGTCAGGCCGATGCAATGGCCCCATGGATTATGGATCCCCGACAGCCTTTCCTGGCGGATCGTCGCCTTGCGGGCGACGATCCTGGCAACCGCCTCGCGCACCGGCAGACGCACCGGTGTCAGCGAAATGCGGCCGGCCAGGTCGAGATGGTCTGAACCCCCTTGGGTCATGACGGCAGCGTCACGCAGCGGCCGCGGCCGTAGCTGGTGTCGGCGACGACGCCGTTTTCGTAGACCACGTCACCGCGCGCGATCGTCATCACCGGCCATCCCCTGAGCTTCCAGCCTTCATAGATGCAGGTGCCCTTGCCGGTGTGGGTGACCGTACGTTCTTCATCGAGGTCGACCAGCACGAGGTCGGCGTCAAAGCCGACATCGATGTGGCCCTTGCGCGGCCACAGGCCGAAGCGCCGCGCCGGATTGAACGAGTTGAGCTCGACCAGGCGGCTGAGCGGCATGCCGCGCTGGTGGACACCGAAATGCAGCATCAGCGACAGTTCCCACGGGAAGCTGACGACGCCGGGGAATTCGGTCCACAGATCCTCGAGCTTCTTGGGCAGGAACGGCACATGGTCGGTGCCGAGGCTGTAGACCGAGCCGTTGAGCATGCCGGCCCACAGGCCTTCGAGCTCGTTGCGGTCGCGCAGCGGCGGCGAGATCTTGGCACGCATGTCGAGATCTTCGTCATAGCAGGTGCGCGTCAGGTAGTGCGGGCAGGTCTCGACGGTGACATGAACGCCGCGCGCCTGCGCTTCGGCGGCAAGCACCGGGCCCATGCCGACCGAGGTGTGGACCAGATGCAGCGAGCAGCCGGTCTTCTCGGCCAGGAAGATCATGCGCCGGATGGTTTCGACCTCGCAGAAGGCGGGGCGCGATTCCGTGTATGCGCCGAGATCCTGGCGGCCGGTGGCGGCGATTTCCTTCTTGATCCACGAGGCGATCTGGGTGTTTTCGCAATGCACATTGATGACGCCGCCGGGAACCTTGGCGAGGATGCGCATAGCCGCATAAACCCAGCCGTCGGTCGCCGGCACGATGCCGATCGGATTGTCGGGCTCATAGCCGAAATAGCACTTGAACGACTTCACGCCGGTCTTGGCGATGATCTCGGGGATCTCGGCGATGTGCTCTTCGCGCTGGATGCCGAAGTGGAAGCCGAAGTCGATGACCGAGTTCTCCTCGCCCAGCGCCTTCCGCTCCTCGTAGAACGGCAAGTAGGATTCCTTGAGGTTGCGGATGTAGAGCAGCGCGGTGGTCACACCACCCGAAGCGGCAGCTGCCGTTTCGGTGCGCATGTCCTCGGCGAAGGGAAATTTCACGCCGAGATGGCAGTGCGGATCGATCAGGCCCGGCATCAGCACCCGGCCTTCGGCATCGATGGTGCGGGTCGCATCGGGCAGCGACTCGTCCGATCCGGTCAGGACGATCTTGCCGTCCTTGACTGCGACGCCGCCGTGGAATTCGCCGTCGTGGCGAACCACCCGTGCGTTCTTGATGACCAGATCCGCTTTCATCATTTCTGCTCCAGTATGCCTTCAATGCGTCTGACGATGCCGCTCCACTGGCTGCGTCCGACGGTAATCGGTGCGCGTGCGCCCATGCCGCGCGCCCAGACGGTCTTCAGCCCAAGTTCGGCCGCGGCCTCCCTGTCGATGGTGCCGGGCGGCGCCGCGACATCGACCAGCAGCGCATGCTTGGGCAGCAGCTTGAGCTGGTCGCGTTCGAGCAGCCGCTTCGGCACGCTGCCGATGATGATGTCCATCTTCGGCAGGTAATCAGGCAATTGTTCGAGCGTCAGCGATTCCGCACCCGCCGCATAGGCGGCAGCGCGCTGAACCGGGTTGCGCGCGGCGATATGGACATGAGCGCCGAGCGCCACCAGCGTGTTGGTCAAAAGCGAGCCGATGGTACCCTGCCCGACAAGACAGATGTTGGATTTGTGGATGGTAATCTCAGTGTTTTCGATGATCACCTTGAGCACGCCCTCGACGATCGCCGGGCCGCGCAGCAGCATCAGGTCGACGTCCCATTCATACTCGTGCAACGTGATGCCGAGTTCCGCACAGTGGCCCTTGAGATTGGCATCGGCCCAGCCGAGAATGATGTGACCGGGCTTGCGCATGCCCTCCAGCATCTGGCGCGTCGGGATGATCTTGTCCGGGCATTTCGGCGCAAACAAAGCCCCTTCGGCGGTGATGCCGGGGATCGGGAACAGCGCGATATCAGCACCTTTCAGCGCATCGGCGGCATCGCTGGCGTGATAGACGCCGTCGATGCCGCCGTCCGGCCAGGGAAAACCATAAGCACGGACGGTGGCGCCAGCGCGGACGGCGCAGCGGGCAATCTCCTGTTCGCGGGCGTCGCCAGCGACGACGGCGATGACTGTGTTGTTCCAGCTCATTTCGCCCTTACCTTCTGAATGACCTGATCCCTGGACATGCCGCCGATGCCCATCGCCTCGGCGGTGCGGCCGCCCTTGCGATAGTCGGTGCCGACGGCAATTTGCGCCAGGCTGTAGAGCGAATGCGCCACAGGCGTGTCGATGCCTGCGATCTTCGCGAATTCGAGGAAAGGCAGCAGGCCGTGGCCGAAGTCTTCCTTGTAGTAGCGGTACTCGAGCGAGTCTGGACCCTTGATGCGCTTGTTGGCTTCGCCACCGGCAATCGCCGCACGGAAATCGCTGGTGTCGGTGACATCGGCCTCGACCGTGCCGAGCAGCTTCATCTCTTCGACGAGGTTAGGCAGATCATGCCCGAAGGCCTTGGCGACTGCCAGCCGCTCGTCGTCGAGCTGCTTCATGACACGGGCAACACCAGGGGTCATGGCATCGACGTAGAAGGTGAAGTTGCCGCCAGTCGCCTCGACCCAGGCGGCGGCCAGGACAGCCGCCGGCGGATGCAGGACCATATTGACGTTGGAGAGGTCGGAAGCGATCACGTCAGCCACCGGCGTCAGGCCCGGGTAGAGTTTTCCTGCGATCTCCAGCACTTCGGAGCCCCCCTTCAGTGCGGCGGCCTTGAGTTGCTTGGCGCGGCCGGAAACGGTGACACCATCGGGACGATACTTGCGCGCGACATAGGTCAGCGTCGAGAACTCGACGACCGGGGGTGCCGCGCGGCCAGTGCGCGAAAAAGTCTCGGCAAACTCCAGCGCGCCGCCGGTGTGGCCGGGATTGAGCACGACGGGCCGGCTAGACGACCAGCCGGCAGTGGCCAGGGCACTCGCGATCGCCGAATGCGAGAAGGTCGGCAAAACCACGACAGCGACATCGACGCCTGAAATCGCCGCCTTGAGATCGGTGGTGATCAGCGCGGGCTTCGCCACGCCCTCACCAAGCTTGCCTTCGTAAGCGACGCCGCCGAGCTTGACATGCGGCTCCAATGTCTCGGCCGACCGCGCCCAGAAATGGACGTCGTGCCCGGCTTGGACCAATTCGGCGACCGAGGCTGCACCGCCCGCGCCGGCTCCTAATACTGCAACTTTCATTCTCTCCTCCGGGGGTCGAAGTACGACTATGCTGGCCGCACGACCTCATGCTCGAAACGGGTACTCCTCCCCGCCCCTCGCGCCAATTGATTGTCATCAATCAGTTTGATCACACTTTATGATCACACTGGAAATTGTCAAGCGGAAGAATGCGCTTCCGCCGTTCAGGCAGCCTGATGCTTCAGCCCTGCCGCTTCGATCCCGGCGAGGGCTGCGAGTTCGTCATTGTCTGATGTGTCGCCTGATATGCCGACAGCGCCGAGCAGCTTGCCGGATGCGTCGCGGACCAGTACGCCGCCTGGCACCGGGACGATCCTGCCGCCGGAGACGGCGTTGAGCCCTTCCATGAAGTGCGGGCGCTCCTTGGCGGTCTGGTCGAGCCAGCGCGACCCCATGCCGACAGCAAGCGCGCCATAAGCCTTGCCTGAGGCGATCTCGTAACGCAGCATCGAGGCGCCATCCTGCTTCTGGAACGCCTTGAGATGGCCACCGGCGTCGAGCACGGCAACCGTCAGCGGCTTCATCTTCGCGTCGGTGCCCTTGGCGAGGGCTGCCGTGATGATGATGTTGGCGGCGGTGAGTGTCAGTTCGGTCATTTTGGTCTCCTTGGGTGGTCATGTCTGGTTGGTCGCCGCCGCTGGAGTACGAAGGCTCGGCGACCAGCTTTCGAAACGATGGCTGTTAAGGTGGGGGTATCCTTCTTATTGCCTGCTCAGTGCCGCCTTCCCGTGAAGAACGGGGAGAAGGACACAGCTCCGCCGTTGCGCCTCCTTTTGTGAGGAACGAGGAAGGGCCCGAGACACTCTCCCCTAGGGCAAAGACGACGAGCCAAACGCGGACGCCCCCCTCTCCCAGTCATTCACGGGGTAAGGGTGAGGGGCAATCACACGGGCACAAATCTCCGCGATCAGCCGGCGCGTTTGCTCATCTTCGCCTTCAACTCGAGCCTGCGCTTGTGGAGGACCGGTTCGGTGTAGCCATTGGGCTGGGCGCGGCCTTCGAAGACGAGGTCGCAGGCGGCACGGAAGGCGGTCGACTGGTCGAACTCGGGTGCCATCGGTCTGTAGAGCGGATCACCGACATTCTGTCGGTCGACGATCGCTGCCATGCGCTGCAGCGAATCCATCACCTGGATATGCGAGCAGACATCGTGGCGCAGCCAGTTGGCGATGTGCTGGGAGGAAATGCGCAAGGTGGCGCGGTCTTCCATCAGCCCGACGTCGTTGATGTCGGGAACCTTCGAGCAGCCGACGCCCTGGTCGATCCAGCGCACGACATAGCCGAGGATGCCTTGCGCGTTGTTGTCGAGCTCGCGCTGAACCTCGTCAGGCGTCCAGTTGGGACGGACAACGACCGGCACCGACAGGATGTCGTCGAGCCGCGCCTTGGGACGAGACTTCAGCTCGGCCTGGACGGCGTGCACGTCGACCTTGTGGTAGTGGGTGGCATGAAGGGTGGCTGCCGTCGGCGACGGCACCCAGGCGGTGTTGGCGCCGGCCTTGGGGTGGGCGATCTTCTGTTCCAGCATCGCTGCCATCAGATCGGGCATCGCCCACATGCCCTTGCCGATCTGGGCATGGCCCGACAGACCACATTCCAGCCCGGTGTCGACATTCCAGGCTTCATAGGCATTGATCCACGGCGCCTGCTTCATGTCGCCCTTGCGCACCATCGGGCCGGCTTCCATCGAGCTGTGGATCTCGTCGCCGGTGCGGTCGAGGAAGCCGGTGTTGATGAACACCACACGTTCCTTGGCAGCACGGATGCACTCCTTGAGGTTGATCGTGGTGCGCCGCTCCTCGTCCATGATGCCCATCTTGATGGTCTTCCTGGGCATGCCGACCAGGCGCTCGACACGGTCGAAGATCTCGACGGCAAAGGCCACTTCCTCGGGGCCATGCATCTTCGGCTTGACGACATACATCGAGCCCGCGCGGGAGTTCATGCGACGGCCATTGGTGCCGACGTCGTGCAGCGCAATCAAGGCGGTGATCGCCGCATCCATGATGCCTTCGGGCACCTGGTTGCCGTCGCGGTCGATGATCGCTGGATTGGTCATCAGGTGGCCGACATTGCGCACCAGCATCAAAGAGCGGCCGGGCAGCTTGACCACGCCGCCATCGGGAGCGGTGTAGGAACGATCGGCGTTGAGCTTGCGGGTGACCGGCTTGCCGCCCTTGTCGAAGGTCTCGGACAGGTCGCCGCGCATCAGGCCGAGCCAGTTGCGGTAGACCACGACCTTGTCTTCGGCATCGACCGCGGCAACCGAATCCTCGCAGTCCTGGATGGTGGTCAGGGCCGACTCCAGCACCATGTCGGAGATGCCGGCCGGATCGGTCTTGCCGATCGCACTTTCCCTGTTGACCACCACTTCGACATGCAGGCCGTTCTTGGACAGCAGCACGGCGTCGGGATTCTTGGCCTCACCGCGATAGCCGGCGAATTGTCTTGCGTCGCCCAGCGAAACTGCACCGGAAGCAGCGGCAAGCACCAGCTTGCCATCAACAACCGCAAGCCCGCTGACATCGCTCCAGCTACCAGAGGCCAAAGGTGCCGACTGATCGAGGAACGCCTTGGCCCAGGCGATGACCTTTTGGCCACGCTTGGGATTATAGCCCTTGGTCTTTTCGGCACCATCGGCATCGGAGATCGCGTCGGTGCCGTAAAGCGCATCATAGAGCGAACCCCAGCGCGCATTGGCGGCGTTGAGCGCGTAACGCGCATTCATCACCGGCACCACCAGCTGCGGCCCGGCGACGGTGGCGATCTCGGCATCGACATTGTCGGTGGTGACGGCAAAGGCCGGGCCTTCCGCCACGAGATAACCGATCTCGGACAAAAACGCCTTGTAGGCGGCCATGTCGTGCGGCGCGCCATGCTTGCGGTACCAGGCATCGAGCTTGAGCTGGAAGTCGTCGCGCTTTTCCAAAAGCGCCCGGTTCTTCGGGCCAAGATCATGCACGATATCAGCAAACCCCGCCCAGAACGCATCGACCTCGACACCAGTCCCCGGCAAAGCCTCCGCAACAACAAAGTCGTGAAGATCGCGCGCAATCGAGAGGCCGTGAACGTAGATGCTGTCGTCAATCCGGTTCATCATGTTCATCGTCATAACTCCCGGGTCAGGCTGCAATCGCAGCGTCGGTGCGGAACTCGCCTGAAATGGTCTCCGCGACCATCTGGGCGGTGGCGGCTGACAGCGTCCAACCGAGATGGCCGTGGCCGGTGTTGTAGAACACGCCGGGCTGGCGGCCCTTGCCGACCCTCGGCATCATGTTGGGCATCATCGGCCGGAGGCCAGCCCAAGGCACGACCCTGTTGGTGTCGACATCGGGGAACAGCATGCGCGTCCAGTCGACCAGCGGCCTGACGCGGTCATCGCGAATGTCGCGATTCATGCCATTGAACTCGGCCGTGCCGGCAACCCGGAAGCGCCCGGCGCCAAGACGGCTGGTGACGATCTTGGCGCGGTCGTCGAGCAGGCTGACCCAGGGCGCGGCAGCCTGGCTGCGCTCGTCGTCGAGATGCACGGTGATGGAATAGCCCTTGACCGGATAGACATTGACCCGGTCGCCGAGCATCGCTGCAAAATGGCGGCTGGCGGAACCGGCGCAGACGACGATGCCATCGGCCTCAACGACCCTGTAGTCGGGCTGGCCGTCAGCACCATCAGTCGTGTAGCCGATGCAGAACACGCCGTCCCGGGCGATGCGGTCGACATTGGCGTCGAAGACGAAACGCGCCCCACGCCGCTCGCAAGCGTTGGCGAGGCCAAAGGTGAACTTATGGATATCGCCGGTCGAATCCGACGGCGTGTAGAAGCCGCCGTGGAAATCGCCATGCAAGGTCGGCTCGATCGACTTCACTTCCTGTGCCGTCACCGGGCGACGGTCAAGACCGCCTTCGACCAGCATCGAGTTGACCTTCAGGGCATGCTGGAAACTCGGTCTATCCCAATAGAAGTGCAGGATGCCGCGCTGGACATGGTCGAAATCGATGTTTTCGCGCTCGGCAATCGCAAACAGATGCTTGCGCGCGGCGATCGCCAGCCGCGTCGTCTCCACGGTGTTGTCACGATAATTCGCGATGTTGGAGACGAACTCGGCGAGCCAGGCATATTTATGCCAGGTCGGCCTGGGATTCATCAACAGCGGCGCATCGCTGCGCAGCATCCACTTGATGCCCTTGAGCAAGGTCGACCAGTGGTTCCAGACTTCGGCATTGCTGGCCGAAAGCTGGCCGCCATTGGCGAACGACGTCTCCATGCCGGCATAACGCTGGCGGTCGATGACGGTGACGGAATAGCCGCGCTCCAGAAGCGCATAGGCAGTGGTAACGCCGGTGATACCGGCGCCGATAACGGCAATATGGGGCATTTCACTCTCCGCGAACAAAGTTGGGTGCGGGCCGAAACCCGCGGTTCTTCCCCAATCTGTCGCTGTACCTGAGAGCTTAACCGCGACAGCCCGGCCGCTGCGGCTTTCCCCTTCGGTGGACGCTCGAAGCGCCTCTCTCCAGATCGTTCAACTGCATGGTCACTTTTGCCTGAGAGTTTCCTGGGGGGTTGCTCCGTCGGCGTCGGCCGGTGTTGTCTAGCAGCGGCCGATCTCTCCCAATGCAGCCTGTTGAACGCAATTCTTCTTAGCTGGCACCAGGCCGTTCCGCAACGGTAGTCGCGGAACGGCCAAGGCGTCAGTTGCCTTCGTCGTAAAGCGTCGTGGTCGTTTCGACGCCGTGCTCGTGCAGGCCGGCGCGCACCACCGCAGCAGCCGCCAGTTCGCGTGCCTTGCGGCGGATCGATGGCTCGTCGACGCCCTGCACCTTGCCGTCCAGATAGACCGCCTTGCCGTCGACCCAGGTCTGGGTGATCGAGGCCGTCGAGGCCGAGAACACCAGCGCCTGCAGCGGATCGTAGAACGGCGTCCACTCGACATGGTCGAGGTCGAACAGGATGAAGTCGGCCTTCTTGCCGATCTCCAGCGAGCCGATCTCGTCGTCCCACATCAGCGCGCGCGCGCCTTCGATGGTGGCGGCACGCAGCGCATCGCGCGCAGTGAAGACGTCAGGCTTGAGCCGTGCATCCTTGAACATGCCGGCGACGACGAGCATCTGCCGCATCAGATTCATGTTGCCGGCAGCCGAGACACCGTCGGTGCCGAGACCGACCTTGACGCCGGCCCTGACCATCTCGGGATACTTGCCTATCGACGTCGCGCCCTTGCCGAGCTTGAACGACGAGCACGGGCAGAAGGCAACGCTGGCGCCGCGTTCGGCCAACAGCTTGACCTCCTCGTCCGACACGGCAGCGCCATGGGCGATGACCAGGTTCTTGCGGATGCCGCCGGCATTGTCGACGCGGGTGATCGGCCAGCAGCCATATTTGCTTTCGCAGACCTTGGCCTCCTCGATCGAGGTCGCCAGGTGATAGGTCGTGCCGACGCCGAGCTTTTCGGCCAGCGCCACCGCGCCGACATGCAGTTCGAGGCTGCAGGGTTCCTTGCCCTCGATGTTGACCCAGCAGCGGGCGCGGCCGTCGAGCGTGTTGTTGTAGCGCAGCACGTTTTCTTCCAGCACCTTCAGCGCCGACTGGGCATCGGGGAAGAAGTGATGCTCTGCCATCTCCTCGGTCCAGCCGCGCGGCAGCTCGGCCGGGCGGTTGTCGGCGGCGTGGCGGCCGGTGATGCCGCGGATGCCGGTCTTGTCCATCGCCCGGATGACGATGCCGGGATCATATTGCGAGCCCATGTCGAGGAAGCATGTGGTGCCGCAGCGCAGCATCTCGGTGATGCCGAGCAGCGCGCCCCAATACTCATCCTCCTCGGTGATGTGGGCATAGAATGGCTTGGCCCAGTGGAACACCCAGGCGCGGGTGTTGAGATTGTCGGGGAAGACCGCGCGCGACAGCGTCTCGGACAGATGCACGTGGCTGTCGACGAAGCCCGGGCAGATACCCAGCATCGTGCCGTCGATCAGCTTGTCGAAGCTTTTGCCCTTGTGGCGTGCCGCCACCTCATTCGCCTGGCCGATATCGGCGATGCGGTCGTTTTCGACGACCACGCTGGCATTACGCAGCACCGTGTCGTTCTTGTCGACCGTGAAGGCGAAGTTCAAATTTTCGATCAGCGTGCGCATGTGTCTCCACCCCATACTCAACTCACGGACCTTCACTCTCGTCCCGCCGGTCCGTGACGGCAGGCGACATCTCGCTATGCAGCCGGGCCACAAAGCACCCCGGCTGCCAATTCACAAGGCAAGTTCGCTCAGGCGACTGCCTTGACCTTGCCACCACTCCTGGCGGTGCCGCAGAGGATCAGCTTGTCGGTGTCGGCATAGTCGGAAAGCAGTTCCGAACCATTCGAGGTGACCAGCAACATGTCCTTGTTCTGCATGCCATAGCCGTAGCCGGTGTCGTAGCAGAGCGGCTCGAAGCCAAGCACCATGTTTTCCTCCAACGGTGCGTCGCTGCCCGGTTTGCCGAGCACCGGCGTCAGGCCGAGATAGGGGTCCTCGTGCAGATGCAGGCCGATGCCGTGGCCAACGAATGAGATCGGGGGCAGGTTGAGCCTGGCGAGCTTGGCGATGAAGGCATCGTAGATCTCGCGGCAGCTGGCGCCCGGCTTCACCTTCTCCATGATCTCATATTTGCACTCAGCCAGGTGCGCCCAGATCTTGTCGGCCATGGGTGGCGCCTCGCCGACGATCGCCGTGCGGCAAACGCCGGCCTGGTAGCCGTTGATGACCGAGAAGATCTCGACGCGGCAGACGTCACCGCGCTTGAGGATGCGGTCGGACGGGCCGACATTGGGCAGCACCGAGCGTTCGCCGGTGGCGACGATCAAAAGCTTGAAATGCTCTGCGCCGAGCGAATAGACGTTGCGGGTCAGGTGGCCGGCAATGTCCATCTCGGAATCGCCGGCATCGACGACGGCCAGCGCGTCGGTGATCGCCTGGTCGGCGATGCGCGACAGCTTGCTGAGCAGCGCGATCTCTTCCGACGTCTTGATCTGGCGCAGCCGTGCCAGGATCGGCTCGGCGTGCTCGAAGCGGGCGCTTGGCATCGCCGCGATCAGGCGGGCGAAGTCGCCGGCCGGCAGGTAGTCCATCTCGAGGCCGATGCGCGCCTTGGCAAGGCCGAGACCAGCGAGCTGGTCAGCCAGCACCAGCATCGGATCGTCGGAGAATTCGGCCCAGATGCGGGCCGGCATATCAGGCAGGTGGCGTTTGATGGTCGACGCTTCCATGTCGACGCCAAAGATCGCGGTGCGTCCGTCTGCCGTGACGATGGTCATTGCATGGCGGTGGCGGATCAGCGGCTGCGACGGCACGACGAAGCCAGCGGTGTAGGCGAAGTTTTCAGGCGACGAGCAGATGATGGCGTCGAGCCCATGCTCCGCCATTGCCCCGACCTGCTTGGCTATGATTTCTGCCCGCATGATTTGTTCCTCTCCTTGAGTTTCTTGACCGGCGCTCAGTCACGCACGCGGTATTTCTCGACCTTGGCGAGGTCGACATCGATGCCCATGCCTGGCCCGGACGGCACGACGACCGCGCCGTCGACGACCTGCATCGGTGCGACCAAAAGGTCGTCCTTGTAGTAGATGCCGCCGACCTGGCCGTGCTGTGCTTCGGCCGGCGTCGAGATCGGGATGACGCAGGACAGCGTCGCCGCCGGTGAGGCGGCCGCGACCTGGACGTTGGCAAGGTTGCCGATGCCTGTTTCAATCGAGCCATTGACATTGCAGATGATGCCGGCGGCGCGGCAGACCGCACCGACCTCCATCGCCTTGTAGAGGCCACCGGCCTTGGTGGTGTAGATCGAGATGATCTGGATGCCGCCATTCTGGATGATCTGGATGGCGTCGTGGGCATTCCATGCCGACTCGTCGGCCATGACGGGTGCGTCGATGCGGCGGCCGACCTCGGCGATGCGCTCGATACCCATCACCGGCTGCTCGACATATTTGAGCCGGTACTTTTCCATCTGGCGCACGGTCTGCACCGCCTCTCCAGGCGTCTTGTAGCCTTCGTTGGCGTCGACGCAGAGTTCCATCGCCTCGCCTGCGGCTTCGCGGACCGCCGCGACCATCTTGACGTCGCGTGCCGGATCGACGCCGATCTTGACCTTGATCGTCCTGATGCCTTCGGCAGCGAGCTTGGCTGCCTCGACCTTGGCCTCCTCGATCGAGATCAGGCCGATCGAATGGGTGATGGCGACCTTGTCACGCGCCTTGCCACCGAGCAGCGTGTGGACGGGAACGTCCAGCCAGCGGCCAGTGAGGTCATAGGCCGCGAACTCGACCGCTGCCTTGGAATAGGGATAGCCGCGGATGATGGCATCCATGCGGGCATGAAGCTCGGCAAAGTTGCCAAGCTCGAGGCCGATGACGGCGGGCGCCAGGTAGGTTTCGATGACGGCACGGGTGATCAGCGCGGATTCACCGAAATAGCGGCCGAACTCGCCGCCCCAGTCCTTGAGCGCCGGCGCCTCGCCCCAGCCGACACGGCCGTCGCTGTCGGTCATCTTGACCATGACGTAGCGGCCGATGACCTCGGTCAGGCCGGCCCATTTGTGCTCGCGCCGAGTCGGCAGTTGGACAACAAGCGTTTCGATGGACTTGATCGTGGGCAACGTTTTGTACCTTCTTCATTGTCACTGGCGATGCGTCGCGCTACATTTGCGATCATCTAGTGTGATCACACTTTATGATCATATTTTCGGAGCGTCAAGCACCTCGCCACACCGAATTTTTCAGATGCGCATGGCAGCTTCCAACACTGCATAGGGAGAGGAAAAAACGATGATCGTCGAAGCAACCAACTACTTCGCCAGGGAAGGCCTGGCCGCGGCCGTGCTGGAGCAGCGCCACAAGGCGACCGAGATCCGGCGTGAATTGGGAACTCGATCCCGGCCGCACCCTGATCCGGCTCGAAGGAACCGGCCCCGATGTCAGGTGGGAATGCAGCTTCGCCTCGCGCGAAGCCTACGAGGCCGACATGGCGGCCAGGGGCGGATCGCAAGCCTTTGCCGACGCGCGCAAGGCGATGCACACGCTGCTCGAACGCTTCGAGCGCCATGTGTTTGACGTGGAAGACTGAGGCGCTACCGTCGAATAGGCCAAGGCAGATTATCGCTGGCGTGCCACAAGCCTGGCTCGTTCGCCAAGTGGTGGCGCTATCCCAACAGCTTCTTCATGCGTGCCGCCGTCCGCGACACGCCCTCGGCAATATTGGCGCGGGCGATCGATGAATAGCCCATGCGGAAAAACCGGCATGGGCCGTCCGCATCGGGAAAAAAGGGCGAGCCGGATTCGATCAACACGCCATCCTGCTTGAGCTCGTTCATCAAGAGATCGGCGTCCAGCCCCTCGGGCCCTTCGACCCAGAAGGAGGTGCCACCGAAAGCCGACGAGCCGGCGATGATGAAGCCTTCGCGCTGCAATGCCTCGGCCATGACGATGTGGCGCTTGTGATATTCACCGCGCATGCGATGCAGTACCGCATCGTGGTGGCCAAGCGCGAGGAAGTAGGCTGCCGTGCGCTGAAGGTGTCCCGGCGGATGGCGCAGCATCAATGCCCTGAGGGCACGAGCCTCGCGGATGACCGGTGCCGGCGCCACGAGATAGCCCAACCGCAGGCCGGGAAACAGCGACTTCGAGAAGCTGCCGATGTAGAATACCCGGCCGCTGCGGTCGAAGGATTTCAGCGCCGGCGACGGCGGCGCCAGGAAGCTCATCTCGAACTCGTAGTCGTCCTCAACGATGATGAAATCCTGTTCCGCGGCGGCGGCCAGCAGTGCCGCGCGCCGGTCGACCGGCATGGTGGCACCGGTCGGCGAATGATGGCTTGGGGTGACGAAAACCGCGTCGACCCTGGCCGGCAGCGCCTCGGGTGGCAGGCCTTCCTTGTCGACGTCGATGGCCGTGACATCAGCACCGCTCAGCCTCAGCGACGCGCTCATGTCGGGATGACAAGGGTTCTCGCACACTGCATGCGCGCCCTGGCGAAGCAACAGCTGGGTGACGATCCACAATGCGTTCTGTGCGCCCACCGTCACCAGGATTTCGTCCGGCGTGGCGCGGATCCCGCGGCTCGGCAGCGTGCGCGAACAGATGTAGCTGACCAGTTGCACGTCATCGGCGGCGGCGAAATCGCCGGCCATCAACTCGAAATCCTCGCGCGCCAGGGCACGTCGGGCGCAGTCGCGCCAGGCGCCGAGATCGAACAGTGAGGGATCCATCTGGCCGTAGAGAAACGGATAGGGATAACGCCGCCAGTCCAGCGGCTTGCGCATCTGCTTGGCAACGATGAAACTCCTGCGCAGCTTCGCAGACCAATCGATCTCGTCGGCGCCGCTATCGGATGCCGTGGCTTCAAGCCCGCTTGTCGGCGGATTGCCGGCAACGCGATACGAGCTTCGGCTGGCGGTTTCGACATAACCTTGCGACGCCAGTTCCTGATAGGCCAGCGTCACGGTGATGCGCGAGATGTTCAGATAATCGGCCAGCTTGCGCGTCGAAGGCAGCTGTGCGCCGGGCTGGAGGCGGCCAGACAACACGGCGGAGACCACCGTTTCGCGGATCTGCGCCTGCAGGCCGATGCGGCTCGTCCGGTCGAGGAAGAAGATCGTCTCCGAGACAGTCGCCTGCGCCATGGTCTCCCCGCTCGCGCACTCAATCTGGATTCATTCAACTTCCAATCTGGATATAAGGCAATCGGTGTGTCTCATTTAACCCTGTTAGTCAGAACCAAGACCGGCATCAAAGCCGGCAAGTTCCCGGAACAACCGGTGGCTAACAAAACAAGAGGGTAACGATGATACACTTTAAGCATTTCAAACATTTGGCTGGTGCCGCAACCGTCGCGGCAGGCGTCTTCACCTCCTGCCTCGCCTATGCAGAAACGACTGTCGTGGTCGGCTACCAGCAGATCGTCGGGCCGTTCGTCACGGCGATCGCCGACGGCCGTTTCGACGCCGCCGCCAAGGAAGCCGGTTACACAGTCGACTGGCGCCAGTTCAGCTCGGGCGGCGACATATCGACGGCACTCGCCTCCGGCAGCGTGCCGATCGGCGTGATCGGCTCGACCGGCACCACCGCCGCCGCCACCCGCGGCGTCAATCTCGAATTGTTCTGGATCCTCGACAACATCGGCAAGTCGGAAGCACTTGTCGTGCGCAACGGCTCGGGCATCGAAAAGCCGGAAGACCTCAAGGGCAAGAATGTCGGCGTGCCGTTCGTTTCGACCTCGCACTTCCATCTGCTCGTCGGCCTCGAGCAGGTCTGGAAGGTCGATCCGCGCGAGGTCAACATCCTCAACATGAAGCCGCCGCAGATCATCGCTGCCTGGCAGCGCGGCGACATCGACGCGGCCTATGTCTGGCCGCCGGCATTGTCGGAACTGCTCAAGAACGGCAAGACGATCGCCGACTCCGAGACCATCGGTGCCGCATCGGTACCGACCTTCGACGGGCTTGTCGCCGACAAGAAATGGGCGGCCGAAAATCCGAAATTCATGGCGGCCTTCACCAAGGTGCTGGCCGAATCCTATGCCGACTACAACACCAACAAGGCGGCCTGGACGGCTGACTCGCCACAGGTGCAGGGCATCGTCAAGCTGATCGGCGGCGACGGCGCAGGGGCCGTCGAAGCACTCAACCTGCTGGCGTTCCCCAATGCTAACGAGCAGGCGTCGGACACCTGGCTAAGCGGCGGCGCCATCAAGGCGCTGACCGAAAGCGCCAAGTTCCTCGCCGCACAGAAGCAGATCGACAAAGCGCTCGACGACTATGCGCCCTTCGTCAACAGTAGCTACGCCAAGGAGGCGTCCAAGTAACATCGGGCGAGCCGCCGGCCGGATCGCTGCGCCGGCGGCACCCTCTCCACCACTCGATTGCATTTTCTTCGAAAGGCTCGGCGCGATGGAAACCCTCAACGTCAGCAATGTCAGCCTGACCTATCCAGGCCTCTACACCGACCAGGCGGTCATTGCGCTCAAGGGCGTGAACCTCGAGGTCAAAAGCGGTGACTTTGTCGTTGCGCTCGGCGCCTCGGGCTGCGGCAAGACCACCTTGCTCAACCTGATGGCCGGCTTCATGACGCCAACCGACGGCGACATCACACTCGGTGGCCGGCAGGTCGTCGGACCCGGCGCTGACCGCGGCGTCGTCTTCCAGAAGCACGCGCTGCTGCCCTGGCTCAACGTCATCGACAATACCGAATTCGGGCTCAAGCTGCGCGGCGTCGACAAAGCGACCCGGCGCGAGCTCGCCACCAAAAACCTGGCCCTTGTCGGGCTGCAGGACTTTCACCGCCACATGATCTACCACCTGTCTGGCGGCATGCAGCAGCGCGTCGGCATTGCCCGTGCGCTGACCTGCGACCCGGCCATGCTTTTGATGGACGAGCCGATGGCGGCCCTCGACGCGCTGACCCGCGAGACCATCCAGGAGCTTCTGCTCAAGGTCTGGCAGCTCACCAACAAGATGTTCTTCTTCATCACCCACAGCGTCGAAGAAGCACTGTTCCTCGGCTCCCGGCTGATCGTCATGTCGCCGCGTCCGGGCCGGATCACCCACACCTATGAGCTCGATTTCAATCGGCGCTTCCTCGAGGAGGGCAACGCACGTGCAATCAAATCCAGCCGCGATTTCATCGAGATGCGCGAGCAAATCCTCGGCATCATCTATGGTGACGAGCGCCAGTCGGGCAACCCGGAACTTCTCCATGCTTGAGCGCCTCTCCCGAGCCAAGTCCGTTCGCCCCGGCAAGATCTATGGCGCACCCGGCGACGGCATGAGCGGCCATATCAGCCTGATCACCGCCCTGGTTCTGTTCGGCCTGTGGCTGCTGATCACCGAGATGGGCTGGGTCAAGCCGCTGTTCCTGCCCTCGCCGCTCGCCGTCTGGGACAAGTTCGTCATCGCCATGACCGAAGGCGTCTCCAATTCGACGCTCATCCAGCACACGCTGGCAAGCCTCGGCCGCGTCCTCGGCGCCTTCTTCCTGGCTTTGTTGACCGCCGTGCCGATCGGCATCCTGATGGGCGTCAACCGCGTGGTGCGCGGCTTGTTCGACCCGATCATCGAATTCTACCGGCCGCTGCCGCCACTTGCCTACCTGCCGCTGATCATCATCTGGCTCGGCATTGGCGAGTTTCCAAAGGTGTTCCTGATCTATCTTGCGATCTTCGCACCGATGGCGATCGCCGCCCGGGCCGGTGTCCGCTCGGTCTCGACAGAACAGATCCACGCCGCCTACGCCATGGGCGCCACCCGTGCCCAGGTCATTTCCCAAGTGATCCTCAAGGCAGCCCTGCCCGAGATATTCACCGGCATGCGCATCGGCATCGGTGTTGGCTGGACCACGCTGGTGGCCGCAGAAATGGTCGCCGCCCACAGAGGTCTCGGCTTCATGGTGCTCAACGCCGCCGAATACCTCGCCAGCGACACCGTCATCATGGGCATCATCGTGATCGGCATCTTCGCCTTCGCCTTCGACCTGATGCTGCGTTACCTGGAAAAGGCGCTGATCCCCTGGAAGGGCAAGATCTGATGGCAAAGCATATGGCAACTTCGCCGCCCGGCTGATCTCAGCCGCCCCGTAACGACCAACAGACCAGAACCAGTTTGCCGGCTTGTCCGGCCACGGCAAAGCCATGCCCAACGGCAGCGCCGCACAGAGACGAGGACCACGAGATGTCGATCACAGCCGACGACCTTGCCCGACTGTTCGATGCCTTCAACCGGCACGACATCGATGGCGTGATGCGCTTCTTCGCCGAGGAATGCGTGTTCAACGGCATCGCCGGCTCGGAGGCGTACGGCACGCGATTTGTCGGCGCCGAGCCGATCGCTGCAGCCTTCAGTGGTGTGTGGAAGGCAATGCCCAACGCTCACTGGGCTCACCACGGCCACTTCGTCCATGGCGAGCGCGCCGTCTCGGAATGGACCTTCTCCGGCACCAACGCCGACGGTAGCCGCATCGAAGCCGAAGGCTGCGACCTGTTCACGCTCAGCGGCGGCAAGATCGTGCGCAAGCAGGCATTCCGCAAGAACCGGCCGCTGATCCCGGCGCCGGCCAGGGGCTGAGCACGGGTCGAAAGGATCGCCAGATGGAACATCAGCTCACCCGACCCACGGCAGCCACAAAGCCCTTCGATCCGGCATACGATCCGGTTCATGCCGCCAATCCGGGCGACGGCAAGGACTATGCGCCGACCTACTGGATCGCCACTGCCGGCCCGCAGCCGGAAGATGACGGCCCGGTCACGCAGGACATCGACGTTGACGTCGCCATCATCGGCTCGGGCTACACCGGCCTGTCCTGTGCCATCCATCTGGCCAAGGAGCACGGCATCAAAGCGACCGTGCTGGAAGCCAATGGCGTTGCGTGGGGCTGCAGCACCCGCAATGGCGGTCAGGCACAGATTTCGGCAGGACGCCTGAAGCGGTCGCAATGGATCGAGCGTTGGGGCGTCGACGTCGCCAAGAAGATGCATGTCGAGATATCAGAGGCCTTCGACCTGTTCCGCGACCTGATCCGATCACCCGAGATCGACTGCGAGCCACAGGACGGCGGCCATCTCTACATCGCCCATCGCGACAAAGTGCTGCCGACGCTAGAAAAGGAAACGCGGCTGCTCAATGAGGTGTTCGGCTACCGCGCCCGCATGGTCGGACGCGACGAAGTCCACCGCGACTTCGTCCGCGATGCCGAGGCCAAGGGCGCGATGTACGAGCCCGATGGCATGGGCATCCATGCGGCGAAGCTTGCCTTCGGTTATCTCGGGCTAGCGCGCAAGCTTGGCGCCAAAGTGCATACGTCGAGCCCCGTACTCGGCAGCGAACTCAAGGGTGGCGTGCATCATCTGCACACGCCAGGCGGCATCGTCAGGGCGCGTGCGGTCTGCATCGCCACCGCCGGATACACCTCGCCCGGTTTGCACGACCTGACCCGGCACAGGCTGATGCCGATCCTGTCCAATTCGATCGTCACCCGGCCGCTGACATCAGGCGAACGGCAGGAGCTGAACTTCCAGACAAACATTCCGCTGACCGACACGCGGACCTTGCGCCACTACTACCGCTTGCTGCCCGACGGTCGCATGCAGATCGGCAGCCGCAGCGCCGTCACCGGCCGCGACGCAGTCAACGCCAGGCACCTCGATCGGTTGCTCGAAGGGCTCTACCGCAAGTTCCCGATCCTGCGCGGCATCGAGGTCGACTACTCCTGGTGGGGCTGGGTCGATGTCAGCCACGACATGATGCCGCGCGTCTTCCGCCCAGACCCGAAGCAGCAGCTGTTTTACGCCATGGGCTATGGCGGCAACGGCGTCATGTACTCGGCCCAGGCCGGCCGCCGCATGGCCCAGATGGTCGCCGGCAAGGGCGGCGAACTCGACCTGCCGATCTTCACCTCGCCGCTGCCGAGCCACGGGCTGCTGACGCCGTTCAGGCGTCTCGGCCAGTGGGGCATGTACCGCTGGTATTACCTCAAGGACGAAATCCTCTAACCCTCCCAAGGCCCGACCTGCCCCCATCGAAAGGAACCAAGAAATGAAGATGACCACCGAAGAAGCATTCATCAAAGTCCTCCAGATGCATGGCATCGAGCACGCGTTCGGCATCATCGGCTCGGCCATGATGCCGGTCTCCGACCTGTTCCCCAAGGCAGGCATCAAGTTCTGGGACTGCGCCCACGAGACCAACGCCGGCATGATGTGCGACGGCTTCAGCCGCGCCACCGGCACCATGGCGATGGCCATCGGCCAGAACGGCCCCGGCGTCACCGGTTTCATCACCGCCATGAAGACCGCCTACTGGAACCACACGCCGATGCTGATGGTGACCCCGCAGGCATCCAACAAGACCATCGGCCAGGGCGGCTTCCAAGAGGTCGACCAGATGGCGATGTTCGAAGAGATGGTCTGCTACCAGGAAGAGGTGCGCGACCCCTCCCGTATTCCCGAAGTGCTCAATCGGGTGATCGAGAAGGCCTGGCGTGGCTGTGCGCCAGCGCAGATCAACATCCCGCGCGACTACTGGACCCATGTCATCGACGTCGACCTGCCGAGCATCGTCCGGCTCGAACGGCCGTCGGGCGGACAGCAGGCCATCGCCCAGGCGGCCAAGCTGCTTTCCGAGGCGAAGTTCCCGGTCATCCTCAACGGTGCCGGCGTTGTCATCGGCGAAGCCATCCCGGCATCGATGGCGCTTGCCGAGCGGCTCGATGCGCCGGTCTGCTGCGGCTACCAGCACAATGACGCATTCCCCGGCAACCACCGGCTTGCAGCCGGCCCGCTCGGATACAATGGTTCCAAGGCTGCGATGGAGTTGATCGCCAAGGCTGATGTCGTGCTGGCGCTTGGCACGCGGCTCAACCCGTTTTCGACCCTGCCGGGCTACGGCATCGACTACTGGCCGAAGACCGCAGCGATCATCCAGGTCGACATCAACGCCGACCGCATCGGCCTGACCAAGAAGGTGTCCGTCGGCATTTGCGGCGACGCCAAGCAGGTCGCCCGCCAGATCCTCGAGCAGCTCACACCGTCGGCCGGCAACGAGGGCCGCGAGCAGCGCAAGGCGGTGATCCACCAGACCCGCTCGGCCTGGCTGCAGCAGCTGTCGTCGATGGACCACGAGGACGACGACGTCGGCACCGAGTGGAACGCCACCGCGCGTCTCCGCGAGGCCGACCGCATGTCGCCGCGCCAGGCCTGGCGCGCAATCCAGGCAGCCCTGCCCAAGGAAGCGATCATCTCCACCGACATCGGCAACAACTGCGCCATCGGCAACGCCTATCCAAGCTTCGAACAGGGCCGCAAATATCTGGCACCGGGCATGTTCGGCCCCTGCGGCTATGGCTTCCCGTCCATCGTCGGCGCCAAGATCGGCCGTCCCGACGTGCCGGTGGTCGGTTTTGCCGGCGATGGCGCCTTCGGCATCTCGATGAACGAGATGGGAGCGATCGGCCGCGAAGGTTGGCCGGCAATCACCATGGTGATCTTCCGCAACTACCAGTGGGGTGCCGAAAAGCGCAACACGACGCTGTGGTACGACAACAACTTCGTCGGCACCGAGCTCAACCCCAACCTCAGCTACGCCAAGATCGCCGACGGCTGCGGGCTGAAGGGCGTGGTTGCAGACACGCCGGCGGCGCTAACGGCCGCCCTTCACAAGGCAATCGAGGACCAGGCCAGGGGGGTAACCACCTTCGTCGAGGTCATCCTCAACCAGGAGCTCGGCGAGCCTTTCCGCCGCGACGCGATGAAAAAGCCCGTGCCGGTTGCCGGCATCGAGCGTTCCGACATGCGCCCGCAACAGCTCGCCTGACCTGGCGACAACCCCGCCTGCCCGGTCTGCCGGGCGGGCGAGCCACCGCAGCACCATGACCGGGAATGAACTGATGAACACCGCCGCCGCAACCCAACGCTTCAACGGCCTGCCTTCGGTGGTGCAGACCTACTGGCCCGGCCTCGCAGTCACCGGTGCGGTGGCGATTGCCGCCCAGTTCCTGTCCGACCATTACGGGGCGCCGGCCATGTTGATGGCGCTGCTGCTCGGCATCGCCTTCCACTTCCTGTCCGAGGAAGGCCGCTGCGTCGCCGGCATCGACTTCTGCGCCAAAAAGGTGCTGCGCATCGGCGTCGCCCTGCTCGGCATGCGCATCAGCGTCGACCTGCTCGTCGGGCTCGGCGCCGGCACCATCCTGCTGCTCGTCGCTGCCATTGCTGCCACCATCGTCTTCGGCCTGATCGCGGCAAAGCTGCTCGGTCGCGGCTGGCGGCTGGCACTGCTGACCAGTGGATCGGTCGCTATCTGCGGTGCTTCCGCTGCCATGGCGATTGCCGCGGTGCTGCCCAAGAACGAGTTCGCCGAACGTAATTTGATCTTCACCGTGCTGTCGGTGACGGTGCTGTCGACGCTCGCCATGATCGCCTATCCGATCATCGCCCAGACCATCGGGCTCGACGCCCGCGCCACCGGCATCTTCTTCGGCGGCACCATCCATGACGTCGCGCAAGTCGTCGGCGCCGGGTTCTCGGTGTCGCCGGAAGCCGGCGAAACGGCAACGCTGGTCAAGCTGATACGCGTCACCATGCTCGCGCCTGTGGTGCTGATCTTCTCCATCGCCACGCGCAACGTGCCCCAGCCGGCCGGCGAGACCGGCAAGCGTCCACCGCTGCTGCCCGGCTTCGTCATCGCCTTCCTGATCCTTGCCGCTGCCAACTCCTTCGGCCTCGTTCCCGAAGCCGTCTCGAAGGTCGGCATGGAAGCCTCGCGCTGGGCCCTGCTCGCCGGCATCGTCGCCGTCGGCATGAAGACCTCGCTGCGCCGTGTGCTCGAGGTCGGCGGCGACGCGGTTGCCCTGATCGTCGCCGAGACCATCTTCATCGGCCTCTTCATCCTCGGCGGCATTTATTATCTGGGGCACGCCTGATGAAACCGCTGGAACGCATCATTGCAACCGCGCAACAGGCGCCCAGGCGCATCGTGCTCGCCGAAGGCGAGGACCCGCGCATCATAGAGGCGGCGGTTCGGGCCAAACGCGAAGGCATCGCCACAATCACGCTGGTCGGGAACCGCGACATCATTGAGCAGCGGCTGACCGACGCAGGGGCAGACCGACAGGAATTCCGCATCGAGGACCCTGCATCCTCGCCGCTCGCATTTCGCCTCGCGACTGCCTATTTCGAGCTCCGCAAGGCCAAGGGCGTCGATGCAGCGGCAGCGGCCGAAGCGCTACGCTCGCCGCTCATCTTCGCGGCCATGATGGTGCGCGAAGGTGAAGCCGACGGCACTGTCGGCGGCGCGGTCGCCACCACCGCCGATACCGTGCGGGCAGCCCTGCAAACCATCGGTCGCGCCCCCGGCGTCGGCCTGGTGTCTAGCTTCTTTCTGATGATGCTGTGCCAGCCGCATCACGCCAAGAAGGGCGCCTTCGTCTTCGCTGATTGCGGTCTCGTCGTCGACCCTGACGCCGCTGGCCTGGCCGACATCGCGCGCATGTCAGCCCGCTCCTATCAGGCGCTGGCGGGTGGTGCTGCCAAAGTTGCAATGCTGTCGTTCTCGACCAATGGCAGCGCAGCCCACGAGCGCGTCTCGAAGGTGGTCGAAGCGACGCGGCTGGCGCATGCCGCCGACCCCGATCTCGTCATCGACGGCGAATTGCAGTTCGACACTGCCTTCGTCGAAGCTGTCAGCGCCTCAAAGGCCCCCCAATTCGGCATTGCATGGCGAAGCCAACGTCTTCGTCTTCCCCAACCTCGACGCCGCCAACATCGGCTACAAGATCGCCCAGCGCATTGGCGGGGCCGATGCCATCGGCCCGATCCTGCAGGGCCTGGCCAAGCCGGCCAACGACCTCTCGCGCGGCTGCACCGCCGAGGACGCCTTCCACATGATTGCAGTGACGGTGGTGCAGGCGCAACGGCAGTAGTGCGCTTGCGACTGCAGCCGTCGACGTTGCATGAAATCTCTGTCCGCGAATTGAGATTCGGCGAACCTATCTGAAACCAGATGCCGTTCACGCTCTTGCCGCAGCGCAGGCCGCCTGGGTCTGACACCACTGGCTCGTGTCAGACCCAGGTAGCGGCTTATCGATAAAGTTGGCGATAACCCTTTTCTGGCCAGCATGCGGGACCGTTCGTAAGGTCAGCCAATCGCAGGGCCTTGGGCCCATAACAACATCAGCATTGGCCGGCTAAAGGGGCGCTCCGATGGACATCCGCTCGAGCGATTTCACGCGACCTGTACTTGAGCATCAGGGCACGACGCCGGTGTGGTGGCTGGTGCCACCGCGCGAGATGCGGGACGAGACGCTGGGCGGCCATCTCGAGCTGATCAGCGAGTTCGAAATCCGTGCTGGCGGCGAGGTCCACACCCACAGCCACCCGACATACGAATTCTACTTCATGCTCTCCGGCCGGGCGCTGATGACCATCGAGGACGAAACCAGAGAGATCGGCCCCGGCGACCTGGTCAAGATCCCGCCCAATGCGCGGCATTCGATCAAGCCGGCGCATGTGCACAACGGCATCCGGGCACTCGCCATGGCCTTCGGCATCAAGGATGCGCCCGTCGTCGACTACTCGAGCGACCCCGAGAGCTACTGACCCTTCACTCTGGCTGCGGCTACGATCATGACCACCACCCTTTATGCGGGGCTTGCCGGCGACACCGATCCCGGCCGCTTCATGAGTTCCGGCCTGTTGCGCAGCCGCGACGGCGGCCCTTGGGAGCGGGTTGAATCGGGCTTTCCCAACGTGCCGCAGACATTTGCGCTGCTCGCCGATCCCAGGCGTCCTGGCGAGGTGTTCGCCGCCACACAGGACGGCATTTTTGCAAGCGCCGACCATGGCGGCAGCTGGACCCGGCTCGACGCGCCGAAGCCGGAGTTCGCCGTGTGGTCGCTGACCCGCCATCCGCACGACCCCGACACCCTTTTCGCTGGCTACGAGCCGACGGCGATCTTCAAGTCGATCGACAATGGCCGGACCTGGCGGGACCTCGGCGTCGCGGTCGGCTATCCCGCCATTACCGCCGGCATGCCAAGGCGCATCACCTGCATCTCGGTCGACCCCACCAACGCCTCCCGCATCTACGCCAGTATAGAGATTGGCGGCCTGATCATGACGGAGGATAGCGGCCACAGCTGGCGCCAGGCGCTCGACGGCCTCTATGTCGCCGAGGATGCCGTCGACCTGCATTCGGTGCTGGTAGGCGGTGACGGCAAGGTGTCGGTGACGACCCGCGTCGGCGCTTTCCAGAGCAGCGACAATGGTCGTCGCTGGAAGAAGCTGCCGGTGCCGGCGCTGCGCGAAAAAGGCTCCTATTGCCGTGTCCTCGGCCAAGGCCCCGCTGATACAATCTATCTCGGCGCCGGCAACGACTTCGACGGTGACCTCGGCGGCTTCTTCCGCTCGACCGACGGCGGCGCGAACTTCGTCAGGCTCGACCTGGGCGCGCCCTTGAAAAGCACGGTCTTCGCCATGGCCGTCGATCCGGTCGACCCGCGGCGGCTCGTCTGTTCGGACAAGTTTGGCCATGTCTTCCTGAGCGACGATGCCGGCGACAGCTGGCACTCGCAACCGCTTCCCCGTGGCATCGGCCATGTCTTTTCCATCGCCATCGGCTGAGGGGCGCATCATGCCAAATCCGTTCAAGCAGCGTCTGCAACGAGACGAACCGGTTGTCGTCGTCAATCCCGACCACCCTTCTCCAGCTTTGACCGAGTTTCTCGGCCGGCTTGGGGTCGACGGCGTATTCATCGATTGCGAGCATGGCACGGCCTCGATCCAGACCGTGCAGGACATGTGCCGCGCCGCGCGCGCCGCCGGCCTGCAGTCCATCGTCCGGCCCGAGGCCAATCTCGATCATCTGCTGACCCGCTATCTCGACGCCGGCGCCGGCGGCCTGATCGTGCCGCATGTCGATGATGCCGACGGCGCCCGCAGCATCGTTGCCGCCGTGCGCCGTGCCCGACCGCAGAACCATGAAGACACTGTTGTCGTGGCGATGATCGAGTCGCTCGAGGCAGTCGCCAATCTCGACGACATCGTCGCCGTCGACGGCATCGATGTGTTTTTCATGGGCCCCAACGACCTGTCGCATTCGATGGGTCTGAACGGCCAAACCCACCACCCCGACGTCAAGCGCCTCGTGCTTTCCTGCGCCACAAGGATCCGCGCCGCCGGCAAGGTACCGGGCACGCTGGTGACGCGCGACACTGTCGCGGCCTTCGTCAGCGGCGGCTGCCGTTTCCTCTACGAGCACGCCAACAATTTCCTGATCACCGGAGCCAATGACTTCCGGCAATTGATGAAAGAGAGCAAGACATGAGCAACATTGAACGGCTGCGGCAGGGCGAACGGATGTCGCAGATCGTCATCCACGGCGACACGGTCTATCTCGCCGGCCAGACGGCAACCGATCCGGTGCCTTCGGTTGCCGAGCAGACCCGGCAGATCCTCGACAAGATCGACGCCTATCTCGCCGAAGCCGGCACCGACAAGTCGAAGATCCTGTCAGCCAACATCTGGCTGACCGATGTCGCGACCTTCGAGGAGATGAACGCCGTCTGGGACGCCTGGGTCGCCAAAGGCAACACGCCGGCCCGCGCGACCGTCGGCTCGCCACTGGCACGGCCGAAGAACCTGGTCGAAATCGCCGTCATCGCGGCGCGCTGAGCGCCACGCCAAACCTCAACTGAAAGCCTGGTCCAAACCGGCACGCAGTTGCTCGACCTGTCGGGCGGGAACGCCGGCCTGTGGCCAAAGAAAGCGGAAGGACTGCCATGTCACGTCAATTGGGAGTAGGCCTCTACGGGGCCGGAAATATTGTCCACGACGGCCATGCGCCGGCCGTGGCGGCTGGTGCCTCTACCAGGCTCGCCGCGGTGTGCGACATCGATGAGTCGCGCGCCAGGGCACTGGCCGATGCCTATGGTGGAGCCAACGTCTACACCGCGCTCGATCAGATGCTTGCCGACCCATCCGTTGACATCGTCATCATGGCGACGCCCAACAACCTGCATCGCCGCGATTTCGAAGCCTGCGCCCGCGCCGGCAAGCATGTGCTGTGCGAGAAGCCGCTGGCGGTCACCTATCCCGACGCGCTCGCCATGGCCAGGATCGCCGACGAGCACAAGATCGTGCTCAAGACCGGCTTCAACCAGCGCTACCTCAACCAGATCCGCGTGGCCAAGCTCGCCATCGACACCGGCCTGATCGGCGAAGTGTTCTCCTTCCGCACCGTGTTCTCGGCCAAGTGGGACAACTGGGTCGACGGCAGCAACTTCCGCTGGGATCTCGAAAAGTCGGGTGGCGCCACTACCAACGACAACCTGATCCACCGCTTCGACATGCTGCGCTACCTGCTCAGCGACGACTATGCCGAGGTCGTCGCCGATGTCAGCCATTGCGTCATCCCGCCTGTCGTCGACGACAACGTCCACCTGCTGGTCCGCACCAACAAGGGCGCGCGCGGCTCGTTCATCGCCGACCGTTACTCGCCGGTGCTCGGTGACGCGACCGAACTCTACGGCACCAAGGGTTCGCTGTCGTTCTGGACCAATGCCGGCTCGCCGTTCTTCGACGTGCCGCTCGCCATCAACACCACCGTACCGATGAACGAGCTGCCGGAAGCGATCCGCAAGGCCGTCTATCCCACCGCGCGTTCCAAGCAGAACCGCCACGTCTGGGACGGCTGGCTGTCGATCTGGCCGCCGCGCAACGAGTGGGACACCTATGCCGAACAGCTCGCCGGCATGGCCGAGGAAATCCTGAGCGGCACGTGCGACGGCATTGGCGCCACTGGCCATGACGGCGCCCGCGCCACCGAACTGGTCCATGCCGCCTACAGCTCGCAGATCGCCCGCTCCTGGGTGGCGCTGCCGCTCGCCGACGATGCGCCCTTCGCATTCCCCGACTTCGAGGCCAAGGCAGGCCGGCCATGATCACGGCCGGCTTCTACAGCACCTTCCTGCATCAGCTGCCCGTCACTGAGATGGCGGGCCGGCTGTCGCAGGCGGGATACAAGTCGGTCGAACTCAACGGCGACCTGTGGAGCAACGGTTTCGTGCCGCATGTGACGCCAGCGCTTGATGCGGCCGGCCGGGCGGACGTCGCCCGCGCCATCGCTGACGCCGGTATGAGCATCTCGGCACTGAGCGCCTGCCTGCATCTCGCCAAGGAGACACCGGAGGAGCGGCGCGCTGGCATCGACTACCTCAAGGCCTCCATCGACCTGGCGCGCGACATTGGCGCGCCAGTGGTCTGGGTCTTCACCGGCCGCGCCTTCGGCGGCATGGATGTCGCCACCGCGCGCAAACATCTGGCGGCGGCGCTGGAAGAGGTCTGCGACTACGCCAAGGACCGGGGCGTCAAATTCGGCATCGAAGGCTGCTCGATGCATATCGTCGCCAAGGCGGGCGAGTATCTCGACCTGTTCCGGGCGATATCAGGCTCCGATGTCCGCGTCGCGTTCGACCCGACCCATTTCCAGCTCCGCGGCGAGGATCCGGTCAGGGCGGCGGAACTGCTGTTCGACCGCATCAGCAACTTCCACGTCAAGGATTCGGTCGGCCGCTATCCCGATTTCAAATGCGTGCCGCTCGGCACTGGCGAGGTCGACCTCAAGGCCGTCACGGATACCTTGCGGCGGCTCGGCTATGACGGTGCCGCCTCGGTCGAATATGAATCGCACCTGTTTGGCTGGGAGATCCCGGCCGACGACGTCATCCGCGACAGCCGCGCCTTCCTGCGCGGGCTTGGCATCTGAATGGAGAGACACTGATGTCACGTTCGCCTCTCGGTTCGTTCAAGGAGTTCGACGACTACGATGCGCTCGGCCTTGCCGACCTCGTGCGCCGCCGCGAGGTCAGTTCGCGCGAGCTGATCGAGACGTCGATCGCCCGCATCGAGGCGCTCGACGGCACGCTGAACGCCGTCGTCATCCGCTGCTTCGAACAGGCGCTTGCTATGGCCGAGACCACACCGCCCGCCGGCCCGTTCGCCGGCGTGCCTTATCTCGCCAAGGACCTCCATACATCGTGGGCCGGCGTTCCCTCGACAAACAGCGTCTCGTCCTTCGCCGGTAGCGTTTCTTCGACAGACTCTCTGCTTACCCAGCGGACGAAGAACGCCGGCTTCATCCTGCTTGGCAAGACCAATGCACCGGAATGGGGATGGTCGCTGACCACCGAGTCGCCGATGCATGGTCCGGCGCGCAATCCCTGGGCCTTCGACAGGACGCCCGGCGGCTCAAGCGGTGGCGCAGCGGTGGCGGTCGCGGCTGGATACCTTCCGCTCGCCGACGCCGGCGACGGTGCGGGCTCCACCCGCGTGCCGGCGGCGATCAACGGGTTGGTCGGCCTCAAGCCGTCGCGCGGCCGCATCTCGCCGGGCCCGGAGGCTGCCGACTTCTGGTTTGGTGGCGGCCAATCCTCATGCGTATCGAGGACGGTGCGCGACACCGCCGCCATGCTCGACGCGTTGCAGGGCGGCTATCCCGGGCGAGCCCTACTACATCCGCGAGCGCCCGTCGTTCCTCGACAGCACAGCCCCAGCCAATCGGCGGCTGCGTATAGGGTTCAGCCTGAACAACCCGCGCGGCGATGCCAACAGCGCGGTCGTGGACGAAGCTGTCTGCGATGCGGCGCGGCTGTGCGGGGCGCTTGGGCACGAGGTCGAGCCGTTCAATTTCGACTACGACTTCGAGGATCTTTGGCGCGCCTATACCGGCACGATCCGGGTCCAGACGGCGGCGCAGTTCGACGATCATGCCAAAGCGCGGGGCATTCCTAACAAGGCGAGTGAGATGTCGGCGACGATCTGGACGACGATCGAGCGCGGCAGGGCCACCAGCGCCATCCAGCACAGCCGCGACATCGAGGCAATGCGCCGGCATTCCCGCCATATCGCCACGCTGACTTCACGTTACGATGTGGTGCTGCTGCCGGTCCTGCCGCAAGGCACTCGTCCGCTTGGCTATTACGACATGTCCAAGGACATCGACGCCTACGACGCCTCGGCGATGGGCGAAGACACGGTCTATATGATGCCGTTCAACGTCTCCGGCCAGCCTGCCTTGTCGCTGCCGCTCGGCATGGACCGCTCTGGCCTGCCGCTCGGTGTCCAGCTGGTCGCCCGTCCCGCCGGTGAGCCGACGCTGATCGAGCTTGCGGCAGCGCTCGAACGGGCGCGCCCCTGGTACGACCGGCGCGCGCCGTTTCATGCCGCCAACGGTGCAAGCGGCAGGTTCTGAGATCAGTGCCGGACGCCATTCGCCATATGATGGGCGAACGGCCGGTCGAAATGCGCCGCGCACAGTTTGCCCAGGCGTTCGAGATCCTGATCGTCCAGCGCCTTGATCATCTCGTCATGCTCGGCGAGGGCCGGCTCGACAAGGCTGTCGGCCATCAGGCTGCCGGCGTCGATGCTGCGCATGCCGGCATCGCAGTCGTGAATGGAGCGGGCGATGAACTCGTTGCCGGTTGCCTCCAGCAGCAGGTCGTGGAAGACGCGATCCTGGACATAGGCCAGTTCGAGATCGCCGACCGCAATCGCCGAACGATGGATCTGCCTGGCTTGTTCGAGCTTGCCCATCAGCATCGGCGATACCGGCAGGCGGATGCGCTGAACGGCGGCGGCGATCAGCAATTGGCGCACGTCGTGCAGCTTGACCAGATCGTCGGGCGACAGGTGGCGAACCACCGCGCCGCGATAGGGCTCGAGCTTGACCAGGCCGGTGCGCGCCAGCTCTTGCAGCACGGCGCGCGCGACGTGGCGCTTGACGCCGAGCCCGTAGACCAGCTCGTCCTCCATGATGCGTTCCTTGGGCAGGATCCGGCCCAGAACGATGTCACGCTCGATCTTCTTGGCGACATTGCCGACGATCTCGGACGAGCGCGTCGTGCCCGATTGGCGGGCGCGCGCGCCGAGCGGCTTGAGCAGTTCCTCCAGCTTCCGGGCGGTTTCGGCCAAGTCGATCGCCGACGGGCGCCGTCTCATCCGCTCGGCCCGGTGCAGGCGTTCGACCGCGTTCGCAGATAGCGGCATGGCGGCATCGGCGACGCGCTGCATCTCGTCCATGTCGCCGCTGCCATGCAGGATGACGTCGCAGCCGGCGTCCAACGTGGCGCTGACCTGGGCATCGATCGGATGGGTGCGGCTGATATCTGAGACATCGTCGCTCATCAGCACGCCGTCGAAGCGGATCATGCCGCGGATGATCTCGTCGATGACGGTGCGCGACGCGGTGGCCGGCGCGTCGCGATCTATGGCGCGGTAGATGACGTGCGCCGCCATGGCGCAGGGCATGTCCTGCAGCGAGCGGAACGGCACGAAGTCGGCTGACTGCATCTCGTCGAGCGAAGCGTTGACCACCAGCAGCGCCTCGGACTTGTCCTGGCGGGCACGGCCGTGGCCGAGGATATGCTTGATGACGGGCAGGACCCCGCCAGCCAAAAGGCCCTCGCAGGTGGCACGGCCGAGAATGCTCGCCATTTCGGGCGTGTCGCCCAGCGCCCGATCGCCGATCACCAGGTCGCCCTTGCCGATCGGCAGGTCGAGCACGGGCGCGATGTTGATGTCGATGCCGAGGTCGAACAGCTCGGCAGCGACGAGGCGCGCGTTGAGGCGGACGGCGTCGAGGGCGCGCTTGATGTCGGTACGGGCGATCTGGGCGAACAGCGAGGCCGGCGGCGGGGCGCGCCAGTGCGGCGGCGCCAGCCGGGCGACCCGGCCGCCCTCCTGGTCGATCAGAACGCGGACATCGCTGCGGCCGACGCTTTCGCGCAGCTCGGCCACCAGCGTGCGCAGTTGCGCCGGATCGGCGCAATTGCGCTTGTGCAGGATGAAGCCCCAGGGCTGCGCAGCGCGGAAGAAGCTGCGCTCGGCGGCGTTCAGGCTGGTACCCGCGCAGCCAAACACCACGGCCTTCGGTTGCGTCCGGTCAATTGTCAGCGGCATGGTCATCATTCTCTTGGCTGGCAGCACAAGACCGACTTCTCGCCGCCTTGGCCATCAGCTTGGCAGAAAAGCTGCCGGCGCGGAAGGGTGCGCTGGTCGGCCGGAGCCTGATTGGGGACCGGTCATGAACGCTCCTGCCGCTGGCGCCCGAACACCACCGTCACAACAATGGCGACAAGCACGATCCAGATCGTCGAGATCACCGCAGCCTGTGGATCGACGCGGTCGCGCAGGCCCAGAAACATCACCTTGGTCAAGGTGGTATTGGCGCCACCGCCGACGAACATTGAGACGATGACCTCGTCGAGGGAGGTCAGGAAGGCCAGCAATGCCGCCGACAGCAGCGAGAAGCGCATCTGCGGGATGACGACCGACACCATTGACCGCCACCAACCGGCGCCGAGACTGCGGGCAGCCTTTTCCTGGGTGAAGTCAAAGCGTGCGAAGCCTGCCGACAGGATGACATAGGCGGTCGGGATCGCGATCACCGTATGCCCCAGCCACAGGCCCGGGAACGAACCGACGAGATGCATTCGGGCAAGCACGAAGAACAGGCCGATGGCGACCAGTATGGGCGGCACGGTGGCTGGCATCAGCAGCACGCCATAGAGCGGCAGCTTGGCCCAGCCGAGCGAACGGGTCGTGGCATAGGCGGCGGCGAAGGCGATCGGTACGGCGCCGGCGGCGGTGACGGTGGCCAGCAGCAGGCTGGTCTTGGTCGCCGGCATCCACAGGTCGGACTGCCAATACTCCTGCCACCAGCGCAGCGAAAATTCGGTCGGCGGAAACTGCAGCAGTTCGGACGCCGAAAAAGACATCGGCACCACGATCAGTGAAGGCGCCAGCAGAAACACCGCCACCAGCGCCATGAAGACGCCGATCGCCAGGCGCAGAGGCCATGCGATATCGAAACCGTCAAACATTGGCGGAGCCTCCCAGAGCCTTGATGCTGCGCCGGAGCAGAAAGGTAACAAGGAAAACCAGTCCGACCGACAACAGCAGCAGCACGCCGAGCGCGCTCGCCGCCGGCCAGTCCGAAAGCACCGAGACGTTCTGTTCGATGCGGGTCGAGATCATCGGCACGCGACCGCCACCGAGGATGGCCGGCGTGACGTAGAAGCCGAGGCTGAGCACGAACACCAGCACCGCACCGGCGAAGATGCCGTTGGCGGCCAGTGGCAGGATCACCGCCCGCAGGGTCAGAAGCTTGCTCGCGCCCAGGCTGGCAGCGGCGCGGATAAGGTTGTGGTCGATCTGCTTGATCGCCGCATAGACCGGCAGGATGAACATCGGCAGCATCACATGGGTCATGCCGACAATCGTGCCGAAGAAGTTGTTGATCAGCGGCAAGGGTTCGGAAACCAGCCCGGTGTCGATCAGGAAGCTGTTGACCAGACCGTTGCGCTGCAGCAGGACCGACAGCGCGTAGGTGCGCACCAGAAGCGCCGTCCAGAACGGCAGCATCACCACCAGAAGCAGAATCGAAGCAAGCCGTTGGCCGACAGCGGCCATGACCAGCGCGAACGGCGTGCCCAGCACGACACATGTCAGCACCGTCATGCCGCTGACCTGGAACGTCGTCAGCACCGAACGCGTATAGACAGGCGTGCTGAGGATCCTGACATAGGTGTCGAGAGACACGGAGCCGTCGGGCCGGGCGATCGAAATCCAGAACATCGCAGCAAGCGGCACGACGATGGCGATGGTGACCAGTAGTACCGCTGGAATCGCCAGGCCGAAGTAGCCGAGTTGCGCAAGTTTCTGGTCACGCCGCAGCGCGGCCGAATTGTCGAAGCTGCCGGCACAGGCCCGCAGGGTCAAAGTGGGCGCGCTCATGCGTCGGTCACCGCGATCAGTGCGTCGCGGCGCACATGCAGCTTGAGCGGCGCGCCGTCGGGCAATGCCACAAGGTTGAAATTCGCCGCCTCGGCCGCGGCAATGCGCGCCGAGACGGTTCCGCCGGTCGCCAGATCGACGGTGATGAGCCAGCTGTCGCCCTGGAACACCGAGCGGGCCAGCTTGCCGTCCAACGAAACCTGATCATGGCCGCTGGCGTCGGCAAGCGAAAAACCTTCGGCGCGGATCATCAGCTTCCAGTCCGGAGTGCCGGGGGTGCCTTTCGGTGCGACGAAACTCTCGACAGTATCGAGCTCGAGAATGTTGGCCTCGCCAAGGAACTCGGCGACGAAGCGCGACGTTGGCCGGTGGTACAGCGATGCCGGCGTGCCGAGCTGGCGGATGACGCCGTCGCGCATGACGGCGATGCGGTCCGACATGGTCAGAGCCTCGCGCTGGTCATGCGTGACATAGACGGTGGTCAGGCCAAGCCGATCGTGCAGCTTGCGGATCTCGTACTGCATCTGCTCGCGCAGGTTCTTGTCGAGCGCTGAAAGCGGCTCGTCCATCAACATCAGCCGCGGTTCGAACACCACCGCGCGGGCCAGTGCCACGCGCTGTTTCTGGCCGCCGGAGAGCGTGGCGATATCGCGATCGGCCATGCTGGCGAGATCGACGATATCGAGCGCCTTCCTGGCGCGTTCGGCTGCTTCTGCGCGGCCGACGCCGCGGACGCGCAGAGGAAACATCACATTGGCGGCGACATTCATGTGCGGGAACAGCGCGTAGTTCTGGAACACCACGCCGATGCCGCGCTTGTTGGCCGGCAGGCGGACAAGGTCGCGCCCATCGACACCAATGCGTCCGCGATCCGGCCTGACGAACCCGGCAAGCGCCATCAACAAGGTGGTCTTGCCGGAGCCCGAGGGCCCGAGAACGCTCAGGAACTCGCCGCGCCCGACGTCGAGATCGACGTCGTTGAGGGCGCGGAAAGCTCCGTAGGCTTTCGAAAGATTGCGGATTTCGATGAACGCAGCACTTGTCATGTCGCTCGAGCCGACCCGTTCCCTGTCGCTCAGCGCGACATCATTTCCTGGAAGCCGAGCTGGGCTTCGCCGACATGTTCAACCCACCATTCATTGCGCTGCGCGAGCTGGTGCGCGGCGTTGTCAGGATAGGTCGGCAGCTTCTTCGACACGTCATCGGGGATCAGGCCGGTCTCATAGGCGCGCTTGTTGGCGGCACCATACTTGACCCCGACCGAGAACTTCGCCTGGGCTTCCGGCTTGGACATCTCGTTGATCATCTTCATCGCTTCGGCGGCATGTGGTGCTCCGGCCGGTACGGCCCAGCAATCCATGCTCATGATGCCCTGGTTGAAGGTGTAGTCGATCGCCGCCCCGTCCTTCTTGGCCGCCTCGAAACGGGCGTTCCAGCCCACCGACATGTCGACTTCCTTGTCCTTCATCAGCTGCGCGTGCTGGGCACCCGAATTCCACCACACCGCGATATGCGGACGCAACTGTTCGATCTTGTCGAGCGCGCGTTGCATGCCGCCTTCGGATTGCAACACCTCGTAGACCTTGTCCATCGGCACGCCATCGGCGAGCAGAGCGATCTCGAGCTGAGCCTCGGCATCGTTGCGCATCGCCCGGCGACCGGGGAATTTCTCGACGTCCCAGAAGTCGGCCCAGGTCTGCGGCGCCTTGTCCTTGTACGCATCGGTGTTCCAGGCCATGACCCAGGAGAAGATCAGCGCCGAGATGCAGTATTTCTGCGCCGTGCCGTCGATGAAGTCCTTGGAGTCGATGACGCTGTAGTCGAGCGGCATGAACAGGCCTTCGCGACCGCCCTTTTCAGCCTGGAAGGCGTTGGTCTGGACGAGATCGAAGGTCACGGCATTGGCCGCTGCCTGCAATTTCACGGATGCATAGGCGTCGTTGATGGTTTCTTCGCGCACGGTGTCGCCGAGCGTCTTGGCGGCCGGGCCCCACAGCGTCTCGCGGCCGACTTCCTGGATCACGCCGCCGCCGACAGCGACGGTGACTTCGGCTGCCTGGGCTGCCGAAACCGCAATGCCGCACGCGGCGAACACGGCATAGGCTGAGAGAGAGTTCCTCACATTTTTCAGGATCATGACAATTCCCCACGGGCTGGCTTTTTCATCCAGCAGTTTTTGTTTTCCCTGAACAGCTCGGGACGACCTCTTTCCCAGTGTTCAGTGCCCGTTGGTATGTCGCCAGGGGCAGGTTCAGGATTACCGTAGGGCATGTCGGGCAGGTATCCGCGATTTATCGATGCGCTTATCGATAATTTTGTCCTCGCTATAGCCCCGGCTTGCGAGGCGCAGTTTTCCCGGCGAGCTCTGCCTCGCCGCTATCTCAATGGCTATGTGCCGCGCGCGACTATGCAACAGTCGAGGCTGGCCGGACCGCCGCCGAGGCGTGCTTCGCGCCGATCACATTGACACTGACCCCGCCCGAAGCGAGCGGCCGATCTTGGCCGCTCATACAGATCAATCTGCGAGGTGCGTTTCATCTGCGTTCCTTGCTTGCGATATCCTTTGGTTCGCTGCAAAGTCGCAATTCAAGGCAGAAGCCCCTCCTCGTTGTTAGCGTCCCGCAGCTATGGGCCAGCTTCGATGCCGAGCCGAGCGGCTTGTGCCAACAGCTTGTCGAACACGCCCTGATGCAGCGTCACGCCCTCGGCGAGCGCCTTGCGCTTGCGCATGGCAGCACTTTCGCCCGGCAGCCGGACGCGCTCGACGCCCGGGCGGGGGGGATTGCTGCGGCAGGCATCGGCCAGCCAGCCGGTCTGGCTGACGAAGGCCGCTTCGCCGGCGAAGGCGGTGGGGTCGATGACCTGCAGGAACACCGAAGCGTTGGTGCCCTCGGGCTTGTCGGCGCGGCCGAAACCCGCCAACCCCTGAGTCAGCGCCTCCACCAATATGGCAAGCGCGTAGCCCTTCTGGCCGTGGTCGAGGCCGCCGGCCGGCAAGATCGTTCCGCCGTCGTTGAGCACGTTGGGGTCGTTGGTCGGGTTGCCGTCTCGGTCGAGCAGCCACTGGTGCTCGAATGTCCGGCCTTCGGCGATCAGCCGAGAACTCATATTGTTGGTGGTGATCGAGGCGCTGACGTCGATCAGGATCGGGTCGCCGCCGGTCGGGATGCCGGCTGCGATGGGGTTGGGCGTGAAGACGCCGCGCGTGCCGCCAAAGGGGGCAACCGACGCGCCCGAGGGGCTGGAGCTTGCCAGCAACACCATGTAGCCGCGATCGGTGGCGCGGGTGAGATAGGCTGCGAGGCAACCGATGTGATGGCTATTGCCGATGGTGACGGTGACGGTGCCGTAGGTGGCGGCACGCTCGACGGCGAGGTCCATGGCGGTCGCCGTCAGCCAGGCGCCGGGCAGGCGCAAACCGTCCCAGGCAACGCAGGCGCCACGGTCCGAGATCACCCGAGGCGCGCCAGACTTGGTCATGACGCCGTTGCGGATGCTGTCGAGATACCATGGGGCAAGGGCCAACCCGTGGGTCGTGTGGCCCATCAGGTCGGCCTCGACAAGGATTTCGGCGACCGCATGGGCCTTGTCGGGCTCAAGGCCTGCCGCCTTGAAAAGGGCGAAAGCCAGATCGGTCAACGTGTCGACGTCGTGGCGCGTGTCATCTGAGGCCATTGTCATGCCCTTGCATAGAGGTTCTTGGCGAGTGGCTCACCGCGAAGGAAGGCCAGTAGGTTTTCGGCGGTCATGATCGAGACGGCGCGCCGCGCGTCCTCGGTGACGCCGGCGACATGCGGCGTCAGGATCACGTTGGGCAGCTGCCACAGCGGGCTTGCGACCGGCGGCTCCTCGGCGAAACTGTCGAGCCCGGCACCGGCGATGCGCCCGGCCTGGAGGGCGGCAATCAAGGCCGGCTCATCGACGACCTCACCACGTGCCGTATTGACGAGAAAGGCCGTCGGCCTCACCAGCGCGATCTCACGCGCGCCGATCAGCCCGCGCGTGCCGTCGGTCAGCGGACAGTGCAGGCTGACGACATCGCTCTCGGCCAAAAGCGCGTCGAGCGATGTCGCGCGGATAATGCCACCGGCAAAGGCCCCGTCCGGTGCGAACGGGTCGTAGGCCGAGACCTGCATGCCGATCGGAGCGACCATGCGGGCAAGGATCTGGCCGATCAGGCCAAAGCCGACGAGGCCGAGCTTTCGGCCGCGCAGCTCGCGCCCTCGATAGAGCGATTTGTCCCACCGACCGTTGCGGATGTGGCCATCCTGGCGCAGGAAATCCTTGGCCAGCGCCAAGATCAGCCCGAGCGCGTGTTCGGCAACGGAGTGGGCGTTGGCGCCGGTCGCCATGATAACGGGAATGCCGAGCCCAGCAGCGGCGGCGACGTCGATGTCATTGGTGCCGACGCCATGCTTGGCGACGATTTTCAGATTGCGTGATGCCGCCAACATATCGGCGTCGATCAGTTCCACGAGCCGCACCACCAGTGCCACCGGCTGGTGGCGTTCGACCAGCGCCATGATCTCCGGCTTTGTCGGATAGGGCTCTGTCGAGATGCACGCCACGCCTGCGTTTTCGAGCATGGCAAGGCCCTCGGCAGCCATACGGCCGCCGACCGTGACGATCGTCGTTGTCATCGTTCTTTCCTGTGGTGCCGCTGATGCAGCTGGAGTTCTGCCGACCAATGGTCAGCGCGAGAGGTCGAGCACCTTGTTTTCGAACAGGCGATTGCGTGAGCCCTCGAGGTGCTCGCGCATGCGGTCGCGCGCCAGCTCCGCCTCGCCTGCGGCGATGGCGTCGCAGATGCCGCGATGTTCGTCATAAACCTGTTCGAGCTTGGTCAGCGGACCCATCAAGGACAGGCCATGCAGGTTCATGCCGACGGCGATGTGCTGGCGCAGGGCGTCGAGACAAGCGGTGTAATAGTGGTTGTTGGCGGCCTCCGCCACCGAGCGGTGGAACAGGAAGTCGACGTCGGAACGGTGCGTCTGGTCGCGCGTCGCGTCGCGCAGTTCGGAGAGTGCAGCGCGCATCTTCTGCATCGCGGTGGCGTCGTGGCGGAGCGCGGCGAAATAGGCGGCTTCCGGCTCGATGGTCAGGCGAAATTCGTAGCAGCGCTGGATGTCGGCGATGGTCTTGACCGGGGAGAAACCGAGGTTGGTCTTCTGGGTGTCGAAGACGCGGACATAGGTGCCCGAGCCCTGACGAGAGTAAACCAGGCCGACGTCGCGCAGGCGGCCCAGCGCATCGCGCACCACCGGCCGGGAGACGCCGAGCAGCGTCGCCAGGTCGTGTTCGCCCGGCAGCTTCGAGCCGGAGGGGAATTCACCTGAGACGATGCGCTCCTGCAGCTGGTCGAACACCTTGTCGACCAGCTTGGGCGCCTTGGAGACGCCCTTGGTGCTACCGTTGGCCGACTTTTCGCCTGTTTCGGGCGCGTCCGGCTCGGTTCCGTCCTGCTGCAATTCGGTCGTCATGTGAATTCCGCCTGTTCTCCGGTCGGCGGTCCCAAGAGATCGGAAAGTACCGCGACCGTCCCGAATCCGCCGGATTTTACGACACAGCTCAGCCCCTCGCCATGGCGTGTCGCAATGGTGAACCAGGGCAAACCCGGCGCCACCTCGCCCCGCGGAAATAACACGTCCACCCCAAGCGCGCCAAGTATAGCCAATGCCGTGTCGCCGCCGCCCATGACCAGCGTCGAGGGGCGGAGCCGATGAACGGCATCCGCAACGGATTCCGCGAAGCGCGCGGCGATGCGGGCCGGCTCCTCGACCATCTCTCCGGTGCAGCGGACAACCGTCGGTAGGGTGTTCGCTACCGGCAAGGCGAAGCGACCGTTCAGGGCGTCGACAACACCGACGCTAGGGTTATTCTCGATCAACCGGGCAACCTGCTGGTCGGTGATGGGATCGCGCGAGCCGAAGGCGAACAGCACGTTCTGGTCGCCTGCCGACGAGGTGGCACGCTTCGAATTGTCGTTGGCCCGGAGATGACGGGCGAAGGCCAGACCCAGCCCCCGCGCCCCAACCGCAACGCTGTTGCTCCAGTCGGTACCAGTGACGACCTGATCGAGATCGGTATCGGTGGCGGCGTTGCGGACGGAAACGCGCCTGGCGATCCCGGAGAATATCGGCAAGACAGGCAAGGGGATATCGACACCGCGACCGACGACTGCACCGTCGCGTGTGGTGCGACCCTGGTCCGGAACGGCGGGTGCCACCACCAGCGCCTCGCGGCCGGAGACCTCGGCCAGCGCATCGGCCTCGGCGCCGACATGGCCTTTCAGCCGGGAGTCGATCTTCTTCATGACGATGCCAGGGGCATGCAGCATCAATCGACTCGCCACGTCGCGTACCCGGGCTGAAGCGACCTCCACCGGCAGCGCCCGCGAAGCCGTGCTGACGGCAAAGACGTCCGGCTCGCTCGCCAACGCCCTGGCGATCGCTTCAGAGGTCATCGCCACCGCCACCTTGAGGCCCGATGCCACGAAGGGCGCCGAGGTGTCGAGCGCTCCGGTCAGGTCGTCGGCGACGATGGCGAGCATCAGCGTCATCCCGCAGTTTCCATTCCGACGGCATGGCAGGCGACGTGGTGGCCGGGAACAACCTCCCGCCACGCCGGCACGACCGTCTTGCACCTGTCCATGGCAATCGGGCAGCGGGTGTGGAAGCGGCAGCCTGCCGGCGGGGCCAGCGGGCTCGGCACGTCGCCGACAAGGATCTGCCGCTGCCTTGTCTTTTCGAGCTCCGGATCCGCCTCCGGTACTGCCGAAAGCAGTGCCCTGGTGTAGGGGTGCAGCGGGTTGGAAAACAGCTGTTTGCGCGTCGCGAGTTCCGCAAGACGGCCGAGATACATGACCCCGACGCGGTCGCTGATATGTCGCACGACAGCAAGGTCGTGGGCGATGAACAGATAGGTCAGCCCGTATTTATCCTGCAGGTCGAGCAGCAGGTTGATAATCTGTGCCTGCACGGAGACGTCGAGCGCCGAAATCGCCTCGTCGCAGACGATGAACTTTGGCTGGCAAGCGAGCGCCCGGGCAATGGCGACGCGCTGGCGCTGGCCGCCCGACAGCTCGTGCGGGTAGCGGGAAGCAAAACGTGCGGGAAGGCCGACATCGGCCAGCAGGCGTGCCACCTTTTCCGGCAGTTCGGCCTTGGTCGCGAGCTTGTGGAACAAGATCGGCTCACCGACCACCTCGCCGATGGTCATGCGCGGGTTGAGCGTCGAATAGGGATCCTGGAAGACGATCTGAAGCTCGCGCCGATAAGGCCGCATGCGCTTTTCGTCGAGCGAGACGATGTTCTCGCCTTGGAATATCACCTTGCCGGACGTCGCCTTCTGCAGGTTCAGCAAGGTGAACCCGGTCGTCGACTTGCCGCAGCCGGATTCGCCGACCAGCGACAGCGTTTCGCCGGCGAAGATGTCGAAGTTGACGTCGTCCACCGCATAGACGGTTGCGCCGCGTTCGCCGAAGGCGCCGAGGCGGACGACGAAATGCTTGACGAGGTTCTCGACCTTGATCAGCGGTTCGGCAGCCATCACGCGGCCTCCCTCATCTGGCGCTGCGCTACGAAGCAGGCGACGCGATGGCCGCTTTGTCCAATGACGGGCTCGAGCACCGGCACGCTTTCATGACACACTTTTTCCGCAAGCGCGCAGCGCGGCGCGAACGGGCAGCCCTTCGGGCGACGGCCGGGCTCGGGCGGCGTACCCCCGATCGACGACAGGCGGCTTGCCTGCTCGTCGGAGAGTTTTGGGATCGAGGCGAGCAAGCCGCGTGTGTAGGGATGGGTCGGGCGAGCGAACAGTTCGCCAACCGGCGCGTCCTCGACCACGGTCCCGGCATAGAGCACGGCAACGCGGTCGACGAGACCGGCGATCAGCGCAAGGTCATGGGTGATCCATACCACCGACATGTTGAGCTTCTTGCGCAGGTCCTTCACCAGGTCGACGATCTGCGCCTGGATGGTAACGTCGAGCGCGGTCGTCGGTTCGTCGGCGATCAACAGCTCCGGGTCGCAGGCAAGGCCCATGGCGATCATCACGCGCTGGCGCATGCCGCCCGACAGTTCGTGCGGATAGGCGGTGATGCGTTGCTCGGGGCCGGGAATACCGACCAGCTTGAGCAGTTCGATGGCGCGCTTGCGGGCGTCGGCCTTGTTCATGTTGCGATGGTAGATCAGCGGCTCGCAGAGCTGGTCGCCGATGCGCATCACCGGGTTGAGCGAGGTCATCGGATCCTGGAAGACGAAGCCTATCTTGCCGCCGCGCACTTGGCGCAGCTCCGACTTCGACATTTTTAAGAGGTCGCGGCCGGCGAACTCGGCGGTGCCGCCCCTGACCTTGATCTTGTTGGGCAACAGCCGCACCAGGGAGAGCATGGTCAGGCTCTTGCCGCAGCCGGATTCGCCGACGACGCCCACCGTCTCGCCCTTGCCGACGGTCAAATTGATGCCGTCGACGATGATGGCCGGGCCACGGCGGGTTTCGATCTCGATGGTCAGGCCGCGAACATCGAGCAGCGGCTTGTGGATTTCGGGAGCGGTCATTTGCTGCCCCTCGGGTTAAGAGCGTCGTTGAGGCCGTCGCCGAGGAACGAGAAGGCGACGGTGGCGAGGCCGAGCACGGCTGCGGGTGCGGCGAGCAGGTGTGGGTAGTGCTGCCAGACGCGCAGGCCGTCGGAGATCATGTTGCCCCAGCTGGGCGTCGGAGGATTGACGCCAACGCCGAGGAAGGAGAAGGCGCTTTCAAGCACCATCGCCGTTCCCAGGCCGGCGCTGACCGAGACGATCAGCGGACCGATGGCGTTGGGAACGATGTAGCGCATCAGGATCAGGCGGTTGGTCAGGCCGAGCGCGCGTGCCGCCGTGACATAGGGCCGGCCGCGGATCGACAACACCTGGGCACGCACCAGGCGGGCATAAGGCGGCCAGCTGATCAGCGCCATCGAGCCGAAGACCAGCAGGAAGTCGACCCAGATGGTTTCGCGGTAGAACGGGTTCAGCGTCGCCTGGTAGCGCGCCTCCATCCAGGCGGTGATCGGCGTCTTGAGCGAGGCGTTGATGACGACGACCAGCAGCAGGTTGGGCACCGACATCGTCATGTCGGTGAACCACATGACGATGCGGTCGAACAGGCCACCAAAAAAGCCAGCCATGGCGCCGAGGGTGACGCCGATGACGACGGCGATCGTCGTCACCACGATTGCCACCACGAAGGCAGTGCGGGTGCCGTAGACGACGCGGGAGAAGACATCGCGGCCGAGATCGTCGGTGCCGAAGAGGTGCGCGAGGGATGGCGCCTGGTTGCGGGCGTTGAGGTCCTGGGTCAGGAAGTCGTAGGGCGTCAGCCAGGGACCGGAGACGGCGACGAAGGCGAGCAGGATAACGACTGCGAGACCGGCGACCGCCAGCTTGTTGCGAACCAGGCGGTGCCAGGCATCGCGCCACAGACTGACGGGGGGCTCGTCGTCGGCCACCGATGAGGACAGATTGACGGGGGTCATCGTCATGTCAGCGGCTCCTCATCGTGTCGTTGGCGCGCGGGTCGAGCAGCGGGTAGAGCACGTCGACCAAAAGGTTCGACAGCATCACCAGGAAAGAGCCGATCAGCGTGATGGCCAGGATGACGGGATAGTCGGAATTGGTCAGCGCCGAGACGGTCAGGCGGCCGAGCCCCGGCAGCCCGAACACCAGCTCGACGAAGATCGCGCCATTGACAATGGTGATCATGATCAGGCCGAGCTGGGTGACGACGGGCGTCAGCACGGGCCTGAGGATGTGGCGGAAGGCCACCACCATTTCGGGCACGCCCTTGGCCCGGGCGGTGCGGACGAAATCCTCAGACAGCACTTCGATCACGGCGGCCCTCGTCTGGCGCACGATCAGCGCGATCGGCTGGAAGGAGAGAACGAGCAGCGGCAAGATGATGCGTGCGTCGAAGATGCCGCCCCAGCCGTAGGGAACGCTGCCACCGGGCAGGAAAAGGATCAAAAGCACCATCAGAAGCGGGCCGGCGACATAGGCCGGGATCGCCCACAGGAACAGCGCCGAGCCGAGGATCGCATAGTCGATTTTGGTGTTCTGGTTCATCGCCGCGATCATGCCGAGCGGAACGGCAACGATGGCGGTCAGCACGACGGCACACAGACCAAGCTTGAACGAGACCGGGGCCGCGGCGGAAACCATGGCCCAGACAGAACGTCCCGAGGTCAGCGAATTGCCGAAATTGCCCTGCAACAGGTTGAAGATGTAGCTGGCGAACTGGGCGAGGAACGGCCGGTTCAGCCCGGCTGCTTCGCGGATCGCCTCGATCTTCTCGGGATTGTAGGCGACGTCGCCGGGCGCGCGCAGGAAGATCAGCTTGATCGGGTCGCCGGCGCCGAAATAGGCCATGGCGTAGACCGCCAGCATGACCAGCAGAACGGACGGGATCCACAGCAGCAGCCGTGTTGCAATATAACGCAGCATGGCGGGCGGCCTCCCACCGCTCGGTAAGTTCCAAAGAGGAGCATAACACGGGGGCCAAGCCCCCGTGCGCGTCACCGGGCATCAGCCGACGGTGATTTCCCAAGGGGCGACAACCTGCCAGTCGAGGTTCTTGTCGATGCCCTTCACATTGGCGTTGGCCCAGCGCGACATCGCCTGCGCGTACCAGGGGATGAAGGTCCAGTCCTCGCGGAAGGCCTTCTGGGCCTCCTGGGCAAGGGCGATGCGCTGCGGATCGTCAGCTGCCTTGGTGGCGGCTTCGGCCAGCAACTGGTCGACCTTGTCGTTCTTGTAGCCGCCGAGTTTGTTCTGGGCGTTGGACGAGGTCGAGGCGATCGAGCCGGCGAGATAGCTCGCCGCGTCCGGCACGCGGGTGCCGACGTCGTCGCGGAAGATCTGCACCGCGTTCTGGTCGGGACCGGCATAGGCATCCTGCTGCGGCTTCATGTCGACGGCGGTGATGCCGAGGTTCTGGCGCCACTGCTCGGCGATGAACTGGGCTGCCGCCTCGTTGGCCGGCGAGGAGATGCCGACGAACAGGATCTTGGGCAGGCGCTCCGGGCCGCCATAGGTCGACTCGGCGAGCAGCTTCTTTGCGCCTTCCGGATCGTAAGGGTATGGCTCGAAGCCGGAATTGTCGGCGCCAGGCACCGAGTTGAGCACCTGATCGGTCTTCTTGTGCGGGCCGTCGGGGAACGAGGCCTTCATCAGGCCATCGCGGTCGACTGCCATGATCAGCGCCTGGCGAACCTTTGGGTCGTCCATCGGCGCGCGCTTGGAATTGAACCAGAAGTGCTGGCTGGTCGGGATCAGCGGGCCGGCAGCGAATTCCGCGCCAAGATCCTGGACGATGGTCGAAGTGACCAGCTCGGTGTGGGCGTTGAACTCGCCCGACTTGAGCAGCGACGTCGCCGTCACATTGTCCTCGATCGAGGTGATCTCGATGCGGGCCAGCTTGGGCTTCGGGCCGAAGAAGTTCTCGTTCGGCTCGAACACCAGCTTGCCGCCGTCGATGTCGATGCTGGTCAGCTTGAACGGGCCGGAATAGACGGCACCTGCATCGGGCGTGAACCAGTCCTGGATCTCGTTGCCGTCCTCGCCGCGCGACTGCGAAGCCTTGGTGATCGGCACGATGTGGTTGGCGACGCGCATGAAATAGATCGGGTCGGCTTCGTTCAGGGTCACGACGACGGTGCCCTCGTCGGGAGTTGCAACGCCGGAAATGGTGTTGGCGCTGCCGCCGGTCACTTCGGCAAAGCCTGCGACCTTGCCGAGTACCTGGTCGGCGCGCTGGCTCTTGGTGCCCGGCATCGCCGCCACGTTCCACGACCCGGCGACGTCGGCCGAGGTGATCTTGCTGCCGTCGGAGAAGGTCGCCTTGGGGTCGAGCTTGAAGGTCCAGGTCTTGGAATCGGCCGAGCCTTCCCAGCTGGCAAAGACGTAGGGGTGAAATCTTGCCTTCGCTGTCGAAATACATCGGCGAGGCCCACCAGGCCGAGTTCCAGCGATAGGGCACGCCACCGCCGCGCAACGGCGACCAGTCCTGGTTGAAGGCAGGATTGGCAACCTTCAGCACTTGGCCTTCCTGCGCAAAGACGATCTTGGCATCGAGCCCGAGCAAGGTGAAGCCAACAGCACCGCCCAGGCCAAGCCTGAGCGCATCGCGGCGGGTCATCCCGGCGTGTGACTGTGCAGTCTCGGAAATCCGTTTCGACATGACATTCCTCCCGTGAAATCCATGAACGGCGATGCTCTGGTCTGATGCAATGGCAGCAGACACGGAAGCGGCAACCGTGGCCGAACAAATGCCGCCATATTGTAAACATGTCAATTCATTTTTTCAAATCGCGAGATATGAAAGTTAGCAATCAGTGAAATGGTACATAAATTATCACACAATATCAACGCATTATGCGACGGCACGGAGGCGCCGAAAACCAGTCGACAGAAAAAGCAACTTGACAACTTTGCCGCTTGCGGTCAGTTTCCGGCCTTCAAGCCGAATGCAGTTCGCGCCCCAGGGGCGCATGCGCTCGGGAGGATTCCGAAAACGCAGGGAGCCGAACGACCGGCACTGCGACAAGACGGACAGGGAGCGATGGCGAGTTCTAGCCGCACGATTGGCATCACCATGGGGGACCCGGCGGGCGTCGGTCCCGAGATCATCTGCAAGTCGCTGGCCGAGATGAGTGCCGCGGACCGCGCCACTGTCCGCGTCTTCGGCAATCGCGACAGCCTCGAGGCGGCGGCAAGGATAGTCGGCGCGCCACTGAAATTCGCCTCGGCCTCCGATGGAGCCGACACCGTGGCGGTCGAGCACGTCGCCATCGAGGGCGGCCCGATCGCATTCGGCAAGATCGACACCCGCTCCGGCGACGCCTCGTTCCGCTTCATCGCCCGCGCGGTGGAAGCAGCCACCGCGGGCGAAATCGGCTGCATCGTCACCGCCCCCATCAACAAGGAGGCGCTCAACCTCGCCGGCCATCACTATGACGGCCACACCGGCATGCTGGCCCATCTCACCGGCTCGCGCTCGTCATGGATGCTGCTTGCCGCCGAGCGCATGTCGGTGATCCACGTCTCGACCCATGTGTCGCTGAAAGACGCAATCGCCCGGGTGAAGCCGGAGCGCATCCTCGAGACCATCCGCACCGGCTACCGCCACCTGCGCCGCATCGGCGTCGAAAACCCACGCATCGCGGTCGCCGGGCTCAATCCGCATTGCGGCGAAAACGGCCTGTTCGGCACCGAAGACGACGAGTTTATCGCGCCCGCAGTGGCGGCGGCCAAGGCCGAGGGCATCGATGCCTACGGACCGGTTCCGCCTGACACCGTCTTCCATCGCGCCTATTCCGGCGCCTTCGACCTCGTTGTCGCGCAGTATCACGACCAGGGCCACATCCCGATGAAGCTCGTTGCCTTCGACAGCGGCGTCAACATCTCGCTTGGCCTGCCGATCGACCGCACCTCGGTCGACCATGGCACCGCCTTCGACATTGCCGGAACCGGCAAGGCCAATCACGTCAACATGAATGCGGCGATCGCTTATGCGCGCAAGCTCGCCGGAACGCCTCGGGTGACCGCATGACCAGTTTTGCCATCTCGGGCGTCTTCTCCGCCGCCGCCACGCCCATCAACGCCGACCTTTCGCCCGATCACGGCCTGCTCGCCAAGCATTGCCGGCGGCTGCTCGACGAGGGCTGCCATGGCGTCGCCCTGCTCGGCACCACGGGCGAGGCCAATTCATTCTCGCTCACAGAGCGCAAGGCGATGCTGGAAAGCGTCGTCAAGGCAGGCGTCGGGGCCGACAGACTGATGCCGGGCACCGGCGTCGCCGCCATCCCCGAGACCATCGAACTGACCCGTCATGCGCTCTCGATCGGCATCGACAAGGTCGTGATGCTGCCGCCCTTCTACTACAAGGGCGTGTCCGACGACGGCCTGTTCGACGCCTATGCGCGCATTCTCGAAGGTGTCGCTGACGACCGGCTCAAGGTCGTTCTCTACCATATCCCCCAGGTCTCCGGCATTTCGCTGTCGGTCGAGCTCGTCGGCCGGCTGATCCAGGCTTTCCCGAGGACAGTCGTCGGCATCAAGGAATCCAAGGGCGACTTCGCCAATATGCAGGCGCTGGTGAAGGCCTATCCCGGCTTCGCCGTGTTCCCCGGCGCCGATCCGCTGATGCTGCCGCTTTTGCGCGAAGGCGGCGCCGGCTGCATCACCGCCACCTCCAACCTGATCGCGGATTCGCTGCGCACGGTGTTCGACAACCATGCCAACCCGGCCGAGGAAGCCAAGGTCGAGGCGGCGCAGGCCCGCATCAACGCCTGGCGCAACCTCTCCAACAGCTACGCCCAGATACCGACCATCAAGGCGATGGTCGGCCTGAAGCATGGCGAGAAGGCTTGGCAGCGGCTGCGGCCGCCGCTGGTCGGCTTGAGCGATGGCGAGATCGCCGCACTGCGGCCACAGCTCGAGCAGCTGCCGTAAGGAGAGGTCGATGACCACCAAAGCAGCCCAAGCGCAATCATCCGCTATGACCCATGCGGAGGTCGCGGCCCAGATGGACGGCAAGTTGCATCAGATATCGCCGCGACGCGCCGACGCCTTCCTGCCGTCGCCGACAGTGCAGAACCACGCCGCCAATCTGTCACTCCTGCCCGATGGCACGCTCGCCTGCGTCTGGTTCGGCGGAACGATGGAAGGCATGGGCGACATCTCGGTTTACCTGTCGCGCCTGGCGCCGGGTTCCGACACTTGGTCGGCACCGGAGAAGATGTCCGACGATCCTGAGAAGTCAGAACAAAACCCGCTGCTGTTCAATGCGCCCGACGGCAAGGTCTGGCTGCTCTACACTTCACAGACCTCCGGCCACCAGGACGGCGCCGTCGTCAAGCGACGCATCTCAGACGATGGTGGCAAGTCCTTCGGTGAAGTTTCCGTCCTTTGCGACATACCAGGCACGTTCGTGCGCCAGCCGATCATCGTCAACGGCAGCGGCGCGTGGCTGCTGCCGGTGTTCCGCTGCATCGGCATATCAGGCACACGCTGGAGCGGCGATGTCGACACCGCCGCCGTGCTAATCTCCAGTGACGCCGGCACCAGCTGGACCATGCACGACGTGGCCGACAGCATCGGCGCCGTACACATGAACATCGTTCCGCTCGGCGGCGACGAGATGGTGGCGCTTTATCGCAACCGCTTCTCCGAGCAGGTGCTGCGCAGCCGTTCGTTTGACGGCGGCTACAGCTGGAGCGCGCCTGAAGCAACCGACCTGCCCAACAACAACTCGTCGGTGCAAGCGGTACGAACCGGCGACGGTCGCATCGCCATCGTCTACAACCATGCCAATGCATCGATGTCGGAGGATCGCCGGCTGTCGCTCTACGACGAGATCGAGGGTGACGAGCCTTTGGCGACCGAGCCCGCTGCCAAGCCGGAGGGGCGCAAGGCCGTCTGGGGCGTGCCGCGCGCGCCGCTTTGCCTCGCCTTCTCGTCCGATGGCGGCAAAACGTTCGGCAACCGGATCGACCTCGAGACCGGCGACGGCTTCTGCCTGACCAATAATTCGAAGGACGGGCTGAATCGCGAGTTCTCCTACCCGTCGATTTTTGCGACCCCGGACGGGGCGATCCACGTCGCCTTCACCTATTTCCGCCGCGCCATCAAATACGTCCGCCTTTCGCCACAGGCCTTGTGATGCGCAAGCGCGGCCGCCACATCCAGCTGGAGCCATGACGATGAACGATCTCAGCACGCCCATTTCGATCGTTCGTCCGCCGGTCATCGAGTTCGGTCCCGGTGTGGTGTCGCGGCTCGCCGGCTGGGTGAAGGCTCGCAATGTCAGAAAAGCTCTTGTCGTCGCCGATGCCTTCAATGCCACACGCGTGGCGACACTCGATCTCGGCATCGAAACGGTCGTCTTCGGCGAGGTGCGCCCTGAACCCGACCTGCCCAACCTCGAAAAAGTGCTTGAACTTGCCGCGCTGTCGCAAGCCGACCTGATCGTCGGCTTCGGCGGCGGCAGCGCCATGGATCTCGCCAAGCTGGTCTCGGTCATGGCCGGCACCGGCCAGCGGCTGCAGGACATCGTCGGTGTCGGCAAGGCCGCGCACCGGCGCGTCGCCCTCGCCCAGGTGCCGACGACCTCGGGCACCGGCAGCGAGGCCGGCATCCGCGCCCTGGTCACCGACCCCGATACGCAGGCCAAGCTCGCCGTCGAAAGCATCGAGATGCTGGCCGACATCGCCATCGTCGACCCGGCGCTGACAATGACCGTGCCGGCCGCCATCACCGCAGCGACCGGCGTCGACGCCATGGCCCATTGCGTCGAAGCCTACACCAACAAGAAGGCGCATCCGATGATCGACCTCTACGCGCTGGAAGGCGTGAAGCTGGTCGGCCGCTACCTCGCCCGCGCGGTCAAGGACGGCAGCGACGTCGAGGCCCGCGCCGGGATGGCGCTCGCCTCGCTCTATGGCGGCTTCTGCCTCGGTCCGGTCAACACGGCCGGCGGCCACGCGCTCGCCTATCCCCTTGGCACGCGCTGGCACATCGCCCATGGCGCCGCCAACGCGCTGATTTTCCCGCATGTCCTCGCTTTCAACCTGCCGGCGGCCTCGGAAAAGACGGGCCATATCCTGTCGGCCCTCGGCCTGCCGGAGGCCCAGGCCGTGCAGGACGTGTTCGGGTTGACGCACGACTATTGTTCGTCGCTCGGCATCGAGATGCGCTTGTCCCAGCTCGGCGTGCCGGATAGCGACCTGGAAACGATGGCGGACGACGCCTTCGCCATCCGCCGCCTGCTCGACAACAACCCGCGCGAACTGGCCCGTGCAGACATACTGGCGATCTACCAAGCGGCGCATTAGGCTGCGGTCGAGCTTGCCATCAACAAGGGCCGCATCGGCCCGACGTTGCTAGTCCGCCCCGCGAAAAAATGCCCGGTTCTCACCGGGCATTTCCAGTTCCGATCATTGGGTGACAAGACGCCTATTTTTCCGAATAGGTCGGCTTTCCATCCTCGCCCTTCTTCCACTCATAGATGACATAGTCAGGACGCGTGATGTCGCCCTTGGCGTCGTAGCCGATGTCGCCGATCGCCGTCGTCCACGGGCCGTTCGCCTTCATCGTCTCGGCGACCTTCTGGCCGTCGTCAGCCGAGCCCGTCTTGGCAATGGCGGCGGCGATGATCTGAACGGCGGCGTAGGAGTACAAGGTGTAGGCTTCCGGCTCGAAACCCTTGGCCCGGAAGTTCTCGACCAGATCCTTCGCCGCCGGGTTCTTGCGCGGGTCGGGCGAGAAGGTGTTCAAGGTGCCGACCACGGCGTCGCCGGCGATTGAAGCGAGCTCATTCGACACCATGCCGTCGCCTGAGAAGAGAATGGCCTTCAGGCCCTGGTCGGCCGACTGGCGCATGATCAGGCCGGCCTCGGTGTGCAGGCCGCCGAAATAGATCAAGGTCACGCCGGCCTCCTTCAGCTTGCCGATGAGGGCCGAGAAATCCTTGTCACCAATGTTGATGCCTTCATACAGCACCTCGTTGAGGCCGTTGCCGTTCAGCACCTTCTTCGCAACGTCGACGAGGCCCTGGCCGTAGGGGCTCTTGTCGTGGATCATCGCGATCTTGGCGTCCTTGAAGTTGGCCGCGATGTAGTCGCCGGCCACCTTGCCTTGCTGGTCGTCCCGGCCGCAGGTGCGGAAGGTGTTCCACAGGCCGCGCTCGGTATATTGCGGATTGGTCGAAGCAGGCGAAATCTCAAGCACGCCGTTTTCGGCATAGACCTCGGATGCCGGGATCGACACGCCCGAATTGAAATGGCCGACGACATATTTGACGCCGTCGGCGACGAATTTGTTGGCGACCGAAATGCCTTGCTTCGGATCGGAAACGTCGTCGCCAACCCGGATCTTGATTTGTTGGCCAAGCACACCGCCGGCCGCGTTGATGTCGGCGGCCGCCTGCTCGGCGCCTTTCTGGAACTGTGCGCCGAAGGCGGCGTTCGGACCGGTGATCGGGCCGGCGACGCCGATCACGATGTCGGCCCAGGCATTGCCGCCAAACGCGACCAGCGCGGTCAAGGCAACTGCTGACAGCAGCGATTTTTTCATGTGAAGACTCCCATTGGCACTGTGGGCGTTGATTGATGCTTTGCGGCGATGCCCACGCTCGTCTGCAAAGCTGACCGTTCGAGATCCTGCCGTCGGTGTTTTCTTGTTGAACGGCGGTCAGGTCCTTCCGGCCGTCAGGACATCAGTTCCACCGCCATTGCGGTCGCCTCGCCGCCGCCGATGCAGACCGCGGCGATGCCGCGCCGCAGCCGGTATTTGCGGAGCGCTGACACCAGTGTGACGAGAATGCGCGCGCCCGACGCGCCGATCGGATGGCCAAGCGCGCAGGCGCCGCCATGGACGTTCACCTTGTCGCGCGGCAAGTCGAGGTCGCGCATCGCTGCCATAGGCACGACGGCGAACGCCTCGTTGATCTCGAAGAGATCCACGTCCTCGAGACGCCAGCCGATCCTTTCGCAAAGCCCGCGGATGGCGCCGACCGGTGCCGTGGTGAAGAGATTGGGCGCCTGGGCATGGGTGACATGGCCGCGAATTGCCGCAAGAGGAGCGAGGCCGGCTCTGTCCGCCTCCGAGCTACGCATGAGAGCAAGCGCTGCGGCACCGTCCGAAATCGACGAGGAATTTGCCGCCGTCACCGTGCCGCCTTCGCGAAAGGCCGGCTTCAGCAAGGCGATCCTGTCGGTGCGGGCCTTTTGCGGCTGCTCGTCGTCGCTGACCAGCCGTTCGGCCTTGCCGTCCGTTGCCGTGATCGGAGCGATCTCTTGGCGAAAGCTGCCGTCGACGATGGCCTGCCGTGCCCTGTCGAGCGACTCAAGGGCAAACGTATCCTGCGCGTCGCGTGTGAACCTGTAGGCCTCGGCGCAGTCCTCGGCGAAGCTGCCCATCAGGCGCCCTTTGTCGTAGGCGTCCTCAAGGCCATCGAGATACATGTGGTCGACGAGGCGATGATGCCCCATGCGATAGCCGGAACGCGCGCGATCGAGAAGGTAAGGCGCATTCGACATGCTCTCCATGCCACCGGCTACGACTGCTTTCGCCGATCCCGCGGCGATGAGGTCGTGTGCGAGCATCGCCGACATCATGCCGGACCCGCACATCTTGTTGACGGTGGTGGCGCCGACGCCGAGCGGCAACCCGGCTGCAAGCGTTGCCTGGCGCGCCGGTGCTTGGCCCTGGCCCGCTGCCAGCACGCAACCAAGCAGGACCTGACCGACGAGGCCGGTGTCCAGCCCCGACCGCTCCAGGGCGGCACGGATGGCGGCCGCCCCAAGCTGCGGGGCGGTGAGGTCCTTCAAGCTTCCCTGGAACCCACCAAGCGGTGTCCTGGCTGCCCCTGCTATGACGACCGGATCACGACTGTTCACCCAGCTCTCCTCTTGCATCTGCTCAGCGCGGCGCCATGCGCAGCGCGCCGTCGAGGCGGATGACCTCGCCATTCAGCATGGTGTTTTCGCAGATGTGCTTGACCAGCCCGGCGTACTCGTCAGGGCGGCCGAGGCGCGGCGGAAACGGCACGCTGGCGCCGAGAGCGTCCCGCACCTCTTGCGCCATCGCGGCCATCATCGGTGTCTCGAAGATGCCCGGCGCGATGGTGACGACGCGCACGCCATGGCGCGCCAGCTCGCGTGCGACGGGAAGGGTCAGGGCGACGACGCCACCTTTCGACGCGGCATAGGCGGCCTGGCCGATCTGACCGTCGAAGGCGGCGATGGATGCCGTGTTGACGATGATCCCCCGCTCGCCATTGGCGTCGGGCTCGCCCTTCACCATAACACTGGCGGCAAGCCGCAACATGTTGAAGGTGCCGACGAGATTGACGCCAACAGTCCGTGCAAAGCTGTCGAGGCCATGCGGAGCGTCTTTCCCGATGACCCGTTCGCCCGGTGCGATGCCGGCGCAGTTGACCAGCCCGTGGATGCCGCCAAAAACCACCTCGGCGTATTTCACCGCAGCGAGACCATCGGCTTCGCTGGTGACGTCGGCGCGATAAAAACGCGCCTTGCCGGCCAGTTCCGCGGCCGTCTTCTCTCCGGCGGCCGCGTTCATGTCGATGGCGAGCACGCTGGCACCTTCGTCGCCAAGCATCCGGGCAACCGCCGCGCCCAGCCCCGAGCCTGCTCCGGTCACCAGAAACACCTTGTCCTTGATCTGCATTGTTCAGGCCCGGATGCGTTGTTCTCCCGAGCATGTTGCTACGAAGCAAGCGGACCGACGATGACCGCCGCGCTCAGATTTGGTGATCGATTTTGCAATGTTTGCGGGTCGCCGCACCCTGCGCGTAGGGCGCGAGCGGGCTCAAGGTTGGACCGTCCTCGGCATCGGCCATGACGATGGCTTCCCGGCGAAACGAAGCGGGGCTCTTGCCTGTCCATTTGTGGAAGGCGCGATGGAACGCACTCGGTTCGGAAAAGCCGATGTCGGCGGCCACATCGGCGACCGTCCGGCCGCCACTCAACAGCGCTTCCATTGCCAAAGCGCGGCGCATCTCGTCCTTGATCGAACGGTAGGTCTGGCCTTCCTGCTGCAGCCGGCGGCGCAAGGTCGGCTCCTGTATGCGCATGCCGGTGGCGAGGTTGCCGAGGCTTGGCCAGGCCGAAGGAACCATGCCATGCAGGCGTCCGCGGATGGCGGCGGAAAGCCCCTCGTCATGGCGATAGCGCACCAGGATGTTGGCCGGCGCCTGGCGCAGGAATTCACGCAAGGCGCAGTTGTCGCGAATGACCGGCAGCTTCAGGAAGTCGGCATCGAAGACCAGGCGCGTTTCGGGCTGATCGAAGCGCACCGGAGCGCCGAAGAACAGGCGGTAGTCGGTTCCGGTTGCAGGCGCGCTGCATTTGAAATCGACCCAGCGGATCGGCAGGCGCCGGCCGACAAGCCAGCAGTTCAGGCCATGAACGATGATCCAGAAGGTGCGATAGGCAAAGGCCGAGCGCAGTGGGCCGGCATCGCGCAGGGTAACCTCCGCCAGTCCGTCCCTGACGATCAGTTCGCCATGAGGATCGTCCAGGACGACGCGCAGGAAACGCAGGCTGCGCCGCAGCGCATGCTCAAGCGTCTGTGTCGCAAGCACCGCATGGCACAGCAGGGCAAAGCTGCCCGACCGCATCGGCCGCGCACCCTCGCCGAAGAACTCGTCGTCCATGGCCTCGGCCACCGCCCGCCAAAGCGCGCCGTACTGCCCGGCGGAGATGGGTTCGGAGATTGTGGGCGGCAGCCCCAGCCGTGCCAGGAGAGGTGCTATGGGCACGTCGTGGCGGCGCAGGCATTCGAGCGTATCGTCGACGAAACAGGGAGCGACCATCCGACGTTCCACCGCATCAAGCTCCCGCGCTAACGCTGACCCCGGTCGAATGTCGCCGGCCCCACACCGCGCAGGCGCAAGGTGTTCCTCGCCACCTTTTCCGTCGGCGTTCTCGGCAACGGGGTGTCGGTGATCTCGATGTAGCGTGGGACCATGTGGCGGGGGGCGAGATCCCGGAAGTGGTCGAGCAACTCGGCCGGCTCCACGCTCGAGCCGGCCCGGCGCAAGGCCACGACCATGATGTCCTCTTCGGTGAACTCGGAGGGAACCCCGAAAGCGGCACTTTCGACGATGTCGGGGTGTTTCTCGGCAACCGTCTCCACCTCATAGGCGGAAATATTCTCGCCGCGGCGGCGGATTGCCTCGTTGAGGCGATGCTTGAAATAGAGCCAGCCGTCCTTGTCCATGAAGCCGGCATCGCCGGAGTGGTACCAAAGGTTCCGGAGCGTCTGCACGGTCTTTGCCTCGGCCCGGTAATAGCCGGAGAACATGCTCCAGCTCTTGGTCGGACGCGAGACGATCTCGCCCACGCTGCCGGGCGGCAGCGGCCTGTCGGCCTCGTCGACGATCGCCACCTCCCAATCCGGATGCGGCCGGCCGCAGGAGCCCGGTCGGGTGTCGTCCACCGTATCCAGCGTCACGAAGCTGGTCTCAGTCTGCCCGTAGCCGGTGACAAGCCGCATGTCGAAGCGGGGTTCGAACGCCTCTTTATCAGGCACCATCGGAATGCACTGGCACACCCTGACGGGATTGCGGTCGTTGTCCGATGCCGGAGCACGCATCAGGATGACGGCCATCGCACCGAGCAGATTGGTCGCGGTTGCGCCGCTGGCGCGGACCTGATCCCGAGAATCTCGACGCGCTGAAGCTTTCGACCAGCGTGGTTTTTGTGCCGTAGATCAACGGCAACAGCACGCCGAACATCTGGGCGTCGGTGTGAAACAGCGGCAAGGCTGAGAAGTAGCTGTCGCTGCTGGTGTAGCCGAGATTGGATGCCATCGCTGCCGCCCAGGCATAGCAGTGATGATGGGACATCAATGCGCCCTTGGCGGGGCCAGTGGTACCGGAGGTGTACAGGATTGCCATTGGGTCGGAGTAGTGGACATCGACAAGGTCGAAGCCCAGTTGCGGCGCCATGCATTCTTCGAAGCTGACGATGCGGCCGATCCTGATGCCCGCCGCCCGCGCCTCGGCGGGGGCCGTTCCGACAAGGATCAGCGTCCGCAGGCTGGGCAGGCTGTCCTGGACCTTCGCTAGCTCGGCCAGCGCGCTGGCATCGGCAACAAGCACCTCCGCGCCGCAATTGTTCAGGTTGTGGCAGAGCAGGTCGCCCTTCAGGCCGGGATTGGTCGGCACCTCGATTGCCCCCAGGCTCGATGTCGCAAACCAGAGCGCGACGAGCTCGAAGCAGTTGGGCAGCAGCATCGCCACGCGGTCCGACCGGTTCACGCCCAGCTGGCGCAGGCCGCGAGCCAGCTGGCTCGAAACCTGCAGCATGTCCTCGAAGCTCGCGCTGCGCCCGCAGACGTCGATGAATGGCTTGCTGCCGAACCGCTCGGCCTGCCGCAGCAGGATCCGTGGCAGAACCCGGTTCTCCAGGTCGTCGTCGTTTTTGCCCGGTATGTAGGCGGGAGATGAGACGCTGCGAAGTGTCATGGCGCGTTCAGAACCTTTTTGCCCGTGCCTGTGCTTCGGCGGACAGGAAGCCGCTGACCGTGGCTCTGGTCTCGAGCGCCATGGCGGCGGCGAGCGAGGAGTGGAAACCTTCGTTGATGGCGTGCTTGATGTCGGCCACCGCATCCTCGGGCCGGGCGGCAATCGCCAGCGCCAGCTTCTTTGCCTCGTCGAGCAGGTCGGCCTCGGCGAAGAGTTTCCAGGCGATGCCGACCTCGACCGCCTTGGCTGCATCGTGGCGTTCGCCGAGGATCATCAGCTCCTTGGCGATTTGCGGCCCGACCTGCTTGGTCAAAAGCGCAGTCACGCCGCCTGTTACAAACAGCCCGTAGCCGACCTCGGGGAAGAACCAGCGCGTATTGTCGGCAAACAGCCGGAAGTCGCAGTTCACCACCCATTCGAGCGCGCCGCCGACGCACCAGCCATGCACCGCGGCAATGACGATCTTGCGCGACTGCATGATCTGCAGCGTGATGTCCTGGATGGACTCGACCCAGGCCTGCGTCGCCGCTTCCGAGGTGGTCTGCGCGTCGAGATCCCTAAGGTCGTCTCCGGAGCAGAAGGCGCGCCCCTCGCCATGCAGGATGATGACGCGAGTGGCCGCCCTCGCCTCGGCCGCCGTCAGCGCCGCCGAGAGCTCGTTGACGAGATCGCCGTTCATGGCGTTGAGCCGTTCCGGCCGGTTCAGCCTTATCCAGGAGATGGCGCCGTCCTCTGTCGAAATCACTGCTGATGTCATGATGGGCTCCTCATACGATCATCGGTTCGGCGTAGGAGCCCCAGACGTCTCGCAGCGCGCTGCAAATCTCGCCGAGCGTCGCTCTCGCCTTCACCAGCTCTATTGTCTTCGGCAGCAGGTTGATGTCGTCGGACCGGGCCTGCTGGGCGAGATCTCCCAGCAGCTGCTGTACGAGCCCGTTGTCCCTGTTTGCGCGCACCGCGTTCAGGCGGTCGATCTGCAGCTGGGTGCATTGGTCGTCATAGGGATGGATGTGCACCTCGGCTGAACCGCTCGTTTCGTCGACATAGCGGTTGACGCCGACGGAGACCTTCTCGCCGCTATCGATCTTCTTGAAGGTCGCATATGCCGAGTCGGCCAGCTTCTGCTGGAACCAGCCTTCCTCGACGAGCTTGATGGCGCCGCCGCGCTCCTTGACCTCGTCCAGCACCTTCCAGATTTCGTTTTCCATGTCCCGCGTCAGGCGTTCGACGAAATAGGAGCCGCCGAGTGGATCAATCACCGACGTCACGTTGATTTCGTCGCGGATGATCTGCTGGGTCCGGATGGCCAGCTTCATCGCCTCCTCGGTCGGAATGGCGAAGGCCTCGTCAAGGCCATTGGTATGCATGCTCTGGCAGCCGCCGAGCACCGCGCCCAGCGCCTGGATCGCCGTGCGCATCAGGTTGTTGTGGTGTTCGACCTTGGTCAGGCTCATCGCCGCCGTCTGCACATGCACCCTGAGGCGCATCGATTCCGGCTTCCTGGCGTGGAACTGCTCGGACATGATCTTGGCGTAGACGCGCCGGGCTGCCCTGAACTTGCAGATCTGTTCGAAGAAATCCTGGTGGCTGATAAAGAAGAACGACAGCCTGGGCGCGAAGTCGTCGATGTCCATTCCGGCGGCGATGACCTCCTCGCAATAGGCGATGGTGAAGGCCATGATGAAGGCGATCTCCTGCAGCGCATTGCCACCGACATCGGACAGGTGGTAGCCGCTCAGGCTGATCGGATTGAGCTTCGGCGTCGTCTTGGCGCTGTGCATGATCAGGTCGCGCAGCAGCCTGACGGCGGGCCGCACCGGGTAGATCCATTCCTTCTGCGCGACATATTCCTTCAGCGGATCGGCCTGCAGCGTTCCGGTCAGCTTGTGCAGGTCGTAGCCGCGCCGTTCCGCGACCGCGACGAACATCGCGTAGATCACCCAGGCCGAGGGGTTGATGGTCAGTGAGACCGAGATCTTCTCCAGATCTATGCCGTCGAACAGGCGGTCGACGTCGTCAACCGTATCGATCGCCACGCCGACGCGACCGACTTCACCGAACGCCATCGGATCGTCCGAATCGAGGCCCAGCAGCGTCGGCAGGTCGAAGTCGGTCGAAAGCCCGGTCTGGCCGGTCTGGATCATGTATTTGTAGCGCTGGTTCGTTGCCTCGGGATTGCCGAAGCCGGCGACCTGCCGGATGGTCCACGGACGCCCGCGATACATCGTCGGATAGGCGCCACGGGTAAAAGGGTATGCGCCCGGAAATCCGAGATCACTGGCCGGGATGCCGGCGACGTCGGCTGCGGTGTAGATCCGCTTCAACGGAATGCCGCATTCAGTCTCATAGTCCGGCTTTTCCTCGGGCCTGCTGTTCAGCGTGGCGGCGAGTTCGTTTGCCTCCCACTCGGCCTGCTTTTCCCTGATCTCCTCGATCGCCTCAGCTGAGAACAGATTCATGCCGGCACCTCATTGTCCCAACCCAGCAAAAGGCAGGCGGCGGCGGACGGATCCATGGTCCGGCTCACCACCGCCTGAACGTGGGCCTCGAGTTCGTCTGCGTCGCGTTTGAACTTGTCCTGAAAGAGCTGTCTGGCGGTGCCGAGGATCCGCGTCCTGCCGATGCTGCGCTCGCGCTCGTGCACCTCGCCACTGTCCCTGAGATGGTCCCAGTGCCTGGAGATGGCGTCCTTGAGCTCGTTGACCCGTTCGCCCGAAACCGAACTGACCGGGAGAACCGGCGTTTGCCAGTCCGAGCCTGGCCGGCCCGGTCCGAGGGTCATCATGCCGCGCAGTGCCGCGACCGTTGCCGATGCGTCGGGCCTGTCGCTTTTGCTGACGGCGTGGATGTCGGCGATTTCGAGGATGCCGGCCTTGATCGCCTGGATGTCGTCGCCAAGCCCCGGCGCGGACAGCACCACGATGGTGTGGGCGGCGGTCACCACTTCGACCTCGTCCTGACCGACGCCTACCGTTTCGATGATGATCGGCGAGTATCCCGCCGCATCGAGGACATCGACTGCTTGGAGCGTCGAGCGGGCCAGGCCGCCGAGATGTCCACGCGTCGCCATGCTGCGGACGAAGGCCTGGCAGGACTGCGCCGCCTCGCTCATCCGCACCCGGTCGCCGAGGATCGCACCTCCGGAAAACGGGCTGCTGGGATCGATGGCAACCACGGCGACCTTGTGCCCGTCTGACGCAAAGGCCTTGATGAGGGCAGAGACAAGCGTCGACTTGCCGGCACCCGGCACGCCGGTGATGCCGACGACATGCGCCTTGCCGGTGTGCTTGTAGATTTCCGCCAGCGCATCCGATGCTTCGGCATATCCTGCCTCGGCGCGGGAGATCATCCGGGCGACGGCCAGGATGCTGCCCGAAAGCACTTCAGGGACGAACTCTGCCGAGGGCACATAGGCCGCTCGCCGGACCGGCCGGGATGAGGCGAACGCCGTCATATGCGGCCACGTTCGGCGATCAGGTTCCTGATCGTCGTGACGATCAGGTCACCCCTTGCTTCCTGCGGGACGATGGCGTCGACGCCGCTGTTCGACAGGGCGGCGTAGTCGTGCTCGGGAATGACGCCGCCGGCGACGACGAAAATATGCTCGGCCTTCTTTTCCCTGAGGCAACGGCCGAGTTCCTGGAACAACGGCAGGTGTGAGCCCGACAGCAGGCTGACGCCGATGACGTCGACGTCTTCCTGGATCGCCGCGCTGACGACATCGTTTGGAGACTTGTAGAGGCCGGTGTAGACGACCTCCATGCCGGCGTCGCGCAGGATCCGGGCCACGACCTTGGCCCCCCTGTCATGGCCGTCGAGGCCGAGCTTGGCGACAAGCACCCGGATGGTGCCGGGCGCATTCACGTCAATCTCCGCCCTGGCGCCGTCGCCCTGGCTGTTGATGCTCGTATCGGTCATTTCTGGAGTGCCTTTCACTCTGCGGCTATGCTGGAACCGCTTGTACCAGCGGTTAGCCCGGCTTCGATCGAGTCCGAAATGATGCTCAGGCCGAGATCCAGTTCAGCCTCTGATATCGTCAACGGAGGGGCGATGCGGAACACGCCGCCCATACCGGGAAGCTTGACGATGTTCATGCTCAGGCCGCGGCTGAACGCCTCCGCCGCGATCCGCGCACCCAGCTCATGGTCGGGATCCCTATCCTTGCCGTTCTTGACGATCTCGACACCTAGCATCAGGCCGCGGCCGCGCACGTCGCCGACACATTCGTAACGCTGCTTGAACAGCGACAGTCCGTCGAAGAGCCTGGCACCCATATTTTGGGCCCGTTCGACGAGCTTCTCGTCTTCCACCACGTCGAGCACCGCCAGGCCGACAGCCGCCGGCAATGGGTCGGAGACATGCGTGGTGTAGAACAGGAAGCCCTTGGCGTATGCCGCCTCTTCGATTTCCGCAGTCGTCATGACCGCCGAGAGAGGCAGGCCCGCGCCAATGGTCTTGGACAGCGTCAGTATGTCGGGGGTGATGCCGTCGCGCTGGAAGGCGAACATGGTTCCGGTGCGGCCGATGCCGGTCTGCGCCTCGTCAAGGATGAGCAGCATGCCGCGCTCATGGCATTTCTGCTGGAGAGCGGCGAGATAACCCAGAGGCAGTTCCAGCATGCCGCCGCTCGACAGGATCGGCTCGGCGACGAAGGCCGCCAGGCTCCCCGTCGACTGGCTGTCCACCAGGTTGAAGGCGTCGTCGAGTTCGGTGCGCCAGTCGAGGCTGCCGTCGGCATGCTTGAAGCGCGGGCGGAAGCTGTTGGGCGCAGGAATGGCAAGCGAGCCGACGGAGGCAGGCCCATATCCTTTTCGGCCAGCACTATAGGTCGCTGAGGCCGCGACACCGGTCATGCCATGCCAGCTCTTGGAGAAGGCAACGATCTCGTGCTTGCCGGTGACCAGCTTGGCCATGCGGATGGCCGCTTCGTTCGATTCGGCACCCGTCGACAGCAGCAGCGCCCTGTCGAGGCCGGGCGCCAGCCCGGCAAGACGCTCGGCGAGATCGACCACCGGGCGGGACAGCATGCCGCTGAACAGATGCGCAACCTTTTCGACCTGCCGGCTGACAGTCGACACGATCCTGGGGTGGCCGTGACCGAGCAGGGCGCTCATCTGGCCGGAGGTGAAGTCCAGGATCGGCCTGTCGTCGGCATCATAGACGAACGATCCGGCAGCACGTTCGATGATCGCCGGCTCGAAGCTGCCGCCATAGCGGATGAGGTGCTTCCTCGCCGAAGCCCAAAACGCTGAATCCCGGTTGTTCGACATGTCTCACCCCTTTGATGACGCTCGGTCGAACGATAGGGGTTGGTGCTTTTGCAGTAAAATTGATAATGTTAGGATTCAGATATCAGGAGATTTGATATGCAGGCGCCACTTGACCTGAGATTGGTGACGACCTTCGTCCGGGCGGCGCAACTGGGGACCTTGAGCGCGACGGCCGTGCAGGTCGGGCGGACACAGTCTGCGGTGACGATGCAGATACAGCGGCTGGAAGAGGTGATCGGCCAAAGCCTGTTTCATCGCAAAGGCAGCGGTGTCAGCCTGACGGCGAGCGGCGCCCGTTTCCTCGTCTATGCCGAGCGCATCCTCAAGCTGCAGGACGACGCGGTCTCAGCGCTCTCGGACAAGGGCTTGCACGGTTCGATCATATTCGGCAGCCCCGAAGATTATCTGATCGCCTTCTTTCCCACGATCCTGAAAACCTTCGGCAGCCTTTATCCCGATGTCGAGATCAAGGTCGTCTCGGCGCCGACAGTCGAACTGCGGGGCCTGCTGAATTCACGGCAGGTCGACCTCGCGCTCGTCTCGACTCCCAATGCGACCGATTCCGCCGACGTCGTGCGGCCCGAGCCGCTTGTCTGGGTAGGCAGCAAGCCGACGCTCGAACTGCATGATTTTGGCGAGACAATCCCGATGGCATTGCCGGCCTCAAATGCCATGGACCACAGGGCCGCCTGCGACGCCATGGCCCGTGCCGGGCTGCGCTACAAGATATCCTACGCCAGCAACAGTCTGGCCGGACTGATCGCCGTTGCACGATCCGGGATGGCCATCAGCGTCATGACCAAGGAAGCGGTCCCGTCCGACCTTTACATCCTCAACGCGCCACTGCCGCAGCTTTCGACCCTTGGCATGCTGATCGCATACGCCGATGCCGAAAGCTCGCCAGCGGTCGAGGCATTTGCCGATCATATCCGGAGGGTTTTGCCGACCCTTTAGGGAGCAGATTCTGTCGCCAGTGTCACCTTAGGTCCGCCAATCGCCCTTGATGGCGAGCTGCCACGTTGCAGACATGCTGTCGCCAGCTCGTGAGTGGTGATTTTCGTCCCTTGAGGTCGTCGAACAGCGCGTTTCGACGAAAACGAATGGATTTCAACCTTTCAAGCAGTCGAAAAATCGGACCGATCGTTTTGGTGAAATGATCGGAGACGCATCACTCCTCTCCGGCTTGCGGATAGGAGATGACGGAGAGGAAGCGTGCCGGCAGCTTGGTCAGTTGTTCGGGTCCGTGGGGCGCGTCGGCGTCGAAGAACAGGCTGTCGCCGGGGGTCATGTGATAGAGCTGCGACCCATGTCGGTAGGTGATCTCACCTTCGAGCAGATAGAGGAACTCCATGCCCGGATGCTGGAACAACGGGAAGGTGTCGGTGTGGCTGGTCAGGGTGATGAGATAGGGCTCGACGGAAACCGCGCTGGAACTGGAGCCGACGTAGCCGAGCAGATTGTAGTGGTGGCCAGCCCGCGTGCCACGCCGTTCGACTGCGACCCCTGCCCCGGCCTTGACGAACACCGCGCTGCGCTCCTCCTCGAAGCTTCTAAGCAGCGCGGTCATCGGCACACTGAGCGCCTGGGACAAGGCCTGCAGTGTGGTCAGGGACGCCGAGATGACGCCGTTTTCGATTTTCGACATCATGCCGACCGAGATGTTTGCGGCACCGGCAAGCTCGGTGGCGGTCATGCCATGGCGTTTGCGACAGGCCCGCACCTCGCGGCCGATCGCCGCCTGCAGCTCGTTTTCCCCAGGGACACGAACCGCATGCGGATCCTGGTGCAGTGGGACCGCCGCGGCTTTCCTGCCGGCAAAGGCCGCAACCACCCGCGCAGGCAATCCCATGGGGCGGGCCTGATGTACAGGGACTGAAGTAGTCATCCTGGCACCTCGTTCTGTTGGGCATATGCAGGCTGCGACGCTCGCGCGGCAGCCGATGGCTTTACCGGTCTCAGACGAGACCAGTCACCACGCCGACGCCAGCGACGGCTGCCACTGCGCCAAGCGAACGGACAAGGAGCGCCCCTTTCGCCCCGCCCTTGCCATCGAGCAACAAGCCGAAGCCAAGGCCGGCGGCGTGCAGCGTTGCGGTCGCGAGCACAAAGCCCAAACCATAGGCCAGGCCGCTGGCACTCTCCGGCATTTCCGTACCGTGGGCATAGCCATGGAAAACCGCAAAGAAGCCGACCAATGCCATGGCGGCGGTCAAACCCGCCTGGAAGTTGTAGGCAACAATGCCGCCGAGAACGACGATGGACAGGCCTATGCCGAGTTCGACGAAGGGCACGGCAATGCCGGCAAGACCAAATATGCCGCCAAGCACCATCACAGATACAAAACTTGCCGGCACCAGCCAGCGGGCCCGTCCACCCAACTGCGATGCGAACAGACCAACCATGACCATGGCAAGGACATGGTCGAGCCCGCCAAGCGGATGGGCAAAGCCGTGCGCAAAACCATCGACATGGCCAAGGCCGGTATGGGCGTTAGCGAGGCCCGGTGCCAACGCGAAGACGCCAGCCAACACGGCGGACCTTGTGAGAGATTTGCTGTTCATGATCTGCTTCCTTTCAATGGTTGCGATGCGAATGCGGTTGTCATTTGCGCCGTGGCATGGGCGGTTTGCCGAAGGCAGCCAGGACGGCCAGCCCAAACAGGCTTTCGGCGATGCCGCGTGCGGTCACCGCATCGGCGGCAAGGCAACGAATGCCCCAGCCCGCGCCATTGGCCAGTGCCGTGACGCCGACGATCGCCGACGTCGTGTTGTTCAGCGCAACAAGCGCTTCAGCTATCGGAAGCCGAGCGGGGTCGCCCAACAACATGAAGCTGGACACGACCCGCCAGTGTCCAATGGGTGAGGTGGGCCCTGCGAGCTGCGCGCCTGTCACTTCGAGATTGTCGCGCACCAGCAAGCGGCCAGCGGCATCACGGATGACAACGTCCGCGCCCACCCAGTCGAAAGGCCGCAATCGACCCTCCGGGTCATGACAGGTAAAGGCGTCTGACAAAAACAGCACAGCGCCGGGCGCCAGCCTTGCCTGGATGGTGCTTGAACAGGATGCGCCGGGAAACAGCACCAGCGGATCTGGCGTCAACGCCAGGAAGGCACCCTCCTCCAGAGCAATCTCGGTCGCCTGCTGCGCCGGCTGGCCGTGGCAATCATGCACGACGGTTGCCGCCTGGGTGGTGACATGAGCTGCCGCACCAGTACCGAGCTCGTAGCGGCTGCCCAGCCTGTCGTCGCGATAGAGCCCGCCTGAAGAGGACTGCTGGTAGACGGTGAGCAGCGCGGGAATGGCGGCATCAAGCGCGAACGGCCGCGTCATGTGGAACGGGTAAGAAACGAACTGGCGCCCCAGATGGGTGCGTCCGCCATGGCGGGAAAAGGTTAGCTCGAAGCGACCGCATCGTGCCCCAGCCTGCCGCGATTGCGCCAGGACTTCGTGGTGACGTGGCTGGGGCCAGTGCGACGTCATCTGAACAACACGTCGGCAAGAATGCGGTCGGCGATTGCTGCAACGCCCTCGCCGGTGCGGCAGTTGGTGACGGCCATTGGTTTGCCCGATCGCACGGCGGTCGCCTCGGCGGTCATGCGTTCGAGGTCGACGCCGACATACGGTGCCAGATCCATCTTGTTGACCACCAGCAGGTCGCATTTGAGGACGCCGGGGCCCTTCTTGCGCGGAATGTCATCGCCGCCAGCGACATCGATGACAAACATCCACCAGTCGACAAGATCGAGCGAGAAGGTCGAGGCAAGATTGTCGCCGCCACTCTCGATCAGGATCAGCTCGACATCGGGAAACAGCGCTTCCAGATCGTCGGCGGCGGCGATGTTGAGCGTTGGGTCCTCGCGGATGACGGTGTGCGGGCAGGCCCCGGCCTCGACCGCTGCGACACGCGCCGGGTCGATCAGTCCGGATCGGCGGATACGCTCGGCGTCCTCAGCCGTCACCAGATCGTTGGTGACGATCGCCAGCGACACGCCGCGCGCGGCGAAGGCCGGGATCAGCCGTTCGATCAGCGCGGTCTTGCCCGAGCCGACAGGCCCGCCGATGCCGATGCGGGCAGCCCCGACACGCGACGGTGAAGGCGAATGGAAAGACGTCCTGGTATCCATGATGTCACCTCAGCATGTAGCGTTGGGTCAGCGGCAGCTCGTGCGCCGGCTCGCAGGTTGCGAGTTCGCCGTCGACGAAGACGTCGAAAGTCTGCGGATCGACACGGATGTTGGGACAGGCATCGTTGCGCAGCATGTCCTTCTTCGACAGGCCACGATTGCCGCGCGAAGGCAGCAGCGCCTTCTTCAGGTCGAGCGTCGCGGCAAGGCCTCGGTCGATGGCCAGCGGATTGACAAAACACGCCGATAGCGCCTGCTTGGCGCGTCCAAAGGCACCCCATTGCGGGCGCAGCAACAGCGGCTCGCAAGTCATCAGCGAGGCGGCACTGTCGCCCATTGCTCCCCAGGCAATGAAGCCGCCTTTGATGACCAGTTCCGGCTTGATACCGAAGAAGGCCGGGCGCCAGATCACGATGTCGGCCATCTTGCCGTCTTCGAGCGAGCCGACATGCTCTGATATGCCGAAGGTGCGGGCGGCATTGATGGTGTATTTGGCGACGTAGCGCTTGATGCGTTCATTGTCGCCGAAGCGTGTCGCCTCCTCGGGCAGGCGGCCACGCTGCTTCTTCATCTTGTCGGCAAGCTGCCAGGTGCGGCAGATCACCTCGTTGATGCGTCCCATGCCCTGGCTGTCGGAGCCAAGCATCGAGATCGCGCCGATGTCGTGCAGGATGTCCTCGGCCGCGATGGTCTGGGCGCGGATGCGGCTTTCGGCAAAGGCGACGTCTTCGGGGATGGCCGGATTGAGGTGATGGCACACCATCGTCATGTCGAGGTGTTCGTCGAAAGTGTTGATCGTGTAGGGGTTGGTCGGGTTGGTCGAGGACGGCAGACACCACGGCACGCCGGCGACGCTGATGATGTCGGGCGCATGGCCGCCGCCAGCGCCTTCCGTGTGGTACATGTGGATGGTGCGACCGTTGATAGCGGCGAGCGTGTCCTCGAGGAAGCCGGATTCGTTCAGCGTGTCTGTATGGATCTGGACCGGGAAGTCGAGTTGATCGGCAACCGTCAGGCAGGTGTCGATCGAGGCCGGCATCGTGCCCCAGTCCTCATGCAGCTTGAGGCCAAGGCAACCGGTCTCGATCTGCTCGACCAGCGAGGCCGGCTTGTGCGAATTGCCGCGGCCGAGGAAGCCGAAATTGATCGGCCACTCTTCCGCCGCCTGCAGCATCTTGCCGACATTGAACGGGCCGCCGCAGTCGATGCCGACGGTGATCGGCCCAAGCGAGCCGCCGAGCATGGTGGTGATGCCCGAGGCAATGGCGTGGTCGCACAATTGCGCGCTGTCGAAATGCACATGCACATCGAGCGCGCCAGCGGTGGCGATCAGGCCCTCGCAGTCGCGCACCGTGGTTGCCGCCGACACGATGAGCCGCGGATCGACGCCGTCCATGATGGCCGGATTACCGGCCTTGCCGATACCGACGATCTTGCCGTCCCTGATGCCGAGGTCGCCCTTGACGATGCCGACGACCGCATCGATGACGGTGACGTTGCACAACAGGAAGTCGAGCGCGCCTTCGGCACTGGTGACGCCAGCGGCAAGGCCGGCACCATCGCGCAAGGTCTTGCCGCCGCCATGCAGGCACTCGTCGCCATAGACGGCATAATCCTTCTCGACGACGGCGACGAGTGAGGTGTCGCCGAGACGGAAGCCGTCACCGGTGGTTGGGCCATACATTGCCGCATAGTCGCGGCGTGACAGGGTTGCCATGATCGTTCCTCCCCTCAGGCGCCGCGAAAGCCGCGGGCGCGGGCGTTATCAAGTGCAGCGGCCTTCACCGCCGCATCGTCGGCCTGGCCATTCGAAAGGCCATTCAGCCCGGAAAGCAGTTGCTGCCCGCCGAAGGTGGTGAGCGGAACGTCCTTCTCTTGTCCAGGCTCGAAACGCACGGCGGTGCCGGCTGCGATGTCGAGGCGCATGCCGAAGGCAGCCGCGCGGTCGAAGTCGAGCGCCTTGTTGACCTCGAAGAAATGGTAGTGGCTGCCGATCTGCACCGGACGGTCGCCGGTGTTGACGACCTTCAGCGTCAACTTGCGGCGGCCGGCATTCAGCTCGATCTCACCGTCTTCGGTGATGATCGCACCGGGTTCGAGATCGTCGGCGGCGGCACCGGCTGCCGGCCGCAACGGCTCATGCACGGTGACCAGCTTGGTGCCATCGCGAAAGGTTGCCTCGACCTGCAGCATCGGCAGCATCGCCGCCACGCCTGGCATGACGTCGGACTGGGTCAGGATGGCGGAGCCGATCGACATCATCTCGGCAACCGAGCGCCCTTCCCTCGCACCTTCGAGGATCTCGTCGGAGATGAGCGCAACCGCTTCGGGATAGTTGAGCAACAAGCCCTTGGCCCGGCGTTTGCGCGCAAGCTCGGCCGCCGTGTAGATCGTCAGGCGTTCAAGTTCGGTCGGGGTCAGCAGCATGACATGCGCTCCTCATCAATTGGAAAACAGGCGCTGGCCCGATGCACCGTGCAGGGCGACGGCGATCTCGCAAAGCGGCGTGAAGGAACGCAGCGGCTCATCATCGGTGACGACCTTGCTCGTCGCCGCCTCGATCCTGGGCAGCGCCCGGGCAATCACCGCCTGGGCGTCGATGGCGCCAACGACGCCAAGCCGCACCGCTGCGGTCGCCAGTGAGGCGACCATCTGGTAGCCGCCGATCGCAACAGCCGTTGGCTCGTCGAGGCCGAGCGCCTGCCATAATAGCCCCTGGACAATAGCGAGATGACCGCAGGCGGTGCCCTTGCGGACCATCCCGCGGTAAGCGCCAGCGCCTTTGGTCCCGATCCGCTCATGCGTGGTCAAAAGTGCCGCACCGTTACGCCGCGAACCAGACCGCAGCCCTTCGACAAAGGTCGAGGCCTCGACCTCCCGGTCGAGCTCGGCAAGCGCGTCGAGATCGCCGGCAAGCCTGTGTGCCCGCACCAAAGCGACACGGTCCGCGCCGGCCCAGCGATGGACAATCTGGGTATCGACAAAACCCGCGAAGTCGAACGCACCCAGCCGCTCGGCCAGGGACGACGATGCCTCGAGCCCTTGCGAAAAGGCAAAGCCGCCCGAGGGAAACTGCCCGTCGCCATGTTGCAGGGCAACCAGAAGATTTGTCGCCGAAAGGCTCATTCGGCCTCCTCGGTCATCGCGACCCGTCCACCAGACAGCAGAGGCGCGATGCGTGCGGCATAACCCGCTGCCGGCCCGTCCTGGGCGACGAGAAGATCGTCGCCATCGAAGCGCACCCGCCAATGAAGATTGCCGGCGTGATAGCCAAGTTCCAGCGCATCGCTGGCCGAACGCGGCGAAAACCTCAGCCAGCGTTGTTCACCAGCCCTAACGATCACCGCGCGCTGATCGTCGAGCAGAAGCACGGCACCGTCATGCAGCTTCTGGTCACGCGGCAAGGTGATCGCCACCTCCTCGCCCTTGTCGGTCCGCGCCATCAGCCGCCGTCGGTCGAGGTCGCCAACCGCAACCGTCACAAACTCGACAGCATGGTGATGTTCGAGATGGTGGATGGCTTCGTGCAACCTCGGATCCGCCCGGCTGCCAAGCACACTTTCAACTCGGAGCATCTCAAAATCCTTTCTGCGCTTGACGTTTGGGTCGTCGGCCGCGTTCGCGGCTAGAGGCCCATATGCTTGTGGATCAGTTCATTGCTGAGGTCGGTGGTGTCGCCGGTCGCCGCGATCTGTCCCTTCTCCAGAATGGCGAAGCGGTGCGCTGCGGTACGGGCGAAGCGTATCTTCTGCTCGACGAGGATGATGGTCAGGCCGTGGTCCCGGTTGAGCGACACAATCGCCTCTTCGATATGCTCGACGATGTTGGGCTGGATGCCCTCGGTGGGCTCGTCGAGAACCAGGATGCTCGGGTCGGTGGCGAGCGCACGGGCAATCGCCAGCTGCTGCTGCTGGCCGCCCGAGAGGTTGGTGCCGCGCCGGTGGAGGTGGTCCTTCAGGAACGGAAACAGCGTCCAGACCAGCGGCGGCACCGACGTTTGTCCATCCGCCCGCGCGTTGCAGCCCAGCAGGATGTTGTCGAGCACGCTGAGTCCGGGCACGATCTCGCGGCCCTGCGGGACGTAGCCGATGCCGCGCCGCGCCCGCTGGTAGGTGAGATCGCGGCTGATGTCGGTACCTTCAAATTCGATGGCGCCTTTGGTCTGCACGCTGATGCCGAGCAGGCTACGCAATAGCGTCGTCTTGCCCACGCCGTTGCGCCCCATGATGCAGAAGACCTCGCCCTTGCGGATTTCAAGGTTGAGATCGTGGATGATGTGGCTGGTTCCGTAGAACACATTCAGGTCTTTGAACTTAAGCATGGCTGAGCGTCGCCGATCCAAGATAGGCCTCGATTACTGCGGGGTTGCGTTCGATCTCTTCCGCAGTTCCCTCGGCAAGCACTGCTCCCTGATGCATCACGGTGATGGTCCGGCAGATGCGGCGGACAAAGGCCATGTCGTGTTCGATCACCAGCACCGTATGGCCGCCGGCGAGATCGAGCAGCAACTCGGCCGTCTTGTCGGTTTCAGCCGCCGTCATGCCGGCGGCGGGTTCGTCGAGCAGGATGATCTTGGGGTCCTGGCTCAGCACCATCGCCAGTTCCAGCCACTGCAGCTGGCCATGCGACAATTCGGATGCCTTACGCTTCATCGAACCGAGCAGGCCGGTTCGCTCGGCAACGGCAATCTCCTTGTCATTCGGCCCTGATTTCACGCGGTCGAACAGGTTCTGGAAGACACGGACACGGCGGTTGCTCGCCACCTGCAGGTTTTCCAGCACCGTCATGTCCTTGAAAACCGTCGGCGTCTGGAACTTGCGGCCGACGCCACTGCGGGCGATGGCCGCTTCGCCAATGCCGGTGATGTTGCGGTCATGCAGCCAGATCTCGCCTTCGGACGGCAGGGTCTTCCCACACAGCAGATCGAGCAAGGTCGACTTGCCGGCGCCGTTGGCGCCGATGATCACCCTGAGCTCGCCGTCAGCGATCGATAGGTCCACGTCGCGCACGGCGGGAAACTCGTCGAAACGGACAGTCAGGTTCTGTGTCCGCAAGATGGGCGCCGCCGATGCAGTCGCTGCTTGAGATGGTCTATGAACGGCATTCATCGATCATGCCTCCCTTGCAGACAGTTCGGTCCTCCGAAGCGCTCGGCCTTGTCGCATTGCCGGAGCGCTCGATGAAGGCCTTGAAAATCCCGGCGATCCCGTTCGGCATGAACAGCACAACAAAGACGAACAGCAGCCCGAGGATGATCGGCCATACGGGCTGGAAGGTCGCGCTTTCGCTGGCGAGTGAGCCGACGAAATTGACGATCAACGCGCCGATGCAGGCCCCGAGCAGGGACGCACGGCCGCCGGTCGCAGCCCAGATCACCATGGAGATGCTGAGCGACGTCGCCATCAGCGACGGCGTTGCGAACTCAGAGGTGAGCGTGAACAGCATCCCGGCCAGGCCAGCGACGCCGGCCGAGACGCAGAATATGAAGAGCTTGTAGTTCTCGACGTCGTAGCCGAGGTAGCGGGCGCGCGCCTCATCCTCGCGAATGGCTTTGAGCACCTGGCCGATGCGTCCGGCAAGCATATAGCGGGCGAGCAGGATCACCGCGATCAGCGTGAACGCTACGGCATAGTAGGCGCTCGGCCCGTAGGGATCGAACTCGAAGCCCCCGATCTCCAGCAGCGCCAGATCGGCCAGACCATTGAATCCGCCGGTCAGCGGCTGATTGTTGATAATGAGCAATTGCCCGATCAGAGCAAAGGCCAGCGTGATGATGCTGACATAGACACCTGTCGTGCGCCGCTTGAACATGACGTAGCCGATGCCGGCGGCCAGGATGCACGGCACGATGATCGCGGCGATCATGCCGACCGCAATCGACCGGAACGGAATCCACAGGAACGAGCCTGTCGTGACGCAGCAGAGGTCGCGAACCGCATCCGGCTCCATGTTGAGCAGCATGAGCTGCGGCACTGGGTTGTTGTCTGGCACGGCCAGCGTCAGCGACATCGCCAGCATGTAGGCGCCCATGCCGAAGAACAGGCCCTGGCCAAGGCTCAGTATGCCGGCATAGCCCCACGACATGCTGATGCCGATCGCGCAGATCGAATAGACAAGATAGATCGCAACCCGGTTGGTCCAGAAGCTGTTGAGCACCAGCGGAAGGGCCAGCACAACGGCGAAGAAAGCGACGTAGGCGATTATGGATGCGGTGCGGTGTGTCATGCGCTCGTCCATGTTGCAGCCAAGCTCAGCGGCTCTTGGTGACGAAGAGACCCTGAGGCTTGAAGAGGAGAATGAAGATCACGACGGCGAACAGGACCGTTCGTCCGTAGACGTCGTTTGCCCAGGTGGCGACGAAGCTCTGCACCTCGCCGAGAATACCTGCCGAGGCGAAGGTGCCGAGCAGATGGCCGACGCCGCCGGCGACGACAACGAGGAAAGCGTCGACGACATAGGGCGTGCCCATATCGGGCGATACGGTCTTGAACCCCGACACCAAAACGCCCGCGATGCCGGCAAGGCCGGAGCCATATGCGAAGGCCAGCATGTTGACGCGCTTGTCGTTGATGCCGCAGGCAGCGGCTGTGTTCCGGGCGACCGAAACGGCGCGCAATTGGCTGCCGAAACGCGTCCTGAACATCAGGAGCCAGGTGATGGCGCCCAATGCCAACGCGGCGACGAATACGAAGGCCCGATAGACCGGGATGTTGGCGCCGAAGAGTTGAAAGGCCTGCTGCAATTCGGCAGGGACTGGGACGTTCTGCAGATCCGAACCAAGCCCGTCGATCTCGACACCGAACAGCCCGAGCCCGAAGTGAATCCGGATTAGCTGCTGCAGGATGAGCGCGATACCCCATGTTGCCAGCAAGGTGTCGAGCAGCCGGCCATAGAGCCTACGCACGACAGTGCGCTCGATGATCAGGCCGAACGTCGCGGTTACCAGGAACGCCAGCGGCAGGCACAGATACGTGTTGAAGCCGAGATGCTTGGTTGCCAGCACCGTGGTGTAGGCGCCGATCATCACCATCTCGCCATGGGCGAGATTGATGACATTCATGGTGCCGTAGATGATCGCCAGGCCGAGGGCGACCATGAACAGGATTGATGCAATACTCAGGCCGATGACAAATGTTTCCATGCCGCTTCCATCCGCGTCTGTCGGTGGGATCGTGCCGGCGCGAAGATCCGCGCCGACACCACTGGCCGTCCAGGGCTAGAGCGTTGCCCCACTCGTCGTGCAGATCCGCTTCTCCGCTGTCTCGCCTACGCTGGAATAAGGTAGCGGCACGAGCGGTTCGGCATACTGGTCGACGATGTCGAGCAGGCCGTCGGCGCGGGTCTTGCCGATGCGTGGCGTCAGGTAGCTGTGCAGGTTGTCGGGGTCGATGGTAACCTTGCCCTGCGGCGCGTCGAAGGACAGCCCGCCCGCACTGGCAACGATCGCTTCCGGTGCAAGGTCGCCGGCCTTTTCTGCGGCCATCGCCCACATGTTGACGCCGACATAAACCGCCTCCATCGCCGCGTGGGTAACGGCATCGGCGCCCGCATAGGCCTTGAAGGCCTCAACGAACACCTTGTTCTGAGGCGTGTCGACCGTCTGGAAATAGGGCAGCGAGACGTAGCTTCCGAGCGCATATTCGGGGCCCATCGCCTTGATCTCAACTTCCGTGGTCGTTGAGGAGCACAAGGGAAGCTTGTCGAAATCATAGCCCTGGTTGCGCAGCTCCCTGTAGAAGGCGACGATCGAGTCGCCCACCACGTTGGAGAAGATCACATCGGCGCCGCTGGAGCCGATCTTGGAGACCATCGAGGCCCATTCGGTGTGGCCGAGCGGCAGGTACTCGTCGCCGACGACCTGCATGCCGATCTTTTCGCAGATCGTCTTCGACGTCTTGGCCATGCCGCGCGGGAAGGCATAGTCGGAGCCGACGATGAAGACCTTGTTCTTGCCCAGGTTCTTCTGCAGCCACGGCAGCGAATTTTCCAGCTGCTGGTTGGGCACCGCCGAGCCGGCATAAAGCACGTTCTTGGAGCACTCCTCGCCTTCATACCAGGTCGGCCAGACGAGAAGGCCCTTGCGCCGCTCGACGACCGGCAGGACAGCCTTGCGGCTGGCAGTGGTATAGCAGCCGAAGATCACGGGGACCTGGTCCTCAATCGTCAGCTTGCGCGCCTTTTCGCTATAGATGCGCGGTTCGGACGCTGGATCCTCGATGATCGCGCGCAGCTTGCGGCCAAGGACACCGCCCTTGGCGTTGATTTCGTCAATTGCCATCTGGGCGCACTGGTTCATCGATTTCTCGACGATCGCCGTGGTCCCGGTCAGCGAATACATGATGCCGACGGGAATCTCGTTGGCTGCCCAGGCCTTGTCGCCGAGACGCAGGATCGCCGGCGCGGCCAGCCCGACGGCCGCGAGACCCGACGCCTTCAAAAAGGTACGCCTATCTTGGTTCTTCATTGGTCCTCCTGTTCGCATCGTTGTGCGTTTGATTTTTTGTGAAGCCGCCCCATTCGCGACCATGTACAGGCTGTATTAGAAAATTATAATAAGCAAATAGTTTTTCAGTATATTTTTAATTCTATTTAAAAATTTGCGCAAAACTATTTTCCACATTACTTATGCGGACTCAGAAATTTGCCAAGTTTTAGATATTTTACCGATGTATTCTTCTACAATCGCAAAAACCTCCCAGGCAGGAGACGACGGGCCCGACCGAAGTGAGGTGAGCCGCCGCCGAGCAAAGGCGATGTCGCGCACGCGTTCGCATGCGCTGACCAACGAGCGTCAAGAAGTGCTGCAAATCGAACCAACGGCTGCCGACGGCCTTGTCGGAAGCCGAAAAACAAAAAAGCCCGCCAACTCCGATGAGGAGTCTGCGGGCTACATAGCCACTCGGTGCGGACCACATTGTCTCACACCGTACCGACATCCGAGCTTCACCCGGCGTCAATTATGTTTCATACTAGTCACGCATATCCTTGAACGTCAAGAGCTCATGCGCGTTTATGATCGCGCTCGCCAGATCGTCCATCGGAACGCGTTTCGCCATCGCTTGCCGGCGAATGTTCTCATACGCATCTTGTTCGCTAAGCCCTTGCGTTTCCATCAGAATACTCTTCGCACGCAGGATGCGGTTGTTGCCGGCCAGCTTTCGCTCCAGCTTGCGGATGCGCTTGCTGGCATTCTGCCGCTCGAGCCAGAGCGCGCGTGCGATGGTCAGATTGGTCAGCAGGCCAAACGGGCGGATCGGGCGCTCGATGACCGCAAGTGCCCCGCATTCCAGCACCACCTGCAGCGTGCTCGGATCCTCGTAGGTCACCACCGCCACCAGGGCCGGATCGGACGGCTGCACCGGCCGGAACAGGCTGAGGATCTTGTCGCGGTTTTCCTGCTCGATCGAAACCAGCACCACCACCGCCGAAGGATTTATCGTATCTGGCAACGGCCAGGTCGTCTCGCAGCTGCAGCCGATGCGCCGGAGATGCTCGACCAGGGCCAGCCCCGCCTGATCGGGCGGATGGATGACTTGGACGCGCAAGCCTTTCAGGTCCTGGAGTATCCTGGTTGGCACCGAAAACGATCCGCTACGCCTTGCGTTTCAGCTGATGGGGTTTGCTCATCCAATCATCGAATGAGGCCGTGACGAAATAGGGATCCGGCCTGATCCGCGTTTCGGACTGCCAGATGACGTCAAATTTGCCCTCCGCGTTGACTCTCCCGATGCGCGACCACAGTTCGGTGTGGTGGTTGTCGGGGTCAATGCGTACTCGCCCTTGCGGCGCGTCGAACTCCAGCCCGGCGAGATGCTTGGCCAGCGCTTCCGGCTCGTCCGTGCCAGCCAGTTCCAGGGCCTTGGCGTAGAGATGGACCTGAAAATAGGCCGCCTCGGCACCCGCCGTGACTGGCGCATCAGCACCAAAGCGTTGCTTGTAGGCCGATACGAACCGCCGCGCCTGCGGCGTGTCAAGTGTTTCGAAGAACGAGGCAGACGTCAGGTGCCCGGCTGCGATCGCCGGCGCCATCTCGGCGACTTCGGCTTCGGTCGTCGTCAGGCTGGCTATGGGCATCGTCGCGACGTCGAAGCCAGCCTGCTTGTAGGCTTCGTAGAGCATGACAGCGCCAGTGCCGACCACCGTTGAGACCACGATGTCGGGCTTCAGCTTGCCGATCTGCTTGATGACACGGTTGAAATCCTTCGGCACCGCTTCGACGGGCACATAGATTTCGTCGAGAATGGTGCCCTTGGCTCTGGTCACCAGATCCATGACGACACGGTTGTACTCGTAAGGAAAGACGTAGTTCGAGCCGACCAACAGGAACCGGGTGCCATAATTGTCGATCAGGTAGCGCGCCAGCTGGACCGCATTCTGGTTCGATGACGAACCGGTATAGAAGCAGCGCGTGGAGTATTCGAACCCTTCATAGAAGGTCGGGTAGAACAGCATGCCGCGATAGGCTTCGATTTCCGGCAGGACGGCTTTTCGCGCCGACGACATGTAGCAGCCGAAGATGACTTTGATCCCGTCCTCAGCAAGGAGACGAACGGCGAGCTCCTGGTACTTCTTGGCCGAGCATTCCGGATCATAGAAAATCGGTTCGATCCGACGCCCCAGGACGCCACCGGCAGCATTGATTTCTTCGGTTGCCAGGCGAGTCGCGTTTGCTTCAGCCGTCTCAGCCGCTGCGGTTACTCCGCTGCTTGAAAACAAGACGCCAACCCGCCAGTCACCATTCGCCATGCGATTTAAGCCACCCATCAAATAGGTCGAAACAAAGTTGCACCGGTCATCGGCATATGCCGGACAGAGTCTGCTTGGGGAGATTGGGAAACGCCACTGTTTCCAGTCTCGTAGCAATATCCTGCCAGCCGAAGAAAGGCAACGCGCCTTGGCAGCGCTTCGGTTCCGTCCCGTCACCACTGCAAACAGGTGCTGCTCCTGAAACGTCGGGTCGGCTCAGGTATTTCGCTCGCTTTCAACGCCTCGTGTGTACCTCTGTCTCGGCACGGACCAGTCATTTTTCTTCGCCGAGAAAAATCACGGCGCCCCGGTCGAGCACATGATGGAGCCTGTCCAGAACGTGGCCCGATCCAAGTTCGCCAACGACGTAGAGATGATCACCTTCGAAACGCACCGGCCAGTGCATGTTGCCGGCGCAGTATCCCAGTTCGATACCTGCGGCGGCATCGGCCGCCTTGAAGACCAGCCACCGTTCTGGCTCGGCGCGAACGACGATGGCGCGCTTGTCCTCGAGCAACAGCACCGCGCCATCGACAAGCCGCTGCGTGCGCGGCAGGGAAATTTCACAGAGCGTGCCGCGATCGGTTCTCGCCGACAGACGCCGGCGCGCGATCTCGGCAGAGTCGAGCATGATGAACTCGACCCGGCCTTCGTGGTCCAGCAGATGGAGCCGGGCGCTCAACTGTTGGTCGGCCGCCAGTCCGACAATGGAATTCAGCTTCAACATTCAACGTTCCCCTGGAACAGTTGGCCGCAAGTTGCGTATCCCGTTGCGAACTCGTGGCGCAGCGGGCCTCCCAAGTCAGATCCCCAGATGCGCGTCGACAATTTCCCTGTCGTAGAGCTGATCCGGCGAAATCTCGGCAACGAACGCGCCCTTCTGGATGATCAGCACTCGGTCGGCCAATTGGCGGATGAAGCGGATATCCTGCTCGACCAGGATAATGCCGAGGCCCAAAGTGACCTTCAGTTCGCCGAGCTTTTCAGCAATCAGATCGACGATCGAGGGCTGGATGCCTTCGGTCGGCTCGTCGAGCAGCACCAGCTTCGGGCGTCCGGCCAGGCAACGGGCCAGTGCCAATATCTGCTGCTGTCCACCTGACAGCCCGCGGCCGGGCCGGTCGAGCAGATCCTTCAGCACCGGGAAATGCCCGAGCATCTCAGCTATGGCGCTTTCGCCACCGCGCATGATCTCCCCCATCTTCAGGTTCTCCATGACCGAAAGCAGAGGGAAGATGTCACGGCCTTGCGGCACGTAGCCGATACCGGCACGGGCGCGCTCGGACGCGCTGGCAAAGGTGATGTCGCGGCCATCGAACTCGACGCGCCCTTGCGTCGTCTTGATCTGGCCGACAAGCGTTCGCAGCAGCGTCGTCTTGCCCATGCCGTTATGGCCGAGGATGCCAACGACCTCGCCCGGTTTCATCGCAAAATTGATGCCGTGCAGGATCGGGATCCGGCCGTAGCCGGAGTGTAGATTCTTGACCTCAATCATCTTCGGATTTCCCCAGATAGACTTCGCGGACCAATTCGTTGCCCTGGACCTTTTCCATCGTGTCCTCGATCAGCACCCGCCCCTGATGGAAGACGGTCACCGTTTGTGCGATCTGCTTGATGAACTGCATGTCGTGCTCAACCACGACGATGGCGGCCGTCTTGTTGACCTCGCGGATGAGTTCAGCGGTCTTGTTGGTTTCATCCGCCGTCATTCCGGCCGCCGGCTCGTCGAGCAAGATGAGCTTGGGCTCGAGCGCCACCACCATGGCAAGCTCGACCCATTGGCGCTGGCCGTGGGCAAGCTCGCCAACCAGCCTGCCCGTCAGGGAAGTCAGCCCCAGCCGCTCCATGACGTCCTTGCCCTTGGCAGCGGCGCGGGCCTTGCCATGTCGCGACCTAGCCGCAACCGAGATGTTTTCGGCAACCGTCAGGTTGTTGAAGACATCGGGCACCTGGTTCTTGATGCCGATGCCCAACCGGCTGACCTGATGCGGATGGGCCCGTGTGATGTCGATGCCGTCGAACAAGATCTGGCCGGTCGTCGGCTTGAGCTGTGCCGTCAGCATCTTGAAGAAGGTGCTCTTTCCAGCCCCGTTGGGACCGATCAGGCAACGCAGTTCACGCTGCTTGAGGCTGAAGTCGACGCTTGCGATGGCAACGACACCGCCGAAGCGTTTTTCAAGGCCTCGGGTCTCGAGGATGCAATCGGTCGAGGTCATGGCACCCTCCTCTGCTCGACCAGCGGCGCGACGTAGGGTCGAAATTTCAGTCGCCGGAGAGCATCACCGATGGTCGGCACCACGCCCTTGGGGACCAGCAGGACAAAGCCGATCAGGATCGTGCCCAGCACCAGGTTGGCATTGAGAAGCTGCTGGGCGCCGAGCTTCGTTGCGATCCACTGGATGGCGAAGCAGCCAACGATGGGACCAAGCAGCGTGCCGGTGCCGCCGACGATCACCCAGATGATCACCTGTGCCGACTGCGCCAGCCCGAAGACATCGGGGCTGATGAACATGCCCCAATTGGCAAACAGGCAGCCTGCGAGGCCGGCGATGGCGCCGCCAATGGTAAAGGTCGCAAGCTTGTAGAAACGCGCGTCGTAACCAAGCAGTTCGGCGCGGCGTTCGTTTTCGCGGATGGCAACGACGACCTGGCCGAAACGGCTCTTCAACATCAGCCGCAAGCCGACATAGACCGCCAGCAAGGTGAGACCCGCGGCGTAGAACAGGCCGTCAAAGGACAAGACGAGCTCGGGCCGGCCTGGAAAATTCAGCGGCGGAACCGCAGGGATGCCGTTGTACCCGCCGAGCGGTGCGGTGCCGATGACATATTGGGAACCTGAGGTCGCGCCCATCACCTTGTAGAGGATCAATGTCACCGTCAGCGTGATGACACCGAAATAGACGTCGGTGATGCGCGCATAAAACAAGAAGTAGCCGAGCAGTGCCGCAAACAGGCCCGGAACGATGACTGAAAGCAGCAGTGGAATGGTGCTGTCGCCGAAATTGATGACGGCGATGGCGTAGGCATAGGCGCCGATACCGAAGAAGGCCGACTGGCCAAAGCACAAGATGCCGCCATAACCCCAGATCAGCCCGAGGCTGAGCGCCAGGATCGCCATGATCACATAAGACGTCAGCTCGATCATCGTGACGGGATCGAACAGCTGCGGCAGCGCCACAAGCAGGCCCAGCCCCAACACGGTGGCGGCAATCAGTCCGCCGTTGCCTTGCAAACTCGCGGTCATGCCGCCCTCCTGAAGAAACGCCCGGTGATGCCTTGCGGCATGAACCGCAGCAGCACGACGGCGGCCGCCAAAAGCGCAACCTCGCCGATAACCGGGGTAGAGAGATATGTGATGATCTGGTCGATCGCCCCGAACAGCACCGAGGCCGAAACTGTGCCCGCAAGGATCGCCGGCCCGCCGCCGATGACGGTGATGAATGCCTTCGCGACATAGGCAGCTCCGATCGTCGGCACGATGCCGGTGATCGGCGCCATGACGCCGCCGGCAAGGCCCGCAAGACCCGCGCCGACGCCGAATGTGACGGCATAGACACGCGATGGATTGACGCCCAGTGCGGCGGCCATGTCGGCATTCTGCATCGTGCTGCGTGCGATCAGCCCGTAGCGCGTGAAGCGGAAGACAGCCCAGATCGCGGCAAACACAACAATCGCGATGACGATGATGATCAGCGAGTAAGCAGCGATGCGATAGTCGCCGATCTGCAGCGAGCCGGCCGGTGCCGATATGCCCTCGGTGGTATTGCCGAAAATGGTGGTGGCCAGACCGACAAGCAGAAGGCTCAGCCCCCAGGTTGCCAGCATGGTGTCGCGCGGCCGGCCATAAAGGAAGCGGATGATCGTCCGTTCGATGACCACACCGATCACCCCCACCACGAGCGGGCTGACAAGCAGCGTGGCGATCCAGATGTTGATCCCGGCCTTGGTGGCGACAATCGCCGCGTAGCCGCCAAGCATCAGGAACTCGCCATGGGCGAGGTTGATCACCCTCATCATGCCGAAGATGATCGCAAGTCCGACGCTGATCAGTGCCAGGCTTGCAACGGCTTTGAGAGCCTCAAAGGAAAGTACTACGAGCAGGTCCATTTCAGGCCTCCTGGATCGCTGCGGGGTCGTTCGCTCCAACGCGACCGAACGACCCGCAGGCTTTTTTGGGTCGCTCAGACCTTGATGACGTACATCGAGTTGTCGTCAGGGTTCTTCTTGAGATCGCAGACGCCCGAGGTGTCGAGCGGCTGCTGCTGCGAAAAGCTCTCCAGGATGTTGATCTTGCGGTCCTGGATCTGGCCGATATTGATGTCCATGACGCAGTGATGCGTCTGCGGGTCGATCGAGAACTTGCCGCTGGGCAGGTCGAGGCTGATGCCGGACTCGAGCGCCTCGATCACCGGCATGCGCTCGGCGGTGCCCGCCCTCTTGACCCCTTCCGCCCACAGATAGACGGACTGGTAGGTCGCCATCGCCAGCTCGGTCACATAGGGATAGTCGGCACCGAAGCGTTTGTGGAAACGTTCCAGGAAGGCCTTGTTGGCCGGCGTTTCGAGCGCCTCGAAATAGTTGAAACACAACAGGATACCGTTGGTTTCCTCGGGCGAGAGCACCATCTGCTCGCCACCGATGGTCATCGTCGTCGACGCCATCGGGATCTGCTTGTTCATGCCGGCGGCGGCCCACTGGCGGTAGAATGATTGATGCGCGCCGCCGACCAGGACGAGATAGAGGAAGTCCGGCTTGGCCTCCTGGATCTTCTGGATCGTCGATCCGAAGTTGGTCACGTCGAGCGGGAAGAAATCCTCGCCGACGATCTGCCCGCCGTTTTCAGTGCAGTATTTGCGCGTCCATGCGGCGGTGATCTGGCCGTAATTGTAGTCGGCAGCCAGCGTGTAGATCTTCTTGCCCCATTTGTTCATGGCATAGGGCACGTGCTTGGATTGTTTCTGGGCCGGCGTGATGCCGGTACAGAAGATGTTGCGGTCGCAGACACCGCCTTCATATTGGGTGTTGTAGAAATAAAGCGTGTTGAGCCGCCGAAGTACCGGCCGCATCACCTCGCGGGAGGCTGACGTGATGCCTCCAAACACGGCAGACACCTTGTCCTTCAAAGCTGCCTGCTGGGAATACTGCGGATAGAGCCGCATGTCGGTCTGGGTGTCATAGGTGATCAGGCTGATCTGCTTGCCCAGCAACCCGCCTGCCTGATTGATCTCTTCGACGGCGAAGGTGATGGCGTCCTGCATCGGCTTTCCGGCCGCATCGAGACCGCCGGAAAGATCGAGCAGGCTGGCGATCTTGATCGTGTCTTCTTGCGCGAAAGCGCGGCCACCGGCGCCGATCAGGCCCAGGCTTGCCGCAGCAGTTGCTGTCGTCTTCAGGAATGACCGGCGATTGACGCTTGAATTTATTATCATTTGCGTTCCCCTTTGCTTTGAGGCCTATCCGTCGGATAGGCCCGGTCCAAGTTCATGTTCGGAAAGGAAAGACGTTGCGGCTCAGCTCGCCAGCAACTCCCGCCAGGCTTCGTCCAGGAACTTCACATCCGCCTGCCTGAGGCCGGAGCCGCCGGCAAAGTGCCCGTGGCTCGAGCGGAACGGACGAAGTTCCGCGTTCGGCATATGCTCAACCTCGAACGCGCTGTCTTCCGGGGGGAAATAGAGGTCGCAGTCGCCCGGCATGACGATCGCTTTGGCCTTGATGGCACCGAGCGCCTTGCGGAAATCGCCGTTATAGAGCTCGTTGTCGCTGATGTCGCCGGACTGCCAGGTGCGGATCATGGCGACCATGTTGTTGGCGTCGCGCAGGTTGAACCACTGCTCCCAATAGCCGACGATGAAGTCCTCGACCGAGGCGTAGCCGAGCTCGAGATATTCCTCCTTGCGGAAGAATTCCTGCGAGAAGCCCCAGCCGGCATAGACGCGCCCCATGGCGCGCAGGCCCTTGAAGGGCTGGTCGTCATACCAGCCGTCCTTGAAGGCATCGTCTGCCGTCAGTGCCGCCTTCACGCCCTCCAGCATGACGTGGTTGTGCTTTGCCGTCTTCGCTGAGCCGGCAGTCGGGCAGATTGTCTCGACCATGTCGGGATAGAGCGCTGCCCAATGGAACGTCTGCGCGGCGGCCATCGACCAACCGGTGACCATCTTGATCTTGGTGATGCCGAACTTCTCGGTCAGCAGGCGATGCTGTGCTTTGATATTGTCGTAGTAGGTGACATGCGGAAAGCGCGCCTTATTGTATGGCGCGGGCGTGTTGCTCGGCGAGGACGACAGGCCGTTGCCGAAGACGTTGGGGATAACGATGAAATACTTGCTCGGGTCGAGCGCGCCGCCTTCACGGATGACCCACTGATTGTCGTAGTGGGTCGAGGCCATGTAGGTCAGCAGGACAATGACATTGCTCTTGTCGGCGTTCAGCCGGCCAAACGTCTTGTATGCCAGCTTTGCGTCGGGAAGGGTCATGCCTTTTTGGAGCTTCAGATCTCCAAGCTCGAAGATTTCATAGTCAACTTCTTTGTCTATCTTCCACTGCGCCATAGCTACCTCCTGCATTTGGCAATAGTTCAGGGTTCAGCCGCCCCGCTCAGGCCGGCCGTTGCGATAGTTCCGATCAGGCAACAAGTATTCTTTCCGACCCGCCAGGGTCAGTTGCTTCCTACCTCAAACCTCCTGGCGTATTTCTCCGGGCGCGATCCGCAGGCGGTAGAAAAACGCAAAAACCCCGCGCACTCAGAAACCTGAGTTTGCGCGAGGTCAATCTTGATCCTCTATGAAACGCAGCGCTTTTGCTGCGGAGATTGGCTCACTTGGAGCCACCGGAGACCCACAGGCCTCACGAACACTTGGATGTTAGTCCATCAATCCGTAGGCGTCAACCAGGGCAGCGGAGATTGCCGCAACCGACATCTGCTTGGTCATGGCTTGCCGTCGCAGGTAGTCGTATGCCTCGTTGGCGCGCAGTTTGCGCTGGGTCATCAAGATGAGCTTGGCCTGCTCGATCTGGCGCGAGGCATGCAATGTTTCCTCGAGCTTCGCCACCTTGTTCAGCAACCGCCGCTCATAGCTGAATATATTGCGCGCCAGGGCAAGATTGGAGAGTATCGCCGCTGGCTGGCACGGCTTGACCAACACCGCCTGGGCGTTGGAAAGCCTGAGCACGTCGACTGGCACGCCTTTGTCCCCATCTACCACTGCAATGACGGGTACCGGCGGCGCCCCGGAAAGCCACGGGGCGGCGGCAAGCACGTCGGCATCGATAGCCACCAGTGCGAAGTCGAACCCGATGGGCGGCAACGTTGGTGCTGGCCAAGCCATCTCGACGCGGCATCCGACCCGCCTGATCTCACGCAGCACGGCTTCTCCCTCGCTGTCACGCGGATGGACGAGCAGCACTGTTGACTGGCGCAATTCGGCCTGCACACCTCCCGATCCGCGGGTCGCCCTCGGTTGTGCGCCGCTGGCTCGCTGAGAACCATCGGCGGCTGCACCATGCGAGCCTTTGGAAACAATCGGGCCGCTCATGACCGATCCTCGCGTACTGCCGGCAAATTGATCACCCTTACGTCACGAGAAATGGGTCTGGCCTAAGCGCGACCATCGATTCACGCAGAATGTCGAACCGGCCGCGGTCGTCAGCTTTGCCAATCCGCGTCCAAAGCTCGGCGTGGCTGTTTTTGTAGTCGATGCCGATCCGGCCCTGAGGGGCCGCCATCTCGCGGCCGAGCACCGCCGGACGCAAGGTGTCGGTATCCATGCTGTTCGTCTCGGCGAGAGCCTGGGCGAAGAGATGAACCTGAAAATATGCAGCCTCAGCGCACATGTTGGTCGACTCATCGTCGCCGAAACGCTGCTTGAAGAGACGGACGAAGCGGTCGTTCTCGTCATTCTCCACACTCTCGAAATAGGTCGCTGCGGTGATATGCCCGGCGCCGACGTCCCGCCCCATGAGGCGCAGTTCCGCCTCGCAGGTGTTCAGGCTGCCGATAGGCATGTTGTCCGGGCTGAATCCTGCGTCGGCATAGGCCTGGTAAAAGTGGGAGATCGCTTGGCCAACGATGGTCGAAAAGATGACGTCCGGCTTGTTGTCGCGAAGCTCGCGGATGATCGGACGGAAATCGTTCGGGCTTGCACCGAAACTCAAATACTCCTCGCCGACAATCGTGCCGCCCTGGCCACAGACGAGATCGCGCACGATCCGGTTGGTTCGCCGGGGATAACAATAGTCGGTGCCCAGCAGGTAAAACCGGTTGCCGTGGGTCGCGAGCAGGTAGTTGATCAGCTCGATGGTGTTCTGGTTGGGCGATGACCCGGTGTAGATGATGTTGGGCGAGAATTCGAAGCCCTCGTAACGCGTCGGGTACCACAGCAATGCGTTGACCCGCTCCACCAGCGGCAGCACGGCCTTGCGGCTTGTCGAGGTGTAGCAGCCGAAGATCGTTGTGACGCGATCCTCGATCAACAGCTTCCGCGCATAATGGGAATAGAGTTCGGTGCTGGATGTGGGATCATAGATGATCGGCACGATCTCGCGACCATTGATGCCCCCCGCCGCGTTGATTTCGGCGATACCCAGCATCGTGCCTTTGAGCTGCGTCTCCTCTATCGCTCCGGTGTCTCCGGATTGCGAGAAGAGGACGCCGACGCGCCAGGGCTCGCCCGTCGAGCCCATGCTCAACCGCCGTCCATGCCAAGATGAAATGCGAACATCGTATCCTCCGCTTTCCATGCCCCTCGTCGACCGGTTTCCGGCCATGGCCCGGCGCAACTTATGATGCTGCTGCCGAAAGCCACCCCTACGAGGAATTAGTTATTCCTAACATACAAGCATGGCGAGACCAATCGAAAATGGGTTCAGCTTCGCCGCGCCAACCGCCGGCGGAACGACCGACATCGCAGCCCAAACGCCAGGCGGCGCGTTTACGATCATTTGCGACAACACATGCCCACCTTCGCTCATTTCCGTCATCATTGTGTACAATAATGTATCACAACCTACTTGTATGTGTATCCAATAAGTGCAAATCTTGGTTGGCAGAAATGGAGCACGGCTTACCTGAGGCCATGAAGCCCTTGGGGCAAGTCTCAAGGATCGGCCTCCCAGGCCGAATCGGTGAATAGCATATGCGTCCGCTCGTACACGGCCGTCACTGAGTATTGTTTCTGCTGTTGTATCCAATCTTCCAACATCCCGATACGGGATGGAGAGGAGACCAGGATGCGGCGACGTTGGGAGTGAGGAGCGGTTTCTTTGCCGGCCTGGGCGTTTGTCCGGGGTGCCGGAGGCTACCGTATTGCGTCAATCAAGCAGGCATGAGGAGGAACCATGGCCGCGCAAGATGATCTGAAAATGCAGGGCGGGATTTCGCGTCGCGCTATCCTGGCAGGAATGGCAGGGGCAGCGCTGACCGGGGCGATCGGCTCCAGGGGGCTCATCGGCAGCGCCCGCGCCCAGGGCAGCTACAAGCTCGACCTTGGCGGTTATGCCGGCCCCGAATTGTCCGGCGAGCCGGTGACCTTGCGCTTCATGCGCCAGGACTTCACCCCTGACGTCAACGCGCTTCTCGAAGCTGCCTATGCCGAGTTCAAGGCGGCATACCCCAACATTTCGATCGTCGAGGAAAAGGTGCCTTACGGCGACCTGCAAAAGAAGCTGCTGGTCTACATCGCATCGGGCGACGCCCCCGACATCATGATGGGCCGCACCGATTTCACCGACGCCTACCACGCCGGCAGCGTTGCCCTGCCGGTCCAGGACTATCTCAGCGCCGACTATATCAACGACATCCCGGCCAATCTGCGCGCCGCGGCATCCTCGGGCGGCAACCTCTATTCGGTGCCCTGGGAAACCAGCGTGATGATGCTCTACTTCAATCGCGACCTGTTCGAGAAGGTCAAGATGCAGACGCCGCCCGAAGTCACCGGCCTCGACGGCGGCTGGAGCGACGAAGAGCTCGTCGCCAATCTGGTCGAGATGAATGCCAAGCTCAAGGAATCCGGCGACAGCCAGTCCTGGGCGCTTGCAGCAGCCGGCCAGGGCAACGGCGGACCCGGAGCCAATTACAGCCAGCTCGAAAGCATCTGGATCCGTTCCCAGGGCGACCCGAACGCCGCCAAGGACTCCGCCGCCTACATGACGTTGATGGGCATCAGCGAGGATGGCCTTACCGTCTCCGGCCATATCGACACGCCTGAGGCGATCAAGGGCATGCGCTTCTATCAGAGCTTGTTCGCCAAGGGCCTGACGCCGCTCGGTCCCGTGCCAAACCAGTATCCGGGCGGGCTCGCCGCGACCTATTTCGGCGGTCTCAACTTCACCAACCGCTTCCGCGTGCCCGGCAAGGAGCCGCCGTTCAAATGGGGCGTGTCGCTGCCGCCAAAGGGCAACATCGTCTTCAACGGCAATGGCTCGGATGCCCCGCTCGTCTGGTCCAAGTCGCAGCACCCGGCGGAAGCCGTCGCGCTGCTGTCGTATCTCTGCAATGACAAGAACCGACTTGCCTTCCACAAGACCTGGGGCTCGATGCCGTCGCGCACCTCTCTGCGCGAGCAGATGAGCGTGTTCGCCACCGAGCAGCCGTTCAAGATGGCCCAGGCCCTGTCCGACGCCTCCTACAGCGTGCCGCGCAGCCCGGGCTACTTCGACTACTTCAACGCCATGAACCCGGCGGTGAAGGACATCGCGCTCGGCGCTGATCCGGCAAAGGTCCTGCCTGACACGGCCGCCAAGATCGACCGCCTGCTGGCCAAGTACCGGCGCTAACCGGAAGGCCATCACATCTGACGCGACGGCCCGACGGGCCGTCGCACGATGTCGCCTGAGCAAGCGGAGGAGAATTCCATGCGACCGACGACGGCACCTGCGCGCGGACGAAAGCGCCAGTGGACCGGCCAGAACAGCAACACGATCCTTGGTCCGGTGATGATCCTGCCGGCGGTCGTGGCGCTCGCCATGTTCCAATATCTTCCACTGATCACCGCTGTCTTGAACAGCCTGCAATCGTTCAGCCCGTTCGACCAGTCATCGACCGGCTGGGTCGGCTTCGGCAATTATGTCGACATCTTCGCCGATCCGGCCTTCCGCTACGCTTTGCTCAACACCTTTCTCTACATCGTGCTGATGCTGGCGATGACCATCCCCCTGGCGTTGCTGCTCGCAGTGCTGCTCGACCGGCGCCTGCCCGGAACGACCTGGGCCCGCAACGCGGTGATCGGTGCGCTCGCCGCCTCCGAGGCCGTGACAGCGCTCATCTGGAACCAGATGTACGAGCCCAGCAGCGGCCTGTTCAACGCCATCCTCCACGCTGTCAGCCTGCCAACGCAGCCTTTCCTTACCGGCGGCAGCCAGGCGCTGGTGTCGATCGTCGTCATGACCGTCTGGAAAGATGTCGGCCTGCCATTGTTGATCTTCCTCGCCGGCCTCCAGGCCATTCCGCGCGAGCTGCACGAGGCGGCACAGCTCGACGGCGCCAACGACTGGCAGATTTTCCGCAAGATCACGCTGCCGCAGCTGCGGCCCAGTATCGTCGTGGCGCTGTTCATGGTGACGATCACCGCCACCCGCATGTTCACCCCAATCCTGATCATGACCCAGGGCGGACCTCAGGGGGCAACGACCAACCTGGCGCTCTACTCCTACCTCCAGGGCTTTGAGTTCCAGTCGCAGGGTACGGCATCCGCAAGTGTCGTCTGCATGCTCGTTGTTCTTGCCATCGTCACGCTCGCGCAAAGCTACCTGTTGCGCGGACAGCAGGAGAAATAGGCCATGACCATATCCTCCCTGACCCTGCAGGCGGAAAATGGCGTTGACCGCACCGCGCGCCGTGCTGCCTTCCTGCGCCATGGCGCCAGCATCCTGCTGCTTGCCGTGGTCGGCGCGGTGTTCGCCTTTCCGATCCTCTGGGCGGCCATGTCGTCGCTCAAGTCAACCGATGACATCATCACCGGGACCTACCCGCTGTCGTGGTCGTCCTTCGTGCCGTTGAAGGCGACGCTCGAAAACTATGTCTATCTCTTCAGCGAGCTGAATTTTCAACGCAACCTGCTCAACACGCTGATCGCCGCCTGCGGCCAGGTCAGCGTCGCGGTGATCACCTCGTCGCTTGCCGGCTACGCCTTCGCTCGTCTCAACTTTCCATTCCGCGATGTCGTGTTCGGGCTGCTTTTGCTGACGGCATTCGTGCCGGTCGAAGCCATCATCGTCCCGCTCTACCGGATCATGCACTGGCTCGGCCTTGTCTCCACCTACCCGGCGCTGTTCCTGCCGTTTGCCTGCAATCCCTTCGGCATCTTCCTGATGCGCCAGGCTTTCCGCGATATCCCTGTTGAAATGGAGGAAGCCGCCCGGCTCGATGGCGCAAGCCCGTTGCGTATCTTCTTTTCCATCGCCCTGCCCAACGTGCGCCCCACTTTGGCAACGCTGGTGCTGATCCAGTTCATCTGGTCGTGGAACGCCTATCTCTGGCCGCTTGTCATCATGCAGGACCCCAACAAGCAGATCGCCCAGGTGGCCATCGCCAACCTCAAGTCGATCCCCAACTCGCCGATGGATGGCCCGCTGTTTGCAGCGGCAACCGCCGTGACGATCCCACTCGTCATCCTGTCGATCGTGCTGCAGCGCTACTACGTCCGCGGTCTCGTTACATCAGGCATGAAATAACCCGGCGCCGCGCTGGCACCGACCGCATCCAACGAACCTGAAATAGGAAAATCCGGAAATGAGGATTGGCATCGACGGCCGCAAGATCCCTGAAGCAGCAAAACGCGGCCCCATCGGCAGTCTCGATCACGGCAAGAGCCTCGGCATGGCCGGCCTGTTCTACCGCACCGTGCTCGACATGAGCCCGACGCTTGATCTCGGCGAACTTCGCGCCATCCGTGGCCGCGCCGACGAGCTTGGCATGTATGTCGAGACCGGCCTCGGCAAGGTCAATCCTTACGCCAGCCCGGAAGCACCAGAACTCCGCCTGATGGGTGATGGCGACATCGTTCTGGGTTTCCGCCGGATGATGGAAGCCTGCGTTGCGATCGGCTGCACCGAGCTATGGATCGCCACGGCCAACTACAAGCCGGTCTACAGCGCCCGCTTTGCCTATGACCGCTTCCGTACCGATGTGACCTGGCCGGAGCAGCTCGAAGCGACGAAGACCTTCCTGCTCAAGCTCGCGCCGATCGCTCGCGACCTCGGCGTGCACATGAACATGGAAACGCATGAGGAGATCACCACTTTCGAGCTGCTGCGGCTGATCGAGGCCGTGGGCGAGGACGTCATGGGCGTCGTGCTCGACACGCTCAACCCGATGCAGCGCGCCGAACATCCCGTCTTCGCCGCCCGACGTGTCGCGCCCTATGTCAGGCAGACGCACATCAAGGATGCCTATCTCGCCCATGTCCCCGGCGGCGTCACCATCCAGTCGCGCGCCTGCGGCGACGGTGTTGTCGATTTCCGCGAAATCCTGAAAGTACTCGCCGCGCACAACCCGACGCTGAACCTGTCACTCGAGTGCGCCGGCCCGCGCGAGGCAAATTTCGTGCCGCGCCACACCTTGCTCGAGGTCTTCGATCGCGACTGGCTGGCGAACCATCCGGACCTGAGCATCGAGGAATATGCCGCCTTCCTCGAACTCGTACAGGCCTATGGCGGCCGTATCGCTTCGGGCGACGTGCCGAGTTGGGATGCCTACGTCGCCGCACCCTTCGACTACGACGAGTCTGTCGCCACCATCAAGAAGAGCACGGCCCATCTGCGCGCCGTCTGTACCGAGCTGCAGCTTCCGCTCGAGGCAGAAGCATGATCGGCATCGTCAAGAGTTCATTGCCTGATGGCCGGGGCCTGGGCGCGCACGAAGCCTTGCGAGCCGCCGCGCAGAAAGGCCTCAAGGGCGTGCTGTTCAACTCGCTGTTCGACTTGAGCCCCACGCTTGATCCGGCGGAACTGCGCGCGGTGCGTGTCGAGGCTGACCGACTTGGCCTCTATATCTCCTCGATGCTGGGCGTGCTCAACCCTGCCTTGCCTTTCCGTGGCGAGCCCGTCGCCACGGCAGGCGGCGGCGATCTCGAGACGGGCGTCAAACGCCTGGTCCGGCTCGCCGCCGACATCGGCATCCATGACATGTTCTTTGTCATCGGCATGATCGAAGAGCGTTTCCATGAAACCGTGAGCTGGAGCGACCAGCGCCAGGCGCTTGCGGCCATGCTGTTGCGCTGCGCACCCGTGCTGCGTGAATGCAAATCGAAACTGCTGCTGAAGACCCACGAGGAGATCACCACTTCGGAGGCCGTCTCGCTGGTGAGGACAGTCGGCCCCGACCTGCTCGGTATCGCCTTCGATCCAGTCAATGTCGTGTGCCGTCTCGAGGATCCGATCGAGGCTGCACATCGTGTAGCGCCCTACGTCGCGCAGGTTCATGTCGACGACGCCATCGTCCGGTTCCAGGATGGCGGCATCCGCCGATACCTGGCGCCTATCGGCGAAGGCGTTCTCGACTGGAAAACGATCCTGGCGCTGATGCCCGACGCCCGGGTGTGGATCGAGATGCACAGCGGCCAGTTCGCCATGCCGGTCTTCGATCCGGCGTGGCTTAGCGCCCAGCCCGATATCGCTCTTGGCGAATACGCTTCAGTCCTTGCCATGGCGGCAAAGTTCGGACGGCGCGATGTGCCCTGGAACCAGGACACGCCGATCGAACGCCTGCCGAATGCCCTCAGGAGAATCCAGCCATGACCGACCTTCTACTCCTCCACGGTACCGTCATCACCGTCGACCGCGAGCGCCGCATCATCGAGGACGGAGCGGTTGCCATTTCAGGTGACCACATCGTCGAGGTCGGCACCTCGGCCGACCTCGAACCAAAACACGTCGGCAAGAAGGTGATCGACTGCAGGGGCAAACTAATCATTCCAGGGCTCGTCGACGCCCACGGCCATGCCGGTCATTCGCTGATCAAGACCATCGGCGCCGACAGCCCGTCGGTGTGGATGCGCATCGTCACCCCGACCTACTTCCACTACACCACGCGCGACTTCTGGTACGCCGACGGCCTGGTGTCGGGCCTCGAACGCCTGCGTGCCGGTGTGACCACCGGCGCCAGCATCATTGCCTCGATGCCACGCAGCGACGATCCGGTATTCGGCATCAACCATGCCCGCGCCTATTCGGAAGTCGGCATCCGCGAGATTCTCTGCGTCGGCCCGGCCGGGCTGCCCTGGCCGCATCCGGTCACGCGCTGGGAGACCGGCAAGCCGGAGCGCCGGAACATCAGCTTCGAAGAGATGATCGAAGGTGCAGAAGCGGTGATCGAAGCCTGCCATGGCAGCGCCGATGGCCGCATCAAGGTCTACCTGACCCCGTTCACCATCGTGCCTTCGGTCGACCCGTCCAACCCGACGACACCCGACAAGGCGACCAGGCTCACCGCCGACGACCGCATGCAGGCGCGCCGTGTCCGCGAGACCGCCCGCAAATGGGGTGTGCGCATCCATTCCGACGCCTTCGCCGGCCATGTCCGCATGGCCTTCCAGGACAAGGAAAACGCCCTGCTCGGCCCCGATGTGCACCTGCAGCATTGCATCGGCCTGTCGCATGAGGAGGTCGATATCCTTGCCGAGACCGGCACCCATATGACCCATTCGCCAGGTGGCCGCGCTCCGATCCTCGACATGATCTCCAAGGGCGTGAATGTCGCCATCACCTCGGATGGAACCGCGCCGCGCCGCCCCTTCGACATGTTCCAGATGGCGCGCATGGCGCAGTTCGGCCAGCAGTTCCTGCATGCCGACCAATACCTGCTGCCGCCCGGCAAGCTGCTCGAAATGATCACCGTGGACGCCGCCAGGGCGCTCGGGCTCGAACATGAGATCGGCTCCCTCGAGGCCGGCAAGAAGGCCGACGTCACCATTATCGACATGCGCCAGCCGCACCTGACGCCCAACTGGATGTTCGTGCACCGCCTGATGTACCAGGCCGTCGGATCGGACGTGGAAACCGTCATCGTCGACGGCAAGGTCCTGATGCAGGATCGCCAGGTGCTGACCACCGATATGCGCGACGCACTCGATTTCGGCGAGCGCGAGGCCCGCGCCCTGGTCGAACGCGCCGGCCTGCAAGGCCATATGCGCGACCCGGGCTGGGGCAAGCTCAGCCGCACCTTCGACGAGCCGATCGATCTGCCGCTGCCGCCGCCAATCGACTGACGCAGCGATCAGCGCCAACCTGTGGTGCTGATCGAACCCACCAACGCCGCATCCTGAGGGAGAGACAGAAGATGGCCCAGATCGATATCCGCGACGTTCGCAAATCCTATGGCACGACTGCCGTCCTGCACGGCGTGTCGATCGACATTCCTGACGGCGAGTTTGTCATTCTCGTCGGTCCCTCAGGCTGCGGAAAATCAACGCTGCTGCGCATGATCGCCGGCCTTGAGACCGTCACCGACGGCGACATCCAGATCGGCAACCGCCTCGTCAACCACGTCGCACCAAAGGACCGCGACGTCGCCATGGTGTTCCAGTCCTATGCGCTCTATCCGCATATGACGGTCTACGACAACATGGCCTTTTCGCTGCAGCTCGCCCGCATTCCCAAGGCTGAAATCGACGCGCGCATTCGCAACGCCGCCGAGATGCTCAGCCTGACGCCGCTGCTCCAGCGTTACCCACGCCAGCTCTCCGGCGGCCAGCGGCAGCGCGTCGCCATGGGGCGCGCCATCGTGCGCAACCCGCAGGTCTTCCTGTTCGACGAACCGCTGTCCAACCTCGACGCCAAATTGCGCGTCCAGATGCGCACCGAAATCAAGGCCCTGCATCAGCGGCTGAAGACGACTACCGTCTACGTCACCCACGACCAGATCGAGGCGATGACGATGGCCGACAGGATCGTGGTGATGCATGACGGGATCGTCGAACAGATCGGTACCCCGCTCGACCTCTACGACCGCCCGGTCAACCTGTTCGTCGCTGGCTTCATCGGCTCGCCTGCAATGAATTTTCTTAGCGGCCGCATCGCTGCAGATGGCAGCAAGACCTTTGTTACCGATGACGGCTTCAGGCTTCCGCTCAAGAACATCCCGACTGACGGCGCCGGTCGATCGGCGGTCTATGGCATCCGCCCCGAGCACCTCGTACTCGGCGGCGCCAATGCCGTCCCGCTCACGGTAGAGGTGATCGAACCGACCGGCTCGGAAACCCAGGTATTCGCCAAACTCGGCGAAAACAACATTGTCGGCGTATTCCGCGAGCGCATCGACGTGCGCCCGGGACAGACAATTTCGGTGGTCCCCGATCTGGACCACGTCCACCTTTTCGACGCCGACACCGGCGCGCGCCTCATTGCGCGCAAAGACGTGCTGGAGGCGTGCCCAAGCTGACGACATCAAGATGGAAATCGGCCAACAGCGAACATGCGATCTCGTCGCTGGTCACGACCATGAGACCGACGCAATCGGCCAGCCGTTAGCCAGGCGGCACGATGGCTGCCTGGCCTGTCGCTTTGCCTAGTTTCGGCATACCGCAGCCGGCAGCCCTTCGGCCGGCCGACGTGCATCCGCACCAACCGAAAAAGCCGCGCATTCGAGCGTATCGGCCATCTTGGCACCGTTGAGGTCGAACTCCATCGGCCGCGCCCCATCAGGGAAGACCTGGTGCTCGAGGATCCAGCTCAGCTGGTTGCGAACGATTTCGGGGTCCATGTCAGGCGAACGCCTGACCACTGCATCGACGCCGAGCTGTGGGTTCGCCAGGCAATCGTGCCAGGCCTTGCGGGCGATCGCCTGCAGCTTGCCGGCCAGGCCCGGCTCCTTGTCCAGCACCGAGTTGAGCGCTACCAGCGCGCCCGAGTAGGTGTCGAGCCCGTTGTCGGCGAAGTAGAGGAATTCGAGGGCGCTGGTGTCGTGGCCGCGCATCTGCATGGCAAACTTCAGCGTCGCATCGAAACAGGTCGCGGCAAGCACCGAACGTGACGCCACCAGCCGGTCGCGTTCCTCCGGCTGGACGCCGAGATAGCTATAGCTGTCGGGTGCAAAGCCGTTGCGCTTGAGCAGCAGCGGCAGCAGGCGCGCCGACGTGTCGCCGTTCGGCCCGCACAAAGTGCTGCCGGGAATGTCGGCGAGCGTCAGGCGCTTGCCCTGGGAGAGATAACCGAGGCAGCAGGGCGTGTGCTCATAGATCGGCACGAGGCAGGAGATCTCGGTCTCGCCGGTGCGCAGGGCGCGCTCGAAAACCGAGGATACATCACCGTATCCGATGTCAGCTTCACCGCCCACCAAAGCGCGTGTCACCAGCGACGAGCTGAAACCCTCGACGAAGGTGCAAGACAGGCCATGATCGCCGAAATAGCCGGCGTCGACGGCATGCAGGAACGGCGAATTCTGCCCCTGAAACAGGTGGTTGAGCTTGAAACGCAGTTCCATTTCACAAAACCTCGAACTTTCGGAACGGCCGTTCTTGAGAAACAGATTCTCCAGAATCTATTGTATCCAAATTGGCCGCCGTCCTTGGTGGCTTTAGCGGTTTGTGATATAACCCAAACATTCTGTTTTCAAGCAGCCCATCAAAGGAGTGATCATGGGAATTGCGCGGACAGCCCTGCTGGCCCTCATTGCGGTTTTCGGCGTGAGTGCAGCAAGTGCGCAGGACTACAAGGCCGCCCTCGTTACCGCCGACACCATCACGGTCGGCACGTCGGGCTCGGCGCCGCCTTTCAGCATGACCAATGCCGCGGGCGAGCTTGAAGGCTTCGACATCGACGTCGTCAATCTTGTCGCCAAGCAGTTCGGCCTCACCGCGAAGTTCGAAAAGCTCGACTTCGCCGGGCTTTTGCCAGGCCTCACGGCAGGCCGCTTCGACCTCATCGCTTCGGGCGTGACCCGCACGCCGGAGCGTCTGGCTTCGCAGGACTTCTTCCTGCTGTCGCCCTACATCGTCAACGGCGCGGCCATCACGCGTCGCGAGGCCGACACCGGCATCACGGGCTGGAAGGATGTTTGCGGCAAGGTCATGGGTGCCGTGCGCGGCGGTTCCTTCCAGAAGGTCGCCAAGGAAAAGCTGCCGGCTGACTGCGTCACCGAGAGCCGCGAATATCCCGGTTCGACGGAGCTGTTCCTCGACCTTGAGAACCGTCGCATCGATTTTGCTGCGCACGACTTTCTCGGGCCGAAATATCTCGCCAAGTCGGGCAAGCTGACGGGAGCTGTGACGCTCGACGACCTGCTTGCCACCATCACCCAGAGCGTGGCCGTCAACAACAAGAACAAGCCGCTGGCCGAAGCCATCGACGCCCTGTTCGAGACATGGCGCAAGGACGGCACGCTGCAGGGCCTAGCCGACAAGTGGTTCGGCGCTTCGATTGACTGGTCGAAGGCTCAGTAGCGGGCTTTCCGCGCGGGGCGGCGGAACATGGAAATCGCACTTGCGTGGCTGCCGCGACTGTTGGTTGCGGCGGCTTTGACTATTGCGCTGTCGGCGGTTGTCTTCACGCTGTCGGCAATCTTCGGGCTGCTTCTGTCACTCGTCCACTACGGCCGCGAAAAGTCCTGGCTCAGGAACGGCATCGAGGCATTCAGCGCCTTCTTCCGCTCGGTGCCGGAACTTGTCGTGCTGTTCCTGTTTTTCTTCGGCGGGCCGCAAATCGGCATCGATTTCGGCCCTATCGGCTCGACCATCATCGCCTTCACCCTGGTTGGCATCGCCTTCGACTACCAGGTGTTCAAGGGCGCTCTGGCAACGATCCCCTTCGGCCAGTATGAGGCCGGCAAGGCGCTCGGCCTGCCAGCACAGGTCGTGTTCCGGCGCGTCCTCATCCCGCAGGTCCTGCCGCTGGCACGCAAGGGCTGGATCACCTACGCCATCGGCACGGTCAAGCGCATGTCGATCGCCTCGGCGGTGTCGGTCAGCGAAATCCTCTATGTCACCAAGCAGGGCATCGCCGCCACCAACGCGCCTTTCACCTTCCTGACGCTGGCAGTCGGGCTCTATATCCTGATCGTCACGCCGTTGCTCGTTTTCAACGAGCGCAAGCCGAAGCAGGCGGTGGCACGATGAGTATCCTGCTCGACCCCGGCTACCAGCGCATGCTGCTCAACGGGCTTGGCATGACGCTGCTGATTTCTGTGGTCGTCATTGTCGTGTCGAACCTCCTGGCGCTGCCGCTCGCCATCTACATGCAGCGGCCCAATGGCGCCTTCCGACGGCTGATCATCGCCTACAGCTTCTTTGCCCGGGCGGCACCGGTGCTGGCACTGCTGTTTGCGCTCTATTACGGCCTGCCCCGGCTCGGTATTTATCTCGAACCGATACCCTCCGCGCTGATCGGCCTGATCTTCGCCTCAACCGCCTACAATCTCGAATTCCTGCGCTCCGGCCTCGAAAGCGTGCCTGCAGGCCAGCTCGATGCCGCCAAGGCGCTCGGCCTCCGACCGTTCGCAACCTACTGGAAGGTCATGATCCCGCAGGCCTACAGGCTGGCTGCACCGTCGCTGTTTTCCAACGCCATCCAGATGGTCAAGGGGAGTTCACTTGCCAGCCTGGTCGCCATCGACGAATTGACGGCCGCGTCGACCACGATCATCGCCGAGACCTACAAGGCAATCGAAGTGCTGCTGGTCGTTTCGGTTTTTTACCTCTTGATCGCTGCAGTGATCATCGGCCTGCAGTATCTCTATGAATCCCGCCAGCGTCTTTATCGACGCTAGGTACCATTCCTTGGCGACCATCCTCTTGAGCTGACCACACCGCGCTCGCGGCGATAGTGAAGCGCTTGGAAGCTTGCAGCAATCAACGTGCTGTCTTATGTGTAGACAATACAATCGCGTCGATTGAAAAACGTTTTCGAGGGGTTTGCGGGGCGTTGACAGACCAAGAAGCAAACACTGAATTGGCTGACACGATCGAGCTGGACGGCAATGGTCCGATCTACAGGCAGATCGAGCGCGCGGTTCGTGCCGAGATCATGAGCGGGCGCTGGCCCGCCGGCCACCGCATCCCCTCCGAGCACACGCTGCTGGAAAAATTCTCGACGACCCGGGCAACCGTCAGCAAGGCGCTGTCCAAGCTCACCGAAGCAGGGCTTTTGGAGCGTCGGCGCAAGCAGGGAACGCGCGTCGCCCAGACCACGGAATCGCATGCGGTGATCGGCTATCTCGATATCAGGCAAGATATCGAAGCCAAGGGCAGGACTTATGCCTACCGGGTTGTTGGCTCATCCGTCATCACAGCCGGCGCAGACACGCCTTTCTGGCCGGAGGTAGAGGCAGGCACGCCGCTGCTGCGCCTTCATGCGGTGCATAGCGGTTTCGGCAAGCCCGAAGTGCTGGAGGAACGGCTCATCAGTTTGCAGGCTGCCCCGGATGCGGTGGATGCGGATTTCGAGGCCGAAACGCCGAACATCTGGCTTCTCGCCAGGCTTCCCTGCACACGGCTTCGACACACCATCCGCGCCGAGATCGCAACGGCAGGACAGGCTACGCAACTCGGCATTGCGGCGAATGCGCCGCTGCTGGTGTCGCTTCGCCAGACATGGGCCGACGCCATGCCGGTCACCTGGGTAAAATTGATCTACCCAGCCGACCGCAACGAGTTTGTCGGCGAGTTCAACCCTCTTCAACCGTGAGCATAGCAGACCAAATGGACGGCGCGTCGGTGGACGTCAAAGAGTTGGCCGGCAGAAACCGGCAAGCCATCTTCAATCAGCTTGGCGACAGCAGCATCGTGCTGGTGGCGACCCAGCCCCACCATGTCTTTTACTGCAGCGGCTACAAGAGCATGGGCTTCGACACCAGCTGGCTGCTCAAGATGGCGGTGGTCTTCGTTGCGGACGACTGGATTTCTCGTCGGACCCAAAGCCGACCTCTGGTCGGCCGCCGAGGCCGTCGGCAAGGATTTGCGATATTTTTGCTATGGCAACTTCTTCTTCGACGACCAGGAGCTACGCGAACGCAAAGCCACTGATGTCGTCGAGTTCGCTGCATTCGACGAAGCGCTGTCCGCTGCCATCGCCCAGCTGGCCGGTGGCAGGCGCAAGCTCGGCATCGACAACGTGCTTGGCGGCCCTCCGAAGTTCGTTTCGGCACAAGGGCTGCAACTGATCGACACCCACACGACCGCGGCATTTTTCCGCGACGCCCGCGCGGTCAAGAACCCGCTTGAGATAAGCCTTCTACGCAGCGCCTCGGCACTGACCGAAGTCGCTCTCGGCCACGCACTGCGCGACGCCAAGGCGGGCATGACGGAATGCGAGCTTGCCGCCAGAATATCCTCCGAGATGATCGCGCAAAGCGGCTTGCCAGGCTTCGTGGTCGTGACGTCGGGAGAACGCAGCGCGCTTGCCGATTCCTATCCGACCCGGCGGCGGATCGCCGCCGGCGACATCGTCCGCATCGATGTCGGCGCCACTTTCGGCGGCTACTGGTCCGACACCGCGCGAACCGCCTTTGTCGGCGAGCCGGGCAAGGATGTGCTTTCGGCTTTTGCGGCGACCTCGATGGGCCACCGCAAGGCCTCTGCCATGGTCGCGCCAGGGGTGACCACCGATGCGCTGTTTGATGAGGCCGTGACAGCCGTCCGCCAGGCCGGGCTGCCACAATACCAGCGTCACCATGTCGGGCATGGTCTCGGCATCGAGAGCCATGAATACCCGACAATCGCAGCCTCAAATCCCGTCGCGCTGCGGGAAGGCATGGTGGTCAATATCGAGGCACCCTACTACCGCCCCGGCTGGGGCGGCATGATGAGCGAGGACACCTTCCTGGTGACCGCCACCGGCGCGGAGGCGCTCACCAGTCTCGAACGCGAATTGCTGGTCATCCCTGCGTAGGATTCGACCCTAGCCTGCCAAGAACGAGGTGGGTCGCTTCGACGAAGCGATCGATCTCTTCAAGGCTGTTCGACAGGCCAGGCGAGACATGGATGCCCTTCAGCGAAGGGTCTTCATCCATTGCAAACGACAGCACGTTGATCTTGAATTCGTCGAGCAGCGCCTTGGCGAACTGCGCGTGATCGATGCCGTCGAGTACGAATGCGCCAAAGCCGGTGCCCGGTTCGGCCTCGATGTCGGTCAGCATCGTGACCTTCTCATGCCTGCTCAGCGGAATCATCCAGCGATTGCGCATATAGCGCAGCCGCGCGGCCTTTTCTTGCTGACCGATCTGAAGGTTGAATGCCAACGCATCGGGAATTGATGCTGGCAACGCCTTGAACACCGACCCGACCTCCTCGAACTTCTCGATGGAGTTTGCCGGTTTGTTCGACCAGCTTGCCCACATCGGCCAAACGTCGGCTATCTTGTCGCGCCGGACATAAAGGAAGCCAGTGCCGCGCGGGCCGTACATCCATTTGTGAAGGCAGGTCGCGAACGCATCGCAGCCAAGTTCATCAAGGCGAAAGCAGATATGCCCGGCCGAATGGGCGCCATCGACGAAGCTGAATATTCCCTTGGCGCGCGCCAGTTCGGCCAGCGGCCTTACAGGCAGAACCTGGCCGGTGCGTACGACGACATGGGGAAATGTGATTAGCCGCGTCCGTTCGGTGATGGCGTTCGAAAAGGCTTCGACGAACTCATCATCACTGCCGCGACCGAAGGGCAGATCGACGAGCTTGAGCACGATGCCGTCGCGTTCGACACGCTGGCGCAAGATCGCAAGATTTGAATCGTAGCAGAATTTCGTCGCAATGACTTCGTCGCCGGCTTTCAGCGTCACACCGTTCAAGACTGTGGCGATACCTTCCATGGCGTTGCGCGTCAGGGCGATTTCGTCGGCGCCGCCGCCGAAATAGTCGGCCAGCATCTGCCTGATCGTCAGCGAGGAGCCGCTTTCCTTGAGGTCGCGAAACGGCTCGTATTCATCGAGCTCGTAAGACAGCGACAGGTCGACGAGCGACTTGACCCGGTCACGCACTTCGAGCGGCGACGAGCCGCGCCGGGTGTTGACCAACTGGGTGTGGGTGTACATCGGCTCCATGGTCTTGCGCACCGCGCCCCAGAACTCTTCGTTGTCGGGCGCATTCTTCAGCGAGCTCGCATGAGCTGTGCCACTGTTCAAAAACATCCTAGATGCCTCCGTCGTTCGGACTGAATCTGTGTCGGTGTTGTTGCCAGCACTTAGGCTGACAATTGCTGTGGCAGGCGTTGCGGCTCGGGCCGACGCACGACCTCGGTCGTCCTGATCTGATCGGCGATGATGCATGCCGCACCATGGCCAGGACCAACCCACACCGTCGGTGGCTCGGCTGCAGCGCATGCCTCCATCGCGCTTGGGCAGCGAGTTCGAAACCGGCAGCCGGATGGCGGATTGGTCGGGCTCGGAATGTCCCCCAGCAGTGCCGGAACCTCGCGCGTTGCCTCGATGCGCGGATCGGCACTGGGGATCGAGGCAAGCAGCGCACGGGTATAGGGATGGGTCGGTCTTTCGTAGACATCGAGCGAGGTCCCCTGCTCGACGATCTTTCCGAGATACATCACATAGACCCGCGACGCGGCCTGGCGGACGAGCGCCAGGTCATGAGCGATGAAAAGGCAGGCGACGCCAAGATCCTTCTGCAGGCTCAGGAACAGGTTCATAACCTGCGAGCGGATCGACAGGTCGAGCGCGCTGACCGGTTCGTCGCAGATCAGCACGCGTGGCTCCACTGCAAGCGAGCGGGCGATTGCAACGCGCTGGCGTTGACCGCCGGACAGTTCGCGTGGATAGCGTTCCGCCACCGTGTCGGGCAGTCCGACCTGATCGAGCAACTCGTGAACCCGCCGGCGCTGCCGGGCCCTGTCGTGAACCCCGATGATCACCAGCGCTTCGGTTATCGCCTCGCCGATCGTTTGCCGATCGTTGAGCGATGCATAAGGATCCTGAAACACATACTGGACCGCTCGTCGGGTCTCGCGCAGCTGGCGCCCGCCAAGGCCGCTCAGATCGACATCGTCGAGCAGGATGCGGCCGCTTTGCGGACGTTCGAGCCCGACGATCGAGCGCCCCAGCGTCGACTTTCCGCAACCGGATTCGCCGACAAGACCAACGATTTCGCCAGGACGGAGTTCGATGCTGACGCCATCGACCGCCTTGATCCATTTGCCGCGTTCGACGCTCTTGAACCGCGTCACCAGGTTTTCGACGCGCAGGACTGATTTAGTGCTGGACATACGCGCCCTCGTTGATCTGTTTGTTGATGATCGGGCAAGCTGCTGCGACCAGCGGTTGGACCGTCGACACCAGCGCCGGGCGCCTGACGTGACAGCTTTCGATTGCCGCATGGCAACGGGGCGCAAAGGCGCATCCCCGGATCGGCGCGCCCAGGATCGGCGGCGCGCCAGGCAGTCCGCGAAACAACGAGCCGGGCGCATCGTCGGCTCGCGGAATGGCATCGATCAGGCCCATCGTGTAGGGATGGCGCGGTTCGACCAGAACATCGCCAACGGGCCCGTATTCGGCGACCCGGCCGGCATACATGACGGCGACACGCGAAGCGATGCCGGCGACCACGCCCATATCATGGGTGATCAGCACGATGGCCATGTTCAGCCGCTTCTGCAGGTCCTTCAGCAAGGCGATGATCTGCGCCTGCACGGTGACGTCGAGGGCGGTGGTCGGCTCGTCGGCGATCAACAGCTTCGGCTCGGCGGCAACGGCAATGGCGATCATCACGCGCTGGCGAAGGCCACCGGAAAGCTCGTGGGGGTATTGCTTCAGCCGCGCATCAGGGTCCGACATCCGCACCAGCTTGAGCAGGTCGAGTGCCCTGCTTTCAGCCTGGCTCGAACTCAAGCCCATATGCAGTTCGGTCACCTCGGCGATCTGTCTGCCGATGGTGCGAGCGGGGTTCAATGCGCTCATCGGATCCTGGAAGATCGTGCCGATCGAACCGCCGCGCAGCTTTCGCAAGGCAGGTTCGGCGATGCCGACCAGCTCGATGTCGTTGAACAGGATCGAACCACTCATGTCGACGTTGACGCCCGTCGGCATCAGGCCGAGCGGAGCAAAGTTCAACACCGTCTTGCCGCTGCCGCTCTCGCCGACGATGGCGAGTGTTTCGCCAGCGGCGACAGAGTAGCTGACGCCGTCGACCGGCCGGATGACCGAGCGCTGGGTGAACAGATCAACGGAGAGATCCGAAACCCTCAGAATATCCATCGAAGCCATCCGGTTATGCCTTCTTCCATGCAGCTGCCGTGATCCGCCTCTGGCGAAGGGTCTTGCGTGAAAGCGGGGTGGGTACCCGGTTCAGCGCAATGGACTCGCCGAGCAGATTGAAGCCGATCACGGCCAAGGTGAGCGCCAGTCCTGGGAGGATGACCTGACGCGGCGAAGACTCGAGATAGGGGAGTGCATCGACGAGCATCTGGCCCCATTCCGGCGTTGGCGGCTGGATGCCCAGCCCAAGGAAGCTCAGTGTTGCGATCGCCAGGGCGACAGCTCCCGCATCCGCTGTCGCATAGACCAGCACGGCACCCAGCGTTGCGGGCAGCAAGTGATGGAAATAGATCCGGGCAGGACTCGCGCCGAGCACCCGCAGGGACTCGATATGCGGCCTGTTCATGACGTTGACCGCAACCGCCCGGCTGATGCGCGCGCTGCCCGGCCACCAGGCGAGTGCCAAAGCAAGGATCATGTTCCAGTAGCCAGTGCCGAAGATGCCGATGACGGCGAGCGCCACGATAAGGCTGGGCATCGCCAGCCCGACATCGACGATGCGCATCAGGCCTTCTTCGACCCAGCCGCGACGATAGCCCGCGACAGTGCCGATGGTGACGCCAACCGAAAGTGCCAGCACCAGAACCAGGGTCATGCCGACAACGGAAGTTCGCGCCGACAGGATCAGGCGGCTGAGTGTGTCGCGGCCGACATGGTCGGTACCCAGCCAGTGAGCCAAGGATGGGCCCATATGAGCCTGGAGCAGGTTCTGGGCATTCGGATCATGTGGCGTCAGCCAGGGCGCAAAGACGCCGAGAAAGAGAAAGGTGCCGACCGCCCAGAGTGCCAGCCTGGGTAGGCTTGAGGTGTAGGACAGGAATTCGCGAAGAAATTTCATGGTCAGCTTCCCTGACGCCGAAGTTTGGGATCGGTGAACATCATCCCGATGTCGACGAGGAGGTTGAGGAGGATGAAGAACGATATGAAGACCAGCAGGCACGCCTGAACGACCATGAAGTCGCGAAACAGAACGCCCGACAAGAACAGGTCAGCCACGCCCTTGAGAGCGAACAGCGGCTCCACCACAACCGCGCCGACCACCATCGCTCCAGTCTGGGCGCCAAGCGCGTTGATGTAGGTCGGCGCGATGTTGGGCAGGGCATGGCGGACAAGGATCGTCCGCCGCGTCAGGCCCTTGGCCACCGCCGTCAGTGCAAAGGGCCGCGACATAGCTTCTTCGAGGCCGACACGCACAACCCGGCTGAGCACGGCGGCAGGCAACAGTCCGATCGTCATCCAGGGCAGGATCCAGCTCGAAAGTCCCTCCGAGCCGAAGGTCGGCAACAGCCGAAGCTGTACCGCCAATCCGTAGATCAGAAGCGCGCCGACGAAGAACGATGGCATCGAGGCGCCAAGCAGGGCGACGGTGCGCGTGGCGACATCGGCGAACCGTCCCGGCCAAAGCGCACCAGCAAAACCGAGTACGAAGCTGAACAGCATCGCAAAGGTCGCGCCGCCGGCCACAAGCGTTGCGGTGATCGGCAGGCGGCTGGACAAAGCCGGTCCGATGTCCTCGCCCGTCTTGTAGGAAATGCCGAGATTTCCCTGCAAGGCACCGGTGAGCCAGTGCGAGTAGCGGGTTACGATCGGTTCGTTGAGCCCCAGTTCCAGCTCGATCTTGTGGATGTCGGCAAAGGTGGCCTTGGGCGTACGAAGTTCCGCGATCAGGACCGCAATGTTACCGGGCGCCGATACCACCAAGGTGAAGCAGAGCAGCGTCGCCAGCACCAAAAGGACAAGCGAGTTGCGAAGGCGGCGCGAGACGAGTGTCAGCATCGGATCCGCCCTTACGCGCCCAAGGTGATGTTCTTGTAGGGAAGATCGTATTCCGTCGACGGCGGCGTGAAGCCCTGGACCCGCGGAGCATGTGCCCAGATGATCGGCGCGTAGAACAGCGGAGAAATCGCGACCTCGTTGTAGAGCCAGTCATAGATGGCCTGCGTCGCGCCCTCCACGTCGGCTTCCGAAGCCGATGCGGCGGCCAGGACCAGCGGGTCGAGGTTTGCCGGATCGAGGAACAGCTTGCCGTCGACGCCATTGTTGAACGTCGACAAGAACAGGCCGACCAGCGTTCCGAACGGCTCGTAGGGCGCGCCCAAAGTGTAGAACAGCGCCATGTCGTATTTTCGTGCCGGGATGTCACTGTGGCGCGAGGCATGGTCGACCGAGCGTATCGTCAGTTCGATGCCGATCTCGCCGAGCTGCGACTGCAGGATCTCACCGAGCGAACGCGAGCCTGCCATCTGTTCCTCGGAGACCACCAGCTCGAGCGACAGCTTTTTGCCGTCCTTTTCGCGGATCCCCTCACCGCTCCAGCCTGCCGCCTCGAGCTGCGCCTTGGCCGCCTCTACGTCGCGCTTGGCAACATCGAAGCGCTTGCCGGAATGCGGAACATTGGCGGGAAACAGGCTGCCCGCCGGCTCGGCCAGGCTTTGGTAAAGCACCTGCCCGATTGCCGCCCTGTCGAAGCCGATGTTGATCGCCTTGCGTACACGCACATCTTTCAGTGCTTCGTTCCGGTCGGGATTGTAGGCCAGCACGATCGTTGTCGTTCCGGTCTCGACGGTGACCGGGATGCCGGCACTTTCCAGCGCCTTGGCCTCGGTGGCCTTGATGGGAGCCAGGTAGTCGCCGCCGGCCAGATCGATCTCACCTGCCCTAAGCGCTGCCATGCGGCTGCGCGAATCTGGCAGGACCTTCAGCTCGACATGCTCGAATGTCGGCAGATCGCCCCAATAGCCATCAAACCGCTTGAAGGTGCTTTCGCTATTCGACGCCGTTTCCTGGATCCATGGCCCGGTTCCGACAGGCGCCTGATAATTGCCATCCTTGTCGACCGATTTCGGGCTGAGGAAGCGCGATGGCCGGACATAGGAGAATTCGTAGAGCAAACCGAGCACCGGCTCCTTGAACTGCAGCTCGACGGTGTGCGAATCCACGATCTTGTGGCCGGAGTAGAGCCGCGATGAATTCATCCAGTTGTTGGCAGGCTTGCCGATCCAACGATCCAGATTCCACATCATGGCATCGGCATTCCAGGGCGTGCCGTCCTGGAAGGTGACATTTTGCCGAAGCTTGACGCGGAGCAGCTTGCCGTTGTCCTCGACCGCCCACTCGGTCGCGAGGGCCGGTTCGATCTGGCCATTCTTGCCGTAGCGCATGAGCGGCTCGAACATCAGGTCCTGCACGGCCCACAGGCCGATATACTTGTGCGGGTCGAGATTTCCGGCCGGCTTGGCGATCGCAACGATCAGATCGCCATGCGCCTTGGCCTCCTGGGCGTAGGCTGCAATGCTCGACGAGAGACCGCCGAATATGGCCGGCGCAACCGCCAGGCCCTTGAGAAAAGTGCGTCTTGATGCGGTCATCCAAGTTCCCCTTGTGACATTTGTGGTGGTGTCGCTGCCCGGCTTGCGATGGCGCGCAAGGAGGAGACACTCTTTTGTCTAGACAATAAAAACGTAACCCGTTTCTTTTGTCTATGCAATAAGATTCTTAAGCCCGCAGACGCCAGCTATGCCGGCGCGCGGCTGCCCCGGCGCAGGTGTTTTTCGGCATGGGATAAGGATGTCGGTGCTACGCGGCATAGACCCGCGCTTGGCGGAAACGGCGCATTTGGCTGTCGCACCATCGCCACGGCTCAAGGCCGGGGCAATGGCCGGGTCGGGTTCAGCGCCTGCGAATGCTTGGCTTCACCGACAGCGGCACCCCAGTTTGACGCTGTCGGTGCTGGATCTGAACCTATCCAGTCGGTCATTGGCCGATTGACGGCGACAGCCGCTCACAGCGATGCGGGCATTCTGCGCGCCGCGTCAAAAATACCCCATCTGCCGTATTTTTCCGAGCCGGCTACACACAACCCCTGCCGCTTGGCGAGGCCGTCGCGGAGTGCGGCGGCCTGCGCCGTTGTCCCGCCGCGAGGCGCGGTGACGGCTGCTACCGGGCACCTTGCCACGCACATCCTCAGCCGCAGATTGGCCGGCTTCCGAACGGCATAGACCTGACGAACAGCGAATGAGTATCGGTGCCTGAAGCCGCTCGCTCAAACACCCGGGGTGTTGGACGGGTCAGAGCGGATTTGCCCTCACCATCTGAGCTTTTCCACGATCGGCGGAATCTGAACCGTTTTCACCTCAGTTGCGCCGGAATCGATGATCTCGAAGACTGCATCAAGCATTGTCGGAACATCCTGGCGAACCATTTCGATGTGATCGCCAAGCATTGCCACGAAGGGATCCCAGTCGAAGCAACCGAGCAGCGGCATGCGGTCGGCGTATTGGCCTGACTCACGAAGCCAGCGCATGACCCCTTCGAGCGAAATCGTCGAGTTCACGAACATGCAACGTGGCAAGGTACCGACGATTTCGGCCAGGCGTTTCATGGCTTGCTCGGACTTCTCTGGCGCGTAACCGCAGGTCAGGATGAGCCTTTCATCGACCTCGATACCTGCTTCGGCATGGGCCGTGCGGAAGCCTCGCACGCGCTCGGACGTGTTGTGATCGGTTCCGCGCCCTCCGACAAACAGCAGCGGGGTCTTTTCGCCGAATTTCCTTTCGCTGTTGCCAAGCACCCGCCGCGTCAGCTCGAGCGCGCCGCCGTAATTGTCCGAGATCACCGAAGGCGCCCGTGAACCCGGCAGGTCGAGGTTCACGGTACGGACACCAGCAGCCGAGCACAGATCGACGATCCTGTCTGGATCAGTCGCACCGGTGGCGATCAGGCAGTCGACCTGATAGGACAACATCGCACGTGCCGCCTCGATTTCCAGCGCCGGATCGCGGCGGGTACAGGTGACGATCGGAAACAATCCCCGGTCGCGCGCCATCGCCTCGAACCGCTCGACGATCGAGCCGAAGTAGCGGTTGTCGTATTTCGGCACGATCATGCCGATAATCTTCGAGCGCTCTCGGCGCAGCACGCTTGCCTGCATGTTCAGCGCGTAGCCCTGCTCCTCGGCAAGCGTCGTGATCTTCTGTGCAAGCTGACTGCTGATGCGCCGCTTCTTCCAGTTCCCGTTCAAAACAGCACTCACAGCACTAGCCGACGTGCCGGCCAGCTCCGCGAGATCGTAGATCGTCGTTCTTTTTGTCTGGGTGCTGCGCTTCACGAATAAGTCTCCACTTCCGAGCCACCTTGACATCAACGGCGATAAGGGGCAATTCTGCTTCATCGATTGAGCAATCTTGCACAATCGATGAAGTTGCCAGCAAAGCTAAGCTGACTCGGGGAGGAGTCGGATCAGAAACCAGGACAAGCGACGCGACAGCGCAAGCTGCAGCGCTCGATTTCGTGCGCCACCACGGCAAATGGCGCAGCGCGGCCTGAACTCTGACAACCCGTCCGGAAGCCTCGGCTCGCGGGCCCAAATCATTGGTGGAGGAAACTTATGAAGACGCTTACTTACTTGCTTGCCACGACCGGCCTGGCCGTGACGCTCGGCAGCGCTGCGATGGCGCAGGAAGCTGCCACCGTTGCGTTTCTGATGCCGGACCAGGCCTCGACCCGCTACGAACAACATGACTACCCCGGCTTCAAGGCCGAGATGGCAAAGCTTTGTCCGGGCTGCACGGTCATCTACCAGAACGCCAATGCTGATGTTGCGCTGCAACAGCAGCAATTCAATTCGGTGATCGCCCAGGGCGCCAAGGTCGTCGTCCTTGATCCGGTCGATTCCGCGGCGGCCGCGGCATTGGTCGAGATCGCCCACTCCCAGGACGTCAAGGTCATCGCTTATGACCGCCCGATCCCCAGCAAGCCGGCGGACTACTACGTCTCCTTCGACAATGAAGGTATTGGCCGCGCCATCGCGCAGTCGCTTGTCGACCACCTGAAGGCATCCGGCGTTCCGGATGGCGCTGGCGTGCTCCAGATCAACGGTTCGCCGACAGACGCTGCCGCCGGCCTCATTCGCGACGGCATCGATTCCGCCCTCGACGCGTCGCCCTACAAGACACTTGCCGAATTCGACACGCCGGACTGGGCGCCGCCGAAGGCTCAGGAATGGGCTGCCGGCCAGATCACCCGCTTCGGCGACCAGATCAAGGGCATCGTTGCCGCCAACGATGGCACGGGCGGCGGTGCGATCGCGGCGTTGAAGGCAGCCGGCGTCAAGCCGGTCCCGCCGGTCACCGGCAACGACGCGACGATCGCTGCCCTGCAGCTGATCATTTCGGGCGACCAGTACAACACGATCTCGAAGCCTTCTGAAATCGTGGCGGCCGCCGCCGCCAATGTCGCCGTGAAACTACTCAAGGGCGAAACGCCGGAAGCGCCCAACAAGCTCTACGATACGCCCTCGCAGCTCTTCGTCCCGGCCGTCGTCACGGCCGAAAATATCAAGGCGGAGATTTTCGACAAGGGCATCAACAAGCCCGAAGAAGTCTGCACCGGCGAGTATGTTGAAGGTTGCCGCAAACTCGGCATCATCAACTGACGCTGCAAACTCGTGCCCGGCCGCGCTTGTCGTGGCCGGGTGCCTTTCGGTCGAGAGGTCAAGGCCATGACAGCTGACATCAAGAACATGCCCGCCAAGGGCGAACCCGTGCTGCGACTGCGCGGCATCTCCAAGAATTTTGGCGCCGTATCCGCGCTCACAGACATCGACCTCGACATCAACGCCGGCGAAGTCGTGGCTCTGGTGGGCGACAACGGCGCGGGCAAGTCGACGCTCGTCAAGATCCTCGCCGGCGTGCACCAGCCGACGTCAGGCACCATAGAATTCTGCGGACAAGGGGTTTCGCTCGACAGTCCCGGCACGGCACTTGGCCTCGGCATTGCGACAGTGTTCCAGGACCTGGCCTTGTGCGAAAACCTTGATGTCGTGGCCAATTTGTTTCTCGGCCACGAGATGTCGCCCTGGGCGCTTGACGAGGTCACCATGGAAGTGCGCGCCTGGAGGCTCCTGCGCGAACTCGCCGCGCGCATTCCCTCCGTTCGCGAGCCCATCGCGTCCCTGTCGGGTGGCCAGCGCCAGACGGTGGCTATCGCGCGCTCGCTTCTGCTCAATCCCAAGGTCATCATGCTCGACGAGCCGACGGCAGCGCTTGGCGTCGCACAGACGGCCGAAGTGCTCAACCTGATCGAACGCGTCCGCGAGCGCGGCCTCGGTGTCATCATCATCAGCCACAACATGGAAGATGTGCGCGCCGTAGCGGACCGCATCGTCGTGCTGCGGCTTGGACGGAACAACGGGGTGTTCTTGCCGGACGCTTCCAGCCAGGAACTCGTCGCCGCAATTACCGGCGCAACGGAAAATTCCGTCTCCAGACGTCTCGACCGCAAGGCCGGCCTGGTCAACGAAGCAAGCGAGGGGGCCGCATGAGCCAGAACATTTCAGACAAGCTCGCCCAAAGCGGGCAGAAACTCGACCGCAGCGATGAACGCGTGCGCCGCGACGAGGGTATCTCCGGCATGCTGCGCGGCTTCGCCGACCGCGTGCGTTCTGGCGACCTCGGCATGCTACCGGTCGCGGTCGGCCTGATTGTTATTTCGGTCGTCTTTTCGGCTCTCAACCCGATTTTCCTTGCGCCCAACAATTTGGTGAACCTGCTGTTTGATTGCGCCACCGTCGGCGTCATTTCGCTTGGCATCATCTGCGTGCTGGTGCTCGGCGAAATCGACCTCTCGGTCGGCTCGATGAGCGGCCTGGCCTCCGCAATGGTGGGCGTGCTGTGGGTCAATATGGGCTGGCCCGTCGCCGGAGCGATCATCGCAGCCCTTGTCGTGGGTGCTTGCGTCGGCATGCTCTACGCCACCCTCTACAACCGCCTCGGGATGCCAAGCTTCATCGCGACGCTCGCCGGACTTTTGGCGCTGCTCGGCCTGCAGCTCTACATCCTCGGCCCGACCGGCTCGATCAACCTTCCCTATGCCTCGTCGCTCGTTCGCTTCGGCCAGATCCTGATCATGCCGGACTGGCTTTCGCACGGGCTGGCGCTGCTGCCGGGGCTGGTGATGATCGCCAAGGGCATACGCACGATGCGCCAGCGCCAGGCCGCCAACCTGTCGGCCCAGCCGCTCGGCACGCTGATCCTGAAGGCCGTCGTGCTGACCGTCGCGCTCGAACTGGCGGTCTTCTACCTCAACCTCGGCCGCGGCGTGCCGTGGATGTTCGCGCTCTTCGTTGGTCTCGCCGTCATCCTCAACTACGCGCTGACGCGCACCCAGTGGGGTCGCTCGATGTTTGCCGTCGGCGGCAACAAGGAAGCGGCCCGTCGCTCGGGCATCAATGTGCGCCGGATCTACATGAGCGCCTTCGTGCTCTGCTCCACGCTGGCAGCGTTGGGCGGCGTGCTTTCGGCTGCACGGCTTGCCTCGTCAAGCCAGCAGGCCGGCACGGGCGACGTCAACCTCAACGCGATCGCGGCAGCCGTCATCGGCGGCACCAGCCTCTTCGGTGGACGTGGCAGCGCCTATTCGGCCCTGCTCGGGATCATCGTCATCCAGGCGATTTCGAATGGCCTGACACTTTTGAACCTCAGCTCGTCGCTTCGCTACATGATCACCGGCGGCGTCCTGGCAATCGCGGTCATCGTCGACTCTCTGGCACGGCGCTCTCGCGTCAGCCACGGCCGCGCCTGAACCACATATCGGAACGGAGTATTCAAAAATGGCAGATCTCATGAAGGGCAAAGTCGCCGCCATCACTGGCGCTGCCTCCGGCATCGGGCTTGCATGCGCACAAACGCTTCTGGCCGAAGGCGCCAGGGTCGTTCTCGTCGACCGCGCACAGGACAGGCTGGAGCAGCTCTGCAAGCAATTGGGCCCGAACGCCCTGCCGCTTGTCGTCGACCTGCTCAAGCCGGCCGAAGTGTCCGGCATGCTGCCGCGGATCCTCGAGCTTGCCGGCAGACTGGATATCTTCCACGCCAATGCCGGCGCCTATATTGGCGGCCCGGTTGCCGAGGGCGACCCGGATGCCTGGGACCGGATGCTCAACCTCAACATCAACGCCGCCTTCCGCTCCGTCCATGCGGTGCTGCCCTACATGATCGAGCAGAAATCCGGCGACATCCTGTTCACCAGTTCGATCGCCGGTGTCGTTCCGGTCGTCTGGGAGCCGATCTACACCGCCTCGAAATTCGCCGTTCAGGCCTTCGTCCACAGCACCCGGCGCCAGGTGGCCCAGCATGGGGTTCGTGTCGGCGCGGTGCTACCCGGCCCGGTGGTGACAGCGCTCCTCGACGACTGGCCGAAGGAAAAGATGCAAGAGGCTCTGGCCAATGGCAGCCTGATGCAGCCGAAGGAAGTGGCCGATGCTGTGCTCTTCATGCTGACGCGCCCGCGCAACGTCACGATCCGTGACCTGGTGATCCTGCCAAACAGTGTCGATCTTTGAGCATGGCCGACGGCTTTTCGTTCGCTTCGCCGACCCAGTTCTGATTGCAGGCGGTAGACCATGACCAACACTTCCTCCGCACGCCCCATCGGCGGCGAACGCTACCTTATTGGCGTCGATGTCGGGACCGGCAGCGCAAGAGCTGGCCTGTTCGACCTCACAGGCAACATGCTTGCTTCGGCCAAGCGCAATATCACCCTCCATCGCGAGGCCGGTTCGATCGTCGAACAGTCGAGCACGGAAATCTGGGCGGCCGTCTGCGCCTCGGTTCGCGAGGCGGTCTCCAGGGCCGGTATCGATCCCCATGCTGTCGCCAGCGTGGGATTCGACGCGACCTGCTCGCTCGTTGTCCTCGGCAAGGATGGCATCTCGCTGCCGGTGGGACCGTCGGAGGATCCGCAGCGCGACATCATCGTGTGGATGGACCACCGCGCCGTCGACCAGGCGGAACGGATCAATGCGCAGGGCCACGATGTCTTGCGCTATGTCGGCGGTCGCATCTCCCCGGAAATGGAGACGCCGAAGCTGCTCTGGTTGCGGGAAAACCGCCCCGATGTCTTCGACGCGGCGTGGCAATTCTTCGATCTTGCCGACTTCCTCACCTGGCGCGCAACGGGGGACCTTGCGCGCTCGACCTGCACGGTTACGTGCAAGTGGACCTACCTGGCGCATGAGAAGCGCTGGGACCCGAGCTACTTCCGCCAGATCGGCCTCGGCATGCTTGCGGACGAAGACTTCTCCCGCATTGGCCAGAACGTCGTCGACCCGGGCTCGTCAGTCGGAAACGGTCTGAGCGAGCGTGCGGCCAACGAGCTTGGCTTGCCTTTGGGCACACCTGTGGGCGCAGGCATGATCGATGCGCATGCAGGCGGCATTGGAACAGTGGGCGTGGACGGCCCCCTGGAGTGCAATCTCGGATACGTCTTCGGCACCTCGTCCTGCACGATGACCTCGACTGTGGAACCGGTGTTCGTACCCGGTGTCTGGGGACCCTATTATTCGGCGATGGTCTCAGGCATGTGGCTGAACGAAGGTGGCCAGTCTGCTGCCGGAGCTGCGATCGAACAACTCCTGTCTTTCCATCCTGCCGCCGGCGAAGCACAGGAACTGGCAAAGACCCGGGGCCTCTCGCTTCCCGCTCTGCTTGCCGAGCTTGCTGCGCACAAGGTTGGAAATCTCTCCCAGGCGGTAGAACTGGCCGGTGGCCTTCATGTTGTCCCGGAATTCCTCGGCAACCGTGCGCCCTTTGCCGATCCGCATGCCCGCGCTGTCGTCGCCGGGCTTGGCATGGAGGGTGACATCGACAATCTCGTCTCGCTCTACATCGCGGGACTATGTGGCATCGGTTATGGACTGCGTCAGATCATTGACGTGCAGGCGTCATCCGGCGCGCCGATCGAAAAGATCGTCATCAGCGGAGGTGCTGGTCAACTCGACCTTGTCCGCCAACTCCTTGCCGACACGACTGGAAAGCCGGTTCTGGCAACGCGCTCAGAAGAGCCGGTACTTTTGGGAGCCGCCATTCTCGGGAGCGTGGCTGCCGGGGTCTTCGCTGACATCCGTGCTGCGATGGCCAGTCTTTCGCGTACTGACAGCACCTATGCCCCTTCCGATGGGAAGATGGCGGAGCAGCATGGCCAAAGATACGCCGCCTTCCAGAAACTGCAGGCAATTGCGCGGGAGATCCGTTAGCGCCTGGTCGCTGCCACGAGTTTGTCAGTCCCCGAACTGGCGGCAATCATCCACAGATGCCCGTCAGGATCGGCAAATGTGGCTTGGTATCCCCATCGGCTCGCTAACATGGATGCGCCGGCATCGACGCCGCGTTGAACAACCGCGGCATTCTATTTTGACCGTTTTGTCGAGACATTGGCATATCCCGCCACTTCCTCGTGATGGAGCTCAGTGGGGCGCTTGAGCACGAACTGGTTGTCGGCGACGATGTAGTTGTCGGCATGCAGCCGCGCGATCAGCTGATAGATCTCGGGCCGGACGTAACGGCCACGCTCGTCGAGGCATTCGTCGCGGACATACATCTGCACGACCTCGCCGATGACGATGGTGCGGCGTCCATAGTCGAGGATCTGCGACACCTTGCACTCCATGGCACAGGGCGATTCCTCAATGCGGGGTGCCGCGACCTTGACCGACGGCGTGCTGGTCAAGCCGGCAAACTCGATCTCGTCGACGTCGCTGGGGAAATTGATACCGGTAACGATCATCTCGTTGGCGATCGCCATGTCGACCATGTGGACGACGAACTCGCCTGAGCGCCTGATGTTGGCGACGGTGTCCTTGGCGGTGCCGTCGGGCCGCGTCTGCATGCCCAAAATGAGCAGCGGCTGCTCGTGCGAGAAGACGTTGAAGAAACTCATCGGCGCGGCATTGTTGCAGCCATGCTCGTCGATGGTGGTGACGAGTGCGATCGGCCGCGGCCCGACAAAGTTGGTGAGCAGCCGGTAGCGGTCGGTTTCGGGCAGCTCGGCGAAATCGAAATCCACGGTCAGCTCCGCTGGGCCAAACAGGCAGTGCGCTCACGCGCATTGGCTGGAAACAGTTTGGCCGGCGCATAGCCAGAGAGCTTGCCCAGGTAAGGTTTGGGCAGCGGATATGCCAGATCGCCAACCTTGGACGTGCGCAGTCGCATGCCCACGATTGCCTCGGCAAACTTGATTGCCGCGGCCACGCCATCGATGACAGGCACGTGCAGCCGCTCTTCGAGGTACTTCGCCAAATCCGCCATGCCAGCACAGCCAAGCACGATCGCTTCCGCGCGATCGTCGCGAAGCGCTTCCTCGCACTCACCCAGGACGATGGCGCGGGCGCTCGACCCCGGCTTTTCAAGCTCCAGCACCGGCACGTCGGTGGCCCTGACCCGACGGCAGTGATTTTGCATGCCGTAGTTGCGGACCAGCTGTTCCGATATCACGCGCGTGCGCTCAAGCGTCGTCACGATCGAGAAACTGGAGGCGACAAATGTCGCCGCATGCATGGCGGCCTCGGCAATCCCCAGCACGGGAGCACCCGTAATCTCGCGCGCGGCGAGAAGTCCCGGATCGCCGAAGCAGCCGATCACATAGGCATCGGCAGCACTACCTTCGAGTATCTCATCGATGGTGCCCAGGACACTCAAAGCTTCATCATAGTGCCCTTCGATCGATGCCGCGCCCGAGCGAGACGTGGCAAGAACAATGTCAGTACCAGGGGCTGCGACCGCACGAGCCGCTTCGCCCATAAGCTCGGTCATCGATGCAGTGGTATTGGGATTTATCAGCTTAATTCGCATTTATTTCCTCCACTAAAGTATACAAAACTGTGCACGATATGGATTCATCTCTACCTGAGAGCGTTCGCTTCCGAATTCACTTTTGGGCCCGAGTCCCGCTCTATTCGGGCACGGCAACACGCATGAATTCAACCGGGTTCAGGCCAATTATTGCCACCAGCCTGGAGGCCGCCGCCCTCCAGGCTCCATTCGGCTCACTTCAGTGACGAGATCGCGCCGCCCCTCCATCAAACCTGTGATGCGACCTTCATACCCGCGAAACTTCCTTACAAAAAATACGATATTGACGAAACATTGTATACATGTCTAGAATGATATGTCTATACAAGTGAGCGTTTATTTCCGCATGGGAAGATCGAAAGCGCCGCCACGATGCGGCCCGCGTGTTTGCCAAGGATCTCCACCGCGGCAAGCGATCAGCTCTCTGGAGGCGGAGGCTGCGGCAACACGCGTTGATGCCTTGGCCTCCTGATCCAGTCGCAAAGAAACGCCTGGTTTTCCGCGGCGCGCTACCACTCCCGGCGCGCCGCGTGTTCCCAACTCCAGGCGTCTGCCGGCAGTGCGTTCGAGGTTCCCCATCTCGGTAAACGCACTGCCGGCTCGCATGTCAGTCGAGGTCTCCGCATCCGCAATAATGGCGTGCTCCACGTTGGTGCAACAAGGATAGGCAGCAAGGCCAAACGCCACGGGTGGGAGCTCCCGTGGCGCTTTTCTTGTCGGAGGCTTTGGCCTCCTAATACGACTTCAGCACGGCAGTCACACGATCTCCTTCGTCGTTCAAAATGATCGACACCTTCTCGCCGGCCTGGAGCGGGGGCAAGGCAACGTCGCGCGGCACCGTGTAGCTTCTGCCGTTCTCGAGCGTGATGACACGTACGTCGTGGTTGTATTTGGCAACAACGCCGTCAAAGGAGGATGCGAATGCTGCGCCGGCAACGAAAACGAGAGGTGCAACAATGAGGAGGATGTTCTTCATTCTAGGTGTGCCTTCTATTTTTGAACAATGGAGGGCCCTACCCGGCATCTCTGGATGCCGGGACTGTCCCCACCAGTGCTTTTCGTAAAGATCTGACTTCGGTCTGATGACCGGTTAGGTGGGCCTGCAGACTGGCCGCAAGCCATGTTCGATGATCAGTAGAGCATTTCCGTCTCCTGCCTGGTTGGCGGCTTTTCGAGCCGTTTTTGCAGGCTGCGCTTTCCCGCTACTGGAAAGTCAAGCGTGGCAATGGACAGCTGTGGCCGTTGGCTCTGCCGGCAGCGACCTCGTCATTTCTAGTGGTGCGACGCGTACCGGTGGCGGGGTGCACGTTTGGCAGAAACTCCCTGCAAATCAGCAAGTAAGCAGCCTCAGCGCTCGGGCAATTGATCGTCCGTCGTGAGGATGCAAACGCAGTTGATTCCTTGCCGATCAGAGGTTTGCTGCGGCGACCTATGCAAATTGGCCGCAGCACCAGAAGTCGGTTGACCTTCCAGTCACTGCAATCACTACCGTCGCCAAAATCATCAAGCGGTGTCGTCGGAGACGTCACGCATTCTGACGACGAGGTAGAACAAATGACGCGTAGATCCAGGATATTTCTCTTCACTTTGGCGGCTGCAGGCGGCGGTGCATTGTTGCTCTATCTCAATGGTGTGCCTGTCGTTGTCAGCCAGGCGCTGAGCTCGGGCGAAACGAGCAAGACCGCTCCCATGACCCCGCCACTGCCGCAGGTTCCGGTCGCCGAAGTCATCACGCGGGTGATCGCGCGATCTTCCGAGTTTACTGGCGTCGTAGCAGCCGCCAAGACGGTAGAGCTGCGGCCGCGTGTCGGCGGCATGCTTGAATCCGTCAGCGTGCCGGAAGGCGGCCTCGTTGAACGAGGCCAGCTGCTCTTCCAGATCGACCCTCGCCCATATGAGGTCGCGCTCCAGAATGCTGAAGCGCGGCTTCAACGGGCCAGGGTTCTGCTCTCGCAGGCCGAGACCGATCTCGATCGATCACAGCGGCTGCTCCCGACCGGAGCTATCCCCGGCAAGACCTATGACGACGACGCGGCCGGGAAGCAGGAGCGGCAAGCGCAGGTGCTGGAGGCAAAGGCCGCAAGTGCTGCAGCCAGGCTCGACCTTTCTTATTCTCGCGTGACCGCCCCGATCGCCGGACGCGTCGACAGGGTGCTTGTGACGGAAGGAAACCTGGTCACCGGAGCGTCCGGAGCCACAGCGACATTGCTCACCACGATCGTGTCGGTCGATCCTGTACATGTCTATTTCGACATCGATGAAGCGGCCTATCTGAGCTTTCTGAAACAGACACGTCCCGAGGCCATCGGCGGCAAAGGCGCCTCGTTGCCGGTGAATGTGGGGCTCGCCACCGAGAGCGGCTACCCGCATTCAGGCACCCTGGACTTCCTGGGAAATCGTATCGATCGAAGCACCGGGACGATCCGCGCCCGAGCTGTGCTGGCCAACCCCGACGGCCGGCTGACGCCAGGCCTGTTCGCGCGGGTGAAACTTGCAACGAGCGCACCGGCAGAGACGGTTCTTATCGATGATCAGGCGGTCGGGACCGATCAGGGACGCCGCTACGTTCTGGTGCTGGGTGCCGGCGACATGGTCCAATACCGGCCGGTCGAACTGGGCGCGATGAACGATGGACTGCGCGTCGTTGCAAGCGGTCTCAACGCTGGTGACACGATCATCATCAAGGGGCTCGTCCGACCCGGCATGCAGGTTAGCCCGAACCGGATCGCAATGGCACCCGACCAGCGCTCCGTCGACGGCGTTGCCAATGGCAACACGCAGGAAGCACGTCGATGAACCTGCCCCGCTTTTTCATCAATCGCCCGATCTTTGCGATCGTCCTCTCCGCCCTGATGCTGATTGCCGGCGCAATAGCGCTGTTTCGACTCTCGTTGAGCGAATATCCGTCGGTCACCCCGCCGACGGTGCAGGTGGCCGCTAGTTATCCCGGTGCCAACCCGCAGGTGATCGCCGAGACGGTGGCCTCCCCGCTCGAACAATCGATCAATGGCGTCGAGGGCATGCTCTACATGAGCTCACAGGCTGCGACTGACGGCAGGATGACACTCACCGTCACCTTTGCCCAGGGCACGGATCCTGACATGGCCCAGATCCAGGTGCAGAACCGCGTGTCGCGCGCCCTGCCACGCCTGCCGGAAGAAGTTCAACGCATCGGCGTTGTCACCCAAAAAACGTCCCCCGACATCCTGATGGTGGTGCACCTTGTATCGCCCGACAAACGCTACGACCCACTCTACATTTCCAACTTTGCCAGTCTCCAAATTCGCGACACGCTCGCCCGCCTGCCAGGGGTCGGCGACGTCATCGTATGGGGTGCAGGCGAATACGCCATGCGCGTCTGGCTGGATCCCGCCAAAGTTGCAGCACGCGGACTGACCGCCGCGGATGTCGTCGCCGCCATCCGCGAACAAAACCTCCAGGTCGCCGCCGGATCGGTGGGGCAACAGCCATCGCAGGCAGCGAGCTATGAAGTCACGGTCAGTACACTGGGTCGACTGTCCAGTGAGGAACAATTCGGCGAAATCGTCATCAAGACAGGCGATGACGGGCAGATCGTGCGCCTGCGCGATGTTGCGCGGATTGGTCTTGGCGCTGATGGCTATGCGTTGCGCAGCCTGCTCGACGGCGAGCCTGCCGTCGCGATGCAGATCATTCAACGCCCCGGTGCAAATGCGCTTGACGTCTCGAACGCCGTGCGCGCTGAGATGGAGCAGTTGCAGCAAGGTTTTCCGGAGGGTCTGGAATACCGGATTGCCTACGATCCAACCGTCTTCGTGCGAGCGTCCCTGGCCGCCGTCGTGGCAACGTTGCTCGAGGCGATCGTTCTCGTCGTCATCGTCGTCGTCCTGTTCCTGCAGACGTGGCGTGCGTCCATCATTCCGCTGGTTGCCGTGCCCATATCGCTCGTCGGCACGCTTGCGGTGATGTATCTGCTGGGTTTCTCGCTCAATACCTTGTCGTTGTTCGGCCTGGTTCTTTCGATCGGCATTGTGGTCGACGACGCCATCGTTGTCGTCGAAAACGTCGAACGGCACATCGGTCTTGGCGAAACGCCGAAGGAAGCGGCCCGCAAGGCGATGGATGAGGTGACAGCACCGATCATCGCGATCACGTCCGTGCTTGCCGCCGTGTTCATTCCGTCCGCCTTCCTGTCGGGCCTTCAGGGCGAATTCTACCGTCAGTTCGCAGTCACCATTGCAATCTCGACGGTTCTTTCAGCGGTCAACTCCCTGACGCTTTCGCCAGCGCTGGCGGGCGTTCTGTTGAAGCCACACCACGCCGGGTCAAACCGCGACTGGCTCACCCGAGGCATCGATTTTGCGTTCGGCCGGTTCTTCCGTCTGTTCAATCGCTTCTTCGACAGGGCATCGAACGCCTATGTCGGCGCGACACGTCGCGCTATCCGCATAAGCGGCGTGATCCTGGTGCTCTACGCAGGACTTGTTGCTATGACCTGGATGGGCCTGCAGAGCATCCCGACCGGTTTCGTGCCCGCGCAGGACAAGTACTATCTCGTCGGCATTGCCCAGTTGCCATCGGGAGCGTCGCTCGACCGGACAGAGGCCGTCGTCAAGGAGATGTCCAGGATAGCGCTGGCGGAACCGGGCGTGGAAAGCGTCGTGGCCTTTCCGGGACTGTCCGTGAACGGCTTCGTCAATCTGCCAAATGCAGCCGTCGTCTTCGCCATGCTCGATCCATTCGATCAGCGCAAGGATCCCTCGCTTGCGGCCAATGCGATCGCGGGGCGGCTGATGGCCAAGTACAGCCAGATCCCAGACGGCTTCGTCGGCATTTTCCCGCCGCCGCCGGTGCCGGGCCTCGGCACCATGGGTGGCTTCAAGCTCCAGATCGAGGATCGCTCCGGCGCGGGGCTAGAGGCCCTTGCCAAGGCGCAGGCCGAGGTCATGGCAAAGGCCTCGCAAGCGCCGGAACTTGCCGGCATGATGGCGAGCTTCCAGGTCAACGCACCGCAGGTTCAGCTCGATCTCGATCGGGTCAAGGCCAAGGCACAAGGCGTTCCGTTGACGGCGATCTTCGAGACCTTGCAGGTCAATCTGGGCTCCTTGTATGCAAACGACTTCAACCGCTTTGGCCGTACCTATCGCGTGATCGTCCAGGCGGATGCGCCATTCCGCGCGCAAGTGGACGACATCGCTCGCCTGAAGGTTCGCAATGCCGCAGGCGAGATGGTTCCCCTCGCCGCCCTTGCAACCGTCACTACCAGTTCAGGGCCAGACCGGGTGATGCACTACAATGGCTACCCCTCGGTCGACCTCACAGGAGGTCCAGCACCTGGCTATTCGTCCGGTCAGGCGACAGCGGCAATCGAGCGGATCGTGCGTGAGACGCTGCCAGCCGGCATGACGTTCGAGTGGACCGATCTGACCTTCCAGGAAAAGCAGGCCGGGAACACGGCCGTGATCGTGTTCCCGCTCGCGGTATTGCTGGCATTCCTGATCCTGGCGGCGCAGTACAACAGCTGGTCTCTGCCCTTCACGGTCCTGCTCATCGCGCCATTGGCATTGCTGTCGGCGATCGTCGGCGTCTGGCTCTCAAACGGGGACAACAACATCTTCATCCAGATCGCGTTTGTGGTGCTGGTCGGTCTTGCCGCCAAGAACGCCATCCTGATCGTCGAGTTTGCTCATGAAGAGGAGAAGAAGGGCCAGGATCCGCTTGCCGCGGTGCTCGAAGCCGCACGCTTGCGTCTGAGGCCGATCCTGATGACATCACTGGCATTCATTGCCGGTGTCGTGCCACTGGTCTTTGCGACCGGAGCCGGTGCAGAGATGCGCCATGTCATGGGCATCGCCGTGTTCTCCGGCATGCTTGGCGTGACATTCTTCGGGCTGATCCTGACGCCAGTCTTCTACGTCGTCATCCGGCGGCTGGTACTGCGACGTGAGCGCAACATCGCGGCAAGGATGGCCGTCTCCGAAAATGATCTTGTTCACTAGACGTTTCGCCACGGCATTGGCGTACCTCTCACCGGGCAAGTGGTCTTGACGTCAAGTGATCGGGTCTGGCCCACGCATGTGCGTGGGCCAGACCCATCCCAACGGTCATCACCCCGCAGGCTGGGCTAGTCTCTCGCTGACCAGTGTTGTCCAGTAGCGAAGGCCATGGACGATGGCGGCGTCGTTGAAATCATAGGCGGGATTGTGAAGCCCGGCGGAGTTGCCATTGCCCAGCCAGATGATCGCGCCTGGCCGCTTTTCGAGCATGTAGGAGAAATCCTCAGCGCCCATCGTGCACTGGCAATTGCCATTGACCTTTTCCGCTCCGGCGACATCGGAGGCGACTGCTATCGCAGCCTTCGTCATCTCGGGATCATTGACGGTGACCGGGTAGCCGGGGCGCCAGTCGATCTCTGCCTGGGCTTCGAAAAGACGCGCGGTGTTGGCGACGATGTCCCTGAAACGCTGCTCGACGGCCTTCCGCGTTTTGGATCGATCGTCCTGATCGTGCCGCCGACGACTGCCGTTTCCGGAATGACGTTCAGCGCAGCGGCGCTACCGCCGGCGAGATAGGTGACCGACACGACGACAGGGTCGAAGGGATCGACGTTGCGCGAGGCGATCGACTGGAGCGCCGTCACCAGATGTGCGCTGATCAGAATGGGGTCGCGCGATTCATGCGGCGAAGCAGCATGGGAGCCCTTGCCATTCAGTGTGACCACGAAGCGGTCGGCAGCTGCCAGCATCGGACCCGGCCGAATGGCAAAGGAGCCGACAGGCAGGCCCGGCTCGTTGTGCATGCCGAAGACCTCCTCGATGCCGAAGCGCTCGAGCAGCCCCTCCTCGAGCATGACGCGCCCGCCAGCGCCACCTTCTTCGGCCGGTTGGAAGATGAGCACGGCCGTGCCGGCAAAATCCCGGGTCGAGGCAAGGTGACGTGCAGCACCGAGCAACATCGCCGTGTGGCCGTCATGACCGCAGGCATGCATCTTGCCCGGGTTCCTTGAAGCATGGGCCAGGTTGGTCTGTTCGGCGATCGGCAGCGCATCCATGTCGGCGCGCAGGCCGATGGTGCGGCCCGCGCCCAGTTTTCCCTTCACCACCGCGACGACGCCCGACTTGGCAATGCCGGTGACGACCTCGTCGCAGCCGAACGACTTCAGCTTGTCGGCGACGAAGGCCGACGTCGCCGGCAGATCGAACAGGAGCTCGGGATTCTGGTGGAGGTGGCGGCGCCACTGCCCGGCTTCTTCGGCAATCGTCTCGATCGTCTGTACTGACATCATTTCCTCTTTCAGGCGGCTCAATCTGGAGTGTCGACGCCTATGGGCCACTCGACCCGCGCCTCCGTTCACATCTTCGAGGCCTAGGACGAAACGCTTGCCTTCACAAGACGCCAGTGCCACTGACGGGCCAAAGCCACGAAAGACGGTTCGCCATGCCTGTAATTGAACAGATTGCCCAGTTCGCCGACGATCTCACCGCGATACGCCAGGATTTTCACCAGCATCCCGAACTCGGCTTCGAGGAGCATCGCACCTCGCAGCGCGTGGCGGATTTGCTTGCGAGTTGGGGCGTCGCCGTCGAGCGCGGCATCGGCGGCACCGGCCTTGTGGGCGTCATCGACGGTGCACGGCCGGGGCGCAGCATCGGCTTGCGCGCCGACATGGATGCCCTGCCGATGGATGAACTGACCAACCTGCCCTACGCCTCGAAGAATCCCGGCGTGTTCCATGGCTGCGGCCATGACGGGCACACCACCATGCTGCTCGGTGCTGCGCGCTACCTCGCCGGCAATCGCGATTTCTCCGGTCGTGCCGTGCTGATCTTCCAGCCGGCGGAGGAAGGTCTCGGCGGCGCGAGAGCCATGCTGCGCGACGGCCTGTTCGACCGTTTCCCCTGCGACGAACTCTATGGAATGCACAATTCGCCCTACCAGGGGCATTCCCAGCTGACGATCCGGCCTGGCAAGGCACAGGCCGGGGCGAGCTTCTTCGACATCACGCTGCATGGCCGCGGCAGCCACGGGGCGATGCCCCAGGCCAGCCGCGATCCGATCACCATCGGCTCCGGCCTGGTCAAGGAGATGCAGGAGATCGTCTCGCGCAACATGGACCCGACGCATCCCGCCGTCGTTTCGGTCACCCAGTTCCATGCCGGATCCGCCTACAACGTCATTCCGGAAACGGCGGTCCTTCGCGGCACCTTCCGCTACTTCGACGAAGCCGACGGCGTGATGATCGAAGACCGCATCCGCAAGCTCTGCGCCGGCTTTGCGCTTGCCCATGAAATCGAGATCGTGGCCGATATCCGCAACATCTTCGACGTGCTTTCGAACGATCCAGGACGGGTCGACAACCTCATCGAGGTGGCGCAGGAGATCGTCGGCGACAAGGCGCAGCCGAACGCAGAACTGACCATGGGATCGGAGGACATGGCCGATCTCCTGCGCGTGGTTCCGGGGCGCTTTCTTCAATCTGGGGCATGGCGGAACCGTTCCGCTGCACAATTCCGGATTCATTTTCGACGACACGATCCTGCCCGTCGGCGCCAGCCTGCTGGCCCGGCTCGTCGAGGTGCGCGGCGCCGCCTGAGCGCGGCCGCGCCAACAAAATCAAATTCTTGATCTGAGGACTTCGCTCGATCCCGGCGTCACTGCCGGGACGGGCGAAGCATTGCCTCTTGCCATCCCGATGCTGCCTGCCCGGCGGCATCGGGAAGTCGGCTCATTTTTTAGCTTGACCGAATGAACAGACGAGAGCATTAGTTGCATAAAGTGGAACTGAAGTTCCATTTAATGGAACGACTCGGAGGAGCAATGTCGGTCCTGAACAATGCCGCGGATGTGCTGAGGTGCTTCGGCAACGACTGTCCCGACCTCACGGTTTCGGACGTCGTGAGACTGCTCGGCATGCCCAAAGCCAATGCGTCGCGCCTGTTGAAGGCGATGCGCGAGGCGAACATGCTGGAGACGATCGGCGACAGCCACCGGCATCGCCCGGGCCGGCTGATGCTCGACCTTGCCGCGGCCTACCGTCGTTCCTCGCTGCTGATCGGCCGCGCCAGTGAAGTGGTCGCCGAAGCCAGCGCCACCTTTGGCCATACCGGCTACATCTCCGTGCGCGACGGCAAGGAAGTGACCGCTGTGGCCGACTTCCAGGGCACCAACGCATTGCGCGTCGTCAGCAACATCGGCCGGCGGCTGCCCGCCCATCTCAGCGCGACCGGCCGGTCGCTGCTGGCGCGGCTAGGCGAGGAAGCAGTCCATGCGCTCTACACCGGACACAGCGCCCTGGCCGATCTGACCGAGCAGCTGTCGAAAGTACGGCACCAGGGCTTCGCCTATTCGAGCCAGGAGGCGACACCTGGCGTGGACGCCATCGCGATATCGGTCGCCGACCCTCGCACCGACGAAGCCGTCAGCCTCTGCATCGTTTACCCCCACGCACTCGTGGACACCAAAGGCCGCGACGAGATGATCGCTGCCCTCGCCAAAGGGGCGGCCCGCATTGCCGAGGACCTGGGCGACAGCGCCTTCGTCGCCCCCCGGATTTGAAGAAAAGGACATCATGTAATGAGTGATCTGCCCAACCGCTGGCGCGTCGGGTTCGACATTGGTGGAACCTTCACCGACTTCGTGCTCTATGACAGCCAGAACCATTCCGTCACGCTGCACAAGCGACTGACCACGCCGCACGATCCGTCCCAGGCAGCGCTGCTTGGCCTGCAGGAACTGCTGGATCTGCAGAGCATCAAGCATAGCGACGTCGGCGAGATCGTCCACGGCACGACGCTGGTCACCAATGCGGTCATCGAGCGCAAGGGCGCGCCTGTCGGCCTGATCACGACGCGCGGCTTCCGCGACCTGCTCGAAATGGGCACCGAGCAACGCTACGACATCTATGACCTGTTCGTATCGTTCCCCGACCCGATGGTCAGCCGCGACCTGCGTCTCGAGGTCGACGAGCGCATGACGGCCGCAGGCAATGTGGAAACCGCTCTTGACGAGGCACAGGTCCTGCTGGCGGCAAAGGCGCTGGTCGCGCAGGGCTGCGAGGCGATGGCCATCGCCTTCATCCATTCCTATGCCAATTCAGCGCATGAGCGCCGCGCCGCCGACATCATCCGCGCCGCGTTCCCTGAGCTGTCGATCTCGATTTCAAGCGAGGTCGTGGCCGAAATGGGCGAATACCAGCGCACGGTCACCACCTGCGCCAACGCCTTCGTGCAGCCCTTGATGCACCGCTACCTGACCAAGCTTGAGACGTCGCTGCGCGGTGCGGGTTTCGCCGGCGCGCTTCGGCTCATGCATTCGGCCGGTGGCCTGATGTCGCTGGAGACCGCACGCGACTTCCCGATCCGGCTGCTGGAAAGCGGCCCGGCGGGCGGCGGTCTCGCCACCGCGCTGTTCGGCAAGGCGGCCGGATTGTCCGACGTCATTTCCTTCGACATGGGCGGCACCACCGCCAAGGCCTGCATGATCGAGGACGGCCGCGCCGAGATCTCGCCTATGATGGAGGCCGCGCGCGTCCACCGCTTCGTCAAGGGCTCCGGCCTGCCGATCAAGGCCCCTGTCATCGAGATGATCGAGATCGGCGCCGGCGGCGGTTCGATTGCCGCCATCGACGACGTCGGCCTGCTGAAGGTCGGCCCTCATTCCGCGAGCTCCGATCCGGGCCCGGCCTGCTACGGCATGGGCGGCAAGCAGCCGACGGTCACCGACGCCAACCTCACGCTTGGCTACTACGATCCCAACTTCTTCCTCGGCGGCCGCATGAAGCTCGACCTCGAGGCCGCCCGTGCAGCCATTGCACGCGTGGCGGAACCGCTGGATCTGACGATCGAGCAAGCGGCACTCGGCATCCACAAGGTGGTTGTCGAAAGCATGGCCTCGGCCGCGCGCGTGCATCTGGTCGAGCGCGGCAAGGATCCGCGCGAATACTCCATGGTCGGTTTCGGCGGCGCCGGTCCCGCCCATGCCGTCGACGTGGCGCGCGCCATGGGCATCAGCTCCGTCTTGATCCCGCCTGCATCGGGCGCGGCATCGGCGCTCGGTTTCCTTGCAGCGCCGCTGTCCTTCGAAGGCGTGCGGTCGCTGCGTGTCGAGCTGAAATCAGGCTTTGACGCTCAAGCCGTCAATGGCGTGCTGACGGACCTCGAAAACGAGGGCCGTCACCAGCTGTCGCGCTCGGACATCGCTGCAGCGGATACTGTGGTCGAGCGCAGCGCCGACATGCGCCTTGTCGGCCAGATGCATGACATCAGCGTGCCGCTTCCCGCCACCACACTCAGCGAGGCCGACCTGCCGGCCATTCGCGAGGCCTTCGTCCGCGCCTATTCAGCCCGTTATGCCGAGCCCTTCGAGGGCGCGCGCTTCGAATCCGTCAACTTCCGCGTTCGCGTCGCCGGTCCGACGCCGCAGCTTTCACTCACCGGTGCCACCGGTGGCGGCGATACGGCAGCCCGGATCAAGGGACACCGCGTCTGCTGGTTTGACGAAGGCAAGTTCGAGACGGCGGTCTACGACCGCTACGCGCTGCGCAGCGGCGACACCATTCCCGGTCCTGCGATCATCGAGGAGCGCGAGTCCACCACCGTCGTCGGCCCATCCGACAGCGTGACGATCGACGCCGGCCAGAACCTCTGCGTGCAGGTCGGCGCGCTCAAGGCCGCCGATGCGTTCGTCACTGACGACATGACGCGGGCCGAGGCCGTGGCGCGGATCAAGGGCGACCCGATCGGCCTTGAGATCATGTGGTCGCGCCTCGTCAATGTCGTCGAGGAGATGTGGCTTACCGTCTGCCGGACCGCCTTCTCGCTCGTCATCGCCGAGGCGCAGGACTTTGCCTGCGAACTGCTCGACAAGGACGGCGAGACGCTGGCCCACAGCCCACGCGCCATGCCGGTCTTCAACCTGACGCTTCCCCGCGCGGTCAAGGCGCTGCTGGCGCGTTACCCGGCCGAGACGCTCAAGCCCGGCGACGTTCTGATCACCAACGATCCGTGGCTCTGCGCCGGCCATCTGTTCGACATCGCCATCGTCACGCCGGCCTTCCGCAATGGCAAGCTGGTGGGCCTGATGGGCACTGTCGGTCATGTCTCCGATATCGGCGGCACCAAGGATTCGCTCCATGCCCGCGAGATCTACGAGGAGGGCCTGCAGATCCCGCCGATGAAGATCTTCGAGGAGGGCAAGCCGAACGAAACGCTGATCCAGCTCATCCGCCAGAACGTCCGCAACGGCGAGCAGGTCCTGGGCGACATCTTCTCCTTCGTCGCAGCCAACAAGCTCGGCGCGGAGCGGCTCGATGCCTTCATGCATGACTATGGCATGCATGACCTGGGCGCGCTGGCCGAAGTCGTGCAGGGCTTGTCCGAAAAGGCGATGCGCGACGCGATCCGGGCGCTGCCCGATGGCGAGTACCGCTCGGTCATCACCAACAACCCGCTGGGCGAAACGATCAGCTACCCGGTCCTGGTCAAGGTGGAAGGCGACAGCATATCAGTCGATTTTGCCGGTGCCCCGCCGCAGCTGCCGCAGGGCGGCCTCAACTCGACGCTGAACTACACGGCAGCGCATGCGACCTACCCGCTGAAGTGCATGCTGACGCCAGCGGTTCGCGGCAATGCCGGCTGCTATCGCCCGTTCACGGTGACCGCGCCCGAGGGCTCGATCCTGAACCCGACCTATCCGGCCGCGGTGAACCTGCGTACCCGCACCGGCTGGTATCTTGCGCCGAACATCTTCGCAGCACTCGCATCGGCCTCGCCCGACATGGTCCAGTCCTTCACCGGACTTGCCGTCGCAGCGAATGTCTATGGCCAGACCAAGGATGGGCAGTTCTATTCCGACATGCTCTTCTGCGGCGGCGGCCAGGGTGGCTCCGAGCGCGGCGACGGCCACTCCTCGCTGCTCTGGCCAACGTCTGCGGCCAACACCTCCATCGAATTGATGGAAAGCAGGGTGCCCGTGCTGGTGCTGGAGAAGGCGTTCCGGGCTGACAGCGGCGGTGCCGGCAAGACGCGTGGCGGGCTTGGCCAGGTCATTCGCTTCCGCAAGCGCGACGAGGACGGGCTGGAGATGCTCGTCTCCGTCTACCCCGAGGGCGTCGACAACCCGATCGACGGTCTGTTCGGCGGCAAGGCCGGCGGCGGGGCTCGTGGACGCGTGTTGTCCACCGACGGTCGCGTGCTGCGCGATTGTGGAACGGGCGAGCTCGTTTCGCTGCACCGCACCGACCAGGTGGTGGAACTCGTCCTGGCCGGCGGCTCCGGTTACGGCAATTCCGCCGAGCGTGACCACGCTGCGATTTCCCGCGATCTCGCACTCGGCTTCGTGACGCCGGACCACGTGGCGCTCAACTACCGCAAGGAACCGGGAACACCTGGAACCGTGGCGCCGCAAGAGAACGTGGCCTGGGCGTGAGCCCCTCCGAGACCCGGCGGCGCCGGCCAACTGGCGCCGCCCCATTTGCAATGACGACCAGACATCCGACAGGAGCAATGCAATGACCTCTGACCAGTTCAACATCTCGCGGCGCGGCCTGCTGGCCCTGGCCGGCGTGGGCCTCGCCACATCAGTTTTCCCGCGTCAGCTCTTCGCCCAGTCGGGCGGCGTCCTGATCATCGCCGCCGGCCAGGACATCCCCAATTTCGACCCGCATACCGCGACGGGCTATTCGGCCTCGTTCTTCATGCGCAACGTCTATGACCCGCTCGTGCGGATTTCGGGCAACCCGCCTGTGCCCGCACCTGGTATCGCCGAGAGCTGGACCGTCAGCGCCGACGGCACGGAGTACACATTCGTCCTGAACAAGGCCGCCAAGTTCCACTCCGGCAATGCCGTCACCGCCGACGACGTCGTCTACTCCTTCGCCCGCGCGCTGAAGCTCGCCAAGGGCAACTCCTGGATGATCCGCGACATCGTCACCGCCGAAGGCGTGACGGCGGTCGACGCCGGCACGGTCAAGTTCAAACTCGCGACGCCCTTCGCGCCGTTCCTGCAGGTGCTGCCGTGGATCTTCGTCGTCGAGAAGGCGGTGGTCGAGGCCAATCTCGGTAGCGACTCCGGCGAAACCTATCTCATGACCAATGCGGCAGGCTCGGGTCCGTTCGCCGTCGCCCGTTTCGAGGTCGGCACGCTCTACCAGCTGGCCCGCGCGCCCGAAGCGTGGCAGGCCGGCGGCGGCAACCTCGAAGGCGTGATCTGGCAGATCGTGCGTGAAACCGCCACGCAGCGGCTGATGATCCAGCGCGGCGAGGCGCATATCGCCACCGACCTCACCAGCGAGGACATGGACGCCCTGAAGGATGCCCCCGGCGTCGTCAGCGTCATCGAGCCGGAATACCGCACCTTCTCGATAAAGATGAACACGCAGCACGGCCCTTGCGCCGACATCAACCTGCGCAAGGCGATCTCTTATGCCACGAACTACAAGGCGATCCTCGACGCTGCAGGTTATGCCGATCCGATGAATGGCCCGCTGCCCAAGGGCATCCTTGGCTTCAACCCCGATCTCGTCGCCTATGGCACCGACCTCGCCAAGGCGAAGGAATACATGGCGAAGTCGGCAAAGCCGGAAGGCGGCTTCAAGCTCAAGATGTACCACGTCTCAGGTCTTGAGCAGCAGCGCCGCTGGGCGCTCATCATGCTCGACAGCCTCAAGCAGCTCAATATCGAGCTCGAGATCGTGCCGATGAACTGGCCCGACATGGTGAGCGCCTGCAAGTCGCCCGAAACCTTCCCGGACCTGTTCCCCGTCTACCAGACGGCGAACTACGGCGACCCTGACAACATCGCCTATGCGGCCTACCATTCGTCGCGCAATGGCGCCTGGCAGAACGCCGTCTACAAGAACCCGGAAGTCGACGCCCTGATCGAAGCCGGCCGCAAGGAGATCGATCCGGCCAAGCGCATCGCGATCTATGGCGACTTCCAGAAGAAGGTTGTCGAGGACGCACCTGACATCTTCGGTGTGCTTGAGCGCCGCAAGCTTGCAATGCGTGACAACGTGAAGGACTACCACTTCACGCCAGTCGCCTCCAACGCGATCGAGGCCTGGGGCCTGTCGCTCGGCTAAGTCGAACATTTGGCGGGTCTTCGGGCCCGCCAAAGCTCCAACAGAGGACATCGGCAATGCTGCATTTCATCCTGCGGCGGCTCCTGCTGCTCATACCGGTTATCGTCGGACTGACGATCATCATGTTCGCCATCGCTCGCCTTCTGCCGGGCGATCCGGTGGCGCTCGCCGCAGGTCCGAACGCAACGCAAGCCGAAATCGCAGCGCTGGCCGTGGAATACGGGTTGGATCAGCCTATCTGGGTGCAGTACGGCACCTATGTCTCCGGCCTGGTCCATGGCGATCTCGGCACGTCGCTGCTGACCCGCCGCCCCGTCGCTGCCGATATCAAGGCCTATCTGCCCGCGACCCTCGAACTCGTCTTCGCGGCGATGTTCATCGCGGTCGCCGTCGGCATCCCCCTTGGCCTCATCACCGCCGTGTGGCGCAACCGCTGGCCTGACTATCTCGCCCAGGTCGGCGCCATCGGCGCGATTTCCATGCCGCGCTTCTTTCTCGGCCTGCTTCTGCAGCTCTGCTTTGCCATGTGGCTGATGTGGCTGCCGCTCGGCGGCCGCCTGCCAATCGTCGTTATCCCGCCGCGCTTCGTCACCGGCTTCCTGACCATCGATTCTCTGATCGCCGGCAACTGGAATGCCTTCTTCATGTCGCTCCGCCATCTGGCATTGCCTGCCATCGCCATGTCGCTGTCCCCGCTCGCCACGATCATGCGCATGATGCGTGCCTCGACGATCGAGGTGATGCAGCAGGACTATGTGATGACCGCGCGTGCGCTCGGCCTGCCCTCTCGCAAGATCATCACCAAATATGTTGCCCGCAACGCCATCTCGGCGACGCTGACAGTGATCGGCCTCTACTTCGGCTGGCTGCTCGGCGGCACGGTGCTGGTCGAAACCGTGTTCGACTGGCCGGGTCTCGGTCTCTATGCCACCAAGGCCATCGTATCGCAGGACATGATGCCGGTGATCGGCGTCGCACTGGTCATTGGCCTGCTCTTCGTCTTCGCCAACCTCGTCATCGACCTGCTCTACGGCGTCATCAACCCCAAGGTCCGCTATTCATGACCACGACCGAGCACAACACTGCGGACGATTTTGTCACGCCGCGCCGCGACAGGCTGCGCCGCGCCTTCTTCCGCTTTTCGCAGAGCAAGCTGTCGATGCTCGGGGCGGTCATTGTCGCGGTGGTGATCTTCTTCACTGTCTTTGGCACTGCGCTCGCCCCCTACCCCAATCACGTTGCCGGCGGCGTCGACACCGCCGCGCGCTTCATCCCCCCGTCGGCGGCCCATCCATTCGGCACCAACGAGCTCGGCCAGGACGTGCTTTCACTCGTCATGGCCGGCACCACCGTTTCGGTACTCGCCGGCTTCGGCGTCGTGCTCATCGGATCTGTCATCGGCACGCTGGTCGGCGCCATTGCCGGCTTCGCCCGCGGCTGGGTTGACGAGGTGCTGATGCGGTTGACCGATCTCACGCTGACCATTCCCGGTTTGATCCTTGCCATGGCGATTGCCGCAGCCCTAGGCTCGGGCTTCGGCAACATGGTCATCGCCATTGCCCTGTCATGGTGGCCCGGCTATGCACGGCTCGTGCGCGGCGAGGTGCTGGCGGCGCGCGAGGAGGTCTATGTGACCGCCGCGCGTGCGCTCGGCGCTACGCCGAAACGTATCCTCTTCCGCCATATCCTGCCCAACGTCGTCTCGCCGATCATCGTCAAGATGTCGCTCGACATGGGCTTTGCCATTCTCACCGTGGCGGGCCTCGGCTTCATCGGCATCGGCGTCCGTCCGCCAACGCCGGAATGGGGCACGCTGCTTTCGGTGTCGCGTTCCTACATGCCCGACTATTGGTGGACGGCAATGGCGCCTGGCATGGCGATGTTCCTTGCGGTGTTCGGCTTCAACCTTCTGGGTGACGGCCTGCGTGACATCCTCGATCCGAAAGCGAGGCGCTGAGATGACTGCCCCTCTCCTTTCAATCCGCGACCTGCACCTGAGGATGTCGAGCTTCGACGGCCGGGCGCATGTCCTCAACGGCATCAATCTCACCGTGAACCGGGGTGAGATCTGGGGCCTTGTCGGCGAAAGCGGCTGCGGCAAGTCGCTGACTGGCCTGTCGGTCTCGCGCCTGCAGCCAACGCCGCCGGCGCACTACACGGCGGGCGAGATCCTGCTCGAAGGCCAGGACCTTCTCAAGCTCAGCCCGGCTCAGATGCAGCGCCTGCGCGGCAAGCGTATCGGCATGATCTTCCAGGACCCGACGACCAACCTCAATCCGGCCTTCCGCATCGGCGAACAACTCGTCGACGTGGCGCTGGCTGCCGCTGACCGCGATCCTGATGTGATCGGCTGTTCGCCCAATGCCGGCCGGCGCGAACGTCGAAAAGCCGCGCGCAAGCTGGCCGGCGAGATGCTGGCCCGTGTCGGCATCCCCAACGCACTGGCGCGGCTCGACGACTACCCGCATCAGTTCTCCGGCGGCATGCGCCAGCGCGTGCTGATCGCCATGGCGCTGATCGGCCGCCCCGACCTTCTCATCGCCGACGAGCCGACGACAGCGCTCGACGTGTCGGTCCAGGCCCAGATCCTCGAGCTCATCAAAAACAGCGTCAAGGACTTCGACATGGGTGTCGTGCTGATCACCCACAATCTGGGTGTCGTCGCCCAGACATGCAGCCATGTCGCGGTCATGTATGCGGGAAACATCGTCGAAAGCGGCCCGGTCGCAGCCGTGATCGGCAAACCCGTCCATCCTTACACGCGCGCGTTGATGTCGGCGATCCCGACCCGGGAAACCAGGCGCGGTGAGTTGCGCGGCCTGGCCGGTTCCGTGCCCAACCTCATCACGCCGCCGCCAGGCTGCCGCTTCGCCCCGCGTTGCCAGTTTGCCCTGCCGGCCTGCACCGCTGCCATGCCGGCAGCAGTGCCGGTTGGCGACAGCCATGCCGCCGCCTGCATTCGCGTGAATGAAATGGAAGCACTCGTCCATGACTGAGATCATGCTAGAGATCGACAATGTCTCGAAAATCTACCCGGGGCGTCGCGGCATCTTCGGGACATCGCCAGAAGTCCAGGCGCTGAAAAACGTGTCGCTCAGCGTGCGCAAGGGCGAGAGCTTCGGCCTCGTCGGCGAAAGCGGCTCGGGCAAGACCACCCTCACCCGCTCCATCCTGCATCTGGAAACCCCGACCTCGGGCAACATCCGTGTGCAGGGCCAGGATCTGGGCAAGCTTTCCGACGCCGAGCTGCGGCGGCTGCGCGCCCGTGTCCAGATCGTCTTCCAGGATCCTTACGCGTCTCTCAACCCGCGCATGTCGGTCTACGACATCGTCACCGAGCCCCTGGTGATCCATCACGAAACCTTGGGCCTGACAAATAGACAACGCAGCGACCGCGCCGCCGAGCTGCTTTCGCTGGTCGGCATGGGCCCGCAGCACCTCCACCGCTATCCGCACGAATTCTCCGGCGGCCAGCGCCAGCGCATCTGCATCGCGCGCGCCCTTGCCTCGGGCCCGGAACTGCTGCTTCTGGACGAGCCGACCTCGGCGCTCGACGTCTCGGTGCAGGCGCAGGTTCTCAACCTGCTGTGCGAGCTGCAGGATCGCCTCGGCCTGACCTATTTCTTCATCAGCCACGATCTGGCGGTGGTGCGTTATCTCTGCGACCGGGTGGCCCTGATCAACCGCGGCGAGATCGTCGAACAGGGCGATTGCGCTGAGATTTTCGACGCTCCGAAAAGCGATTATGCCCGCATGCTGATCGGCGCGATGCCCGAGGTGAAAGTACCGGCAGATAGCTCTCGCAGCGGCTAGATCAAGCCACTTCGGCGGCCTTGAAACGTTCTCGAACAGCCGCGGCCAACGCTTCCGCCGTGGTCGGCGTGATCGGGCGGACGGTGCGGGGCTGGCCGCATTAAGACTATGTACGATGACATCTGGCAGAACTTGTGTGGCTTCAGGCCCAGCTCCATTCCGCCAAACACCCTGTGGGACTGTCAGCTTCCGGCCCTCTTGATTGCAGACACTGGGTCGGCGTGGCCTGTTCGCGTCAGGTATGAGACAACCATCTATGTGCTGGTCGTTTGCTATTTGGAATCCACGACGCCTGCCAGCGGCGGCGCCATCGAAAGATGGTCCCGTAGTAGTTTCCACCCCGCACAGCGGTTGACAGATGACCTATATGACAACGCCAGTCAGTCGCTTCGGCTTGAAAAGCCGGTCTCACAGAAGCTGATGATGTCATCTATGAGAGCGCTGTTGCTGACGTGATTCTGGATTTCCTCGAGGCCGGGCATGCGACGGGCATTCGGATCGAGGTCCGCAACGATGTGCAGGATGGCGCCGCGGATATATTCGTAGCGTAGCGCGATCTGCACCTCGCTTAGGCGGGGCGTCACCCGCTGCAGCATTTGTCGAGATAGGCGATGGAGTTCGTCGAACTGCTCGGCGAAGATTTCATTGGTCAGGCTTCGAGGCAATGCCTTGGTTTGCAGCATCAGCCGGATCGCCGCGCGCCCGCCGCGCTCGTCGAGGCTGAGTTCGACAAGCGGCCCCACGATCGCGCGCAGCACAGTACGCAAGGTTGGCTGCGGGTCTTCCTCACACGCCCTCATTGCCCCCAGCCGCGCCGCGTTCAGCGGGCCGAGGCATTGTTCGAGCGTCAGGCGCAGCAATTCGTCTTTGGAGCGGAAGTGATAGTTGACTGCAGCGATGTTTGCCCCGGCCACCCGGGTGACCTCCCGCAGCGTGGCCGCATCGAACCCACGATCGGCGAACACGTAGGTAGCCGCACGCAGCAATGCGCGGCGCGTGTCGCGGTCGTCGTGCCGGTCGGTTCTTTCGTCTGCCGTCTCCATCCAACCCTCATAGCTGAAAGCCGGTTCGCGCGCTTCTCCCGCCGGCATCAAATCTGAGGATATGTTCCAGCGGAGCGTCGGCCGCCGCGAAGCCCGGTGCCGAGTGCGGAGCTGTAGCCACCAATCAGCGCGCCAGCCGGTAGCCGTAGGTCCTGTCGAGTTCGAGTTCGCGGACGATACGGATGCCATCTTCAAGCAACTTGGGATCAGCTGCCCGGAGTGGCTTGCGCAGCGGTCCTGCCGGCAAGCCGACCGCCGCCATGAGCGACTTCATCGAAACGGGATTAACGGCCGCATAGGCGAAGTGCAGCATCGGCAAGTTGCGCAGCCAGGCTGACCGGCAGGCGAATGCGTCTTCGCCTGATACCCATGGCTTGGAGATGACTGCCATCTCGCGCGGGATAATGTTGCCCGTCATGTTTGCGGTACCATGGCCGCCCAGCGCCATGGTGGGGATCACCAGGCCGAGATTCGGCGAGCAGCAGCACATGACGGAGATGTCGAGTTCGGCCCGGCAGACCTGCGCCACCTGGCCGACGCGCGTGGTCGATTCCTTGAGCACGACCATGTTGCGGTGAGCTGCGATGCGCTGGATATCGGTCCAGTGCAGGTCCGTCTTCACGCGCGGGGGATTGTTGTAGAACCCGATCGGGAAGTCGACCGCATCGCAGACTTCCAGAACATACTCGACGATGGATTCATTGTCGGCGCAGATATAGGAAGGCGCCGCAATGATGGCGCCGTCGCCGCCTTCGTTCTTGGCATAGCGCACCAAGTCGATTGTGCCCTGGGTGTTGGAGCCCGTGCAGCCGAAATAGAGGAGCATGTCGCCGCGCGGCATCTTTGCCGTTTCGGTGATGATCGTGCGCCGCTCTTCCGGAGTCAGCATCGAGACTTCCCCGGTCGAACCCATGATCAGTATCGCCTTTGTATGGTTTTGCCGGTGAAAATCGAGCAGGCTGCTAAACCCAGCTAGATCAACAGAGCCGTCGGAGTTCATCGGCGTGATCAGCGCCACGAACGACCCATTTGGTTTGTTATGCACGACACCCTCCAGCGTTCAGGACAGCCAGCCAAGCCATGGCGAATATCTATTTGAATTGTAGGTTTCAAACATATGTTTGAAACCTTGGGGGCGCGTTGTCAATGGCGCGGGCGTTTCGCGCGTTCGCGCATCACCTGCCATCTCGGCTCTGACGCAAAGCTGCATATTGCCTGGGGCAATAGCGGCATCCGCTTTTGGAGATGAACGACACCGAGGGAAAGACTGGGATAGGGCGCGTGGCCACGCTCGGGTTTGGGGCTGGTCTTTAGGTGGCCTGTCGATGGCCGATGCTGGGTGCAGATCCAGCTGCCCTTGATTGCACAGGTCAGAGCTTGACGGAACAGGATAGCCACACGCGGTGCCTGCATTCAGGGACCGCTATCTTGATCTGAACGGCAGAAGAGCGGCAGCTGCCGTTGCACGCCAGCGGCAAGAGGATCCGACAGCTGTTGCTAGCAATGCCTCGCAACGGGCTGATCGAATCCCCTGCTGCGGCTCAGCCTTTTGCCGTCCGTTTCTTCTTTTCCGGATCGTCGAAGGTCAGCGTGTGGGCGATGGCATTGGCCTTCAAGGTCTTGCCGCGTACCTCAAGTTTCACACCTTGCTTGGCGTAAGGCACATCAAGACGGGCAATCGCCATCGAACGTTTGGTCAGCTTCGAATAAGACGGGCAGGTGATGACACCGACCTTCTTGCCGTCGGCCCAGACCTCATCGCCGAGATCAGCCATCTGATCGCCTTCGATCAGCATGCCGAAGATCTTGAAGCGCTCGTTGCCCTTCTGGCGGTAATGCTCCTCGGCACCCCTAAAGCCGGTCTTGCCAGGCGAAACCGTGAAGTCGAGGCCGAGTTCCCACAAGCTGTCCCCGGCCGGCTGACCGGGAAGCGGGTACATCTGCGAGTTGTCATACGGGAAAAACAGCAAATAGCTTTCGACCCGCAGAAGATCGAGCGTGCTGAAGCAGCAAGGAATGATCCCCATGTCCTTGCCCTCGGACAGGATGCTGTCCCAGACAAGGCGTGCATCCTGGCCGCGCACGAAGATCTCGTAGCCGCGTTCGCCGGTGTAGCCCGTGCGCGAGATCGTCACTGGAGCGCCAAACAGCGTGGTGTGGACGTGGTGGAAATAGTTGAGGTCGCGAATGCCCGGCACGTGCTTGGCCAGGAAATCGACTGCCACCGGCCCCTGCAGCGAAAGGTCGTGCAGGTCGTCGTCGAACAGCACAGCACAATTGCGACCCGCCGCCTGCTTGACGATCTCCTCATGCGCGGTGCCGGTGCCAGAGACCAGCATCCACGCATTGGGCCCGTTGCGGTAGATCACGCAATCGTCGATCAGATGGCCGCGCTCGTTGAGCATGGCGGCATAAACCGAACGGCCCGGTTGGATTTTTGCGACACTACGGGTCGTGACGTACTCAATAACCGCGATCGCGTGCGGTCCAATCAAGTGCATCTTGCGCAAGCCCGATACGTCCATCAGGCCGGCCTTGGTGCGGATCGCCACATGCTGATCGAACGGGTCGGCGTCGTAGGTCCAGGCGGTGCCCATGCCGCTCCAATCCTCGAGATTGGAACCCAGTGCGCGGTGGCGGTCGCCGAGGGCGGTAAAGCGCCAGCTTAAGGTCATTGTATCCTCCGGTAATTTTGGCAAACAGGTTCGTGCCGGCGCGGCAGAAGCCCACCAGGAACATTTTCGTCGCTCCCCATAAGCAGGGTCAGCGACGGATTTTCAGGGATATTTGCGGAAGCGATGGGCCTGAGCGCCCTCCAACGCTCAGGCCAGGCGGAGTACGGCTGCGCCGTTTTCCGCCGATCACCTTGTTTGGCAGATCAGCCAGCCAGGCCAGCAGCCAGCGCAATGCCCGCTGCGGCAATGCCTCCACCGCCCACCTTGAGCGCTGTGCGCCAAGACAGGCGCGCAACGAAGGTTGCGAGCGAAAAGCCCATCGCGTGCAGGACCACGGTCGAAGCGACAAAGCCCAGCCCATAGAGGAATGCATTGCTGGCGATGGGCAGTTCCTGACCATGGGCAAAACCATGCAGGCCGCCAAAGAAAATGGTCATCGCAAAAGCCGCGCCGAAAGGCACCCGGCTGCCCAGGGCGACGATCGCGCCCAGCAGCACCACCGACCCGGCAATACCCAGTTCGACGAAGGGAAGCGACAGCCCGGTCATTCCAAACACCGCACCAGCGATCATTCCGATGACGAAGCCGAGCGGCAGCCAACGGAACACCGGCTCGTTGTCGGCATTCTGCCCGGCCCAGATGCCGACCCCGGCCATAGCAAGGATATGGTCGAGCCCGGAAAGCGGGTGAGATAGACCCGCTCCGAGGCCGCCGGCCTCGGGCAGAAAATGCGCGTAGCTCGGCATCGTCGACGCGACATAAGCAACAGCAACTGCTGCAGCGAACCGCGTCATCTTTGTTGTGTTCGTTGTCGTGTTCACCATCAACTCCTGTGGCTGGCCGCAGCCGGCCTTATCCAAGTGGTTGTCTGTTACTCTGCGGCGACCAGGTCGGTGCGGCGCAGGTTGGCGTCGATCACGTCGCCATTTTGTGCCGCCAACGACGCCATCAACCGCATGATGACGCAGGCCGCGAGCCGTGCCGCCGTACCGCTGATATCGAAGATCGGGCAAAGCTCGGTGAGGTCGATGACGCTGACACTGCCTCGCTTGGCGATCATGTCGGCGATGCGCATCATCTCCCGGGACTCGATGCCGCCTGGTTCCGTCGAGGTGACGCCAGGTGCTGCGGACGAATCCATGACGTTGAAATTGAAGCTGAGATACTGCGCGTCGGTATCGCCCCAGACCCGCTCGATCGAGCGCTCGACCAACGGGTAGATGCCCCCGTCGAACAGGTCAAACATCGAGTCGAACTGAAGCCCCTTCTCCTTCGAAAGGTCGATATGGTCCTTGGGGTTCATGGCGTTGCGGGCGCCCAAATGCGCGACATTCTTGATATCGAGATTGGGCAGCTCGGTGATGCGAGCCATCGCGCAAGGGGCGAGATTGCGCTCCCCGGCCCAGCTGTCGGCCATGTCGAGCTGGGCACTGAAATGCATGTAGCCCATCTTCTTTTGCGCCCCGATATGGTCGGAAAGCGCGCGCGCCGCGGCGATCGAAATCGAGCGGTCGCCACCGCAGATGATTGGCGTGAGGCCAGATTTCAGCACTTCGCGGACTGCACGATAGATGCGTTCGTGCGCCACTTCGGGGCTGACCTTGGGCATGGAAACGTCGCCGCAATCGACAGCTGTGCCGTGCAAGTCGACATTGTATTCGAACCAGTAGGAGAAGTACTCCTGCGAAACGAGGCGGAATTCGCGCGGGCCGTCCTCCGAGCCGGGCTTGCCGACATTGCCCTCGTCGAACGGCACGCCGACAAAGGCATATTTGGCGCCGCAGGCCCTCAGGGCGTCGGCGTTCAGCGGCACATGAGCCGAACGCAGGAACGTGATCAGGCCGGGTGCCCGGTAGTTGTCTCCGGCGTCACCGCCAAGTGGTGAGAATAGATGGGCATAGGATTTTGCTGGGTTCATGACTGGATCTCCTCCCTGAGAATTCTTACGGTTGCTTGCCCTGCTGGCGCAGGGTCTGGGCACGCGAGCCGAGATAGTGGTAGATCATGTTGACCGTCATCTTGGCGCTGATCTGGCTTGAGTCGAAGTACGGGCAGAGCTCGACGACATCGAGAATGTCGCAGCCGTGCCGACCGGCAATGCGCGCGAACTGGATCGCCTCCCGCCCCTTCAGGCCGTAGCATTCAGGCGAGGTCGAGCCGGGCATGCAGCTCATGTCGATCGAGTCCGTATCCCAGGTGAAGTAGAGCGTATCGGCGTCCTTCTTCACCCGTTCGAAGATCTCGTTGGCGCACACTTCCAGTCCGCGCTCGATCATCTCGGGCATGGTGACGACACGAATCTCGTTGTCGACGTAGAAGTCCCACCAGTCTTTGGGATTAAGTCCGTTGCGCGAGCCCATATGCGCCATGTTCCTGGCGTTGCAGTTGGGCAGGTCGAGTGCCCGCGGCGCGCCGGAGCAGTTGGTGATCAGGTTGCCTGCCCAGTCGGGTCCGGCATCGAGGTGGCTATCGACGTGCAGATAACCCATCTTGCCGCTGCCGGTGAACCGCGACAGTGCCTTGGCTCCAGGGATCGGCAGGGAATGGTCGCCGCCGAACAGGATTACCTTGGCGCCACCTTCGAGGCATTCGGTGACGTAGTCGGTGGTGTATTCCTGCGACTTGATGTTGTTGCCCGGCACTGTCGGCACATCGCCACAGTCGACGACACGGAAGAAGCTCAACAGGTCGACGTCGTATTCGAACATATAGGGGAAATATTGCGTCGTCGCTTCACGCAGCCCCGAGGCACCTTGCGAGGCACCGGCGCGCACGATCTGGCCCTGGTCCCACGGTACTGCCAGAAAGCAGATCTTTGCGCCCATTTCGCGGATCTTGTGACGATCCGGCGGGCAATAGGGCGCACCCATGAAGGTGGCGAGCCCCCTGGATTTGAACGAGCCGTTATGCAGCTTCGGAGAGTAGATGTGATCATGCTCGCCGAACTGCTCGGCGGGGCCACGATGTTGATGTGGCGTGAATTGCCACTTGGCTATGTCTGCTTTTCGATCAAGCATGCTGTTCCTCCCAACAGGTGTAACTACTCAAGTGTTTTGCCCAACCGGGGCCAACGCCGGATGTGGAGCTTCTTCCTCAAGCTCGATGTGGGTCAGTTCCATCTCGCGCCCGCTCAGCACCTTCCGCGAAGGCCTCCCGCAGTCGGGGCAACGAAGATTGGAGAGAGAGAGCGGCGACCGCGCCTCGGCGCAGTGCTCGCAGAATATGGTCAGCGGCACTTCCTCGATGTGCAGCTTGGCGCCTTCACAGAGCGTGCCGCGGGTTGCCGGGCCGAAGCAGAAATAGAGCGAGCGGGCGATGCCGCACATGACGCCGAGACGCACATGCATTCCGGTAACCCGGGCGTGGCCGTTCCGTGACGCGTGATCGCTGGCGAGATCGATCAGGCTCGAGGCGATCGTGAGTTCGTGCATGGCGCCACCTCACACGTGGAGCGTGTTGCGGATGGATTCCACCCGTGCCTGCAAATCTCGCGCCAGGTCCTGCAGCTGCTGCTGGCGGGCGCGGACGATCCAGTCGAGCCATTCCGTCATGCCCGTGCCATTGCGCGCCGAGACGACGATGCTTTCGATTGCCGGGTTGATTTCACGAGCGCGGACAATACAGGCCTCGATGTCGAAATCGCAGTAAGGCGCCAGGTCCGACTTCGAGATGACCAGAAGGTCGGCCGCAGCGAACGCCTCCGGATACTTGACCGGCTTGTCATCGCCTTCGGTCACCGACAAGATGACCACCTTGTGCGCTTCGCCAAGATCGAAGCCGGCTGGGCACGCCAGATTGCCGACATTTTCGATGAACAGAACACCGCCCTGCTCCAGTGAAAGCGATGCAAGCGCACGCTGGATCATGTCGGCGTCAAGATGGCAGCCCTTGCCAGTGTTGATCTGCACGGCCTGCGTATCTGTGGCGCGAATGCGATCGGCGTCGTTCGACGTCTCCTGATCGCCCTCGATTACCCAGGTTGGGAAGTTGCCCTTCAAGCGTTGCAGCGTTTCGACCAGCAAGGTGGTCTTGCCCGCACCGGGGCTGGCAATCAGGTTGAGCGCAAGCACACCATGCGCGCAGAGTTCGTCGCGGACGTCGTCGGCAAACATGCCGTTCTTGGCCAGGATCTCCTGCTCGATTTGTACCAGCCGCTTCTGGCTCATTCCCGGCACATGGGTCTTGGCGACATCCTTGCCGAAATGCAGATCGCCAGCGCCGGCAATGTAATGCTGGTGCTCATGGTCGTCGCGATGAAGGCCATGGCTGTGATCGTCGCCGTGGTGATGGTGCCCGGCGTCGTGGTCGTGATGATGCCCGTCACCGTGATGGTGATGGTCGCCATCGTGATGGTGAGGGGCATGCAGGTGCATGTGGTTGCCGCCCCCCGCTTCACCATCGCCTTTGCCATCAATGCGAATGTTCTCAGGCCCGCAGCCGCATACCTGGCACATGGCTATCTCCCGATCTTGGTTGTGGAAGGGCTTTTGGCCGAAGGATCGCCGGCGTAGTGCAGCAGTCCCCAGACCACCTCCTTGAGGTACCGCATCGCCGCAGGGATCGGCGCGCCATGCGGCATGAAACTGCCGAAATAGATGCCGTCGATGTTGCGCGAGATGAAAGCCGCCATCTCATCAGGGTCCGGGCAGGCAAACATGCCGACCTCAACGCCCTTGCGGATGCAATCGGCGAGAACCCTCTTCTCGGACTCGTAGAAGTCCTCGACGAAGCTATCGATGAACTTGGGACCTGCGTCCTTGGCGCCTCCGGCATTGACGAACATGATGCGCACGAGGCTGCGCAGCGTCTCCGACATCTCGACATTGAGGTCGAGATAGGCGCTCAGCAGTTCGGCCGGGCTCTCATGTCGCGCGACGACCTCGCCATAGTTGGTCATCAGTCGATCAAGCGCGTGAAGCACGGAGGACTGGTAGAGCGAGTCCTTGTTCTTGAAGTAATAATAGATAAGCGAATGAGCCACACCAAGCTTCTTGGCGATAAGCGGAATTGTTACACTCTCATAATCTTCTTCGGCAAAGCATTCGAGCGCTGCCTCCAGCAAGGACTCTGCCCGGATGCCAGGATTGCGGTAAAGGCGACTTTTGGCCCGTTTGACCGATTTCACGCGATCTTCAAGATGAATGAGAGCGGCGGATTCCATCGATGACTTCCTGACTTTGAGCATTGCCGGAAAAGCTCGACGCGACTGCGTCGGTTCAGCACCTGAAGCAAGTCCAGGCTGCCGCTTCAGATGTCGAGGGCACTGGGTATTGACTGCACTTCCGAGCTTGACGCTACGTAGCTTTGACATTGCTGTCAATACGCATTTGCACCCATTCATCGGCTCCGCACGAAAACGACTCCTGCCGCACGCGGTCGTCAGTCACCTCGTCTGGAGCGGCGGAAAAGCCTAAACATGTCAACTAACTACCAGTAATTGCACATTTTTTCTGCTGATCTCAGTACTTCATCGAACCGCCTGACTGTGATCGATGGCACATCGCTTTCCTTCGATTACATGCAAATTCGCTAATGTTTTTACATGCCTGTCAGGAAAATGTTTGACACTGCAATCAAACTGCCGCAACGTAAACGGCGTGATGGGTGGTGGCTCAAACAAGACAGGAGGCGCGCCACCCATCCGACGGAACTTGGGGTCGATCAGACAGGAGAACCCCGCTTGCGAGCCGCCCAGCCCCAAACGAATGGATCGACTGGGCGCGCCCACTCGCCCTGCATGGGTGCTGCGGCGATTCCGGACTGCCAGGAAAACAAGACGATGCCGAACCGGGACTTTGGAGGACAATCAACGCCCGGATAGGTGTTCATTTAATCTTTGGAGGAGGATGAAATGACTATCGCTTCAGAAAATCCAGACAATGAAATGCGTCGGGAACTAAACCGGCGACTGAATATCGTTGCGGATCCGAGCTATGGGGATCCGGCGCGTGCGGATATTTCGGGTCGGGATCTCGGAATCTGGTTTGCGACGACGGCAGCCATCTTGATTGTGGCGATCGCGATGTGGGGCGGAGGCAACTGATGGCCGCCGCACCGAAATTCACCGGCGCGAGTGCTGCCTTCGGCACGCTCCCCGTGCTCAAGGAAGAACGGGAACTCGGCTTCCTCGATCATTCCTGGATCAATATCGGCCTTGCCATCGCCACATGGGCGTTCCTGCTCGGTGGCAGCACGGCCCTTGTCGTCGGAGCCCGCGACGGGATCTACGCCATCATCATCGGCAACGTCATCGGCGTTTCGATCATGGCCGTCAGCGTCTGCATCTCGACCGGGAAGTTCGGCATCGAGCAATTCACGCTGATGCGAAGCGTCTTCGGGCCTGTCGGCATCTTGATCCTGGTCGGATTTTTCCTTGCCATCTACGGCGTCGGCTGGTCGGCAATCCTGTCGATCATGTTCGGACGGGCCATCAGCGGTGTCATGAACCAAGTCGGCGGCACGCACATAGGCGAAAACGATCTCGGCGTGACGTTCCTTGCCATCCTGGCAATCACGATCTCATGGCTGCTGCTTTGGAAGGGCCCAACTGCCGTCAAGTGGCTCAACCGCTTTGTCGGCCCGGGCAAGCTCATCCTCTGCTTCGGTATCCTGTTTCTCATCTTCAGCCACAAGAGCTGGAGCGACATTGCCAACGCCGCGCCTCTTGCGCCGTTTGATGACAAGCGGATCAACTTCATGATCGCTGTCGAGTTCAATCTCGCGGCTGGTTTTGGCTGGTGGCCAGTGTTGGGCAACATTTCACGCTTCACGCGTACGCCCCGTGCAGCACTTTGGCCCAATCTGATTGGCATCTTTGCTGCTGCCGTTCTCGGTGAACTGGTCGGGTTGTTTGCCGCACTCAGCCTCGGATCGCATGACCCGACCGCGTGGATGATCCCGCTCGGCGGAGCCTTTGTCGGCGTGACCGCGCTGCTGTTCGTGGGACTGGCAAACATCACTGCCATCGTCAGCATCTTCTATGGCATGTGTCTGGCGATGAGGCAGGCCGGCGGACGCTACTTCGAAGCCCTGCCCTGGGGCGTCCTGACCGGCGCATTGTTTGTTCCAGTGATCGTGATCGCCTTCTTTCCGGGCCAGATCTACGACAACTTCTTCAAGTTCCTCGCCTGGACCGCACTCGGATTTGCACCGCTCTCCGGCGTGACGGCGATGGACTATCTGGTTCTGCGGCGAGGTCGCATCAAGCAGTGCGACGTCTTCAACGACGGCGCCGATTCCGACTACGCCTTCTGGCGCGGCATCAATCCGGCTTCGTTCCTGGCCTTGGCAGGCGGCGGCCTCGTCTACTACGCGTTGTTCGATCCTCAGTCGCTTGCCGCACATGGTCCATTCGTCTGGATCAGTGCGTCCGTTCCTGCCTGTCTTGTGGCAGCAATCCTTCACTACGTCCTGACCAAGACGATGGTGATGCCGGCAAGGCGCGGTGGATATTGATCTCGGGCCTCGGGTGGTCCGTTCACGCAGCGGATCACCCACCTCAGGCACCCCCGAGCACCAATCGATGCAGATGCCAAAGTGAAGAGAGCCAGGGAACCATTGCTGCATACCGCAATCGGTCGGGAGGTTCGCGCCTTTCGAACCAGGCACGGTATGAAGGTGAGCGACCTAGCCGCAGCCACGAACCTGTCGGTTGGAATGCTCTCCAAGATTGAGAACGGGGACATTTCGCCCTCTCTGACCACACTGCAGGCGATTTCGCGCGGCTTGGCTGTGCCAATTACCTGGCTGGTCAGCCGCTTCGAATCCGAACGCACTGCCGTCTTCGTCAAAGCCGGCAGCGACGTTGCCCCCAACAGCAGCGTCGCCAGGCAGCAATGCAAGTCCCTTGGCCACAAAGACGTCAACGCCAATGGACTTGTTGTCGAGCCCCATATGATCTCCCTCACCTGCAAGACAGACGTCTTTCCAGCAGTCAGCCATCAAGGCACGATTTTCCTTTACCTGCTGCAAGGCGAAATCGCGTACCGTCACGGGGCTAGTGTCTATCGAATGACGCCTGGGGATAGCCTGTTCTTCGACGCCGCGATCCAACATGGTGCGGACGAACTGGCCCAACTGCCCGTCCGCTGCTTGTCCATCTTGACCCGTCGTCAAGACAGATAATGCGAATAGCCGATCGCATCAGGCCGATGTTCTTGCAATCGCCGAACAGCTTTCAATCCAGCTCCGTGTTGCATCAGGCTGCACATAAGCGGATCGCGAGAGTGCCTTGAACGCCATTTCGCGCGTGAGGATTCCAACGGGTACCCCGCTGTCCATGACGACGATGGCCTCCTGGTCTGCCAAAAGGGGAAAGCTCTGGCCAAGGGTGACCGTCGCATCGATGGATGCGGCACATTTCGCCCGATCCGGTTCGCAGGAGGTGAGCACGCGCAACTCGGCGCCATGCGCGACGATCACAGCAGGATGCTGGCGCAACAATGTTACCGCCCGGTCACCAGCGGCTTCTGCGTGTGTCAGTACCGGAACCTTGGCAAAGGCATCGTGCGTGTAGAGGGCGCGCGACAGATCGACCTTGCGGGCGAAACGCTCGACATAGTCGTCAGCCGGGCGGAACAGTATCTCTTCTCCGGTGCCGACCTGGCGCAGTTCTCCGTCTTTCAGTATGGCGATGCGGTCGCCGAGATGAAGCGCTTCGTCGAGATCGTGGGTGATGAAGATGATGGTCTTCTTCAGCCGCGCCTGAATATCCTTCAGCTGTTCCTGCATGTCGCTCTTGATCAGGGGATCCAGCGCGCTGAACGCCTCATCCATCAAAAGCACGTCCGCTTCCGTCGAGAGTGCGCGAGCCAGGCCGACGCGCTGCTGCATGCCGCCTGAGAGCTGCCTGGGAAAGCGGTTCTCGAAGCCCTTGAGCCCGACGAGTTCGAGTTGCTCCATGCCGCGCGCACGGGCCTCACGACGCTCCACGCCTTGCAGCGTCAGGCCGCAAATCGCGTTCTCCAAAACGGTCAGGTGCGGCAACAGGCCGACACGCTGGAACACCATCGAAACGCTGTTGCGACGGAATGCCAAAAGCTCCCTTGCGCTCATCTCCAGGATGTTGCGGCCGTCGACGACGATGCGTCCGGCGGTCGGCTCGATCAGCCGGTTGAAATGGCGGATCAACGTCGATTTTCCCGAGCCCGAAAGCCCCATGATGACAAAGGTCTCGCCGCGGTGGATCGAAAAATCGATACCCTTAAGGCCGACGATGCAGCCGGTATTGCGCAGAACCTCCGCCTTTCCAGCGCCGGCCTGAAGTGCGGCCATCGCATCATCCGCTCGGTTCCCGAAGATCTTGTAGACCTTGTCGACCTGAATTTTCACATCCAAAGCGGTCACCGCCCTACTCTCCATTGTCGAGATGTTTCTGAGCACGGCGTCCGTAGGCCTGAGCGATGCGGTCGAAGATCACGGCCAGAAAGACGATGGCGATGCCGGCAACCAGGCCTCGGCTCACTTCCAGCCGCTGAATCCCCTGCAGTACCTGGTAGCCGAGTCCGCCCGCGCCGATCATCGAGGCAATGACCACCATCGACAGCGCCATCATCGTCGTCTGGTTGATGCCGGCCATGATCGTCGGCAGCGCCAAGGGGATCTGGACCCTCATCAGCTTCTGGCCAGGGGTCGCGCCGAAGGCGACAATCGCCTCAACCACCTCACCGTCGACCTGACGGATGCCGAGATCGGTCAGCCGGATCACTGGCGGTATGGCAAAGAACACGGTTGCGAGGATGGCGGGGATCTTGCCGGGTCCGAACAGCATGACGAAGGGAATGAGATAAACGAAGATCGGCAGCGTCTGCATGATGTTGAGCAGCGGCAAAGCAATCGATCGCAACCAGTCGGAGCGCGCCATCAGGATGCCAAGCGGTATGCCTGCTACAACGGCGACAACGGTGGCGGCGAGCATTAGCGCGACCGTCGCCATGGCATCGTTCCACAGGCCTACAGCACCGATGAAGAACAGCATGACGATCGCGCTGCCGGTCATCCTCAGATTGCGTGAGGCCGAGTAGGTCAACAGGGCGATGCCGGCGATCGTGACATACCAGGGCAGCCATTGCAGGAACGCCTCCATGGCGCCCAAAAGCTTGAGCAGTGGCCCGAGCAACCGCTCGAGCGTGTCGCCGTAGTTGGCAACGACCCAGCTGAAGCCGTCATCGATCGCAAAGCGAAGCCCGCGTGTGTCGATGAGTTCGGGAAAATTGTCTGCCACGGCGTGACCCTTTCAAAGGTTGGCGACCCGCTACCTACCGCTCTCGCGGTGGCGGCCGGTTGCCGACGTTCCGCGCAAAAGCGCGTCAGGCATTCGTATGCGAAGGGTGGCGGCCGCGTCTGGGGAAGATACGCGACCGCCAGGCTGCGATCAGAGCGCAGCTTTCACCTTTTCGGCGACATCGGCCGGGACCCATTTGGTCCAGATCGCCTCGTAGTTCTTGAAGAAATACGTGGCGACCTCCTCGGGCGACGCCTTGTTGTCGTCGCCCCAGGCCAGCACGTCGCTGATCTCGACGTTCGGCACCTGCATCTTCGACAAGAACTCCGCAACAGCCGGCGCCCTGTCCTTGAGGCTGGTCGTGGCCGCGACCGCAACTTCGCCGACGGCCCAGCCGGTCAGTTCCGGCTTCTCGCACTTGGCATCGGTGAGGCAGGTGAACTTGGCCGGATCATAGGCCGGCATGCCGAGAACCTTGAGCTTGTATTTGCCGATCACCTCGGTCGGGCCCCAGTACCAGCCAATGAAGGGCTTCTTGCGCGACACCTGCCTGGCGATCATCGCCTTGAGGTTCGCGCCCGAACCGGTCGGATACACCTCGTAGGTCGCTTCCAGGTCGAGCGCCTTGACCAGATTGTTGGTGATGATCTCGCAGCCCCAACCGGGCGGGCATGCATAGAAGCGGCCCTTGCCGGGGTTCGACGGGTCCTCGAATACCTGCCAGTTGTCCTTGAGATCGCTGACGGAACGGATTTCCGGATGCGCCTCGGCGATGTAGTCAGGGATCCACCAGCCTTCCTGGCCGCCGCTGGCAAAGATGTCGCCCGCCTTGTAGACGGTACCCTTCGCCAGCATCTGGTCCCAGGTCGACTTGACGGTGGAGACCCAGAGCTCTGGTGCGATGTCAGGCTCTCCCTTGGCCAGCATGGACGATGCGGTCGGAACCGTGTCACCAGGCACGATCTGGACATTGCAGCCATAGCCTTCGGCAAGGATTGCCTTGGTGACGTAGGCGAGCGTTCCGGCGGACAGCCAGGTCATTTCGGCGACCGTGATCGGATCCTTCGTCCCGCATTCCGTAGCCTCGGCGGCATTGCCGCCGAGAACCATGCAGGCAAGGCAAACTCCCGCAAGAATGGATGTCTTGAGCTTCATCGCAGTTCCCTTTGTTGTCGTTGTGGTGGCCTCGTGGGGTACGATGTAGAAAGCGGTCACTTTTATCAAACCGAAATAACTGATCCGGATTTCAGAAAAACTTTAGCGGCAGAGAGCGTCGATCCGGTTCACCAGATCGGCATCGACCAGCACGCCCTCTCCCTCCGTGCGCTGCCTCGCAGCCTGCCGGCCAGCGCCGGGAAGGCGGGCATTGGCTTGCGCCGCGATGGCGTCGAGGAGACTTGCAACCTGGTGAGAGAAGGCCGTCGAGAAAGCCGACGTGTCGAAGGCGATGAAACACTGGCCGGTTCTCGGGGCCCCGCCCGCCGTGCCGGAAAACGGGCTCGCATCCTTGCTCAGAACCGCCCCCGAAAGACAGGAGGCGAGAATTTCCACCAAAAGCCCGACGCCGAAGCCCTTGTGGCCGCCTGCCGGCAGCATCGAGCCCTTGAGCGCTGCAGCCGGATCGAGCGTCGCAGCGCCATGCTCGTCGATTGCCCAGCCTGGTTCGATCGGTCGGCCCTCGCGCGAGCGCAACAGGATTTCCGATTTGGCTACCTTGCTCGCCGACTGATCGAGCACGAGTGCCACCCCACCCACTTCGGGAACACCGAGCGCGAACGGATTGGTGCCGATGACTGGAACGCGCCCACCGGGTGGGGCTATGGAAGCCGGCGCATGGGTGGTGCAGAGGCCGAGCAGACCCGCCTCGGCGATGCGCTCGGCGTGATGACCGAGCACGCCGCAGTTGTAGGAATTGAATACCGTCATCGCTGCGATGCCGTTCTGCCTCGCAGCGGCGATAAATCGATCCCATCCGGCATCGATCGCCGGATGGGCGAAGCCGGTTCCCGCATCGACGACGACGGCGCCGGAACGCGGCTGCGACACGACGGGCAGCGCCTTGCCATCGACCTTCCCGCAGCGGACATGTTCCGCATAGATCGGCACGTAGAGCAGGCCGTGGCTACGGATGCCGTCGCGCTCTGCCAACATCGTCGAGCGCGCGACAGCGGCGGCATTGTCTTCGCCGGCGCCCGCCGATGTAAGGGCGCGCAGGCACAGCTGCTCGACCGCAGCGAGCGTCATCATCCGTTCCGTCACCGAGACATCCTCAATCGTTGTCGCTTGCGCTCGCTCCGGCGCCCTGGGCGCGCGACAATTCGGAAGCGGGCACATGGGTCTTCGCCGCCAGGCCGAGCGCTGCCGCATAGGCCCCTGCATCGGTCGCCGCCGGTCGCGGTGCCCCGAAGCGGGCGGGCGCGTCATCGACATCATCGGACATCAGGCGCAGGGCCGCCGCTGACGGCACCCGGCCGGCGACATCGCTTACCCGCACGAGCGGCACCACATCGCCATTTCCAAGCCGCACAGCGAAGCTCAACCCCGCGTTCATCGCCGCCACACCCGCCAGACCGATCAGCAGGCCGCAATCCCGATCCTTGAGGACGACCTCTTCGGTCTCGCCGCAGCACAGCGCATCGATGGCCGCCTGGCCGGCGAGAATCGTCTGCCGGTCGTCAGCAAGGGCTGCAACAACGACCCGGACGGCATCGACGCCACGCGCCGAAAGCCAGACGGCAGCCTGACCTATGTCTTCCGCGACACCATAAGGCAGTCCCGCTCCACTGGCGGCCTTGCGGGCGACCGTCTGCACTTCGTTGTAAGAAAGCAGGATCGTCGTCATCGCAGCACCGGAAGCCAGCAATCGTCGGTTTCGCCGGCTGCGATTTCGCCCGCCGTCGGTGCGCCCTGAAAAAGCGTGATGCGCGTCCAGCGATCCGAGCGCGGGTCGAACTTCGATGCACCGAAGAAGGCAAGCTTGCAGCGCAGCATGTTGATCGGCCGGCAGCGTTCCGAAAGCAGGTTGTCGCGGATTTCAGAATAGGGCGCGTTGGCCGCCGCTTGTATGCGGCGGACCGCATGGCGATGCTGCGGGAAGCGGGCCAGGAACGCGGCGACAGTCTGCGTTCCCGGCTCGTTTGCAAGGTCGGCGGCAAGGCGCTGTATCTGTCGGGCGATGTCGAGCGGAAGTTCGAGATCCGCGCCGGGCTCGGAAGCGCGACGGCCAAGCCGAGGCTCCAGCTTCTCCTCCGAGACATACCAGAATTGGGCAGTTTCGGCCGGCTTGTCGAACGCGATGGCCAAGGCCCAGCCATAGTGGTCGCGCAGCAGCCCGCGAAGTACGCCAAGCCTCATGCCCAGCTGGAGCGTCGCCTCCCGCACCGCCGCCATGCTGTCCACAAGATCGTCGTTTTCAGCTCCCGCCATTTCGATGACAAGCGCTGCAAGCAACTCCTGAAAGTCCACGGACATGAATTGCGAGCGATCGAGGAGCGACGCGACAGGACACGACATGGCCCGCAGCCTTGCAGGGTCGATCCAAGCTTGGGCTTCAGCCCATTCCCCGCGCAAGCCGAGGATGCGCGCCATCAAGGCATCGTCCTCGACCGACCATTGATCGAGATGCATGCCCGCCTGTCGCCAGAGCTCGGCCAGCCGGTCCAATGCCGCGGCATTAAGGTATGGTTTGGACCGCACCCGCGCCAGCGCGGTCTCGCGGGCGAGAACCCAGTTGTTCAACAGCAGCGGATGATTTGCCAGGAACGGCGCCATGCCGAGACCGGTGGAATTGCCAACCCCAATGTGGCGACGCAGCTGCGACGCGAGCGGCACGAAGGTTTTTGGCGCGCGGCACCGCGCGACGTGCTCGACAAGATCGTGGGAGAACTCGCGGATCAGCCATACCGTCAGCATTTCCGCCTGGAAGGGCCCGTCCAGCCCCTCGCGCGCCGCCAGCACGAAGCGATCGGCGATGCCGAACTTGCCGTTGCCATAGACGGCGGTGGTACGCAGGAGGTAGCCGACCTCACTGAGACGCTCCCTTTCCGGCTGCCGCCCGTGCGCCAGGCTGCTGGCGACATGTTCGAAGAAGCGCATAGATTTGTTGGCGCGGCTCAGCACCAGGTCGCGCGGCCCGAACCGGCCTGCCTCCTGCAGCGGCGCATTCGCCCGCAGCCGGTCGATCTCGGCGTCGTCGGGAATGCCATCATAGAGCACATAACTCGTGTCCCAGGCCTCGGCGATCACCCGGTCGGAGCGCTGCTCGTCAGGCAGCGGGCTGGAGAAGGCGACGAGGCTGTAGTCATGCCCGCCCAGCTTGAGCGCATAGACCGCGTCGCCGAAACCCCGGTCGTCCATGCGCCAGAGCGGGCGGCGCACCGTCGCACCGCTGGAGGCCAGACGCCGGATCAGGCTGCGCAGGAAGCTGAGGCGTGTCGGGAAAGACGCGCCCATCCGTCGCAGGCGCATGACGACATCAGGCGAACGAAGCGCCAACGCCAGCCCTGTGTTGAGGTCGAGCGCCATGTCGGTCATGACATCGGCCCGAAGGACGCGTTGTAGAATCGCAGCCAGTTGCCGCCCATGATGGCGCTCACCTCCTCTTCGGAGAAGCCGGCCATCAGTAGGCCGCCGCGCAGGTTGCCGAGGTCCGCGTTGCTGGCGAACCAGGCCGGTTGCCGGGGAAAGCCCGCGGCCGCCGCCGAGCCTTCGCCGTAGTCCAGCACCTTCGACCAGCGGCCGTTGCGCATCCACGTCACCACCGAATCCGGCTGGTCCTGGCAGAGATCGCTACCGATGCCGACATGTTCGACGCCGTAGCGCGAGGCGGTCTCCGCGACCATGGCGCAGAAACTCTCCAGCGTACAGTTCGATCCGTCCTTCATATGGTGAGGATACAGCGACAGGCCGAACATACCGCCCGACCGCGTCAGCGCCTTCAGCACAGTGTCGGATTTGTTGCGGAGGACAGGATGCCACCAATGCGGATTGGCGTGGGTGATGGCGATCGGCCGCTGGGAGAGCTCTATCGCCTCCAAGGTAGAGCGTTCGGCGGAATGGCTCATGTCGATGACCATGCCGACCCGGTTCATCTCGGCGATGGCCTGGCGCCCAAAGCGGGTGATGCCGGGATCTTCCCCTTCGTAGCAGCCGGTGGCCAGCAATGACTGATTGTTGTAGCTCAGCTGCATGAAACGCACGCCGAGCGTGTGGCAGACCTCGATCAGGCCGATATCGTCCTCGATCGGCGACGGGTTCTGCAAGCCAAAGAAGATGGCGGTGCGCCCTTCCCGCATTGCGCGTTCGATGTCGCTGCCGGAACGGCCGGGGAAGATGAGATCGGAATGGCGCTCGAAATGGCGGTTCCAGGCGATGATGTTCGCCACCGTTTCGCGGAAATTCTCGTGATAGGCGATGGTGGCATGGACGGCGTGCACCCCGCCGGCTTGCATCTGGGCGAAGACGCTCGGACTCCAGTTGGCATATTGCAGGCAGTCGACGAGAGGGCTGGCGATCATCGTGTCCATGGCCTTACTCCGGCTCCCCCGCCCTGATATAGGCGGTCTTGACCTGGGTGTAGAACTCGGCCGCCGATCGCCCCTGCTCGCGCGAGCCAAAACTCGAATCCTTCCGCCCGCCGAAGGGCACATGATAATCGGTACCCGCTGTCGGCAGGTTGACGGTGACGCAGCCTGTTTCGACATGTCGCCGGAAATGGGTGGCTCTCGCGAGCGAGCGGGTGAAGATGCCCGCGACGAGGCCGAAGCGGGTGTCGTTGACGACGGAAAGCCCCTCTTCGTAGGAACCGACCTTCTGTACGGCGGCGATGGGCGCGAACATTTCCTCGCGGTTGAAGTCCATCGCATTGGTCGTGCCGGTCAAAAGCGACGGCGTCATATAGAAGCCATCATAGGCAAGCTGCAGCCGTTCGCCGCCGACCGCCACCTCGGCGCCAGACGCGCGCGCGCGGTCCATCCAGGCGAGGTTCGCGGCAAGCTGGCGTTCGCTGACGACCGGGCCAAGCTGGGTGTTCGCTGCCAGTGCATGGCCAACCTTCAATCCGCCAACCGCTGCGGCCAGGTTCTCGACGAAAGCGTCGTGGATCTTCTCATGCACGACAAGGCGCGAAGAAGCGGTGCATTTCTGACCCGTGCCGGAATAACCGCCGCCGATCGACGCCGCCACTGCGAGGTCGAGGTCCGCGTCTTCCATGATAAGCAGGGCGTTCTTGGAGCCGAGCTCGAGCTGAAACTTCGTCAGGTTCGCGGCGGCGGCGACGGCGACCTGGCAGCCGACCTCGTAGGAGCCGGTGAAGGTGATGGCGTCGACGCCGCGGTGCCCGGCGAGCCCATTGCCGACGACCGCACCCGGTCCCATCAGCAGCTGGAACGCGCCGTCCGGCAGGCCGGCGCGATGGATGATGTCGGCAAGCGCCCAGGCCGAGGCCGGCGTCTCGTTGGCCGGCTTCCAGATCACGGCGTTGCCATAGGCGAGTGCCGGGGCAATCTTCCAGCTGGCCGTCGCGGTCGGGAAGTTCCAGGGCGAGACGACGGCCACCAGCCCCATCGGCTCGCGGCGGACGTCGATCTCAATGCCGGGCCGCACCGAGTCAGCATTCTCGCCGAGCTGGCGCATCACCTCGGCCGCATAATAGGTAAAGAACTGCCCGGCGCGAAAAACCTCGCCGCGACCCTCGGCGAGCGGCTTGCCCTCTTCGCGCGACAGCAGTTCGCCGAGCTCGGCCGAGCGTTCCATCAGTTCCATGCCGATCCGGTTGAGCATCGCCTGGCGCTGTTCGAGCCCGGTCGCCCGCCAGGCTGACATCGCCGCGCGGCCAACTGCAACCGCCTCGTCCACATCGCCCGCACCGGCCTGCGCATAAAGACCGATCAGGTCGGTGACATCGGACGGGTTGCGGTTTTCGTGAAAGCGTTCGCCCTGCCGCCACCGGCCGCCGATCAGATTGGCGTAGCGTTCTGCCATGTTCGTCTCCATTGCTCCGATGAAAAATCGGTCACCGCCCCGCTTCAATCAAGCAGATATTTCTGTTATCAATTTCAGAAGAATTGAAGTTGGTGACATGATCAAACTGGAAGCATTGCGAGTCTTTGTCACGGTCGCCGAGAGCGGGAACATCAAGGATGCCGCCGATGCGGTCGGCCGCACGGCTTCCGCCGTTTCGATGACGCTGAAGCAGCTGGAAGACGAAATCGGAGGGCCGCTGTTTCAGACTGACCGCAAGAACAGCCTGACCGCACTTGGCAGCCTGATGCTCGATCTCGGCCGCGAGCAGATCCGCAGTTTCGACAAGTCGGTCAGCATCATGCGCGCCTTCGCGCACAGCCGCATCGGCAGCCTGTCGATCGCCTCGGTGCCTTCGGTCGCAACGAACGTGTTGCCGCCGATCCTGCAGCGGTTCCTCGCAACCCGGCCGCAGGTGCAGGTCGAGCTGTTCGACATCGACAGCGCGCAGGTGCGGCGCATGGTGGAAAGCGGCGTAGCCGACATCGGCATTGCCGGCGACAGCCGCGCCGGCGGCGGCGTGGAGTTCACTCCGCTCTTCAGCGACCGCTTCAAGCTGCTTTGCAAGGACGACCACGATCTCTGCTGCTTGCGCCGGCCCGTGGAATGGGGCGACCTCAATGGAGCGACGCTGATACGCAACGGGGCTTCTGACCGGATAGAGGCGGAGGCCTACAGACAGATTTCAGCGCAATCGTTGATCACTGTCTACAACGTCACGTCGCTGGTGGCGCTGGTGAAGGCGGGACTGGGCCTCACCATCCTGCCGTCGCTGACCACGCATGGGGCGCATGACGGAGTGGCAGTTCTGGAACTGGCCGACGCCGCGGCAAGCCGACAGGTCGGACTGGTCGAACGGCGCGACGTTCCGCCCTCGCCTGTCGCAGCTGCCTTCCGCGCTTTCGCCTTAAGGGAAATCCCGGCGCTAGTTGCAGAGCGTCTCAGGCCTTAGCGCGTGCCAACGATAACCGTTGCAGTCGAAAGCAAGTGGACTTTGCCGTCACGCATGAACTGACTTGCCAGTTCGAGAACTTCGGCCCGGATCTGCGCCGCTGTATCCGCATCGGCTTTGGCGAGCCCGGCAACGACTGGCGCGGCAATATCATTCATGAATTCCCAGTATTGCTCTGGCGTCTCATGAACCATGGCGGTCGACACCTCCTCTTCGGTTATGTTGCGCAATCCCGCTGCGGCAAATGCGGAACGCATCAGGCCTTCTGGCGCGCAGCGGAATAAGCCTGGCGAACCTGGCTGTGGCGGCGGCATCTCCACATGGCGCGCAATTGTACCCATGATGGTTGTTGCCCAAGAATTCTTGGCCGGCGCGCTCCACACGGCGGCACAAATTCGAGCGTTCGGCTTTGCCACGCGTGCGAACTCGCGCGCGGCTGAATCGACTTCGGGGAAGAACATGAAGCCAAAGCGACACAGGACGGCGTCGAAGCTTGCATCGACGAAAGGCAGTGCACAGGCGTCACAAGGTCTGGTGTCGAAATTCAGCAGACCGCGACGAACAGCGTTCTGTGCGGCCACCTCCAGCATTATCTCTGAGAGGTCCGTGACGATCACGCGACCGCGCGGCACAAGCGACGCCGCAGTGAGCCCTGGCTCACCGGTGCCGGCTGCAACATCGAGGACATGGGAATCTTCATGGAGGCTGGCGTGTCTGATCATCACCTCGCCAAAAGGTGCAAGCCAGCCCAAGACTAGGCTATCCCATTTCTTCCAGCCGGCGGAAAAGCGATCCCAGGTAGCACGCTGCTGGTCGCGGATCTGATCAAGGTTCGTGGACATGCACGTTTTTCCTTCCGTGACGCGCTCCTCGTCCTAAAACTGGGATCACCATGGACCTGCTGCGGCAAGTTACAACCAAATTCGCTCTGCAACGGCTCTCTCTGCGGGGATCTCCGATCTAACCTTCAATCACGAGCGCCCGGCATCGATGCGTGCGGCACACTTCGTCCGATCGGCTCGCTTGTCGGAGGTAAACACGCACATTTCGGCGCCATGGGCGACGATCACAGCAGGATGCTGGCGCCACCAAAGTGAAACCGAAGTAGCAAGGACCCTCGCTTCAGTCTTCGACCCGCTTGCCAAGAGAAAGCGCGCTCTCGCTGCTGGATTGAATGCCCATTGGCCTGGGCTTCGGCACATTTTCCCTAGGCCCATCTCCATTCGGGCGCCCCCCCTGGCGCGATTGTCGACAGCCATCGTCCTGACACGGGTCGCGCCCGCGTCAGTTGTCTCAATAAAAGGCAATATCATCGTCCGTGCCACGACCGGCAATAAAGCTGTTTGACTTGTCGTCGAACAGCAGCACATCGAGATCAAGATGGGGCGCAACGTTGTTCTGAACTCCAACCCTCAGAACAATGTTGCCAGACCGGATGCTGCTTATGATGTCGTTTGGCGATCTCGTGTCGAACGCAAGCGCTCGCAACGGCGTTAAGCCGGTTGGCGCCACGGGCTGGCTTTCACTGTGCGTTATCGCCGAAGCGTCGGCTGCCTTCTTGAACTGCACGTCCACACTCGGTTTCCACACAGCAGGCTGAGTGATCGGACTGATGTTCCGCGTTGTCGTGGATACTCCCGCTGCGGGGGCGGCGGCAGCTCCAACACGAACGACATTGGTTTGCGCTGGATTGAGCGTGCCGACAGCATTGTTGACGTGAGAGCCGATGCCCATCGTCAGCGGGCTGATCCACGACCGTCCGAGCACCAGGCTGCTGGACGACGCGTCCAACGTCTGGCGCACGATATCCTGCCCGCCGCCGGCAACGGCCTTGTCGCGCAAGCGGTCAAAGCCATGGATGTTGGTGCCGGTGCCGCCATTGACAGTGTCATAACCTACACCGCCAGAAAGCTGATCGTTGCCTGCACCTGCCACGATGAAGTCGTCGCCGAGCAAGCCGTAGAGGACATCATCGCCGTCATCGCCGTACATTGTATCGGCATCGACCTTGAACAGCGAAACGCGTGTGACATCGGTCGCGGCCGTCCCATGCAGATAGCCATGGATGCCGAAGTTGTAGACGTAGCGCAGTGTCGAGGTCAGCGTTGCCCCGGTCTCAGCAACTGGCAGGACACGCATTTTCTCGATCATGCCTACCTGGCCGGTCGCATCGACGATCGGCATGATCGCGGCAATGTCGCCAAACACCAGATCATTGCCAATGCCGCCGGAGATGACATCGCTGTTGAGTACGATGAAATCGAACGCCGGACGTTGCGACTGGCGCTTGTCTGCCGTGTCGAGCAACCAGGAATTGACCGAACCATTGCTCGACCAGTCTCTGGTTCCAGCTGCGGCCAGCTTCGACTGAACTCCCCATGCTTCGGCATTTGCCGTCGGGCTGTTGATGTTGCCGAAATACAGCCGATCAATCGTCTTGAAGAAGGCATCCTGCAGGCCGCTCGCCACCGCGGACTGGGTTGCTGACGTATGGCTGATCCCCATCATCGGTTGTTCGATCAGGCCTATATCTCCGATGAGAACATCGGCGCCTTCATTTCCAGAGATCGTGTCATTGCCAACACTCAGTCCATAGCCCCTGCCGTTTCCGAAGAGCCAGTCGCCGGACTTGTTGGTTGTGGCATCGATGGCGTGGTCGCGTGCGATATGGGCAGTCAAGGCCGCGGTGCGGCTTTGATCCTGCGCTGCCAGGGCTGCATTGATGGCGTTCAGTTCGACCGTCGTCAGCCCATCGGGTCGTGGGCTCGTCGCCAATGTGACGAGGGGCACGTTGACCAGCCCATGATCGCCAACGATCAGATCGTCCCCGGTGCCGCCGGTGATCGCATCGTTGCCGATCAGCAGTCGATGGGTCGCGCTACGCAGCACTGTCTGGCCGGCGACGAACACCGCACCGCCCGGATTGGTCTTGGTCCCGAAGTCCTGCACCACCTTTTCGCCTGCGGCGTGGGCCGTGTAGGACGCGTCCGCCACAACGGTCTGGAAATCCATGAGCCAGTTGTGCAGCTTGAGCGCAGCCGCAGTTGAATTGGCGGCAGTGACGACAAGCTGGCTCGACGGCACCAGCACGGTGCCACTGTCGCCGAAGATCGTATCGTCGTCGCCTTCGCCGTCGATCGTGTCCTTGCCGATTTCGATATTGACGATCGCGGCATTCGGCAGCGCGCTAAGTGCATTTTGTGCGAAACCTAGCGACGAGAAATCGACCATCATGTCGCGCAACGACACCGAAAGTCCTGAGATTTCCTTGTCGATGACCGCCAGGCCCGTTTCGACGATTGCGCCGATGCGGCCATCGTCGCCAAAGATCGTATCCTTGCCCGCACCGCCCTTGATCGTGTCGTTGCCATAGGCATTGTCGCCCATGCGCGTGACGTCACCAATGAGCGAGGCAAACGCAACGAAGCGCTGGCTCGCTGACAAGGACATGGTGTTTTTCGCCGAGAACTCTCCCAGGAAACCCGAAGCTGTCGGGTAAAGCTCGATCTGTGGCATCGCCGCCGCAAGCTCGGACGGCAGCAGGTTTGCCGCCGGCACGATCAGTTCGCCTCCGAACGGCAGGTTCACGTTGATGCCCTGCGCCGCTCCGATGACTCGGAACGCGTTGACGATCTTTGGCAGGTCGGTGTTGAAGCCGCTGGTGTTCGAGGCGCGGTCGCCGAAGATCGTATCGTCCCCTGCCCCGCCGCTCAGCGTGTCATTGCCCCGCTGGCCGAACAGCACGTCATTGCCATCACCGCCCTCTATCGTATCGTTGTAGGCGACTTCCAGGTCGAGGCCGATGGCCTGCGTGTTCCAGGTGCCGGAGGCGGACATGACGTTGGGCCCGTCATTGTTGCCGGCCAGACCGCCAATCAGCAACACATCTGGCGACAGCAGTTTCATCGACAGGCCATTGCGATCAATGGTCTTGTTGGCGCTCAGCGCCACCATGCCGGTGATTGTCGCCACCTCTTCGAGTACGACGTCGCGGTGCCAGCTATTGTCGCTATTGAGCACGGCAGTGCCGTTGGCATTGAACGCCCTGAGAATCTGACCGGCATCGCCAAGGATGATGTCGTTACCGGCGCCGCCGTCGATCGTGTCAGCGCCAAGGCCGCCGACGATCTCGTCAATGCCGGCATCGCCATACAGTCTGTCATTGCCCCGCTGGCCGAAAATCCTGTCGTCGTCATCGCCGCCATAGATGGTATCGGCACCGCCGATCCCGTCTACGAGATCAAACAGAACGACTTCGCGCAGAAGCGAAGGCAACTTGCCCGGAACCTGGGGATTGAGCTGCCAAACGGTGTTTTTCCAACTCGTACCCCCGACGACACCGCGCGCGATGATGCCATTGTCGCCGACAAGCACGTCTTCGCCGGCACCGCCGGTGATGGTGTCATCGCCATCGACACCGCCGAGCACATTGTGACCGCCGATGATATCGTCGTCGCCAGTACCGCCATTGAGCGTGTCGTTGCCCTGCTGGCCAGCAATGATGTCGTCGCCGGCATCGCCATAGATGATGTCGTTACCCGCTCCCATGGCCGCACCGACATGCACCGAAATGACGCGCTGACTTTCCGGATTTGTGACATCGAAAAGGGCGTGATCGCCAAACAGTCGATCGTTGCCGGCGCCGCCGTAGATGGTGTCTGCGCCTGTGCCGCCGATAACGATGTCATTGGCACCGCCAGCATTGATAGTGTCGCCGCCGCCATCGAGCGGGCTGATGGAGAAGCCCTTGCTGAGATTGGCAACTGCGCCGGCGATGGTGAATTCGAGACGCGCATTGTCGCCGAAGATGATATCGGCCCCGCCGGCCGTGGTGATCGTATCGCCAAAGGCACCGCCGACGACGATTTGGTCGTCGCCTCCGGTGACAATCGTGTCGACCCCACCCTTGCTGGTGTCTATCGAATAGGCAAGCGAAGGCAACGTACCGTTGAACTCGGCATAGCCACTGTCCCCGAACACCACGCTGCTGCCAGTGCCGATCTTGATGCTGTCGCCGGCACCGCCGCCAAACACCACATGCTTGCCATTGCCCGCTTCGATGTTATCGACACCGTCATTCTGGTCCCAGGCACTGCGAACGGCAGCAAGCGCTCCAGCAAGATAGATCGCCTTGCCATTGTCGCCGAGAATGATGTGGTTGCCGCCGCCGGCCGTGATCTTGTCGCCGAACGATCCGCCCATCAGCACATGGTTGCCGCTTTGCACGAAGATGGTGTCGATACCGCCATTGGCGAGATCCATCGTTTCGATGCGCAAACGCGAGCCATCGACATCAAACAGCGCCATGCCGTTGTCGCCAAGAATGACGCTGTCGCCATTACCGGCAGTCAGGCCGTCGTCTCCCATGCCGCCGAAGATGATGTTCTTGCCCGAGCCGGCATTGATCGTGTCGTTGCCGCCCTTGGTCGGATTGCTCGTCGCAACCAACAAGACAGGACGATCGTGCATCATGTCGAGCGCTCCGACCGACAGCACGAGGTTGGAACCGTCCACCGTCGCCTTTTGCGCGATGATGCCATGATCGCCAATGATCACGTCGTCGCTCGCGCCGCTGGTGATGGTGTCAGCGCCGGCAAGCTCCGTGACGCCCTGGGCGTTGATGCCATCGTCGTCGATGATGACGGTCCGGGTCAGGTAGCCCACGTCGAAGGCCGAGTCACCGATGATCCAGTTTTTGCCCGTACCGCCTGAGATGATGTCGTTGCCAGCGCCGCCGGCAATGAAGCTGGTGCCCTTGCCTCCGGTCAGTGTGTCGTTGCCAGCGCCACCGTCGATAACCACGACGCCCGTTGCACCCGAAGCATTGATCGTGTCGTTGCCAGTATTCAGGAACGCATAGGCGGTGCCATTTGGCGTACCTGGGGTCGAGCCGTAGCGCTTGCCGTCGGCGGACGTATCGCCAAACAGGACAACCGGCCCCGTGCTGCCAGTGACCGTCAACGTGTCGGCGCCACCGCCGCCATGGACAACCGTCAGCGTGTTCTGGTTGGTGCTTTCGATGACGAAATTGTCGTTTGCGGTGCCGAGCAGCACTTCCACCACACCAACATTGGTGTAGGTGATGCCACGTGCCACGGGCACCGGAGGCTGGCCGTCATTGTAATCGACCATCAGCGGGTCGGAAGGCATTCCCAGACCGGTGATGGTGTTGTGCGTCAGCACGCCACTCAGCGGCGCCTGCGCCGTGTCGCTGAACAATACGAGTTGATCGACATCGCCGACGCCGTTCTGGCCGGTGCTCACCACCACAGGATGATTGGCTTCAGTGGGCAACGCCACAGCCTTGGTGAGCGACCTGTCGGTTTCGCCGACTCCGCCAATGATGTGCAGCGGGCCCGTGATACGGTTGAGTTCGTGCGGCTGCTGCGAGAACACCCTGATACCGTCGGGCGTGGTTTCGCCGTTTTCATCGAAGACCAGATCGACCGTGACTGGTGAACCCCAGTTGCTGTCGTTGAATTCGACATAGAACCGGTTACCGTCGGCGATGACCCTGGCGTTGGTGAGCGCGCGCGCTTGGCCGTCGATGTTGATGTAGACCCGGACTGGCGCTGTCGGCTGCGCCGTCAGCACGATCTGGTAGCTGTCGGTTTCGCCCGCCTTGGAGACGGTGGTGCTGCCGTCAGTCTCGATGATTTCGACGCCTGGGGTCTCGGCATCGACGAGGTCGACACTGACTTCCTGGCTCTCCACACCTGCATAGACGCCACCAGCCGGCTGGCTCGTCTCCACCGAATGCGCGATCCGCTGAACCATCCGGTTTTCCGGCGTGCCATCGGCCGCAGCCGTGACCGTGACGGTCTGGGCATCGTTCCAGGCAAAGATCCCGTTGGCCAGATCGGCGACCAGCCCAAACTTGATCTCCCCCACCGAGAGGGTCAACTGGCTGCTCGTCGCAAGCTTGACGGTCACGATCTCGCCCGCTGCCGGCGGCTTGGTCAGCTCGACCGTGTAGCTGTCGCCAACCGCGTCGCCTTCGCGCACGCCGGTCGAGCCGCTGCTTTCGGTGATCAATACATCCGGCTTGTCGTCGTCGATGACGGTGACCAGCACGTTGGGGATCTGATAGCCGTCGAACTGGCCATCGGCGGTCGGGGACAGCGGGTTGCCGTTGCTGTCGAGATGGATGACCGAATGGCTGATGGCGACGACAGCCGGCCCTTCATGGGCAGCGTCATCGGCGGCCTTCACAAAGATGGTTGCGCCCGCCTGCCAGTTGCTGCCGTCGAAGGCGATCGTCAGCGATTCCGAATAGGTGATACCATCGAGCGATACCAGGATGGTCTTGCCGCTCTTGCCGCGCAGGGCAGCAGACGCCTGGGCGGCCGAAACGGTGACATAGGCGATCGTGCCGGCAAGCGGCGCTGCCGGCAAGGTGAAGTGATAGGTGTCAAAGCTGCTGTCGCCCTCGCGCACTTTCACCCCGTCGCCAATATCGACGGCGGCAGTGCCATCGCCCTTGGCGGTCAGGTCGAGACCACGCACGAACAGGCCGTTGTAGCGCGGGTCGGTGCTCGAAACGGTGTGGCTGACAATGCCGCTACCGCCATTGCCGTCATCCGATACGACAGTCTTGGTGACATCGCCGGCGACATTGAACGTATCGCTGCCGAGGCCGCCGATCAGCGTGGTGACGACGTCGCTGGCCGTAGACAGGACATAGAAGGTATCGTCGCCCTCAAGACCATCAACATCGATAGCCTCGGCATTGGCGACGCGGACCGTCAGGCCAGCGCCATAGACGCCGTCCTTGGTGATCACGAATACATCGGCAAGCTCGGTGCCAAGCACCACGACCTTGTCGAAGCCAGCACCACCATCAATGCTGACCGGCGCGTTGACATTGTATTGGATGATGTCGTCACCGGCACCACCATTGAGCTTGACGTTGACGCCTTCGGCCAGTGCGAAGGCGCGGATAACGAATTCGTCGTTGCCGTCTTCGCCTTCGAGCCGCAGGTCGGCATGGTTCGAATAGACATTGAACTTGTCGTTGCCGTCGCCGCCATACAGCACCGCCGGCAAGGTGATGCCCTTCGACAGGTACCCAAGCGTTGTCTTGATCGTGTCGAAACGATCCTCGAGCGGCGTGATGGCGTAGTTTCCGTTCGGGTCGAGCTTGCCATCGGCATCGACCTTTTCATTGCGCGAGCTGCCGAACACCTGGCCGACCTGGAAGAGGTCGTCGCCGGCACCACCATCGACAGTCAGGATTGCCGCGTTGTCGTCGAAATAGAAGCTGTCGTTGCCGGCATTGCCGTTGACCAGCACGCGGCCGTTGATGCTTGCATTGTAGTTGATGCGCTCGATGGCAGACGCATAGCCGCCGGCGATCGGCCGCAGATTGGCGATGAAGTTCTTGCGGAACAGGAAGGTATCGCCAAGCGCGGTACCTTCGATGGTCAGCGTGTCTTCGCCATTCGCAGCGCCGCCGCTGTCGCGAACATTCATCACATAGTCGGAGGCGCCGTCGATGCTGACGATCACCGCATCGGAACCCTCCTGCCCGTCGATTGTCAGTTCGTCGCGCAGGTCGCGTCCATTCGCATCCTTGGCGAACACCGCCTTCACCACACCTTGATAGGTGTTCATCGTCGGCAGCTTGTCGACAACGATCTCATCATTGCCGTCACCGCCGCGAACGAAGCTGTTGCCGCGCAGCGCGACCACGTCGAGCAGGATGTGGTCGTTGTCGCGGCCACCATTGATCTCGATGGTCGGCGCCTGGAAGGTGCCGAACAGCTGGATCGTCGCGCCCGTGCCGGCATCGGGGTCGGCCTCGCCCACCGGCTGGTAGTCGCCGGAAATGACGATTCTGGTCTTGGCGATGATCGTTGCAGTCGTATTGACCAGCACGTCGTCGCCAGCCAACAGGCGCACTTCGCCTTCGGTTGCCGTCAACGTCACGCCTGCTCCAACGATGATGTCATCGTCGCCGCCGGCCTTGTCGGTTGCCCAGAACTCGAGTTCGCTGTCCATGACAGCACTGTTTTCGGCGATCGTGATCGGGCTCGACGCCTTGATGAAGGCACTGCCGCCGGCATTGACGCCGGAGATATCGCTGCGCACACCGCCAACGACAAGCGCGCCGAGATTGTGAATCCAGGTGTTGTTGTCGCGCGACCAGGATTCGAGATTGCCGACCTGGGTGACGATCCGCTTGTTGCCCTGGCCGATGTCGACGCTGGCAAACAGATAGGCACGGCGCGACACCACATTGGCCAATGCGTCCGAGCGCCCATTGATCATGCTGCCATTGAGCACGGTCAGGAAGGCCACCGCGTCCTCGAACGAGGCATTGTCGAACAGGCCTGTCTTGACCTCCCGCAGGATCATGTCGCCGGCCGCTTCGACCAGATACACGCTGCCCGTATCGGTATAGGCGCTGACCGAACCGGCTGAGGCATAAGAGCTGTCGATTTCGAGATTGTCCCCGAGCGCTCCGATATCCATGTAGGCGCGCAAGGTGACGTGCCTGCCGATCACATCGGCCTTGATGCGGATCGGTGTTCCATCGGGTTCGAAACCATCAGGCAGTTCAGCGTCGAGAATGGACCCGGCTGCTGCGGTCAGGCTGACATCGCCGAGGGCCGACTTGATGCCGCGAACATTCATGTCGCCATGGTTCTCGGTCAGGAAGATCGAGCCATCGGCATTGGCAATGATCGTGCCGTCGTTGAGATGGCCGGTCGAGGTGTTGTTGACCGTTCCGGTGACATCGATTTCGAGCGCGTTGGTGTCCGAGCCAATGGTCCCGGCAGCACTCAGCATGATGTGGCGCGCTTCGACCTTGGTTGCGTCGGAACCGTTGATGGCGTCGAGGATCGAGCCGGATGTCGCCGTCAAGATGGCGTCGCCGCTGCGTGAGTAGACGGATTCCAGGCGCAGATTCGTCGACGGCGCAGTGACGCGCACGTCGTCCTGGGCACGGGCGATCAGGCCGCCTTCGCCCCGCATGGCGACGGTCACGGCATTGCCGAGCTCACCGATATGGCCTTTGCCGGCCTCGAGCAGGATATCGTGGCCATCGAGATTGACCCCACCACCTGCGGACAGGCCATTGATGATGTTGCCATCGACCTTGATGCGAATGGTATCGCCCGTGGCGGTGCCATCGCCGGCAACGATGTTGCCAAGCTTGATGCTACCGGCCGAGCCGAGATAAACGGCTTCGCCCGCCTTGACCGTCACGAGGTCGGTCGCTGAGATGTCGACATCTTCCCGACGGTTGACGATCACCTTGGTGATGCGTCCCTGGGTGTCCATCGGATCGTCGAGCACCGCACCGATATTGACCGAACTGCCGAGCTCAACGGTCAGCATTTCGCCATCGGCGAGCGTGATGGTGTTGCCGCTCACCGACTTGACGGTGAAGTAGGCACTGTCTTCGGTGGAGTTCTGCGTCTTGCCGCCGATGTAGATGAGGTCGCCGGCCTTGAACATGCCGACCGGCCAGTTGCCGGTAGCCAGCTTGATCGTGCCATTGTTGCCGGTGTTGCCGAAATTGACCTTGGCCTGTTCGACAAAGGCGCTGGCGAACTGGGCGACGCCGATCTTGAGACCGGTGGCGGTTTCCGTGCTGACCGAGTGGCCTTCGATGAGGGTGATCTTGTTGCCGACGACCTTGTCGACCTTGAGATAGCCTCCGCCGGTGCCGTTGGCGGCACTGCCCTCGACATAGATCAGGTCGCCTGCCTTGAACACGGACGGCCAGTTGCCGCTCGCCAGCGTGATCGTTCCGCGCCCAGCCTCGGTCGCGAAGCTGACATTTGCCCCTGCCAGGAACTTGGTCGCATCGCTGCGGCCGGTTTCGTAGCCGGAAATGAAAACGACGTCCTGGCGTTCGGCGGCGGCAAGGGCCACCCGCTCGTCGTCGCTCAGGGTTACCTGCTGGCTGCCATTGCCGAGGTCGATGACGGTGTCGCCCTGGACGCTGCCCACCGACTTGAACGTTTCGATGGTGATCTTCTTGGCAGTGATGTTGCTTTGTTCGTCGACGATTTCGGTGTCGCTCACCGACTTGGTGAGGCCGGCACCGAATGCATGCAACAGTTCGTCTTCTGTCCAGACCTTGACGGTCGCCTTCAGCGCATCCGCCTTCGCCCCCACGGCAAACAGCATCTTCTGGCCGGTCCAGGCGGTGTCTTGTGCGCTCTCGCCGAGGCGTCCGAACATCTTGTGCAGGTCGTGATAGTCGGCCGTCTTGCTGGCCGAAAGGGCATCGACCGCTGCATCCAGCCTGCTGTCGATATAGTCGTCCAGACCGTCGAGGATATAGTCGCCGATGTGTTCGCCGACATAGGGATCGATCCTGTCGTCCACATAGGCGGTCAGATAGTCCTCGAGCGCCTGCCCCGTCAGTGGGGTTTCCGATGCCAGGTTGAGCGCTTCGGCCTCGGCGCGCAGATCGACAAGTCCCTGCGTCCGAAGCGCAGTCAGACCTTCCGCCCGCAAGGCGTTGATGCCCTGGACACGCAGCTGCTCGCGCAGCACGTCGGTTTCGGCGGTCGAAACGCCGACAACGAAGTTCGGATTGTAGACGGCCGGGTTGGCCTGGCCGTTGCGATAGCTCCAGTACAGCTCATAGGCGGCATCGATGTCGGTGCGCCTGATGTCGCCATAGCTTTGGTAGGTCTGCTTCAGCAGCAGATACTGAGCGGTGCGGCTCGCTTCCAGCGTGTCGATCGCAGCCTGAAGATCGGCCGGCGCATATTGCAGCGCCAGTTGGTCCTTCTCGGCCTGGCTCAGACGCACCGAAGTGCCGTCATAGGCTTGGCTGAAGCGCCAGTAAGCCTGGTATTCGGCGCGCTTGCTCGTCTCGTAGCCAAGCAGCAGGCTGTCGATCTTGGCCTGTGCGCCGGTGCCGTTGGTCAGCTGCAGGTCGGTCCACACGCCATTCTTCAGCTCTTCGTAGGCGCGCTCGTCCTTGACCGTCACATTGTCGGCGTCGAGCAGCGAACCTGCCGCCACCTTGATGTAGACATTGCCGGCGGTCGCGACACGCTCGATCCGCATGTCGCCAGATTTTTCCGTAACGAAAACATTGCCTTGGGCAATAATGTTGACCCGGTCGCCATCGCTGTTTCCGGAATCGAGCATCAGCGTGCGTGCGGTGCTGTTGCCAATACCGCCAAGGGCGCCTGATGGCAGCGTGCCGGCGGCACCGACATAGTGGTCGGCGACCAGCTTGATGCTGCCGCCCTTCACCAGGCCAGGCAAATAGGTACCGCCCGGTCCGTCGGCAACGACGATGCCGGCATGGGCCGACAGATAGACGTCGCCCTGCGTCGCCTCCACCGTGTGGATCGACATGTCGCCCGACTTTTCGTTGATGCGGATGTCGCCGCGGCTCGACGTCGCCTTGAGATAGGCATAGGCGGTCGTCGGCTGGCTCGCGCCCTTGAAGCCGTCCGGATACTGGTCGACGAGATCGATCTGCATGGCGAACACGCCGGCACCGATACCGTCATCCGCATCGAGATCGATGCGCACGCCTTGCACAACAGAGTTCTCGTTGGTCGCCTCGATGACCGTCTGCGAAATGATCTGGGTCAGGCCGGTGTCATTGAGAATGCCGCCCTCGATAAGCACCTTGCCGGCGCCGGTCGAGTTGATCTTGATCGTGGCTTCCTCGTAACCCAGGAACTGGATCGAAACTGGACGATCGGCCTCGATCGTGTGGGTCGCGACGGTGCGCGAACTGGTCTCGGTGATGTACTCCTGGTAATAGGTTTTCTTTCCATACCAGGTACTTGTCGTCCATTTGTTGCCTGTCACCGTCGTCGAGTTCAGCACCGACGTTTTCGACCCGAAGTCGTAAGCCGCACTGACATTGCTCTCGAAGAAATAGTCGCTGCCTGGAACCAGGGTCGGCTCCTGGAGCACCTCGCGGACACTGCTGCGCAGCGCATCGGGATCCTTCGCAAGGGCATCGATGCCGATCCACGAGGAGGTACCGTAAGTGTTGGTGACGCGATCTTTCTGAACACTGGCGACCGACCAGCCATAACGCCAGCCTTCCTTGATCGCGTAGTTCTGCGAGAAGTCGAAGGCGCCGTCATAGTTGGTCGCCGCGCCGAGCACACCTGCGCCCAGCACCGACACCATCTTCTTGTTAGGCTGCGCGTTGCCGCTCGTCGGCGAGCCCGTCGGGGCGACCGTCTGCGGCACGAACTGCGTCACGCGCATATCGACGCTGCCGTCGGCCCGGGTCTGGTACCAGGTCTGGGTGTAGCTGCCCTCGACGGCCGATCCGCTTTGCGTAACTGGCTTGGCCTTGTCGTTGAGGATGATCGTGCCGGCACCGCGCTGCGTGACGTCGATGCGCTGGATCACCACGTCGTAATCGGTCGAGTTGTTGACCGTCACGTTGACATAGCCACCCAGCGCCTTGATCGCTCCGTTACCGGTGTTCATCATCTTGCCGGTGATGGTGATCGAACCGCCGGGAGTACGGAACTCCTGCAGGAACACGCGATTGTTGGCTGAATCCCAGAACGCCTTGAATTCGTTGAACGAAGCCGTCTTGAGCGCGATCAGCCCCGGCTGCAACTTGCCACTGGCGATATCCTTCTTGATCTGCTCGATCTCGGCCTGCGTCGTTGCATTGATGTTGAGGACGTAGTCTTCGTAGCCGCTCTGGATCAGGCCATTGAGGTTGATGTATTCGGCATTGATCGAAATGCGGCTGGCATAGATACCCTTGACCGGGAGCTTCGCGATCTCGTTCGCCGCATCGGTCGAGCTCGCCTGCCCCATGCCGCCGCCGGTGATCTGCTTCCACGACGCATAGGGGTCGCCGTCGCTATGCAGCACGCTGCCCGGCGGCAGGTCGATCACCACCATGCCGAAGGTAATGATATCAAGCGAGGCGCTACGAATATTGCCATTGATGGTGATGTCGCCGGAACCGACGGAATTATCGATCTTGACGTTGGCAGTGATCGCATCGATGTCGCCCGAGATGACGATCGCCGGCCACGGGCTGGGGTCATTGCCCTTTTCCCAGCTGTTCTTGATCAAGACATTGGCGGCAACCGCGGTGCCCTCGGTCTTGGTGATTGTCAGGTTGGTGCCGACCGACGAATAGACAAAGAACGGATCGTTGCCCCGATTTGCCGCGTTGTCGACCGCGACATTGGCAAGGTTGCGCGCGATCACCGTGGCGTTGGGACCGGTCGCCGCATCGTAGTCCGAAATCTTGTCCTGGAAGCCGTTGAGGAAAACACCACCGTTGTTTTCAGGAATGTAGATCCCGGCGATGTTGAGGAAGGCCTTGGTCTTGTTTTCGATTGTCACCTTGACGTCGCCGGGCGCGTCGAGCTTGCCATTGCCCTGGAGCACGTCGGCGCGGATATCGATATAGCCGGCGGCAGCGTAGATCGGCGCGACGGTGATGGTCAAAACGTTCTTCTTGATCGGCACCAGCACTTGCGGCGGGGTGCCCGAGCCAGTGTAGTTGGGATCGTCCTTCCATTCGGCCAGGCCGAGGAACAACAACTCCCGCTCAAGCCGCCTGATCTCGCCATTGTAGAATGCCACCAGATCGGCGTTGCCGCCGTACTCGGCCATCTTCTCGCGCGCTTTTTCGATCTCGCTGAAATAATTGGACTGCAGCGGCTCCTGGCCAACTCCCAGCGAGACATTTGCAGCACCTGAGCCGTCGGCCTCGCCACCATGATAGTTGACGGTAGGATTGGCTGTCGTGCCGCCGATGCTGTCGATGACGATGTTGACGGTGCGGTTGATGCCGGTCTGAACCGTGCCGTCCACGGTGACCACGGCGTGCGCCTCGGTATGGGCGGTGCCATCGAACTGTTCGTGCGCCTTGCCGCCGAGGGCACTGTCGATCGCCCCCGTCAGCGATGACGCCCAGTTCACCGCCTTGCCCTGCGCGGTCATCTGCGCCAGGCCGAAACGATCGGCAAACAGCCTGACATTGCCGCCGGAGCGCACCAGCGCCTGCGCGCCGATGCTGATGTTGTTGGACTGGAACAGGAAGACATCGGCGGTCACGTTGTCGATCGGAATGACGCTGCCGGCGAAGGTATCGGCATAGACGCCGAGCTTGTATTGGTCATGGTTGAAATTGGCGTCCATGCCAACGAGCATGTTGACGTCGCGCAGCGCCTCGATCGTGGTGCCGCGGCCGACCACGATGTTGTTGTCGGGGCTGAGCTTGATCGTTGCATTGGCAACCGAAACGGTGACGCCGCCGTAATTGTCGACGCTGGCGTCGACGCGCGCATCAGCATGTGTGTTGGCGGCGAGATCGATCTGGCCGGCCGTCTTGAGCATCACACCGTTCGAAGACGCCGATGCAGGATTGGTCCCCAGCTGCACGGTGGCGTAGAGGTTTTCGGCATCGAAAATGCTCTCTGCACCGATGCCGGAGCCGAGACCGCCGCCCTTGTAGGCCACGCCTTCGCGATAGAAGATCTTGTTCATCGCCTTCAGCGAGAACTCGCCGGCTTCGAGCGAGCTGCCTGTGACGGTGAGCTTGGCGTTGTCGTTGACGGTGATCTTGGTGTTCAGCGTCAGATGTGTTTCGCTTGTCACCCCGGCGCCGGTGAACAGGCCTCCGGTGCTGCCGTCGACATTGCCACCAATGCTTGGCTTGTCGAACCGGTTGACCGCGCCTATGGCGATGGCCCCCGCGTTAACGACGGCGCCAGTGCCGATTACGGCGTCGACATCCGAACGGATCCAGTTGTCTGCCTCCGCTCCCGACCCGGCGAGCAATCCGTAGGCGCTCGTCTTGATCGAGATGTTCGCCCGCGTCAGGTGATCGGCATTGACCGTCAGGCGCCCGGCCTTGGTCTTGTAGAGTTCGAACGCGAGATCGCTCTCGCCCACGCGCTGCGTTGCCGCCTTGGTCAGATTGACCGTAGCCGACGCGCCCAGCACGGCCTGGGTGTAGGCGCGCGTCTCGGTCGTCGCCGCCGCAGATGCTCCGGCTACGAGGCCACCGGACCCTGGATTGGCGCTGGCGAAATTGTCATCCGACCCAAGCGCCGAGATGGTGAGGCTTCCGGCATTGATGATGCTCGAAGCACCAACCTGGGCAAGGGTGTTGGCGATATCGACGCCGCCCTGTTGCCTGGGCAGCGACTTTGCCGTCGCCTTGGTGGCGCCTGCGGCAACGAGGCCATAGGCGGCGCTGTCGGATTCCGCCTTCTGGCGGCTGTCGTTCTGGGCCGCGATGCTGACGGCGCGCGCTGCGGTGATCGCAACGCTTGCGCCAATGAGCGCCTGGACAGTGCTGGTGTTGAGTGCCTCGGTGATTGTTGAATCGACACCGATCAAGCCGCCAGCCAGACCCTGGGCTTTGGCTGCCGCGGTGTCGCCGCTCGACGGCAGCGTCTGCGCCGCTGCAATGCGGAGATTGTCGACGGTGTAGGTCGACGTCGAAGTGGTCGCGCTGACCCGCGTGCCGACGGTCGACTTGGCTTCGGAAACGCCAACCGCCAGCGTACCGGCATTGACGCCCTTGGCTTCGGAATAGGCTTTCGGCGTTGCCACCGCTTCAACCACGACATCGCGCGCCTTGACCGTAGAGCCGTCGACGCTGGCGGAGACCTGATTGTCGATCTGGGAAACGGCCGAAGCGCCGGATGCGGCAACGCTGATCAGGCCGATGGCCAGCGCAATCGCGTCGACCATCGTGCTGACGGTTGTGGTGTCTCGTGCCGAAACCGTGACGTCGCCATTGACCTGGAGGATGCTCGACGCGATCCACGCCGTTGTGGTCGATGTCACCGTGTTCTTGGTGACCGCGCCGCCGCCGGAAACAGCGCCGCCGATGCCGGCTGCGGCCGACACCGCCGCCATGACCGCATTGGAGGTCAGCGTGGCATTGGACAGCGCCGCAATCTGCAGCGATCCGGTTCCGACCGCATAAGCGGGCATGACGCGGTCGTAAACGGCCGGAACGTACACGCCGTTGAACACATTGCCCGTGCCGGGCCGCGGTGTGCTCGCAAAGCCGCGGTAGATGAAGCCGTTCGACTGGACCGGAATGTTTCCCGTCACCACGACATTGGCCGCGCTTGTCAGATAGGCGACAACATCGTTATCGATCAGGTTGACCGCTTCGGCAACGCCGATGGAGACTGCGCCCGCACCGAGGCCGATGGCCAGCGAGACAGCGGCTGCACCGGCAAATGCGTTGATCGTCGATTGATCCTGGGCGCCGATGTCGAGCGTTGCGACCTTGATCAGGTTGCTGGCGCCGTCGCCGTCGACATAGGCCTTCACCTCTGCCGCAACCATGTTTTTGGTCGACGCGCCCGCACCGGCAAGGCCAAAGGCGAACTTGCCGGCGGAAACCGCAACCGCGCCGGCCGCAACCGTGGCGTTGATGGTCTGGTTGGAGTTCGCCTTGACCGCGACATCGCCCCAGCTGTCGACGCTGGTTTCCTTGAGATAGGCAAGCACCTCGACAGGCATGCGCGTGCCCGCATGGTTGAAGCCGATATTGTTGTAGGCAATGCCGGCACCGACCGACGCCTGGACCGCAACGCCACCGACCGCGACGCCGGCTGCGACCGCGCCCACCAAGGCGGTGATCGACGAGGTGTTCGACGCGTCGAAGGCGATGTCGCCGCCAGATTTCAGCAGGCTGTTTTCGGCAAAAGCGCGGGTGCCGCCCAAGATGACGTTGGACGCCCCTGCACCACCGCCGGAAACCGCAACACCAACCCCGCCACCAGCGACCGACACGGCCGCTGCAACGGAATCGGCCTTGATGGTCGCTTCCTGAATGGCACGGACGGTAATCGAACCTGGGGTGGCAGCCGTGCCGGGATCGTTCTGCAGCACGAACTGCGCGTTGTAGACCGGATCGTGTACCGGGATGTCGGTGACGGCGACGTCGGCATAGCGGAGATAGGCATTGACGTCGTTGGCGATGGTGTTCTTGGCGATCGATATGCCGACCGCGACACCGACACCGACCGAGCCAACCGCGCCTGCAACGGCTGCAGCACCGGCGATGGCGTCGATCTTGGCCTTGTTCTTGGCCTCGACAAGCAGGTTGCCGGCGCGGATCACGGCAAGGTCGTTCGACTTGCCGGTGATCATCGCATCGGTGGCGACCGCAATCATGTTTTCGGTGTAGACGCCGGATCCGCCGACGCCCACGCCAACGCTGCCGCCGGCCAGCGCCACGGCGCCAGCCAGGACCGTGGCCTTGATTTCCTGTTCCGAGCTGGCCTTGACCGACAGCGTGCCGCCAGCCGTGACATCGCTTTCGCCGATATAGGCGCGGACGCCGCTGGCGCCATTTGCCCGCAACACCGGCGAGACAAAGACATCGGCTTCGTTGCTGTTGGGAATGACCGGGACGTCCCAATCGCCGATCCGGTTGATGGCGACTGATATGCCGATCGCCGCACCGATACCGGTGGATCCGGCACCCACCGCTGCCGCAAGGGCTGCGATGATCGCCTCGACCTTGGCCGTCGACAGCGCTTCGACTGTCACTGCGCCCGACCGTTCACCTGGCTGTTGAAAATGACGGCATTGGTGTCGGTGTCGATGGTGTTCTTGGCGACCGCGCCGGCGCCCGAAATGGCGATGCCGGTCGAGCCGATGCCGGCTGCGAACGACGCCGCAACCGACTCGGTCTTGATCTTCGACGAATCCTTGGCCCGGATCACCAGGCTCGACGAGGTTGCCTTGACCTCGTCATTGGCGTTGCGGATGCCCGCATAGATGTCGTTGCTGATCGTATTTTCGGCGTAAGACAGGCCGATCGAGACGCTGACGCCGGTGCTGCCGACCGCAAAGCCAATCGAGGCGGCGCCAACAAATGCCGAGATGTCGGACTTGTCTTCGGCGGTGATCAGCATCGAGGCGGCGTTCACGCCGGCCGTCACGCCTTGCCCGACATCGGTCGTGCCATCGCCGTCGATATAGGCCTGGGTTGCCACCGAAATGACGTTGCTCGCCCCAGCCCCTGCGCCGCTTGCCGCGACGCCCGTCGAGCCGCCGGCAATCGCCACCGAACCGGCGGCAACGATGGCGTCGATGTCCTGGCTGGACAAGGCTGTGACGCTAAGCGCACCCGACGACTTGACGGCGCTGTCCTTGATGAAGGCAAGGACCTTGCTGCGGTCGCCCGCGCCATTGCCGATCTTGTTGATGGCAACTGCAACCCCGATGGACGCGCCGATACCGGTCGAACCTATGCCGACGCCAGCCGATGCGGCAAGCACGGTGGCCGTGATCTTCTGCTCGGCCGACGCCTCGACGGTGATGGCGCCGCTCTTGGTGATGACGCTGTTGCTGATCGATGCTTCGGTGTCGACGTCGATCTCGTTCTTGGCCGTCGCACCTGCGCCGCTGAAGCTGATCGAGCGCCCACCCGAAATCGTAACCGACGCAGACGCGGCAACGGCGATTGCCTGGACTTCAGCCTTGTTTTCCGCATCGACGACAATGGCGCCATCGGAGCTGAGGGTGGCGTCGTTGACCTTGGCTGCAACGCTGCCCTTGATGTCGTTAAAGGCGATGTCGAGACCGATCGACACGGCGACTGCATTCTTCGAGGAGAACGAGGCGGCAATCGTAGCCGCCGCCGAGAGCGACTTGATCTTGCTCAGATTTTTGGCGTCGACGACAATGCCACCGGAACGCGCGGTGATGCTGGAGTGGCCGCCGGTGCCGCCATCGATGGCGGCGATCGTGTCGGCGGCGATGCTGTTTTGAACAAACACGCCACCGGCGCTGAATGCGGTAGCGCCACCGGAGCCCGCCAGACCGATGGCGACCGATGCGGCCACCGTGGTTGCGTCGATAGTCTGGCTCGACGTCGCCAGCACCGAGACCTTGTTGCCGGTGACGGTCGCATTGCTGATGCGCGCATCGGTCTTGAGCGGCTTGGCGACACCCGCCTGCGTGATGCTGCCGGTGTAGCCGATATAGTTGAAGGCCAGCACGATGCCGACTGCCACGGCGGTGCCCGAGCCGGAGAAGCCGCCGGCGATTGAGGCCGCGGCAGCCGCAATGGTGGCATCGATGTCGGCGCTGTTGGTCGCCGAAACGGTGACGCCATCGCCGGCCGCATTGCCGGAGGCGTTGACGTCGCTGGCCGAAATCAGCGCTTCGACCCCGCCCACGATCGTGTTGAAGGCAATGGTCCCGGCGACGCCGACAGCGAGACCCTTGCCGGTGCCGACAGCGACCGACACCGCGGCCGCCGCAGCGGTCGCGTCGATCTTGCCTGCCTGGGTCGCTTCCACCCTGACGCTTGCCGCATCGAGGTCGGTGACGCCGTCGATCGACGCCTTGACCCTTGCATCGATGGCATTGCGCGACACCACCGGCGCAATCGACACGGACTTCCCATCCGGGTTCTGCCCATAGGTGTAGTTGATGGCGATGACCGGAGCCACGACCTTCGAGGTGATGCTGCTGGTGTTGGTGGCGCTGACGGTGAAGCTTCCGTCAGCATCGATGTCGGCGGAACTTGTCACCGACGCTTCGACGACCGCATAGACGCGGTTCAGCGCAAACACACCGCCAACACTGACGGCGGTCGGCGCACCGCCGCGCAGGGTCTTGACGTAATTGGAGATTTCCGAGGTGATGACCTGGCTCGCCTTGGCCGAGACCAAGACGTCCCCGGTCATGTCGATCTTCGAACTGGTGACCAGGGCCTGGATCTGCGCATTCGGGTCGAGGCCCGAAATGGCTCCAACCAGATCGGTGCCAAGCAGCGTGTCGACTGTGTTGAAGAGGAAGTTCTGGCCGGCAAGGCCCACGGTGTTGAAGGCCAGCGTGATGCCGGCGGCAACCTGCTTGGCGATGGTGTCCGCGTCGATGGTCGCCTTGATCGTGGCGCCACCTTCGGCGAGCACGTCGAGATCGGCGCCGCTGACCTCGCTGCCGGTGACTGTCGCCTTGGCGTAGTTCAGCACATTGTTGGTGGCAATCACGCCATTGATGGCGATCGACTTGCCCTTGGCGCTGCCGGTCACTTCGACCCGTGCCTTGACGTCGGCGATGATCTCGCTCGTCTGCTTGGCCGAAACGAGCACATTGCCGGTGGCGTTGACGTCGGCATTCAACAGCTTGGCGGTGGCGCCGCTGTCGATGTCGTTGCGGATGACCAGCGCGCCCACGCCGATGGCGCTGCCGCCGGCAAGGCTCGGCACAAGGTTGTCGTTGATGAAGTCGATGACGTCATTGACGATGTATTTCGACCAGCCAGCGCCGGTGAAGTTGTCGAAGTTGATCGTCGATCCGTCCGCGCCATCGAACTCCCACAGCTCGCCTGCCTGCGGGCCACCGGGAATGCTGGTGTCGATATAGATCAGGTCGCCATTGTTGACCGTCTGGGAGCCGGACCGGGTGGTGAACTGGTAATTGCCGAACGCCGACTTGGCGAGATTGGCAACGACGCTGATGCCGTAGTCGTTCTTGATCAGGGTGAGCGCCTTGATCTCCCCTTTCGAGGTGATCGTGGCATCGTCGGTCGCCTTGACCGTCACGCCGACGGCATCGATGTCTGCGGTCGCATTGCCGGAGTTGTCGATATAGGCCTTGGCCTCGCTCGCCACCTTGTTGGAGGCAATGACAAAGCCGATCGCCTTGCCGTCGGTGCCGCTGATCGACGTCGATTCCGACGTCACCTCATTGCCGACCTCGGCATCGATGCTGGCACGATTGTCGGCCGTCACCGACAGGTTTCCACCTGCCGAAATGCCCGAATCGACGATCGCGGCTTCGGTAAAGGACGGATTGCGCCCACCGAATGCGTCGGCGATCAGGTCGTCGCCCAACAGCGCGTCGACGCCGTTGAACAGAACATTGGTCGGATTCCAGCCGATGGTGTTGAAGGCAAGGGTGACGCCAACGGAATCCCCGCCCGTCGTATAGGCCGAGCTCTTGGTATCGGCATCGATGCGCGAGACGTTTTCCGCCGAAATGCTGACATCGCCGCCGGCGGTGACGATCGAACCGGAAATCTTGGCGACAGCGCTGCTCTGCACCAGATTGGTGGCGATGGTGCCATTGATCGACAGCACCTTGTCGGTGTTGTTTTCCTGGCCTGCCGGTGTGGTGTCGGCTGCCGGGTCGGCCGGCGATCCGGGCTTGTGCTTGGTGCCTGGATTGGTGTCGGCAGCGCCCGTCTTCTTGTCGCCGTCCCAGTCGACCGAGCTACCGCCCGATGCCGAGATTGCGCTGTCGACCTTGGCGGTCATCACCGCGCTCTCCAGCGCAACGACGCTGACGTCGCCGGCAGTCGCCGTCACATTGGCGTTGGCGATGGTTGCCGACGATCCGCCGCGCACGTCGTTCATGACGACCAGCCCACCGACCGCCTTCGACGGCGACGCCGACAGGTTCAGTTCCTGCAAAAGGACAGTCGCTTCGGGCGCTTCCTTCCACAGGCCGAGATCGGTGAAATCGGTCTGCGTGAGGTCGATATCCTGCCCGAGCGCGTTCGAGCCCATGAAGATATAGATGCTGCCGGCGTTGCCGCCGACCTTGGTCCAGTCGGCGCCAAGATTGGCCTCGCCGCCCGCCACCAGCGCTTCGAGATCGATGATCGCATCGTCGCCATTGTACTGATAGATCGCCCCGGCATCGTCGCCGACGCCTTCGAAGCGGATGGCATCGCCATTGCTGATCGGGAATTTCGACGGCGGCAGCACGTTGTTGAGATCGATCGCGATGCTGCCGAGATAGTCGTCGGCAATGCGGATGCGGTCGCCAAACTTGATGTCGCGGATCTTGGTGCCCCCGGCGTCGGGGCGGGTGTCGTAGTCAGCCGGAAACAGGTCGTTGAGCGTTTCCTGGATGATGCCGGCGCCACCGTCATTGGTCACCGTCGTCGACGCCACCAGCTTGGCATTGGAATAGATACCGACCGCATCGTCGGCGATCACCGACACGCCGTTGGCGGCCTTGATCGTCTTGCCCGTGGTGCCCGAATTGTCGATGGTCGCCTTGGCCGCACCCGAGACCTTGTTGGGTGCGATGATGGCGCCGTAGGAGGCACCAGAAGCGCCTTTCAGCGCTGATGTGTCGGTTACCGCCGCATTGCTGACGGTGGCGTTGATCTGGGCATCCGACTCCGCCGAAACACGGATCTTGCCACCTGCGTCCACCGTGCTCTTGAGGATGGAGGCCGTAGCATCGGCGCCGATGTTGCCGTCAAAGGCATTGTCGGCGAGATAAGGAGCGCCAACCAGCGTGTCGAGGGTGTTGAAGAGCAGGTTCTGCGCTTCCCAACCGACAGAGTTGTAGGCGAGCGAGATACCGACCGAGGTCGCCGCCGAATTGCCCGACGAATAAAGCCGCGCGTCGATACGCGCCTCGTTTTCAGCCGTAACCGTGACGTTGCCGCCAGCCTTGACGTTGCTGCTGTCGATGCTGGCAATGGTCTTGCCAAGCACGACGTTGGTAACGATTTGGCCGTTGAAGCCCAGCACCTTGCCGGTGCCGTTGATGCTGCTGCCGCCCGAGGCGGTGACGGTGCTGGTGGTATAGGCGGTGATTGTCGACGCGCCCGTCGCCGCGACATTGACCGCGCCGCCGGCCTCGACCTTTGCGCCCTGGATATAGGCATGCGCGTTGCCGCGTGTATCGTTGTAGGCAATCGCCAGGCCTATCGCCTTGGCGTTGGTGGTAACGATGTTGCCGAGTTCGGGGAAGAAGATGTCCTTGAAATCGGACGTCCTGAGCTGCTTCCATTGCAGGATGTTGCCGTAGTCGACATCAGTCAGGTCGACATTCGCCAGTGGCGTTTCACCGATGTATTCGTAGACCTCACCGGAATTGACGTCCATTTCCTGCCAGAGCGCGGCGTTGGCAACATTGATGCCGCCGCGCGTGGTGATCGTGGTGTCGCCAAGATAGCGGTAGACCTTGCCACCGGTCTCGACCCGGTCGCCCTTGATGATGTCTACCGCAGCGCTTGCATCGGTGACCACATCGAGATCGATTTCGGCATCGAGATAGTCGAGCGCGACACGAACCTTGTCGCCTTGCTCGAGCGAGCGCACGCCCGACTTGGTCGTGAAGTCATAATCGCCTGCGCCGAGCCGCTCGGCGGCATTGCCGATCAGGTCGGTCAAGGCGTTCAGCGTGCTTGCCGGCAGCGCTGTCGCCACCACCTTGATGTCAGCCGAAATCGTCGCCGCGTTGTCGGCCTTTATGTCAACCTTGCCACCAGCCTTGACGGTCTTGGTTGCGTTGCCCGAGCCATCGACAGCCGCACTGTTGTCGATATAGGCCGATGCGCCGGCGGAAACCTTGTTGCTGGCAAGGATTGCCCCAGCCGCTGTGCCGCTCACGCCATATTTGGCGCCGGCGGCAAAGTCGTTTTCCCATTCCATCAGCGATTCAGCGCCGAGAACCGACTTGATGCCGGCCACATTGACCGCCACGAGCGCAATGTCGCCGCCGACATCAATGCTGGAATTCTTGATGTAGGCAGTGGTCAGAACCGGGCTCTCGGCCTTCAGGGCCTTGCCGATTTCAGGCGAGCCGATCAGCGTGTCGACGGCATCGAACAACAGGTTGCCCGGCTCGTAGCCTACGGCATTGAAGGCAATGACGAAGCCGATCGTCTTGCCCGAACTGGTCAACTTGCTGAGCGCGGTCGCATCGATGGTCGCGTCGGTGCGCGCCGAGACATTGAGATCGCCGCTTACGCCGGCGATGACGGAACTGTTTTCAACACCGGCCTTGGCGCCGCCCTGCACCGTGTTGGAGACGGAAATGCCGGCCGTGCTGTCCCAGCCGTCGATGACGCTGTTGTCGACGGCCTTGATCTTGGCCGACTCCTTGGCGTCGACCGTGACGTCGCCGACAGTCGTGACCGACGTGTCGATGAGCGATGCCTCGACATTCGACTTGACCTGGTTGCGGGCGAAGATGCCGCCCTTGCTGGTGGCGTTGCCGACCACCGACTTTTCGTCCATGCCAAGTGCGAGAAGGCCGGTCTTGACCATCGATGCCGGGATCAGGCTTTCGGTGTTGAGCTTCTTCCACAGGCCGAAATCGTTGAAATTGGCGGTGGCGAGGTTAACCGACGTGCCGTCGGCGCCCATGTACTGGTAGATCGCGCCCTTGTCGCCGGTGCCGGCGTAATCGTCGGCCGAGCTGATGCGCACCTTGTCGCCGAGATTGAGCGACGGTGTACCGGATTTGGTCGTGTAGTCGTAGTCGTCAAGGATGTTGCTGGCGATCGAGTTGACGATGTCAGCGCCATTGGTGTTGTCGAGCTCGGCAGTAACGCCAAGGCTGGTGCTCACGTCGATCTCGGCGCGGTCCTGCGCCTTGACGCTGACGGTGTCCGCCTTGACCGTGCCGCCACTGATCTTGGCAATCGCGGCACTGCTGACCTTGTTGCCGGAGATGACGGCACCGGTGCTTGTCACCTTGCCGTCGAACAGGGCTTCGTAGGATGCGGTTGCCCGGTTGTCGATGGAGGCAGAGATCACCGCCTCGGAAACCGCTTCCACCGACACATCGCCATTGGACGTGATGTCGGTATTGCTGATCGAGGCCTCGACGTTGAACGGATTTTCCGTGCGCAGCCGGATGTCCGACGCGCCCGCCGGTTCGGCAATATTGTGGACCACGTCGCCGAGCAGCGTCTCCACCGTATTGAACAGCAGGTTGCCGCGTTCCCAGCCGATCGTATTGTTGGAGATCTGGAACGCCGACGCCTTGTTGCCGTTCGCGGCGGTGGCAACGGTCGAATTTTCGGAAACGATGTGCGAGCTGTTTTCGGCGACAACCGTGACGTCGCCAATCTTGTTGGCATCGGTGCCGAGCTTGGCGTCTTCGATCTTGGCCGAGGTCTGGCCCTGGATGAGGTTGGTGGCCACGACCGCGCTCTGCGCCTTGGTCGTGCCGCCGCCAGAAAGAAACTTCTTGAACAGGAAGCCCTTGGCGCCTTTCGGCGCGACCTTTTCGATCAGCTTGTCCTGGTTGAACGGCGAACCGCCCTTGGCCTCGCTCAATATGTCGGCATTGGCCTCGATCCTGCCGATCGATTCAGCCGTGACGCTCAGACTGGCGGCCTCGAGGTCGACCTTGCGCACAAGGGCAGTCGCACCGCCGCGCACGTCGTTGAACACAAGTGCCGCACCGGTCGCAGCGCCGCCGGATGCGCGCAGATTGTACTTGTCGGTGACGATCGAATAGTCGGTGTTGGGCTTCCACAGGTCGCGGTCGGTGAAATCGACGTTCAGCAGGTTGAGCGTCGGATTGTCGGCGCCGAGATAGGTATAGACCTGCCCCGGCTCGCCCTTGATCAGCTGCCAGTAGGCTGGGTCGTCGAAATTGCGCGCCGGATTGTTGAGCTTGAAATTGATCGTCTGGTCGGTGCCAATATATTTGTAGAGCTTGCCAGCCTCGCCGAGCTTGGCCACGGCAACGACGTCGCCGGTCTTGACGTTGATGGCGCCTTTGAAGCCGTCGGTGATGGTGTCGTAGTTGAGGCCGACCGTCGTGCCATAGGCGACAGGCACGACAAGCCCGTCCACGAGCTTGCGGTCGCCGCCAACCTGGCTGCCCAGCACGCCATCGATCGTCCGCTCGAGCGAATGCAACCCGCCGTCACTGGAAGCGATGCCAGACGAGACGATCTTGACGTTCGAATTGACCGTCGTGTCATCAGACGCCGTCACGGTGATCGCGCCAGCAGCCTTGACCGACTTGTTGGTCGTGCCACCATCGATGAAAGCAGAAGCCAATCGGCTGACCTGGTTGGTCGCCAGAACCACGCCCATGGCCTTGGCGCTGATCTTGAGCAGGCCGGTCGCCTCGGCGCGCGAGGTGTTCGACACCGTCGAATTCACCACGCCCCTGGAGGCTGCTGCGACCAACAAGGCACCAGCCGCGCTGACGATTGAATCGGTGATCGACGCCTTGACCTGAACCTGTTCCTCGGTCGTCCAGAAGGAGGTTCCCAAAATGGCGTCAAGCGTTGCCTGGGCGATGCCCGGCACCTTGAAGCCGACAATGTTCATCGCCTCGAGCCCGGTAACCGCCTTGGCGCCACCCTTGAGCAGGCGGCCGACGCCGCCGCGCCCGTCGATATTGATGTAGATCGTCGCGTCGAGGAACGTGTCGTCGACGGCCTCGACCTTGATGTCGCCGCCATTGCTGGTCGAAATGTTGCTTGCCGACACAGTCGCCAGTGTCGAGCCGTTGACGATGTTGGCCACCAGGACGCCGGCATTGACCTTCTTGGCGTTGACCTGGTTGGTCGGATCGTCGCCACTGTCTTCGAGCGCCTCTTCCATCGGCAGCGATAGGCCAAATGCCGACAGCTTGGTCTCGTTGATCGCCGAAACGACGATCGCGCCGGCGCTGGTGACCACGGACTCCGACAGCACCGCTGCTGTCGTCTTGGTGACCTCGTTGATCGAGCTGACCCGTGCGATGTGCTTCTTGGCCTTGGCGTCGGTCTCCGTCATGCGCGGCTGGAACGGCAGCGCCGTGGCTTCGAATTCAGAGCGGTCGGCGGCGACCACTGTCACCCCGCCCGCCCCTGCCGTGACCGCGCTTTCGTCGATGCCAGCGGTGGTGCCGCCGGTGACGCGATTTTCCGCATCGAGGCTCGATGCCCGGTAGATGGTGTCGCTTTCGGCGGTAACGTTCAGCCCGCCAGCGACGACAGTGACGCCACGCACCAACGCCGTCGCCGTTTCGGTCGCATCGTTGGTCACCGAACCGATGCTGTTCGAGGCGATGTCGTTGCGAACCTCACCAGCATTGCGCGCCGCAATGGCGACATCGCCGGCAGCGTTGATGACAGTTGGCTTTGTGACAACCGCCGCCGTGGCCGGCCCGACCACAACTTCGGTCGTACGCGACACGTCGACGTCGGAATCGATTGCCGAAAACACGACGATCGTCGCCAGCGCCGGGATAAGCGCATCCTTCTCGGTCTGGATCTTAACCCGGACGAGGCTTTCGTCGCTGGCTGAGATCGCCACTTCGCTCGAACCACCGACCGCACCGCCGGCCTGGGTGATCTGGGCTGCGGCATCGACGGTCACTGCTGTCTTGTTGGTGACGGTGACGTCGGATTCGACCTGCGCGTTGCTGAAATCGGCAATGTTTGCGGCGACCTCGCGCAGCTTGTCCATCGACAGTTGGCCGACAGCGATCAGGTTGGTGAAGGCCTCGCTGCCGGTGTTGATGATACCGTCGGGGAATACCTCGTTGATCAGGCTGGCCGGCAGGATGCCATTCAGCGCGTCTGTCGGCAGGGTGATTTCGCCGAGGCCGAGGAAATTGGGCAGCGGCACCTCGGTCAGCAGGATGTCGACGTCAACATCGGTCTTGGCGCTGACGGCAGTGCTGCTGCCGTTGAGGCGCGCTGTCGAGGCAAGTGCGATGGTGGCGGTATTGTCCAGCGTGGCGACGATGTTGCGCAGCGCCGGATCAGCCTTGCCGTGCATCTTGAGCACATTGGCTGCGCGAGCGGCAACCTTGACCGCTCCATTGGTCGCCGTCAGCGAACCTGCGATGGTGATGGTGGCGGAGGTCGTGCTGCTTGCGCTCAGCGTCGCTCCGGAGCCGGCTGCTCCAAGCGAGGTGCGCAGGTGATCGATCGCCTTGAGGTCGATCGACTTGGCGCTGATGACAGCGCTTGCGCCGATGTTGATGTCTTCGGCGCTGAGCCCGAGCGTTCCAGCCGCGGTGAGCGTAGCGTTGACGACAATCTCCTCGCCGGCATCGAGCATCAGCGAAAAATTGGCCCATGCCGGCAGCGAGCTGATCGTCGTGACGTTGGCATTGTCGCCGAGATAGAGCCACAGCGACGTCTGCGCGGCAATGTTGGTCGCCGCGCCGTCGATGGTGACGACCAGGTTGCCGCCGGATGCCGAGATCGCCACGTTCTTGTTTGTCGCAGCGTTTACCAGAGCCGACAGGTCCTGGGTCAGGTGGCCGGCAACGCCTGGGTTGAACGGCTCCATATTCTCGAAGAAGAGGCCCTGCCCGCCGACGGTCAGCTTGCCCGAGCCTGCCGAACCCAGTTCGATCGCGGTGGCCGTGGCACCGGCAAAAACGATCGTGTCCTTGCCGCCATAGCCGCCATCGATTGCGCCCGACAGCCGGCCGGCCGCACCGATCGTGAAAGTGTCGTTGTTGTTATGCGCGCCACTGAGGTTTTCAACCCCATCGAACTTCGCCTTGACCTTGTCGCCGACAAGGTTGCCAGTGTTGTTTCCAGTGAGATTCCAGGCGGTATTGTCCGAGGAATCGAACACGATACGGTCGTTGCCGGCTCCACCGCTGAACGAGATTTCAGGCGCGAGCGTCAGCCCCCCGAATGAATCCTCGTCGATGGTCAGCGTGTCATTGCCGGCACCGCCTGAAATGGTGATGCCGGTGATCGTGCTGAGGTCGCCAAAGGCCAGTACCTTGCCGCCGCGCGCCTGGTCGACGATTTCGACACGCTGGATCGTGGTCGCGACATTGTTGACGTTCTCGACCTCCTCGATCAGGCGGACGAGGATCTGGTGGTCGATGTCGACGCCATCGGTGGCAAGGTTGACATTGAGGTCGGCGTTGAGCAGCAGGCGCGGTTCGAGCGGATCGAAGATCAGGCGGACGCGATCGGCGAGTTCGCGCTGCACGCGCGAACCACGCGCCAGACGCGCCAGCTTGGCCGACAGGACCTCCGACAGCTTCGCGCGGCGGTGCGATATCGGACGTCCCGATACCCCTTCCGACTTGAACGGAAACGCCATGCCCCTTCTCCCCTTCGCCCACCACGCACAAAGGGCCGGGGCCTATCGGTCCCAGCCTGCCGCCTCCCGGAACGGAAACGGGAGCGCCAAGCGCTCCCGTACAACCTATGCCGCCGTTGGTTCCGGAGCCGTCTGCTCTTTAGCGTTGACTTGCTCGCCCCCCACAGCTCCCGCTCCAATGCGCTCTGCCGTCGAGGTCAGGTGGCGCATGGAAAAGAGATGCAGGTAAATCAATTCCAGATCGTCATATGCCTGCAGTTCCGCTAACTGTTCGCCGCTAAGCGCCTTGAGACGCTCGCGGTTGACCGCAAGAAAGCCCGACAGCGTCAGCACCTGCCGGTTGCGTAGAGTGAAGCGCGCCTGCATCGACTCGAACAGGCCGAGTTCGTTGAGGCGCTTGGTCAGGCCGCGGGTGCGATGGAACTGCACCTGATAGGCCTGGAGAAATCCGAGCACGCTTTCGAGATACTGGGTGCGCTCGCCGTCATTGTCGAACAGCCGCTCGCCGCGGCCGGTTCGATTGCAGCCTTCGAACTCCTCGTCGACGCAGAGCGTAAAATTCGCGCCATCGTCGTCGCTTGAAAACACAAACGGATAACGGCGCAGGAACGCCGGCACATACTTGCCGCCCCAGCTGCCCTTGTCGTCGACGAACAGGTTTTCATTGTCGCGCACGCCCAGCAGAACGACCGGGATGATGTCTTCGCCCTGTCCGGCAAAGACCACCGTGTACTCATCCGCGGCATGCGCGAACTCGGCCGCCATCAGTGGCACCGAGTTCACATGGCGCGCGTAAGAAAAATCGCTGCCAACCTTGACCGAGAGGTCTCCGTGGGCCTGGCGCGTCACCGGGACGGCGCGCTCATAAATCAGAAGTTGTTTTGCCATCCCCGCCCGCACGCAATTTTAATGAGATTCTGTTCAACGTAACGCACGGTAACATTGCATATTAGCAATTGGAAAGAGGCTGTGATGCGGCTAGGCTAGAATTCTGCAGCTGGACCAAGAAAAGGCCGCAGTAAATCCTTATGATCGCCGAACCGCTTGATGTAAGCGGTGTTGAGACCAAGGCATTGCTTGGAAACACAATTGTCCCGGTGCGGACATTGGTAGAAGCCGTTTCGGGCGAACTCGTCCCAGAAGGCAGGGTCGATGAACAGCTGCGGCTGGTCGTTAACCAAAAGTATAGAATCTGCACCCAGCAAGCATTCCGGATAGTTCTTGATCTCGACCTCTCGACCCAGCGCCTGCGCCATACGGGTGGCCTCACGCAAATAGGGCAATGCATCAAGGTGATTGGCAACGAGCCCTTTCTCGTCCGTTTCCTTCATCGGGAAATAAAACCAGAATTCCATCTGGGTCAGCTTGCGAAGGTGGCCGAGCGCACCAACGATGCCCGGCAACAGGCGATAGCTGTCCTCGGTCACCACAGTGTTGGTGATGGTCGCCACCCCGTCATAGCTATCGAGGATTTCCAGCCCCCTCAGCGTCTTGTCAAACGATCCGGCAACGGTCGTAATGCCATCGTGGCTTGCCGCACCCGATCCTGCGACACTGACAAAGAATTCATCGACGCCGGCCTCGACAAGCATCTGGCTGTAGGCAGCCCGCCCCAGATGCATGCCATGTGTCTGGATCCTGACGTGCTTGAAGCCAGCCGCCCGCGCCCGGCGCGCCAGCTCGGGCAGATCTCGCCGGAGCGTGATTTCCGATCCGGTCAGGATCAGCCCCGTCCAGTCCCCGGTGCGGGCGTTGTGCTCGAGCAGCCTCGCGAAGACTTCGTCGCTTTGCGGCGCAAGCCTGTCCATCGTGCCCTCGATCATGCAATGCTTGCAGGCGAGGTTGCAGCGGAACTCCATCGTTAGCGAGACGTATTTGGAGTGGTCGTAGATGGCCATCAGGCGTCCCGCGGCTCAGACAACGCCATAATAGGCGCTCTTGAGTATCTCGATGCGTCCCTCGATCATACGGTAGTCGATGCCGACATCATAGAGCATGTGATCGAGACGGCTTTTGTTGTCGCGGAGAAACTGCTGAAGGCTGGAAGGATAATCGAGCTTTTCGACGAACCAGATCAGTTGATCGATGCGGATGCGTGAGAAATACACACCGTCATTATGCTTCTTGTTGGCAACCACCACGATGCCGCAGTCGCACAGTTGCGGCCACAGGATTGCCGCTGGATCGAGGCCGGCAAGGTCGAGATGCGCCGAGGTGCACACCTTGCCCACGATGTCCTCCCAGTACTTCTCGCGGTCGAAGAAGTAATACAAATTGTCGAAGCGAAGTCCCGACCGGCTGAGCTGGTAACACAGCCCCGACGAGACCATCGCGCTCGGGTTGCCCATATAGACGCTGAGCTCGTCGATGCTGCGACGCCCCTCGCCCAGATCCTGGTCCAGATCGATCGAAAACATGAAATACGGACGCTTGGACGACAAGGCGAGATTGGAGCCCGCAAACGGTGCCATCGCCGCCAGTACGCGCTCGATCGAAACCGTTCGCTCCAGCCGGCCATAATCATAGAAATAGAGCTCCCAACTGTATCGGTCGCCCAGTTTCTTGACCCCCCAGACCGTTCGGAATGCGCCTATTTCTGCCTGCACCGCCCGCACGATTTCGGCGAGCTGTGGCGGAGCGCCCAATGTCTCGAACGAATGCCACAGAAGCGTCGACGAGCGCAGCTTGCCCGCTGTCGGCGCCAGCGGCCGATAGTCCCACAGGCAGTAGTCGAAGTAGGGATCTGACGGCTGCGCCCACTCAAGAATGTTCACGGCCAGTTCCCTTTCGTCCACTCACGCCAAAATACAGCGTGGTGAAATCCTGACCGTTGCGCCCGAGCCCGCCTGAGATATGGCCAAGGGTCACGGGTCCAAGCCGGGCCAGCAGGCCGTCCAACTCCTGATTGTCGAGACCGTAGGCGCGGGCGAGACTACGCAGAACGGGTACAACCTCGCGCACCGCAAGCCCTGCAGCATAAGCGTTGACGTCGAAGGAGCGACGCGGAGATCCCTCCTCCGATACCTCAAGAAAGAAGATCTGATCGTCCTCGCAGCGCCGCCGCGCACGCTCGACAATTGCCTGTGCGGCCACAGCAGACGGCAATCCGCCAAAACCCGGTGTGGCCAGACGCGCATTGATCGCCGCGATGCCCCTGGCTTCCGCCGGCCAGACATAACGCGTGGTCGCCGCGTCATATGGGAGCTGAGCCTGCCACTTGACGGCTAGGTGCACGAGGACATCGCCGGGAGCGTTAACCGCGCCAGCCAGCCGGGCAGCGCTGACATCGGCGGGAAACTCCAGGTAGACCTTGTAGACACCGGCCGCGCCGCCTTCGTAGCCGAACTGCACGATGTCGGCGTCGGCAAGGCGCGCCACAAGGATTGCCAGCATGTCGTCGGGCATGCCCAGCTTGCCGGCAAACCAGGCCAGTCGGGCCTCAGGGTTCGGGCCCAGCGAGCTCTTGTGCAGAATCGCAAGGAAGCGATCCTGGTTGATGGAGCTCTGGCCAAGCTTGATCGAACGCTCAAGGCCGAAGGGAACGTCGAGCAGCTCGATCATCGACAGCAGGCGACGGCCTGCCGGGCCGATCGTCAGGCCAACCAGCTCATCGCTTTCAGCTGCAACCATGCCGTTCCCTCAAAGCCGTGCCAAGATTGCGGAGAGCGCCTGTTCGGTCAGCTCGCGCTGCCCCAACCGGCCATCGAGTATAATGTCGGCGCCCGGCCGCACGCGCTTTCGTTGCACATCGTATGTGCCTGATATGAAACCTTGGTAATGGTCGAGATAGGCGCGCAACCATCCGAGGAATTCCGCCGACTCGTTCGGCGCGGCGCGGGCAGCAGCTTCGCCAATCTTGCGCGCCAGAGCGACATCCGCCGGCGTATCGATCCAGATCAGGACGTCGATCAGCTCGCCGGTCTGGCGATGCGCGCGTCCGAGCAACGTGTCGAACAGCACCAATTTCGGCCGTTCGCCCGCCCCCGCAAGCCGCACAAGTTCGCCAGCCAGACGGTCGAGCTCGATCTCGTCGTAGTCCGAGCCCCTCTCGATCCAGCTGCGCACGTCCGCCGGCGGGCGGCTCGTCATCGTCTCGAAGTCGTCATAGTGCAAAGCTGGCACGCCAAGGCGCATGGCCAGAGCCTTGGTCAGCGTGGTCTTGCCTCCTCCCGGGTGGCCGGAGATCGCGATGACCGGAGCCTTCATTGCGCGGGCTTCCGCGCCGTGACCAGAAAGAACGGCATATCCAGCTCCATCCATTCGACGGCGATGTCAGTCATGCCCAGGCCTGCCAACGTGTCCAGATACAGGCCGGGGTCACGGAAGAACGGCAGGAATACCAGATTGGGAACCATGGCATAAGTCAGCGGCGCCTCGTCGAGCCTGATCGTTCCACGCTCGAAAATTACCAGCCTGCCACCCGGCTCGAGCGCTGCCACCGCCTTGCCCAGGAATGCAGCCGCATAATCTTCAGGCCAATCATGGAGTACTGACTTGAAGCTGATGATGTCATGTCCGCTCGGCAGCTCTTGCCCACGCAGATCTCCGACCTGGAATTTAATTCGCGAACCTTCGGCAAAATTGGCCACATGTTCGCGGCCCAACTCACAAACGGCGGGCAGATCGTACACGGTCGCGATAAGGTCGGGTTGGCCCGCGCAGGCCTGCCTTGCGAACTCGCCGCTGTTGCCTCCGACATCCAGCATACTGTGGTGGCCATTAAGATCGAGACGAGCAAGCGCAGCGGGTGCCTCGTACCGGGTCAGGGTCGTAGTGTAGGACACCCAGCGCCGTGTCAGCTCCATGTGTTCGGGCGTCACCTCGAAACACCGATCGTAACGAAACAGCTCGAAGACCTTGGCATGGGCCATGAAGCGGGGCACATCCGTGAGCAAAGCCTCGAAGTGTTCATGAACGTCGGGCGCGACGAGGTTGGCAAACCACAATTTTGCTTCGAGCAGATCGCGCATCTCAAGCGCCTGCCTGAATTCCGGGACCAGACCATAGCCGCCAGATTTCTCAACCACCCTGCTGGCCGACAGCAGGTCAAGAACGGCCTGCGCACCGCCTTGCGGCATTTGCGCGAGTTCGCTCAATGCCTGGGCATGCAGCCTGTCGCCTGCCGCCAGCCGGTCGATCCAGCCGCACGCAAACGCAAGCGCCAGCGCCCGCGCCGATAGCTCCGTGGCGAGGTAACGGTCGACCATCTCAAACACATTCGATGGCATCGTATTCCAAATCCATGTTCTGCATGCCGCGCCAGTGTCACTTATCGCCTTGAAACGACTTCAAAACCGTTGCTGAAATCACACGCCCCGTTACATCGGAGCAGCGACGACTATCATGAAGGGCATCTTTATTTTGACATATTCAAAAAACGCATGTTAGTCGGTTTGAGTATAAGCGAGGGGACACGCATAAATGCTTAGATTCTTGTCGATTGCGCTGGCAGCCGGAACCGCGATCCTGAGCACTGCTGGCCCTTCCCTCGCTGCCGACATGGCTGCCCCTGTCGAGACAACATATCAGGCGCCCAACTGGACCGGCTTCTATGTCGGCGTGCATGGCGGCATCGCGTCGGGCAGTCTCGGATACGTCCTGCCAAGCTTTCCCACCGACCTCGATTACAGCTTCTCGGATGAGGATGCCGTCTACGGGGTCCATGGCGGCTTTGACTATCAGTTCGCCAGTCGTTGGGTGGCCGGTCTCGAACTGGACTACACCAAGATGAGTTTGCCCTTTTCGCCCTTCAACGGCGGATTGAACAACCCTATTGCCAAGGTCAAATCGACCTATTCGATTACCGGCCGGGTCGGCTATCTCGTCACACCGGAGACCCTGTTTTATGGCCGGCTGGGATATGCCTCCATCAGCATGGAAGCCGAAGAGGGTTTCACTGGCACGGCAAGTGGATCGGTCGGCGCGACGAAAGCCGGCATCGGTGCCGAGACGTTCCTGTTTGACAACGTAACGGCCCGTATTGAAGCCAACTACGTTGATGCCTCGAAAGAATTTGTTACTGCCGACTCTCAAGCCTTCGATCCCAAGTATCTGGTTGTAAACGCGGGACTTTCCTACCGCTTCGGCGCCAAGAACGGTTCTGCTCACGCCGCCGAACCAGCACCAACGATGCAGTTTTCCGGCTTCTACGCCGGTGGCTTTGGAGCCTTCAGCTTCGGTCAGTCGACGCTTGAGGTGATTGACAACCCAGTTGCCACAACCGGACCATTTGCCAGCGACGCGCTCGGTTTCGGTGGTTTTGTCGGTTACGACTTCCTCATCAACGACATCTTCGTCGTCGGCGCGGAAGCTGAGGCCGCCTACGTGAATGCCAAGTTCGAAGATCCGTCCATGAACTCGTTTGCAACCGGCGCGACCACTTTGTTTGGCACTCTTAAGGCGACCTACGCCATTTCAGCACGGGTCGGCTTTGTCGCGACCCCATCCACGCTGGTTTATGCCAAAGGCGGCTTTGCAGGCATGGTTATGAACGCCAACGAGGACTTCTTTGCGCTTGAGAACGGCGGCACCAAGACGCTTTCCGCATATCAGGTCGGCGCGGGCATTGAATCTGCTCTGAGTGAGAAACTGACCCTGCGCATCGAAGGTGTGTACACTAAGGCCACTGACGAAATGATCTTGGGCAACTCGCAGACAGAGCAGGTTTCCATCAAGCCCTCGCTGCTGTCGGGTCGCATCGGACTGGCATACCGCTTCTGAACGGTCGCGCCGATCGGCGAGCATTCGGCAAGACCTCGCTAACGCAATCGGCGGATGTGACTATCCGCTGATGCAAGCTTCATCTATGTTTCGTGGGGCGGCGCGCCTCAGTGCGCATTACGGGGAAACACATGGCAGGTAAAAGCAAGCAGCCAGCCTCCGGAGACGAAGGCACGGCGCGCGGCGTGCAGTGGATCGAAGACCGCATGGCCACCCATTTCGCCAATGTCGTCAATGTCCAGGGCACGCGCGAACAGGTCGACATGTTTTTCGGCACCAACCGAACCTGGAATGTCGAAGATGGCGGGTCTGTCACTGTTGAGCTGTCCAACCGCATCATCCTGACGCCGCTGGCGGCCAAGCGGCTCTGGACCGTTCTCGGCGGCGTCTTGCGCGAGCACGAAAGCCGCTACGGCCCCCTCGACGTGGAGTAGCGGGCGCAGCCAATGACCATCCCCAGGCACAGTGAGGAATTGGCGGATGCGCAAGCAACCGCGCGCCCGCTCACAGTGCTTGAACCAGCCCTTTGGCAGCGCCTCAACGAAGCCCGTACCGCCAGCGAACTGGCGACAGTCTGGCTGGCCCTCCAATGCAGCATGATTCCAGGTGCTACAGCCGGCATCGTGCGCGATGCGACAGCCAACGGCTTTCGCCTGCTCGCCGCCTGGCCTGACTCAAATGGCGAACCAGCCGACCTCAAGGCCACTGCGGATCTCGCCGTCGATGAAGCGCGCCCTGTTGCGCGCGGGGCCAATGGCACCGCCGACACAGCCCCTTCGGTAGCATATCCTATCGTGATCGACGGCAAGACGGTCGCCACGATCGCGATAGCAGTGGCGATCTCGCAGCCGGCCCACGCCAAGGACGAATTGCGCGGCGCCATCCGCCAGTTGCAATGGGGGTCGGCCTGGTTGCGGGACCACATGCGTCGGCTGCGCATGGAGGCAAGCAGCGGCAAACGTGACCAGTCCGCCGCGACGCTCGATTTCATTGCCACCGTACTGGAGCATGAGCGCTTCAAACCCGCAGCGATGGCTGCTGCCACCGAACTCGCGATCCGCTTCGATTGCGCCCGCGTCAGCATTGGTTTCCACCGCCGTGGAACGACGCGTTTGGCAGCCATTTCTCACACGGCCCAGTTTGGCCGACAAATGAGCCTGGTTCGCGCCGTAGGCTCGGCGATGGATGAGGCAATCGATCAGCGCGCTTCGATCCTGTACCCGATCGGGGCGGATGAGGCACTTGCCACCACCGCGCATCGCGATCTCGCTCAAATGCAGCATGACGGGCAGATTTTCACCGTGCCACTGTTTGTGGTCGACACTTTTGTCGGTGCCATCACCTTCGAGCGCGGCAAGGATCATGCCGTCGATCCCGAGACCGTGCGCCTGCTCGACGTCATCGCAACCGCGATCGGTCCCATCCTTGAGGAGAAGCGGCGCAACGACCGCTGGCTTGTCGTCAAGGCGGTCGAAGCGTTTGGCCTGCAGCTCAAGCGTCTGCTTGGGCCGGGCTACATCGGGCGCAAGCTTGCGGTCGCCGGCATCGTTGCCGCGTGCGCCTTCTTTGCCTTTGCAACCGACACCTATCGCGTCAACGCCGACGCCCAGATCGAAGGCCTGGAGCGCCGCGCCGTCGTCTCGGCCTATGACGGCTATATCCAGCAAGCCAACGTGCGCGCTGGTGAGATGGTCAAGGCGGGCGATACACTCGCAACGCTGGAGGACCGCGAACTATCGCTCGAGCGCTTGCGCTGGGCGACAGAGCGCCAGCAACGCGTGTTCGAACATGATCGCGCACTGGCAAGCCGCCAGCCGGCGACCATCAACGTGGTCAAGAGCCAGATTGACCAGGCCGACGCACAGTTGCGGCTCATCGATGAGCAGATCGCGCGCACGAAACTGATCGCGCCTTTCGACGGGATGGTGGTCTCGGGCGATCTGAGCCAGCGTATCGGGGGCTCGGTCAGCCGCGGCGAAACACTGTTCGAGATCGCGCCGCTTACTGATTACCGCGTCGTCATGCAGGTGGACGAACGCCAGATCGCATCCATCGAAGTCGGACAAATGGGTGAGGTTGTGTTCACCTCCCTGCCCGAGCAAGGCTTTGGGGTGACTGTCACCAAGGTGACCCCGGTATCGCAGTCGCATGAAGGCAAGAACCTGTTTCAGGTCGAAGGTGCGCTGACACGCAACTCGGACAGCCTTCGCCCCGGAATGATCGGCATTGCCAAGATCGACATCGCAACCGAACCACTCATAACGATCTGGACGCGACCGATGCTCGACTGGCTGCGGCTCGCCACGTGGCGCTGGATGCCGTGAGGTAGCCTCATGGCAAGGTCGTTGTTCAGCCCATCCTGGTACCGCGTCGCCGATCTCAAGCTCAGGCTGCGCAGCCACGCCCAGATTCACCGCCAGCAATTCCGCGGTGAGGTCTGGTACGTGTTGCAGGATCACCAGACAGGCCGCTTCCACCGGCTGTCGCCGTCGTCCAACCTGTTCGTGTCGCTGATGGACGGCAAGCGTACGCTTGCCGAAATCTGGGACATGGTCGGCCGCCGTGCCGGCGACGATCCCCCGACCCAGGACGAAGCGATCCAACTGCTTGCCCAGTTGCACGGCTCCGACCTGTTGCAGGGAGCCATGCCGCCCGATTTCCAGGAACTTGGCGAGCGCTCGGCCAAGCAGGCGCGAAGCGAGGTGATGAACAAGCTGCGCAACCCGATGTCGCTCAGGTTGCCGCTTTTCGATCCCAATGCCTTCCTCGATGCAACAATGCCGCTGGTCCGGCCGCTGTTCACCATCTACGGCTTTATGACCTGGCTGGCGCTGGTCATCACCGGCATCGTTCTCGCGGTGATGCACTGGCCGGAGCTTACTTCCGACGGCACCGACCGGCTGCTCAGCGCATCCAACATCGCCATGATCGTCTTGATCTACCCGTTGGTGAAGACCATCCATGAGGCTGGCCACGCTTATGCGACCAAGGCTTTCGGCGGCGTCGTGCATGAGGTCGGCATCATGTTGCTGGTGCTGATGCCGGCACCTTATGTCGATGCGACGGCCTCGACTGGCTTTCGCGAAAAATGGCGCCGGATGCTGGTCAGCGGCGCCGGCATCATGGTCGAATTTGCCCTGGCGGCGATTGCCATGATCTTCTGGGCGAACGCCGAGCCAGGCCTTGCCCGCGCCGTAGCCTTCAACGTCATGCTGATCGGCGGCGTGTCGACGATCTTCTTCAACGGCAACCCATTGCTGCGCTTCGACGCCTACTACATCCTTGCCGACCTGATCGAGATCCCCAACCTCGGCAACCGCGCCAACAAATATTTCTGGTATCTGGTTCAACGCTACCTGCTCGGCGTCGACAACGTCGAGAACCCCGCCTCGGCTCGTGGCGAACGCAAATGGCTGTTCGGCTACGCCGTACTTGCGTTCCTCTATCGTGTCGTCCTGAGCCTGACGATAGCGTTGCTGGTGGCGTCGAAGCTGTTTTTCATCGGCGTGCTGCTTGCGCTGCTGACCTTGTTCAACACCTTCGTCCAGCCATTGTTCAAGGGCGCGAAATACCTGCTGACGTCACCGAAGCTTGACAGCAATCGCGGCCGCGCCTGGGCAGTGACCGGCGCTTTGACGGCGGCATTTCTGGGGCTTCTTCTCCTGGCGCCCTTGCCTTACGGCACCATCGCCCAAGGCGTGGTCTGGATTCCCGATCGCGCCCAGGTCAGGGCGGACACCGGCGGCATCGTCACCGAAATCCTTGCCAAACCTGACGCCGTCGTCGCTGCCGGCACCCCGTTGATCCGCCTTGCCGATGCCTCGCTTGACGGGCGTGTGAAGTTGCTCGAAGCGCAGGCAGCCGAACTGCGGCTGCGTTACGACGCGGTACAGTTTGCCGACCGAACCGCGGGCGACATGCTCCTGGAGCAGTTGCGCAACATTGAAGGCATCATCGAATCCGGTCGCCAGCGGCGGGAAGCTCTGGTCATCCGCGCCAAGGATGGTGGCCGCTTTATCCTGCCAAATGCCGCCAATCTGCCGGGGCTGTATGTCAACCAGGGCGACCTTGTCGGCTATGTCGTATCATCTGCCACGCCTGCCTTGCGGGTCATTGTTCCACAAAGCGAGGTCGATCTGGTGCGCGCCCGCACCAGGCGCGTCGATGTTCGCTATGCCAGTGATCCGGCCAATGTCGTGCCTGCTCACATCAGCCGCGAAGTGCCGGCAGCCCAGCTCGACCTGCCAAGCCTGGCGCTTTCCACCGAAGGCGGCGGCATGGTCGCGGTGCAGAATGGCAGTGGCCCCAACAGCCGTCCGCGCGCGCTCGAAGGTCTGTTCGTGTTCGACCTCGAACCCGAACAGGCCCAACGCCAGCTGCTGCTGGGCAGCAGGGTTCACGTCCGCTTCGACCATGGCAGCGAACCTGTCGCGTGGCGCTGGCTGCGCAGCCTGCGCCAGACATTCCTGAGCCATTTCGATGTCTGATGCACCGACCCTGAGGCCGCCGCGGCCGATCCTCTATGCCGAGCGCCCGGACAAGAAAAAATCACCGCTCGATGACTACGCCGCCAAATCAATCGCCTATTTGAAAGTGGCGGCCTCCAGCCACCGCGCCCGTCGACTTGGTGGTATCGAGCGCAAGGTGGCAGCTCTCGATGAAGAAATGCGCGCGCTTTCCGACGAGGAATTGCGCGCTCGCGGCCACCTGATATCGGTGGCCCTCAAGCGCCAGTCGGGCTTTCCCGAACAGGTCGTCGCCGAAAGCTTTGCCGTCATACGCGAAATCTCGGGGCGCCTGAGTGGCCGTCGTCACTACGGCGTCCAGATGGTTGGCGCCTACGCCTTGTTGCGCGGCTACCTCGCCGAAATGGCAACGGGCGAAGGCAAGACGCTGACGGCTGCTCTTGGCGCTGCTACCGCAGCCCTTGCCGGGCTGCCGGTGCATGTCGTTACCGTCAACGACTACCTCGCCGCACGCGACGCCGAACTTACCAAGCCAATCTACGACTGGCTCGGCTTGAGCGTCGGCGTGGTCGTCGCCGGTCAATCCGTCGAACAGCGCCGTGCGGCCTACGCCTGCGACATCACCTATTGTACCAACAAGGAACTTGCCTTCGACTATTTGCGCGACCGCATCATCCTTGGCCAGAACGGCGGCAATCTGCGGCTCAAGATGGAGGCGATACAAGGCAAGAGGCCGCGCGCTGACCAGCTGCGCCTGCGCGGGCTGCATTTCGCCATCGTCGATGAGGCCGACAGCGTGCTGGTCGACGAAGCGCGAACCCCCTTGGTCATTTCCGGCGAAGCCAAGGGCGAGATTTCGACTACGACAGCCGAAGAAGCACTCGACCTCGCCCGCTTGCTCGAAACTGGCAACCATTACGTGCTCGTCGCCGCTCAGAAGCGCATTGTCCTGACACCTGAGGGACGCGAGCGCATCGCTGCCTTCGCCGACGAGCGCGGCAAGGAATGGCGCGGCGTCGTGGTGCGCGAGGAGTTGGCGCGGCAGGCACTGTCTGCGCTGCATCTGTTCCATCGCGGCGAGCAATATCTGGTGCGCGAAGGCAAGGTGCAGATCATCGACGAGCATACTGGCCGCGTCATGCCTGATCGCGCCTGGAGCGATGGTCAGCATCAGATCATCGAGGTCAAGGAGGGCTGCGCGCCTTCGGCGCGGCGCACGACGATCGCGCGCATGACCTACCAGCGCTTCTTTCGCCGCTACGCCCATCTTTCCGGCATGACCGGAACGGGCCGGCAGGTAGCGCGCGAATTCTGGCAGGTCTATCGCTTGCCGGTCGTCACCATACCAACCCATCGGCCGCGCCAGCGCATAGACATCAAGGACCGCGTGCTTGCAAATGACGCGGAGAAATGGCGCCTGGTCACCGAGCGCGTCAAGCAGCTGAACGCCCAGGGCATTCCGATATTGCTCGGCACGCGGTCGGTTGCATCCTCCGTCACCGCAAGCGAGCGACTGTCGGAAGCCGGCTTGCAGCATCTGGTGCTGAATGCCGCGCAAGATGGCGCCGAGGCCGGCATCGTCGCGCTCGCCGGCGAACGTGGCCGTATCACCGTTGCCACCAACATGGCGGGCCGTGGCACCGACATTCACATTGCCGACGACATCGAAGCGATGGGGGGCCTGCATGTCATCATGGTCGAGCGCCACGAGGCACGCCGCATCGACGACCAGCTGGCGGGCCGTAGCGGACGTCAGGGCCAGAAGGGTTGCTTCCAGGCAATCCTGTCGCTCGACGACCCCCTGATGGAATTCGCCGCGAGCGGATTCTTCAAGGATTTTTGCCGTGTCGCACAACCGGTTCTGGGCGAAACGGTTGCACGATGGCTATTGCGCCATGCCCAGCGCCGGGCCGAACGTATCCATGCCGGCATGCGCCGCGACCTTTTGAAGTCAGACGAAAACCAGACCCGCACCCTGGCCTTTACCGGCCGACCGGAGTGACCATGAAGCCCGCTCTCGCTGCCGCCCTGTTCGCCGTACTCTTGGTGTCTCCTGCCAGCGCCGAACCTCAGGTTTTCGATTGCGTCGCCGAGCCGGCACAGCGTGTGGCGATAGGCAGCCCGGTGACCGGCCTGCTTGCATCGGTCAGGGTCGGCCGTGGCGACGAGGTCAAGCGCGGCGACGAGTTGGCTCGGCTCGAATCCACTGTCGAGGAGGCCAACGTCGCGCTTGCAACCGCACAAGCCAATGCGCGCGAGAGTCTCGAGTCGCAGCGCACGCGCCTCGAGCTGGCCGAGGCCAATCTTGACCGCTCGCTGAAGCTTATGAACTCCGGCTCCGTGACGCAATCCAAGATCGACGAGTTGCAGGCGATCGTGGCCATCTCCAGACGCGACCTGGTCACCGAGGAGCTACGTCTCAGGCTCGCCGCCATCGAACTCGACCGGCAAAAATCGCTGCTCGCCCGCCAGAGTATAAAGAGCCCGGTCGACGGTGTCGTGGTTGAACAGAACCTGCGCGCCGGCGAATTCGTGCGCCAGGACAGCGCGATCATGACCATCGCGCAGACCGACCCGCTGCATGTCGAGGCTTATGTGCCGACCACCTTGTGGGGCAAGATCGCCAAAGGCTCTCGCGGTACGGTATCGCTTGACCATCCCGCCGACACCCGCATCGAGGCGGAGGTAACCGTAGTCGACCGGATCTTCGACGCCGCCAGCGGCACATTCAGCATTCGCTTGGCCTTGCCCAATACGGACGGCAGCATTCCCGCCGGCCAGCGTTGCAAGGTGAGCTTTGATACGACCGTGGCCGGACAATAGCCGGGGCGAATTCTGCCTTGAAGTGCGACTTTGCAGCGTACCAAATGGCTATCGCACGCAAGGAACTGTAGTTGATACGCCGCCACTATGTTCCAATCGAAGAAGGCAACCGACTCTTGGCCTTTTGTCAGATGGCATTTCCACTTGTTGGCGGAACAGCTACCGAGATTTCATCCGGTGGCATGTACACAAGGTGCCCTGTTTACTGCCAAGGGCGGGCGCCGTTGATGATTTCCATGGCACGGATGGCGAAACGCCTGCTGAGAGGTGCAACATCTGCAGCATCGCTCGCAGCGGCATTCCCGGCCCGGGCCCGATCGGCGATACCGACAAAGATTACGGCAAAACGAAATAGCGAAAAAACCAGGTGAAAACGCTCGAGTGATGCGGTCGGCACGGCATGGGCGAAATAGTGGTCGAGGAACTCGCGCTGGCTCGGAATACCTAGCGCCATAGTATCGAGGCCAAGGATCCCGCCATACTCGCCCGGCGAGGTGTGCCAAGTCATCGAACAGAAGCCGAGATCCGCGAGTGGGTGGCCAAGCGTTGACAACTCCCAGTCGAGGATTCCGATCACTTCGGGCTTTTCGGGATGAAACAGCAGATTGCCCAAGCGAAAATCGCCATGAGCGATAGCCAGGCGACCATCGTCCGCCGGCATGTTCTGTGGCAGCCAATCGGCCACGACCTCCAGTGCCGGGATGCGCTCGCTCGGCGATTGCCTGAGTTGTCTTGTCCAGCGGCCAATCTGTCGCTCGAAGTAATTACCCGGCTTGCCGTAGTCGCCGAGGCCAACCTCGTCTGGGCGCACCGCATGCAGCTTTGCCATCGCCTCGGCCATGCCGAGATAGATACCGCTCCGTTCGTCGGGCGAAAGGCCCGGCAATGAGCAGTCGTGGAAAACCCGGCCCTCGAGGCGCTCCATGAGATAGAACGGCGTGCCAAGCGGCGCGTCGCCGTCATGATAGAGCACCGGCTTCGGCGCCGGCACGTCGGTCGACGCCAGCGCCTGGAGGACGCGGAATTCGCGGTCAATCGCATGAGCTCCGTGCAGAATTTGCCCTGCAGGTTTCTTGCGCAGCACCATGCGGAGCCTGCCGAAATCGAGGAAATAGGTCGGGTTGGACTGGCCGCCGCCAATGCGCTGAAGTCTCATTTCGGCGGCGCCGAAGCGCGCCGCAAGAAACCCCTTCAGCGCCGCTGGATCGAAATCCGCGTTGGCACGTCCCGTCGCGTCTCCAGCCATCAGCTCGCCGCCTCGCCTTCCACATTCCAGCGCCAGAAGCCCGGGCCTTCTTCATTGAGGAAGCGGTTCAACACCATCTTGTGCACTTCATCGGCGCCATCGACCAGCCGCGCCTGGCGGGCATAGCGGTAGATCCATTCGAGCACGGTGTCCTTGGAATAGCCGCGAGCGCCGTTGATTTGGATCGCCACATCGGCGGCGTCGTGAAGCACATTGGCAACCTGCACCTTGGCCATCGACACCTCTTTTCGTGCGAAGCCGCCACGATCAAGCTCCCACGCCGCCTTCATCACAAGCATCCGGCCGATCTCGATGCGCATGGCGAGATCGCCGAGCTTGAGCTGGATGCTCTCGCGGTCGGCAAGCCTGATGCCGAAACCGTAGCGTTCGGCGGCATAGGCGCGCGCGATCTCGACGCAGCGCTTGGAGAGGCCTAGCCATCGCATGCAATGGGTCAGACGTGCGGGCCCGAGCCGCACCTGGGTGACCTTCATGCCTTTGCCCTCGCCGGCAAGCAGGTTTTCCACGGGGATTTCGAGCCCGTCAAACTCCAGCTCGCAATGGCCGCCATGTTCTTCCGGGCCCATGATCTCGATGCGGCGTTTGATGCTCCATCCCGGCTGGTCTTTATGGAACATCAGCGCAGACAAGCCATTGCGCGGATCGTCCGAGGTTCGAGCAATCAGGATGAAATGGCTCGCATCTTCTGCCCCTGTTATGAACCATTTGCGGCCGGTGACCACGTATCTGTCTCCCGCGCCGCTCGGCGCGGGTGGCAATCATTGACGGGTCCGAGCCACCGCCAGGGTGCGGTTCAGTCATGGCGAAGGCCGACCGCACCTTGCCCTCGACGATCGGCTTCAGCCATTTTTCCTTTTGCTCGGGCGTGCCAAGCGCTTCCAGCAGCATCATGTTGCCGTCGTCGGGTGCGGCAGAATTGAAGACAAGCGGGCCGAAGATCGAACGATTCATCTCCTCGTAGCAGACCGCCATGCCCTTCTTGTCCAGGCCAGCACCCCCGCTCTCCGGTCTAAGCTGCAGGCACCACAATCCGGCAGCACGTGCCTTGACTCGAAGTGTTTCGAGCAGTGGCAGCGCGATGTTGCCGTGATCATCGTAGGAAGACTTGCTTGCTTCCAGCGGCAGGACCTCGAGTGAGACGAAGTCGGCGATGCGGGCACGATAATCTTCGGTACTGGCAGGGATGTCGAAATTCATGGCGGTACTCACAAGGAAACGAGATGGTCGGCCTCGAGCGACAAGCCAACAATCGCACCAACGTTCATCCAACCCACTGGGTGGCAACCATGCCGTTGCAGCGGTGAGCCGAACCGATACCGTCTAAACATCCGCCTCCACCTTCTGCCTCTGTGAACCAAGCCCCTCGATGCCGAGCTCGATCACGTTTCCTTCCCTGAGATAATGCGGCGGCTTCTGGCCCATGCCAACACCGGGCGGCGTACCGGTGGAGATGACGTCGCCGGGCTGCAGTGACATGAAATGGCTGACATAGCTGACCAGCTTGGCCACACCGAAGATCATCGTCCTGGTCGATCCGTCCTGGTAGCGCCTGCCATCGACTTCGAGCCACATGCCCAGATCCTGCGGGTCGGGAACCTCGTCGGCCGTCACCAGCCACGGCCCGATAGGTCCAAATGTGTCGCAACCCTTGCCCTTGTCCCACGTGCCGCCGCGCTCGGTCTGGAATTCGCGTTCCGACACGTCGTTGATGACACAATAACCGGCGACATGTGAAAGCGCTTCGGCCTCGGAGACATATTTGGCGGTCTTGCCGATGACCACGCCAAGTTCGACCTCCCAGTCGGTCTTGAGCGAGCCGCGCGGAATGCGGACTGTATCATTGGGGCCGCAGATCGCACTATTGACCTTGATGAAGATGATCGGCTCGGCCGGGATCGGCAGGCCAGATTCCGCTGCATGGTCCGCGTAGTTGAGCCCGATGCAGATGAACTTGCCGATCTCGCCGACACAAGGCCCGATCCGCGGCGACCCTACGACGAGCGGCAGCGTGTCGGCATCAATGGCCCGGAGCTTCTCCAGCACGGCATGGGACAGTGCGTCGCCGTCGATGTCCGAGATAAGGGCGCTGAGGTCGCGCATGCGTCCGGCACTGTCCAGAATGCCCGGCCTTTCCTTGCCGACCGGCCCGTAACGCAACAGTTTCATCCAGAACTCTCCTTGTTGTGTTTGCGCGCCGAATTCAGCCGGCGATCAGCGAAAACAGATAGTCGCCCGAGCCGATGTCGAAACAGATGGCGCCTTCGGCACTCCGCGATCTGGGAATGCCTGCAGCCTGCAGCGTCGCGCCGTCGAGATGTACATCCGTGAAATTCTTCGGCAGTTCGATACGCGCGGTGCAGTTCGCTGGCACCGCGATTTTCCAGTCGACGCCACCTGGGGTGCAGCGCCATTCGCTGGCGATCTGCCCCGCATGCGAACGGTAGGTGGCGCTGCACCATCCGAGTTCTGCGTTAGGCAGCGGGCGCATGCGAATATGACGCCCACCTGACCCGTCGGCCTGAACGTCTATGCCGGCCACACGCGCAAACATGAATTCACCAATTGCCCCGAGCGCATAGTGATTGAGCGAGTTCATGTTGACGCTCTGGAACCCACGCTCCGGCGTCCATCCATCCCAGCGCTCCCAGATCGTGGTGGCGCCGTTGCGGATCGAAAAGCCCCAGGAAGGATAGGTGTCCTTGAGCAGCAGATCATATGCCAATTCGGCCTGACCCAGATCGCTCAAAACGGGACAGATGTGGCGGATGCCATGGATGCCGGTCTGGATATGACCTCCGGCGTCGGAAATGCAACGCAAGAGGTGTCCGACCGCCTTTTCGCGGTCGGCCGCCTCGACGAGATCGAAGTCGAGCGCAAACAGGTAGGCTGACTGCGTATCGCCGGCAATCCTGCCATCCTTGTCGATGAAGGCACGCTGGAAAGCGCTGCGGATGTCGCGCCGAAGTGCATTGAAACGGGCTTCGTCCTGCCGCTTGCCGAGCAGGCGAGCTGCCTTGCCCATCAGCTCGGCCATATGTGCCCAATAGGCCGTGGCGACGACATTCTTCGGCGTGAAGTTGCCGAGGCAGAGCCAGTCGCCCCAGTTGCTGTAGACAGCATTGTCGCGGATGAAGCTGGGATTGTTGCGCTCGATCAGGTCGAGCCAGCGGATCATGCCGGCATAATATTGCTGCAGCACCTCCAGGTCACCGTAACGTTCGTACATCCGCCATGGAATGATGACGCCGGCATCGCCCCAACCTGGTGCGCCGCGCGGTGGATTGGGCGCGAAGCGCGTATAGACCGCCGAAGGGGCCACATCCGTGAACGCCCCCTCTTCCGTCTGGGCATCGGCGATATCGACGAGCCACTTGGTGAAGAAGGCAGACGTGTCCATGTTATAGGTTGCGGTGTTGAAGAACACCTGCGCGTCACCCAGCCAGCCCATTCGCTCGTCGCGCTGTGGGCAGTCGGTTGGAACAGACAGGAAGTTGCCGCGCTGCGTCCACACGATGTTGGATTGCAGCTGGTTGAGCATCTCGCTTCCTGACTCAAAGGAACCAGCCAGTGGCATGTCGGAATGAACCGCAATGCCGGTCAACCGCAGCTGTTCGGGGCCAAGCCCTTCTGGTGCAGAGACCTCGACAAAGCGGAAGCCGTGCACGGTGAAACGTGGCTCGAACACCTGGCGTCCGCCTTTGGAGATGTAGGTGTCGGTAGCAAGCGCCCAACGCAGATTGGCCGTGTAGAGCTCCCCGTCCGGCTGCATCGCCTCGCCATGGCGCAGTACGAAGGTCGCGCCGCGCGGTGCCTCGGTTTCGAGGCGCATATGGCCCGCAATATTCTGCCCGAGATCGAAGATCAGCTTGCCGGAAGACGTCCGGTGCACGAACTTTGGCTCGAACTCGACGGTCTTGCGGGTCGGCACGCCACGGGTCGCCTCGACCTTCGGGGCGCGCGGCAAAGGCTGGATCACTTCCGACGCCCACCAGGCGGAGTCATCGAAGCCGACAAGGTCCCAGCCCGGCTTTTCCAATCGGGCGTCGTACTTTTCGCCGAGCAGCAGGTCGGAATAGACGATGGCCTCGTTGCCGCTGCGCCAGGACCCGTCGGTGGCGACGATTTCGGTCGAGCCGTCATCGTATTCGATATGGATCTGGCACAGCAATGCGGGGCGAACGCCATAGTGGCTGCCCGCCCGCTTCTGGTCGTAAGACACCCGGCCGCTGTACCAGCCTTCGCCGACGATGGCGCCGATCGCGTTGGCGCCGCCATTCAGCAACGCAGTGGCATCGTAGCTCTGATATTCGACACGGCTGTGATAGTCGGTCCAGCCAGGCGCCAGCACCTGGTCACCAACAGGCTTCCCATTAAGGTGAAGTGCATAGAGACCAAGCGCGGTGGCATAGATCGTTGCCCGTCTGACGGCCCGTCTCAGCTCGAATTCGCGGCGATAGTAGTCGGCCGGCCGCGCCCAATAGGGATTGTCGTAGACCGTATCCTGCGGCGGGAAGCGACCGCCAGGCGGCACCAGCGCGCGCGTGATCCATTGCGCGCTCCAGTCGCCTTGCTCGAGCAGACCGGTGTAGATCGTCGCCGGCTCGCTGGCCGATGAGACGAGGTCGTTCTCGTCCCAGACCTGTACGGACCAGTGGACGATTTCGTCCGACCGCAAGGCCCGACCGGCATAGGGGACCAACAGCGTTTCGGAGGAGACGACCTTGCCAGTGTCCCACAAGCTGCCCTCGCCGGACGCGACCTTGTGACGATCAGTCCCGACGACGATCCGATACGCCGTCTGCCGCCGGTCGCGGCCGGTTGCTTCCAGCGCCCAGGTCAGGCGGGGCTGGCGCGTATTGAGACCTTGCGGGGCGAAGAGATGTTCGCAGCGCAGATCGACCGCCCTCAACTCGGACATGCTCGTTTCCTCTCCATAAGAAATATCAAAATGTGCAGCGCGCTCGGGATGTGGTCCCGTGCTGCGTCAAGCCTTCAGCCCGCCTGCGAAGCCTTCCATCATGCGGCGCTGGAGCACCGCAAACAGCATCATGACCGGCGCGACGCCGACAAGTAGCGCGGCAAAGACGATGCCCCAGTCGGTAATCTCCTGGTCGACAAAGGCCGCGACCGCGACCGGAACCGTTGCCCAGGACGAGCCTTGGAGATACAGCAGCGGCGTCATGAAATCGTTCCAGATGAAGACGCAGTTGAGGATCAGGACGGTTCCGGTGACCGGCCGGATCATCGGAAAGATGATATGGCGAAAGGTCTGGAAATCGGACGCACCATCGATCTTGGCTGCCTCGTCATAGGCGCGCGGCAGGGCTCTGATGTAGCCGGTATAGAGAAAGATCGTGAAGGGCAGCTGGTAGCCCGCGTGAAACAGGATCAGGCTAACCGGTGATCCAAGCAGGCCGAGATCACGCATCATCTGATACAGCGGCAACAGCCCAAGCTGAAACGGCAGGATCATCGCCAGCAGGAAGAAGACATAGAGCGTCGTGCCCATCTTCGGCCGGCAGCGTGCCAGGAAATAAGCCGCGAATGAGCCGACAGTGGTCAGGATGAGCAGGCTTCCGGTCACCACGACAATGCTCGAGATCAGAGCGTCGCCGAGATAGGCATCGTTCCAGGCCCGCTCGAAATTGCCGAGATAGGGTTCGAGCGGCAGGCTCATCGCATTCCTGCTCCACGTCGAGCGTTCCTTGAAGGAGATCGCTACGAGCAGGTAGATGGGGAAGATGAAGGCGATCGCGGCGATCACCATGAACAGTTCGAGCACGAACGTACGCGTGGTGTAGCGTCCCTTACCCATGGACGAACTCCCTCTTGCGCAGGAAATGCATGGCCGGCAGCACGATCACGGCAACAATCAGCGAGAAGACCAGCGCGACGGCAGCGCCGTAGCTGAATTCGCCGAACTGGAACGAGATGCGATAGATCATCGTCGAAAGCGTCTCGGTGGCGTAGCCCGGCCCGCCGCGCGTCAGCGCGTAGATCTGGTCGAAAAAGCGCAATCCCTGGATCAGCGCGATGACGACGCAGACCGTTATGGCGGGCGCCAGCATCGGGATCGTTACATAGCGAATGCGCTGCCAGGGGCTGGCCCCGTCGAGCATTGCAGCCTCGTTGAGTTCCGGCGGGACGGCCTGCAATCCTGCAAGGAAGATCACCATCGACAGGCCGACTGACTGCCACGAGGTGACGACGATGACGCTGATCAGCGCCAATGTCGGGTCACCGAGCCAGCGCAGGCTTTCAAACCCCGCCAGGTTGAGCAGCGTGTTCAGCGGTCCCTGGTTGGAGAAGATGTACTTCCACATGTAGGAGACGATGATCGGCGTCAGCACCACTGGCATGAAGAAGATGACGCGCAAATAGGTTCGCGACTTGAGGTTACCGTCGACGATCAGGGCCAGGAAAAGACCGAGGGATACCTTGATGACGACAAGGGCCGCGGCGATGATCAGCGTCGTTCCGATTGCCGAACGCACCTGGATGTCGCCGAACATGCGCTGGAAGTTGGCGAAACCGACATAGTTGACCGAGCGGCTGAGACCGTCCCAGTCGGTGAAGGCATAGTCGACGCCACGCAGGATCGGCAAGAAGATGACGCCGATGTAAATGGCCAGGGCCGGCAGGATGAACAGGTAGTTCACCCCGCCCCAGTCCAGGACCCGCCGCCAGAACGGCGGTTGGGCAGTTGCAATCCCAGTGTTCATGTCCATCTCGTCTTCGTCGTCAATCCGCTTGATCCTCCGAAGAGGATGGTCGTCACTGGTCAGGCCGATTTGTAGGCTTCATCCATGCGGCCAAGGACGTCCTTGATCGACGCCTTGCCGGAGAACAGATCCTGGATGCCGACGAAATGGGCTTCCTGGACACGTGGATTGGGCCACTTGTTGTCCATGTAGAGCGCGCCGCGACCGTCATTCACGTACTGCATGATGCCGGTGTAGATCGGGTCGGTCTTCTCAGCCGGCATGCCCAACACCGGCACGAGCGTGATCTCGGCCCAGTCGGCCTGGACTTCCGGCTCGTTCATGAAGTTGAGGAAGGCCTTGGCGGCATCCTTGTTTTTGGAACCCTCGCTGACACCGTAGCCATTGGTGATGCCCACCGGAACACGGGTTTTCTGGGGATCGTCACGTCCAGGTAGTGGCCACATGACGAAGTCGCGGTGACCGGCGGCCTTGATCATGCCGGCCATTGTACCTGCGGTATGCACCGCCATTGCCGCCTGCTCGGAGGCAACGAGCTGCTGCGATTCTTCGAACGACGTGCCGGTCGGGTTCGGATTGAAGAAGCCGCGCTTTTCCAGATCCAGATACTTGGTCAGCGCCTCTTCCCAGCCTGAGCCAACGAAGGTGGCCTTGCCTTCCTTCATGTCCTCCGCGAAGCGCGGGTTGTCGGCAAAGACGGTCGTTGCCACCAGCGCATAACTGATCAGCTGAGTGATCCACTGCGTGCCGATACCGAGCGCAATCGGCACCACGCCTGTGTCCTTGAGCTTCTGGCAACCGTCGAGAAATTCGCTCCAGGTCTTGGGCTCGGCAAGGCCGGTCTTTTCCCAGACGCGTAGATTGACGATTGGTCCGATCACCGAGGGCTGGTTGGAGAACCAGTAAAGTTTGCTGTCTACCTCGATGACATCCTTGGCGAAGGCTGGTGTGTTGGCAGCAAAGGGCTGGTCGCTGAGATCAGTGAGGAAGCCGCCGGGGGCGACCTGATGCACCGACAATGGTACACCGCTGCCGGGCCATACCGGAACAATATCCGGCGCCGTACCAGACGAAAGCTGCATGCGCACGGTGGCCATCAGCTGGTCGACGCTTGCACCGTTGAGGCGTATCTTGAGGTCGGGATTCAGCTTGGCGAACTTGTCGACTGCGGATTGCAATGCGGCGCGTTTGGCCGAGTCGCAGAGAACGCGCAGCTCGCCGCTGAACGATTGGGCGTAGACTTTGGAAATTCGGCCGAGAGACCCGGCCGACAAACCTGCAACCGCCATTCCTCCCAGGAATCCGCGGCGGGAAATCCCAAGTGATAAACTGGCTTTCAGAAATGCATTCTCTCTAAACTTCTGCATTATCGTCTCTCCCTAAAATTGTTTGCCCCGCTCCCTCCCGAGCGGATTGGCAAGGACGACAGAATGCTGCTTCGTCGTCCTTGCCTGGTCCGGTTGACTGGGTGTTACTGGTCTCCGTTGTCGCCGTCGCGTGACAGCTCGTAGCCCAGTCTGTGCGCGGCTTTGGTGATGTGGGCGGCTACCGCGCGCCGGGCGGCTTCCGGATCACGGCCGATGATGGCGGCGCAAATGGCAGCATGCTCATCGATCGTCAGTCGCTTGACCTCGCCGATAACCTCGCCGGAGCGCTCGCGTGTTGCGACGATGGTCTCGCGCATCTTGCCGGTGAGGAAGTTGATGGCATCGGCGATCAGCGGATTGCCGGACGCAGTGGCCACGGCGAGGTGGAACTCGATGTCAAGATCGACGCCCTCGGCCTCCCATTTTTCTGCTTCCTGCATGCGGTCGAGCGTGCGGGCGATGGCGGCGAACTGAGTTGCATCACCGCGCTGGGCGGCAAGTGCAGCGGCTTGCATTTCGATGCCCATGCGCAGTTCGTAGACATGCTGGAACTGTTGCGGGTCGCCGTTGGCATCGATGTCGAGGTGAAACGGCCTGTCGACATCGCCGTGCGAAACGACGGTACCCACGCCCTGACGCGACTGCACAATGCCCGATGAGCGCAGCTGTGCGATCGCTTCGCGAACGACGTTGCGGCTCACTCCAAAATTCTCGGCCAGATACTGTTCGGTCGGCAAGCGGTCGCCGGGCTGCAGACGGCCCTCGCCAATCTCCTGCTTCAAGGCTTCGGCGATGCGCGCGGGAAGGCGGACGGGGCGGTCGAGCGTGTTGATTTTCATCGAACGGTTTCCTCCAGCATACGACCGGGGTTCATGATGCCCTTGGGATCGAAAGCTCCCTTGATAGCCTTGAGCATGTCGACGTGGACGGGAGAGATCCGCGCCAGGAAGGCCTCGCGCTTGATCCGCCCGACGCCGTGTTCGGCACTGATCGAACCGTTCAATCCGTCGACGATTGCAAAGATCACCTCTTCGCAACGATGCAGGAAATCCATCTTGCCCGCTTGGTCCAAGTGCTGCGGCGGCACGACGTTGAAGTGCAAGTTGCCGTCACCGATATGGCCATAGGCAAGCACGATCGCCTCCGCCGAGAGCGCCTTGATCGCCACCTCCGCCTTGCCGATGAAAACCTCGATCGCCGAGATCGGCATGGAAACGTCGGTGCGCAAATGCCGACCGCGGCGGAGCTGTGCCTCGATGATCTCCTCACGGATCTGCCAGAACGACGAAGCGTGGGCAGCGCTGGCGGCTAACGCACCGTCGGTGATCAGGCCCAGCTCCAGCGCCCGTTCGAGAAATTGCTGCAGCAATGCGCGGGCGTCCACCAGTCCGCTGGCCGAAACCTCGATCAGCACATAGACCGGCGACACGGTGGCGAGCGGACTGGCTCTGCCGGAAATCTCAATCCCATCCTGGGTCAGCAGTTCAAAGGCGGACAGCAGATCGCTGAGTTCGCGACGCGCGCTACCAAACAGATCGATGACTGCGGCAACCGAGCTTAAGGCAACGAACGCCGTCTCGATCTGCGTCGGCGCCGGGAACAGCTTGAGGGTCGCTGCCGTCACGACACCGATGGTACCTTCGGAGCCGAGAATGAGCTGCTTGAGGTCGTAGCCGGTATTGTCCTTGCGTAGTGCCTTGAGGCCGTTCCACACACGCCCGTCGGGCAACACCGCCTCGACGCCGAGCACCAACTCGCGCATCATGCCGTAACGCAGCACATTGAGGCCGCCGGCATTGGTGGCGATGGCGCCGCCGATCTGGCAACTGCCTTGCGAGCCGAGCGCCAGCGGGAAGACGAAACCGCGTTGCGCCGCATGTTCCCGCACCGTCTCCAGCACGCAGCCGGCCTGCACCACCATGCTGAAATTGCGCTCGTCCAGCTCGCCGATCTGGTTCATCAATTCGAGACTGAGCACGATTTCGGTTCCGGCCTGGGAAGGCACCGCGCCACCGACGAGGCCGGTATGTCCGCCCTGAGGAACCACGGCGAGGCCCAGGCGTGCGCAGACCGCAACGACTTGCGAGACCTGCTCGGTGGTGCGCGGCCGGACCACGGCGAGCGGCGTGCCAATGTTGTCGCCCGACCAGTCCTGACCATAGCGCGCGCCCACTTCGGCGCCGCGGAGAACGCCGCCGGCGCCGACGATCAAAGCGATCTCGGCGATGCATTTCTCCTGTAGCTCGGCGGTCACCTGCATAAACTCTCTCGGCCTATCGCTCAACAATACGGTTGTCCTACAACCTGATATGTGACATATCTCCCTCGCCGGCACAAGTGGGCTGATGGAATGATCGTGCTCAAAAGATGCGGCAGCTCGCGACGCGACAGAGAACGAGTCCTCCGGTGCGAGGCATCCCGATCCCTGCCAACGCGTCCCAGCCGGACAAAGCGCGTACGAGAAAATGCATATGCCAAGCATTCCGATCATCGATACCCATCTGCATCTCTGGGACCCGGCCCGGATTTCCTATCCATGGCTGGAGGGCAACAAGCTGCTCAACAGGCCCTACTTGCTCGACGACTACCGGGCGGCGTTCGCATCCGTGGACGTAGAGGCGATGGTCTTCGTCCAGTGCGAAGCTGACTTTGCCGCCTACGAACAGGAAGCGGACTGGGTGGTGCAGCAGGCCAGGATCGACCCGCGCATCAAGGCTATGGTTGCCTGGGCGCCATTGGAGAAGGGGCGTGCGGTCGAAGACGACCTCGTTCGGCTCGGCCGCCATGCGATTCTGCGCGGTATCCGCCGTATCATCCAGTTCGAGGACGACATCGATTTCTGCTTGCGGCCGGACTTTATCGAAGGGGTGCGCACGCTGGCCGATCACGGCCTCTCGTTCGATATCTGTGTCGACTACCGCCACATGGCCAATGTCCTGAAATTCGTCGAGGCGCTACCGGAGGTGCCAATGATCCTCGATCATATCGGCAAGCCGGCTATTCGGGATTCCCAGTTGCAGCCGTGGTCCGCACAGATGCGGGAGCTGGCCGGGTTTCCGAACGTCGTGTGCAAGGTTTCCGGCGTGGCGACCGAGGCCGCGCAGAACTGGCACCCGGCCACGCTCAAACCCTTCATGGACGTGGCCTTCGCCGAGTTCGGTCTTGAGCGGACCATGTTCGGCGGCGACTGGCCGGTGACGCTCCAGGCGGTGCCACCGACGCGCTGGATCGAAATTCTGGACGAATATCTCAAGGGCGTCAGCGCCAACGAACAACGCGGCTTCTGGCACGACAATGCCGTCCGCACTTACCGTCTCGCACTCTGAGCGAACCATCCTCAATCCTCCGAGAAGGAACATCCATGTCTGACAGGTTCAAACAACGCGTCGCGCTGATCACCGGCGGTGCCGGCGGCATCGCTCTTGAGATCGCAACCCGAATGGTCGCCGAGGGCGCTTCGGTGTGCCTGGTCGACGTCAACGGCGAGCGCACAGAAAAGGCGGCGGCTTCGCTTGGCACCGGTGCTTTCGGCCTTGCCGCCGATGTCAGTGATGAAGCGTCTATTGCCGTAGCAGCGCGCATGACCCACGACCGCTTCGGCCGGCTGGATATTCTGATCAACAGCGCCGGCATCACCGGTCCGAACACACTGCTTGAAACCTATCCTGCCGACGCCTGGCGGCAGGTGATGGAGGTCAACCTCACCGGCGCGTTCCTTGCCTGCAAGGCAGTCATTCCGATGATGCGCGAGCGCAACTACGGCCGCATCGTCAATATAGCCTCCGTTGCGGGCAAGGAAGGCAATCCGACCGCGTCAGCCTATTCGGCGTCCAAGGCCGGTATGATCGGAATGACCAAGTCGCTTGGCAAGGAGCTCGCCGCAACCGAAATCCGCGTAAACGCGGTGACGCCTGCTGCCGTAAAAACCGAAATCTTCGATCAAATGACCGAGCAGCACATTGCCTTCATGCTTTCAAAGATACCGATCGGCCGCTTCGGTCAGGTTTCGGAGGTCTCGAGCCTCGTTTGCTGGCTGGCCTCCGAGGAATGTTCATTCTCGACCGGTGCGGTGTTCGACGTGTCCGGTGGTCGCGCAACCTATTGATTCAGTGATCCGCCCCGTCCTTGGCAGGCAAGCGAAGCAAAATAGAGGAAACTCAGATGGAACCATTCCAGACACGCAGGCTGGGCGGCACCGACGTCATGTTGCCGCAGATCGGTTTCGGCGCGGCTCCCCTTGGCGAACTCTTCACCAAGGTCACCGAACATGATGCCGAGGCGACGCTCGCCGGAGCCTGGGATGCGGGCATCCGCTACTACGATACGGCTCCATGGTATGGCCGGGGCCAAAGCGAGCACCGTGTCGGCCGGTTCCTCTACCGTCAGCCGCGCAACGAGCTGATTTTGTCGACGAAGGTCGGCCGGATTCTGCGCGCCCCTGCTCGGCCGGAACGTTTCGACACCGGGTTCTGGGCCGGCGGCCTGCATTTCGAGCACCACTTTGACTACACCTATGACGGCGTCATGCGCGCCTACGAGGACAGCCTGCAACGCCTCGGCATGAATCGGGTCGATCTGCTCGTTATCCACGACCTCGACGTGTGGCACCAGGGATCGCAGACCATGGTGGCGGCCAAGCTGGCTCAACTTGCCAATGGCGGTTACCGGGCCCTGGCCGATCTCAAGGCCGCCGGCATGATCCGGGCCATCGGCGCAGGAATCAACGAGCTGGGCATGATTCCGCGCCTGCTCGAACTGTTCGACATGGATTTCCTCCTGCTTGCCCTGAAATACACGCTTGGCGAACAAGAGACGCTGGATGCCGAGATCCCGCTCTGCGTCGAACGCAATGTCGGCCTCATCATCGGTGGCGTCTTCAATTCCGGACTCTATGCCACCGGGCCGGTGCCGAACGCCAAGTACAACTATGCCGACCCGACCCCCGCGCAACTCGTGAAAGCGGAGAAGATCGCCGCGGTCTGCGCCCGCCATGGGGTGCCGCTGATTGCGGCGGCACTGCAGTTTCCCCTGCTCCATCCGCAAGTCACCTGCGTCATCCCGGGCGCCTTTGCTCGCGATCAGGTCACCGCCAACCTTGCCCATGTCAGGCGCGACATACCAGCCGACCTGTGGGCCGAACTGAAGCATGAAGGACTGATCCATGCCGATGCGCCGATCTCTCTTTGAGAGGCGGCGCCCGTTACTCGATTATTTTTGGGAGGAAGTTTTGTCCGACGTTACGATCAAGGGTGCGAGGAAATCCTACGCCTCGATGGAGGTGCTCCATGGCATCGACCTGCACATCAAGTCCGGTGAATTCGTGGTTTTCGTCGGCCCGTCCGGCTGCGGCAAGTCCACGCTGCTCAGGATGATCGCCGGCCTCGAGGAGATCAGCGACGGCACCATCGCCATCGGCGACACGGTGGTCAACAACGTAGCGCCGGCCAAGCGCGGCATCGCCATGGTGTTTCAGAACTACGCGCTCTACCCGCATATGACTGTCTCCGACAATATGGGTTTCGGGCTGAAGATCGCCGGCCTGTCCAAATCGGAACGCGACATACGCGTTCGCAAGGCCGCGGCGATGCTGCAGCTGACGGACTATCTCGAGCGGCTGCCGCGCCAGCTTTCCGGCGGACAGCGCCAGCGCGTGGCCATCGGCCGTGCCATCGTGCGCGACCCAAAGGTTTTCCTGTTCGACGAACCCCTCTCCAACCTTGATGCCGCACTTCGCGTCGCCACGCGCATCGAGATCGCCCGGCTTAAGGAGAGCTTGCCTGGAACCACGATGGTCTATGTCACCCACGACCAGGTCGAGGCGATGACCCTTGCCGATCGCATCGTGGTTCTTAATGGCGGCAGGATCGAGCAGGTCGGCTCGCCGCTCGAACTCTATGATCGGCCGGCCAATCTCTTCGTCGCCCGTTTCATAGGCTCGCCGGCAATGAACATTGTCGACGCCGAGATCCTGTCACAGCAGCCGGCGCGGCTTGGCGTTCGTGGCACGACCATCGACTTGCCGCCCGACGCCGAGGTCAGGGCGCAGGGCACGGCGGTCAAGCTCGGTGTCCGGCCGGAGGACCTGCGTCTGGCAGGTTCAGACGTGCCGTTGCTCTCAGGCACGGTTTCGCTGGTCGAGCATCTCGGCGAGGTGACAATTGCCTATGTCGACATCGGCGCTGGCGAACCACTGGTCGCCAAGCTGGACGGTGCGAGCAAGATCGTGCGCGGCGAGACCATTCACCTGACTGCCGATCGCTACAAGCTGCATGTTTTCGACGCGGCAAACGGTTCGGCCTGCCTTACCGCCAGACTTGCCTCCGCAGCCTGAACTTCACTCGTACGCAACAGATACTGCCCATGCGCAACGACATTCATCTTGCTCCCCGGCCGGCTAACCACCGGCCACTGACGCCCCTCGATTTCCTTCTGCGCTCGGCCGAGGCTCATGCCGAGCGTCCGGCAGTCGCATGGCGCGGCAGATCATGGAGCTACCGGCAATTCGCCGGTTTGGTCGTGCGGCTCGCCGCACGTCTTGCAGCTCAGGGGGTGCAAGCGGGCCACATCGTATCAGTGATGGCTGGCAACCGGCCGGAAATGCTGGCGGCGCATTTTGCCGTGCCGATGCTGGGGGCCGTTCTGAACACCGTCAACACCCGACTCGATGCCGATACCGTCGGCTACATCCTTGGTCACTCCGAGAGCAGTCTCGTGCTTTCCGACCCCGACTGCCTTGCCGTCGCCAAGACAGCGGCCGAAACGACTGGAATTCCGTGCCTCACATTCATGGATGGCGACACCGCTCCGGGCTCCGGCAAAGACATCGACATTCTTGTCGACGACGGGATCACGCGGCCGCTCGATCTGGCTGCCGTCACCGATGAATGGCAGCCGATCTGCCTGAACTACACCTCGGGCACCACGGGCCGTCCCAAAGGTGTCGTCTATCACCATCGCGGCGCCTATCTCAACGCACTGGGCAACGCCGTGTCGCTTGGGCTCACGCCACGCTCGGTCTATCTCTGGACTTTGCCGATGTTCCACTGCAACGGCTGGTGCCACACATGGGCGGTCACGGCGGCAGGCGGGCTGCATGTCTGTCTCGACCGCATTGATCCCGCGCTGATTTTCCGTGAAATCGAAGAGCACCGCGTCACGCACATGTCCTGTGCGCCTGTAGTCCTCTACATGCTGCTCGACCACCCTGCCCGAGCAAAGCGTCAGATTGCTCGCCGCGTTACCATCGCCACGGGTGGTGCGGCACCAACGAGCACGCTGATCGAGCAACTGGACCAACTGGGCTTCGACCTCATTCATCTCTATGGACTGACCGAATCCTACGGGCCGGCCACGATACACGATCTGTCCGAGGAAGAGCGGGCGCTGCCACCTGCCGAAAAGGCAGTTAAACTCGCCAGGCAAGGAATACGGCATCTGACCGCGGGACGGGTGCACATCGTCGACGAAGCGGGGCGGGAGTTGCCGGCGGACGGCCGGTCGATGGGCGAGATCGTGCTGGTCGGCAACACGCTGATGGCCGGCTATTATCGCGACCCCGAGGCAACAGCGGCCGCGTTCCACGGCGGCGCGTTCCACACCGGCGACCTCGCTGTCCGCCACCCCGATGGGAACATCGAAATCCGCGACCGATCCAAGGACATCATCATCTCAGGCGGCGAGAACATCTCCAGCCTCGAAGTGGAGAACGTACTTCACCAACACCCTGCCGTATTGCTGGCCGCCGTCGTTGCGGCTCCTGACCCCAAATGGGGCGAGGTCCCATGCGCCTATCTGGAGACCAGGCAGGACGCGACTGTGACCACTGATGATCTGCGTGCATTCTGTCGAGCTCATCTTGCTGGATATAAGATCCCGCGTCGATTTGTGATCGGCGAACTGCCCAAGACGGCGACCGGGAAGATCAAGAAATTTGTGCTTCGGCAGTACGCGGCAGGATAGTGGGGCACGAGACACCAGCCGTGCCGGCCTCGATCATCGAACTGCCAACGACCCGGGCGATGCTTGGCAAGCAACATCCCGGCGTGACCAAAGCGCGCCCGTCGCGTGAGCGACCGCGCGCCGCGGCGAGGCTTTCCTACATCACCCCCCAGGCGCGATATCGTCCCCGGCCGGTGACCTCACGCAGATCAAGTTCGCCGATGAGATTGAGCGCACCGGCAGTGGTGACGCCGAGTTGCTTTTCGATCATGCCGCTGCTGACCAGCGGCCGCGACAACACCAGCTCGATCAGCTGCGGCAGTTTTGACGTCGACCGCCGGCCCTTGAGCCGCCGCTCCATCTGCGCCTTGGCCAGGATCAGCCGGTCGTGTTCCTTGATCCCGGCGACAGCGCTTTCATGGACGGCGTCGACAAAGGCCAGCAGCCTCGTCGTTCGGTCGCGCGACTGCCGACGCTCGCGACCAACGGCCCGGGCGCCGAGATAAAGCGCTGCCAGATGCACCGTCGTTGTCCCCGTCTGGCGCAACAGTGCTGAGACAAGCAGACGGCCGAGCCACGGTGCATGCTGCAGCGGCGTGGCCACGGTCCAGGCATCGAAGGCGACCGCAGCACGCAACAGTGGCGGCAATGACGCGTTTTGCTGGAGCCCTCCCTGCCATTCGCCTAGCCGCGCCGGCTCGTCCCAATCGCTGTCATAAAGCCATGGACTTCGCTCGCCGGAACTTTTGCCGGCCAATGCAGCCGAAGCAGCGGCTGGGCGATCGTTGCGACCCATCTCGCCGGCAAGCGATTCTGATGCCACTGGTTCGCGCGCCCTGTCGAGCGACGCATTGGCCCGGCTGAGCGCCGCATCCAGCGCCGCCAGTTCGGCGCTAAGACTCGTAGAGCCAGGGCTCGTAGATCCAGGACTCGCGGCGCCAAGACTGTCGCCATCCGGGTCACCATCCGCATCATCGACCCTCGCACTGCCCTCCCCTGAAACCGGCGCCTGCACATCCGGCAGCGGTGGCTGTGTGGCCGGCACGGTGCCGCGCCCGCACAGCGTGGCAAAACCCTCGCGGCCAAGCGCCCAGTCCGGCTTGTTGGCCAGGACCTGGCGCCTGAGCCGCAGGACTTCGTGGGCCCGGGTCAGTTCATGGGTCGGCGCGCGCAGATCCATATGGGCGTCGTGCAGCACCAGGTCTTCGAGGTGCACAAGTTCGCCATCGAGCCACAGTGCGGCGACCGCATCGGCAAAATGACAACGCGCGACAAAGCCCTCCCCAACCGGCGAGCGGGCGATGCGCTCGTCGAGCCGCACCAGGGCCGCAGTCGCCCGCATGGCGGGGCCGACCAGCTCTGTCAGGGGCAATGCGGTAACATCGTAAGGCATTGATTAACCTTAACACAACGATCGATGATAAAGCTATCTGTCTACTACCTTTAGTCATGCAGGATTGCCGATTTCCCTATTCTAACTATCGATAATCAACTCTTATCGATATTGATTGAAATCAGGCCCGAAAACGCTAGAATCCGGCCTCAACCCGGCCGTTTGCGGCACGGAATCCCGCTGAAAAAGGCGCGCCTGATGGCCAAACGTCCCAAACCCGTCAGCGACGGCGATCAGGCGCACAGCATCGCCCACCGGGCCGAGGCGCTCGATGCCCTCGACGGCATCTTGCCGTTCGACCGGCGCGAGCAGTTGGCGGGCATGCTCAGCGACGATGATGTCGCCACCTTGCGCCACCTGGCCCAGCAGGGTCTGGGTGAAAACTCGCTGCGCGCGCTCGCCTCCGATCTGTTTTACCTCGAGGCCTGGTGTCTGGCTGCCACCGGCGCAGCCCTGCCGTGGCCAGCACCCGAGCCGCTGCTGCTGAAGTTCGTCGCCCATCATTTGTGGGATTTTTCCCGCCGCGAAACCGATGTGTCGCATGGCATGCCCGCAGGCGTGGCGGCGTCGCTGGGCGACCAGGGCCTGTTGCGGATGACCAAAAGACCGCATGCGCCGGCGACCGTCCGGCGCAAGCTGTCGAGCTGGTCGACTTTGACCAGATGGCGCGGCCTGGTCGGCGCGTTCAAGGCGCCCGGCCTCAAAAGTGCGGTCAAACTCGCCGTCCGCGCCACCGAACGGCCACGCCAGCGCAAGAGCCCAAAGGCGGTGACGGCAGATGTCCTGGCCGCTGTGCTGCAGGCCTGCGCTGGCGACAGCCTGGCCGACTGCCGCGATCGCGCCTTGCTGCTTTTGACCTTTGCCTCGGGCGGGCGCCGCCGCAGCGAGGTGGCCGCGCTACGGCTCGAGCAACTGGTCGAAGAGGAGCCGGTGCCGGCCGATCCCGACGATCCCGATGGCGGCGTGCTGGCATGCTGGAAGATCCGTCTCGGCCGCACCAAGACTGGCGACGCCGATGGTGCCGCCGAGGTGTTCCTGATCGGCCGCCCGGTCCTTGCACTGCAGGACTGGATGACCCGGGCCAAGCTCGGCGACGGTGCGGTGTTCCGCGCCATCAACCGCTGGGGCCATGTCCAGCGCCGCGCCTTGACCCCGCAAGCCGTCAATCTGATCCTCAAGCGCCGCATCGCTGCCGCCGGGCTCGATCCCAGCGAATTCTCGGCGCATGGCCTGCGTTCGGGTTATCTCACCGAAGCGGCACGCCGCGGCATTCCGCTGCTCGACGCCATGCAACAGTCGCAGCACCGATCGATCAACCAGGCCGCGCGCTATTACAACGATGCCGAACGCCGGCTCGGCCGCGCCGCAAGGTTGCTGGTCTGATTGTCTAAAGCCAGGAAGCGGGTGTCTTCGGCAAGCGCTGATCGGGGTCGACAACCTTCAGCCCGGGCTTACCCGGGCTATTCCAGTGCCACAGGGCGACGCAGCTGCCGCCAGGCGACATGAAGGAAGGGTAGACGACGCCGTCGAAACCTTCGCCAAGCAGCCGTTGCCGAAGCAGATGGGTTTCTGGCGTCCTGCCCTCGTCGAGATCGGCGCGCCACTCGCATCGATGAATGGCCGGGTCAACGCCGAATTCCTGCAGCACCGTCGGATCGGTCAGCTCAGCCAGGGCCGCATCGGCAAGCTTCAACTGGGCGATCAGCGCCGGATGCTGGACAAAACCCTGGTTATATTCGGCCCAGGCGGTCGAGAGCTCACAGGCGGCGTAGAGCGTCGGCGCGCCGACCGGGTTCCAGCGTCCGCCAAACCGTGCCGCCCCCTCTCCTGAGAGCGGCATGTGCGCCCAGCGCGGCACGAAGGCCCGCCACAACGTGCGATGCTGCTGCGAGGCCGCCTCAGGCATAAACGCCGGAGCGCACCGCCTCCAGATAGGCCAGAACCTTGTCGGCCTTGCCCTCGCCGACCAGGTCATAGGCCGTCTTGCCGGCCCAGCCTGGAATAGGCTGATGCTTAAACCAGATCACCGCACGGTTTTCGTCGCCTGCCATCTCGGCCGCCATAGCCAGAATACGCACGACCGGACTCAACGCCTGATCGACCTTGCGCGCACCAGAACGTGCGGTCAGTGTGTTGCGGGCAACGCCAACGAGCCGGGCCAAATCGGCCTGGGTCACGCCCAGCAACTCCGATACGCGCCGGGCCGACAGGAATTGCGACCGTGCCTCACCGAAATGGGCCGCCGACATTCCCAAGCTCTGAGCTGCCATGACACGCTCCTGTCGCAGTTTGATATCCATGCTGTCAATATGTGCTCATTGTACGCCCAATTCAAGCTAATCCGGCTTCGCCGCGCAGCTTGATTTTCACCCTGCCTTAGCCTGGGCCCCTCCCCTACCGCGCAACAACGCCATCAGCACCGGCCCGATCGAGAATTCGCCGGCGCTCGCCTTCGCCGTCAGGCTGCGCAGATAGCCGCCGGGGCTTGATATCGCCTCGCCCCGCTGCAGCATCGCCGCCACCATGATCGCCGCATCCACCGCCCCCATTGCCTCACAGGCCTGGTTCCACGCATCCGGACTGACGCCGAGCGCGCCGCGCACCAGATTTGCCGTCTCCACCAGATCGGCCCAGCCCGAAATGCCGTGTCGTGCGTAATCGGCAATGTCGGGGCAGGCACGCAGCACCATGCCAAGCGGATATCCCGTTGGCGGCTGGCTCTTGGTTTCAGGTTTCACCGCACCGGTCGTCCCGTGGCCTTTTTCGAGGCCGGGTTCAAATTCATGAGGTTGTGTATTTGAATTCTGTATGTGGCGCTCAAAATGAGACTCATTGGCGCTTGTTTCTTCAGATTTAACGTGACTTTCCAGCGTCTTGCGCACCTCCTGGGCAAGCAGGGCAAGCTCTGCGGCAATCGGCTCGAGCTCAAGCCGGCTCGCCGTACGCGGAATGGCGGCCGCGATCTCACGATATTCGCGATGCAGGCGCTGCCAGTCGGCCGCAATCCCCTCCTCGAGGCCAAAGGCGATCATCTTGGCAATGTCGCGGCGCAAGATGGTAATGCGCTCGCGCACCAGCAACAGCGCCCGCCGCTCGGCCCTGACAGCTTCGGCCAACCGTTCGAACTCTTCGGCACGGGCGAGAAGCGGTGATAGGTCGAAACCGAAAGCCTGTTCGATCGCGCCATCAAAGCCTTTGCGGGCGTAGCGTTTGCCATTGGGGCTGTCGCGGCGCACCACAAGGCCGCAGTCAACAAGCACCGACAGGTGCCGCCTGAGCGTCGCCGGCGCCATGCCATGTGCCCTGAGCGCCAGCTGCGTGTTGGATGGAAACACCACCAGCCCCTCCCCTTCCACCAGATCGGTGTCCGGATGGAAAGTTAGCAGCGCATTCAGCACGGCCAGTGCGCGATCGCTCGCCCCCAGCAGTCCCTTGGCCTCGCAAACGGCGCGAAACACCTGCCATTTGTTGGCGCTGGCGCCAGGCGTACAGCTGTCGGCCGCCATCTGCCCTGCCACCATGGCAAGCGAAAGCGACCGCCGCCCAAAGGGCGTCGTCGAAATATGCTCGATCATCCTCGTTCACCTCACTTGGAGGCAAGCCAAAGGCGTTCCAGAACGCGTCCAGTGGTTGACAAGTCAGCCCGGAAATGATTCTCTCACAATTGCTACATTGATGAGGGCTTCCGGAATGGCGACGTTTCGGGGGCCTTTTTCTTGCCGGTTATCTTTCTGATTCCGATCCTCTACGCATTGGTACGGACACTTCACGCTCCTCGTCCACGGGTAGCGCTGCGGTGAAGCATGCGCCTGTTTCGTGGGCCGTGGACAAATCTAGTCTCGCCCGGCTGCTCTGCCGCGCTTCTGTTCGAAGCTTTCCAACAGCCTCGGCAACTCCTCGCCCAGAAAATCCTCGAACCCGTCGGCAACCTTTTCCACGAAATCGAGCCTGGCCTTGCCCTTGGTAACAGTCAGATGCGCCAGTGCCCTGCCCTTGCCGTCACGGATTTCGCGCGCGCCACCGACAACCGGCTGGCCCCTGCGCTGCAGCCGCGTGAACAGCAGGTTGAACCGCTCATCGCTCGCCGCCGCCCGAAACCGCTCGCTGGTGGTCTCGTCATCGGCCTTGACGCGCGCCGCCTCGCCCTTCAGCAGCTCGGCCAGCGCCATCCAGCGCGGCCGTCCAACCTTGGGTGCGGCACCAATGGCGCGCACGATGTGCTCGGGCACCGCATCTGCCACCTGCAGGAAGCGTGTCATCTCGGCTTTGTGCAGCGACAGTGCGTCCTGGACGAGGCCGCGTTCGAAGCCAAGGCCGATCAGCTCATGGGCAAACAGCGCGCGTTCGATGAAGGACAGATCGCGCCGTTCGGAGTTTTCCTTGCCCTGGGCCAGCACCAGCTCGACGTCGGAGAGCGGCCGCACGATCGCCAGCGCGGGAATGCCGAGCCTGTTTGCCGCGCGCACGCGGCGATGGCCATAGGCAGTCTGATAACGGCCGGGCTTGTCAGGATGCGGCCTGAGCAACACCGGCACCTGCTGCCCGGAAGCTTCGATGCTGGCGACCAGCGCTTCAAAATCGTCGTCCTGTGCGCCATGATCGAGCCGGTCGGCAACAAACGACGCCTCGATCAGCGCCGCGTCGATCTGGATCACACGCTCGGCGGTGTCGAGACTTTCCTTGAGCCGGCGCGCCTCTTCGATCTCCCTGGAGAGACCGCCGAGCGACAACCCCATCGCCTTGACGGCACCTGAGGCGCTGCGCGGCCGCGCCACAGCCTCGGATTCCACAGGCTTGGCCGGTGCATTCGCCTCCGGGGCGACAGGCGTCGGTGCTGCATCTGCCGTACCAAAAAGCGCCTTGAGCTGATCCTTGCGGTTTTGTGCCATCTCAGCCTCCCTCAGCCCGCCCGGTTCCAGGCTTTAAGCATCAGGGCCTCGATCTCGTCGTTGACAGCTGTCAACGATTCCATCGCGCGGTCGTAGGTGACGCGGCTGAAGTTTTCACGCGCCACTTCGTAAAGCGTCTGCTTGGTCAGGCCGGCGTCCGAGAAGGCCGTCGACTTGACCAGAGGCGCAGTCAGCACGCGATCGCCAAACAGCGAGCGCAAGAAACCAACAATCTGCGTCTGCGGCCCGTCATTGGGCTCGTAACGGGTGATCAGGTAGCGCATGAAATCGAAATTCAACTCGCCGCCTGCCTCGCGCACCACCGACAGCAGATCAGCGGTCATGAACAGGAATTGGCTCATCGAGGCGACATCGAGCATCTGCGGGTGAATGGTCACCAGCACGGAGGTCGCGGCACACAACGCCGACAGGGTCAGGAAACCGAGCTGCGGCGGGCAGTCCATGACAACGACGTCGTAGTCGTCGGCAACGGTCTGCAGCGCCTCTTGTACGCGGGCAAAGAACATCGCCTTGCTGTCGCCGGCCTGGCGCGCCGCCAGCATCTGCGGCGTGGTGTGCTCGAACTCCTGCAGCTCGAGATTTCCCGGCACGAAATCGAGCCCGTCGAAATAGGTGCGACGGATGATCTCGGAGAGCGGACGACGCTCCTCGTCATAGCGGATCGCGCCATACAGCGTGTCGTTGCCGTTCAGGTCGAGCTCGGGTTGGTAGCCGAACAACGCCGACATCGAGGCCTGCGGATCGAGATCGATGGCGAGCACACGATAGCCGGCGAGCGCCAAATGCTGAGCGAGATGTGTGCTGGTCGTGGTCTTGCCCGAGCCACCCTTGAAGTTGGTGACGGCGATCACCTGCAAATGCTCGTCGCGCGCAGCATCGCGGCGCGGCAGATAATGGCGCGCTTTGGTCGGGTTCTGCTCGGCGAGATGCCGGCGCAACCCGTTGATGTCGTCGAGGGCGTAATAGCGGCGCCCCCCTGCCCCGGTCTCGGGCTGCGGCCCCTCACCGGCAATGGAGAGCTGGCGCAGATAACCGTCGGTGACACCGATCAAGCGAGCTGCCTCGCCGCTCGAGAACTTGCGCAATGCCTTCTTCGAGGTCGGCGAAAACAGCCGGTCACGCATCGCCTGCAATTGCGCCGACAACATCTCGGCGTCGCGTGCAATAGCGCGATCAGTCGCCATGACCTCGGTCTCTTCGCTCGCGTTTTCCGCCCGTGCTTGAACTGCCCCAACCAAGTCTTTAGTCCCCTCACGCCATCCGGCAGCCGCGCTCGCGACGCACCGTCAGGCTTCGTTAAGATTTATGCGCCGATTCGCTGCAGAATCCGAATCCGGGTTACGCCTTCGCACATTTTAACGTGGCGGAGCGTGGATAACGGTTTGCTGAAGTGGTTACGCCGGACGCACCGAATTACGACGATCTACCGTAACAAGGGTGCTGGAGCGGCCGAGTCGAGTCAACTTGTTTATAGTTAACAGGAATTAACCATTGTGACGGAAGCGAAACGGCCGACTACGGCGATCGTTTCGGACCTGTCACCAGGTCGTTGACAGCTGTCAACCGACAGTACTGTAGCCGCGCCGGAACTTGGAGGCCGCCAGGCTGCGCAAAGCCTCCTGCGCCTGGGCTGCATCGGCGTAGAGATCGAGACGTCTTCTGCCCAACGTGCCGATGCGGCCCCATTCCCGGACCAGCGCTACATCGCCAAACAGCGACTGCTCAACCGAGAGGCAATAGAACCGCGCCATGTTTCGACTCGGGTCGCGGCGCTGGAGATGCAGGATGGGGCTCGGCTGTTGCATGGCCGGCAGAATCACCTGCGGCGATTCCACGGTCCAATGAAACTCCTGAATCGATCAGCCGTCTTCGATTCAGCGCATTGATGGGACTATGCCATTCAGGCCACGTGCCTCACAGACGCGACCTGCGCAAAAGCGGCGAGCAGTTCGGACTTGCGCTTTTCATACCGCTCGACAGCCGCCAGCTTCACATGGCCATAGCCGCGGACAGTCTCGGCCAAGCCGGCAAGTTCTGTAGCCATAGCCAGGTTCGAAGCTGACAGGCGGACGGCAAGCTCCCCAACGAGCGTGAAATAGTCTGCCACCAGCCTCCGTTCCATCTTGCGTTCAGCGGTGCGGCCGAACGGATCGAAGCGCGTGCCACGCAGGCCCTTGAGCCGGGCAAGCACGGCGAAGGCCGGCTCGATCCAGCGGCTGCCGATAGCGACCTTGGCGGGATGGCCAGTGCGCGGGTCGGTGCGGGTCAGCATCGGCGGTGCCAAATTGTACTGGAGCTTGAAATCGCCTTCGAACTGATCGGCCAGCTTTTGCCGGAACGCCGGATCGCGATGCAGTCGCGCCACTTCGTACTCGTCCTTGTAAGCCATCAGTTGGAATGCAGCCTTGGCAATGGCAGTGGCGAATGCTTCCTGACCCGGTGCCACCCTCGCCTCGGCCTGCCGTGCCTTCTCGACCAGCGCACGATAGCGCTCGGCATATCTAGCGTTCTGGTAACCGGCGAGGAATGCTACCCGATGCGCGACAATCTCATTAAGCGACTTGGTTTCCGACGCAGACGCCGGAGCCGTCCCAGCCTGCCGGCTGACGAAATCCATGTCCTCGGCCGAGCGCCGGCCCCAGGCAAAGGCGGCACGGTTCATGGCGACGCCAGCGCCATTGAGGTCGATGGCCTTTTCGATCGCTTCGCGGCTGATCGGCACAAGTCCCTTCTGCCAGGCGTGACCAAGCAGGAACATGTTGGCGGCAATCGCGTCGCCGAAGAGTGCCGTCGCAAGTTTCATCGCGGGCAAGGTGGTGAGTGCATCCTCGGCGCCGGCATTGCGCAACCGGCGCAACGTGGCGCCTTCGCGGAAGTCGATGGTGGTGTCCTTGACGAAGGAGGCGGTCGGGGCAAAATGGTCGTCGACCACGGCCCGGGTCCGCCCCTTGCCAAAGGTGGCGATGGCGTTCTGCGAGGCGGCGACGACAAGGTCGAAGCCGAGCACCAGATCGGCCTCGCCGGGGCCGATGCGCGCCGCGTTGAGCAATTCGGGCAACCGCGCAAGCCTGATATGCGAGACCACTGCACCGTTCTTCTGTGCAAGGCCGGTCTGGTCGAGTGTGACCAGCGACAGCCCGTCGAGATGGGCTGCCTGGGACAGGATAGCACTTACCGTGATCACGCCGGTGCCGCCAATGCCGGTGAGCAACACGCTGTAAGGCTCGTTGCCCAGGGCCGGGCGAGTTGGCTCGGCAAGGCCGGCATCGACGCCGCCGGCAGCCCTGGCCTGTGGCTTGCGCAGCCTCCCGCCTTCGATCGTAACAAAGCTCGGACAAAAGCCCTTGGTACAGCTGAGATCCGTGTTGCAGCTCGACTGGTTGATGGCGCGCTTGCGGCCAAACTCGGTCTCACGCGGTTCGATAGAGATGCAGTTCGAGACTGCCGAGCAATCGCCGCAGCCTTCGCAGACCAGCTCGTTGATGAAGGCGCGCTTGGGCGAGACAGGGTAGGTGCCGCGCTTGCGGCGGCGGCGCTTTTCGGCGGCGCAGACCTGATCATAGACCAACACCGTGACGCCTTCGATCTCGCGCAGCTCGCGCTGCACCTCATCGAGTTCATCGCGGTGGCGTACATTGACCGAGCGGGGCAAGAGGCCGGCCAGCAGTTGCGGCCGTTCCGAAACGACAACGACCCGCCTGGCACCCTCGGCCAGCACCTGGCTGACGATCGAGGGCACCGACAGCTCGCCATCGTGGCGCTGGCCGCCGGTCATGGCGACAGCGTCATTGTAGAGGATCTTGTAGGTGGCATTGACCTTGGCGGCGATGCCGGCGCGGATGGCCAGCAGGCCGGAATGGAAGTAGGTGCCGTCGCCCATATTGACAAAGATGTGCTTCTCGTCGGTGAAGGGCGACAGGCCGATCCACGATCCGCCTTCGCCGCCCATCTGGGTAAAGGTCGCGGTATCGCGTTCCATGCCGATCACCATCATGTGGCAGCCGATGCCGGTCGAAGCGCGACTGCCCTTGGGCACGACGGTCGAGGTGGAGTGCGGGCAGCCCGAGCAGAAATAGGGCTCGCGGTTGAGCAGGCCTGACACGGCAGGGGAGGGGGCCCCGACAGTTGACAGCTGCACGGCGCGATCGGCGAGGCCGGCGTCTTTCGTGCCGAGCCATTGCAGGATGGCGCGCGCCACCGACAGCGCGCCAATCTCGCCGATCGAGGGCAGGAGAGCGGCCCCGTCCGGGCCGGTCTTGCCGAACACCTGCGGCCGGCGGTCGCCCGGCAGGTTGAACAGAAGCGACTTGATCTGTTCTTCGATGACAGGGCGCTTTTCCTCGACGACGAGGACCTGCTCGAGCCCGTCAGCGAATTCGCGCAGGCCTTCCGGCTCCAATGGCCAGACCATGCCGACCTTGTAAAGGCGGATGCCGAGTTCGGCCGCGCGGGCCTCGTCAATGCCGAGCAGCGAAAGTGCGCCCTTGAGATCAAGCCAGGATTTGCCGGTCGAGACGATGCCGAGCCTGGCCTTGGCGGAGGGCCAGACCTGCCGGTCGAGGCGGTTGACCCGGGCAAAAGCAAGGACAGCGGCAAGCTTGGTCTCGAGCCTGCGCTCCATCGCCTGCTGGCCGTCAGGCCAGCGCATCGACAGACCATCCGCCGGAAGCGGCAGGGCAGGGGTGACGATCTCGAGCCGCGACGGATCAAGATCGACTGATGCCGAGCATTCGACGATTTCGGTCTGGCACTTGAAGCCGACCCAGGCGCCTGAATAGCGGCTCATCGCCCAGCCCAGCAGGCCGTAGTCGATATATTCGCCGACACCCGCCGGCGACAGCAACGGCACCATGGCCGAGATCAGATTGTGCTCGCTCTGGTGTGGCAGGGTGGAGGAGACGGCGCCATGATCGTCGCCGACGAGCAGCAGCACGCCGCCATGCTTGCTGGTGCCGACGGCATTGGCATGGCGAATGACGTCCATGGTGCGGTCGACGCCTGGGCCCTTGCCGTACCACATCGAAAACACGCCATCGTAGCGCGCGCCGGGGAACATGCCCGCCTGCTGCGTGCCCCACACGGCGGTCGCCGCCATGTCCTCGTTGAGACCGGGCTGGAAGACGATGTGGCTGGCCTTGAGATAGTTTTTGGCGCTGCCCATTTCGCGATCGAAGCCGGCTAAGGGAGAGCCGCGATAGCCAGAGACGTATCCGGCAGTATTGAGGCCTGCGGCCAGATCACGCTGGCGCTGCACCATCGGCAGGCGCACCAAAGCCTGTGTGCCCGACACCAGGATGCGGCCGCGCTCGAGCGTGTAACGCTCGTCGAGCACTGAGGGCATGTCGACCTTTTGGGCGCCATTTTCGGAAGACTTGACTGCGGTCATGACGAATTCTCAAACGTTGAGCGGGGCAGGGAGCATGTCGAAGATGCGGCCGGGATTGAGGATATTGCCGGGGTCGAGCGCTGCCTTGAGCCGCCGCATCGCTGCCAGTTCGGCCGCGTCCCGCGTCAGGTGCAGATAGGCCTTCTTGTCGAGGCCGATGCCGTGTTCCGCAGAGATCGATCCACCAGTTCGGGCAACGCAGTCGAACACCGCTTTGGCGACGTCGTTGGGCCTGTCGGTGCGGACAACGTAGTGCAGATTGCCGTCGCCGAGATGGCCGAAGATGTAGGCTTGTGCCGCCGGATCGGCGTGGCTTTGGGCCACCCCGGCCAGATCGAGGAATTCGCCCATGCGCGGCAGCGGCAGGCTGACATCGAGGCTGAGCATCACGCCCTCGGCGAACAAGAAACGGTTGCAGTCGTCGCGCAACGTCCACAGCGCCTGGAACTCGCGCTCGGACTGCGAAACCACGACATCCTCGACCAGCCCGTCCTCGATCGCCTGCGACAGGGCGTCGGTGAAGGCTTCCTCGTCAGCGCCTGGCGTCATGCCCTGGATGTCGGTCAGCACATAGACCGGCGATGAAAGCGCAACAGGAGCGGTCAGCCTCAGCGCCGCGACCATGTCGCCCATCAGCGGCGCCAGGATGACCTCGAAACCGGCCAACAAATTGCCAAGGCGACCGCGCAGGAATTTGAGCAGGCCAAAGGCGGCATCAAGCGAAGGCAGCGAACAGAAGGCGGCCGACTGGGTGACCGGCCTGGGATGAAGCTTCAGGCAGGCTCGAGTGACAACACCGAGCGTGCCTTCACTGCCGATGAAAAGCTGGCTGAGATCGTAGCCGGAATTGTCCTTGGCGAGGCCCTTGAGCGAGGACACCACGCAGCCGTCGGCAAGCACGGCTTCCAGCCCCAGAACCTGGGCGCGAAAATTGCCGTAGCGCAAAACGCGGATGCCACCGGCATTGGTAGCGATGTTGCCGCCGATGGTGGCGGTGCCGCGCGCGCCGATGTCGACGCCAAAGACCAGCCCCGCCGCATCGGCCTTTTCCTGCACGACCTGCAGCGGCACGCCGGCCTCGGCGATGACAGTGCCCGCGGTCGGCTCGACCTCCTGCAGGGCGGTCATGCGCTCGAGCGAAAGCACGGCCTCCCCAGCCAGCACCCTCGCCCCGCCGGAGAGCCCTGTGCGCCCACCCTGGACGACAAGCGGCAAGCGGGCGGCGTTACAGGCCTTCAGGATCTCGGCCACCTCGTCCGTGCTGCGGGGACGCAGCACAAGTTCGGGCCGCGCGCCCGGCTCACCGGAAAGGTCGTCGCTGTAGCGTGGGTCGATGTCATCGCCTGCCAGGATCGCGGCCTTGTCGAGCCGCGTCTGAAGGGTGGAAAGAACCTGATCGGTCGGTCGCGCCATGATGCCTGGATGGCCCGGAGGAAGCCATTTCCGGGCGCTGTCTCGGTCAAGCTTATTTCGCTTGCAATATTTGTCAAACCTATATTGTTTATCTCCATGTCGAGACGAGTGCCGGCCTTTTCAGGTCGCGCCGACGGAGGTCGAATGCCGATCGAATATCAGGACGTGGTGCGCACCGGCGTTGCCCGGCAGGTCGCCGACAAGATTCGCGCCGCCATCCTCGACGGCCGCCTGCAGATCGACGAACGCCTGCCGACCGAAGAAGACCTGGCCAAGAGTTTCGGCATCTCGCGCCCGACCGTGCGCGAGGCGTTGAAGCGGCTCGCGGCACAAAACCTGATCCGCTCGCAGCGCGGCCCAACCGGCGGCACCTTTGTCAGCCGCCCCGATCCCGGAAGGGCTGTCGTCAGCGATCACGGGCGCAGCGACCCTGCTGGTCGGCGTCGGCGCCTTCGACATCGACGAGATCATCGGCGCGCGGCTGGAAACGGAAGCAATCTGCTGCCGCCTGGCCTGCGAACGCCGCAGCGAAGCCGATCTGGCGGCGATGCGTGCCGAGATCGCGCTGCAGCGTGCCAAGCTACTCAGCGACGAGGACTTTTGCGCCTCGGACGTGCGTTTCCACCGCGCCGTGGTGCAAGCGGCGGGCAACGGCCCGCTCAGCCTGATGATGTACACGGTAGTCGAGGCCTTCATGCCGATCACCAACATGATCGTATCGCATGTGCGCGAACGCAGCACGGTCGCCGATTTCCACGAAAGACTGGCTGCGGCACTCGAAGCACGCAACCCGACGAGCGCCGTCGCCGTGCTGTCAGAGCTCCTGAGCTATGTCCGCGACAGCTATGCGCTCAGCTTGACACGGCGCGCCGAACGCGAGGCAAAGCGCGGCTGACGCGCGAGATTTACCCATGACTTCCTGGAGACTTTCATGAGCGAGACTTTTACGGCGATGATGCTGGAAGATGTCGACGGCAAGCCGCGTGCCGGTTTCCGCGACATCACCAAGGCCGACCTGCCAGACAACGACGTGCTGGTCGAGGTCGCCTATTCGAGCCTGAACTACAAGGATGGCCTCGCCATCTCGGGCAAGGGCCGCATAGCGCGCCGCCTGCCGATGGTCGCCGGCATCGATATCGCTGGCACAGTCGTCGAGTCCCGCTCGCCGGCGTGGAAGGTGGGCGACAAGGTGGTCGCCAATGGCTGGGGCATGTCGGAGACGGAGTGGGGCGCCTATACGCGCTTCCAAAGGCTGAAGCCGGAATGGCTGATCCGACTGCCTGACGCCTTTACCATGCAACAGGCGATGGCGATCGGCACCGCAGGCTACACTGCAGCGCTGTGCGTCGACGCGCTCGAAGACTGGGGCGTGATCCAGCCGGGCAAGGGCGAGGTGTTGGTGACGGGTGCCGCCGGTGGCGTCGGCTCCACCGCCGTCAGCCTGCTGTCTTCCAAGGGCTATGCCGTCGTTGCTTCGACCGGCCGCGCCGAGACCCATGATTATCTCCGCTCTTTGGGCGCAACGTCCTTCCTCGATCGCGCCGAGCTCGCCGCCGAGGTCAGGCCGCTGCAGAAGGAGCGCTGGAGCGGGGCTGTCGACTCCGTCGGCTCGACGACGCTCGCCAATGCGCTGGCGCAGACTGTCTATGGTGGCGCGGTTGCGGCTTGCGGGCTGGCCGGCGGCCACAACCTGCCTGGCACGGTCATGCCACACATCTTGCGCAGCGTGACACTGATCGGCGTCGATTCCGTTTACGCGCCGCAGGCGAAGCGGGAACGGGCCTGGCGCACACTCGCCGACAATCTCGACCGCGCCAAGCTTTCAGCAATGACCGAAACCCACAAGATGGCGGAGCTGCCTGAACTCGCCAATCGCATCGTGGCCGGTCAGATACGCGGCCGCGTCGTCATCGAAATCGCGTAGCGCATCGGCCCGAAAATCGAAATCGATTTTCGGAAACACACGATGCGCAGATTCAACACCACGAGCGTCCTTTGTGCGCGTCCGCACAGACGCACGGCGCTCTTAGAGGGAGGAGATCATGACCAGCGAAGTCGTACTGTGGGAAAAGGACGCTGAAGACGCGTTCGTCACGCTGACGCTCAACCGCCCGGACAAGATGAACGCCATGAACCAGGAGCTCGGCGACGCGCTCGAGGCGGCGATCGTCCGCGCGGTCAAGGATCCTGAAATCCGGGCGATCATCATCACCGGCGCCGGTCGCGCCTTCACCGCAGGCTTCGATCTTGGCGGCGAAGATTTCGAGATGGACACCGAGGCCTGGCGCGAGGACATCGGTGCCAATATGCGGCGCATGAAGTTCATCCGCGAAACACCGATCCCGATCATCGCCGCCGTCAATGGCTATGCCCTGGCCGGCGGGCTGGAGCTGATGATGTGCTGCGACATGACCATCGCCGCCGAAGACGCCATGCTCGGCGAGCCGGAAGTGCGCCACGTCTCGGCGCCGCCGACACTGATGCTGCCCTGGACGGTGCCGATGATCCACGCGCGCCACCTGATGTACACCGGCGATCTGATCGACGGCCGCGAGGCCGCGCGTATCCATCTCGTCAACAAGGCGGTGCCGCGCGACCAGCTGAAGGCCGAGGCCGAGAAGCTGGCGCGCAAATGCGCCCGCATGCCAGGCGCCGCAATCAAGTTCGCCAAGGCAGCACTCAACCACCAGCAGCAGACGGCCGGCCTTGAAAGCTCGTGGACCTATAACCGCGAGACGACGGCAATCCTGCACGGTTCGGAAGAGGGGCGCTACTGGATGCGACTGCTCAAGGAGCATTCACTGAAGGAATTCCTCGACATCCGCGAGAAGCCGTTCCGCGATCTGGACTAGGCTCGAAAGTGCTCAGGCGCCCTCGGGCGCCTGACCACCGCCCGCCTGCAACGCCTCGAACAGTTCGGCATGGTTGCGCAAGTAACGCGACTGCACGATCTGCCCCTTGTCCGACAGCTCGCCCTTGGCGCGGTCGGCCGGCCCTGTCGCAACATCGAAACGGGCAATCACCGTCGAACCGGAGGGATTGGCGGCGTTCCAGCCGGCGATGCGTGCGCCGATCTCATCGACCCGCGCTTTGCCCGCCACTGAAACGAAAATCAGCGCCACCAGCCGGTCGCGGTTCTCGCCCGAAATGACGATGTCGTCGGCCAGCGGCGCGCATTGCGCCAAAAGGCCGGCGCGCAACGGCCCGGTGCGCACCTTGACCCCGCTCGACAGCTTGAAGTCCTCGGCAAGCCGGCCATCGAAACCGAACACCGCAACGCCGTCCGGGCGCTGGCGCAGCACGGCGGCATCGCCGGTACGATAAAAACCATGCTCGTCCATGGGCAATGGGACGGTGCGGCCCTCGATGAGATAGCAGGGTGCGACGTTGGGGCCCGTGACGCGCAGCTCGCTGCGACCATCGATGTCGACCAGGGCCACACGATGGCCGGGCAGGGGATGGCCAAGCTCGCCCGGTCGCTCCAGCGGCGCCGGCGACAGCGTGATCGTCGAGGCGGCCTCGGTCGCGCCATAACCCGACAGGATCTGGAAATCGCCATGGCTGTCGCGGAAGGTAACGAGCCTGCGCCAGAGCTCGGCATCGATACCCGCGCCGGCAAAGAAAATGGCGCGCAGCTTTCGAGTCAGCGCGCGGGCGGCTGTATCATCCTTTTCCAATCGGTCGAGCAGCAGCTTCAGTCCGAGCGGGACAGCGATATGCATGGTGGGGGCAACCTCCGCCATGAGCCGCGCGGTTGCCTCGATTGTCGACGGGCTGGGGGCGGCGTCGACATGCATCGTGCCGCCGTTCCAGATCACTTTGAAGATGTTGTCGAGCCCGCCGAAAACATGGTGCCAGGGCAGCCAGTCGACCAGCACCGGCGGAGTCTCGGCCACGAACGGCCACATCGCGGCGATGGCACCCTGGTTGGACGAGATCATGCCACGGGTGATCGGCACGCCCTTGGGCGACCCGGTGCTGCCCGAGGTGAAGAAGATCGCCGCCCGGTCGTCGGGTGCGGCGGGCTCGTCCGTCTCAGGCGCGGCTCGGTCCATGCTAAAGCGTGCCAGGTCGCCAAGCGAAACAGCATTCATGCCTTCGATGGCCGGATGGCCCGAGGGCGCCACAATCAGCTTGGGTTTGGCAGTTTCGAGAAACGGTCTTGTCGCTTCGCTTTCGACCCCGTCGCGAAAGGGGAAGGGCGGCAAGGCAGCATGAACGAAGCCGCCGGACAGGCAGGCGAGCTTGAGCACCAGGGCATCGACGCCAGCCGGAGCCAAAGTCGCCACGCTATCGCCCTTGCGCAGGCCATAGCGGCCCGCCAGCAGCCGCCGCATGGCACGAGCGCGGGAAAGTGCTTCGCTGTAGCTGATGGCGCCCCTGGCGCCTTCTCTGGGCTCGGACAGCAGCACCTTGTCCGGCTGCTCGGCCGCCCATTTGACAAGCCGTGTAAAGATGTCGGGCAGATCGCTGGGCAGGCGGATCGCGCTGCGATAGACGCGCCGCCCGTCCGGCAGCTGCTCTTCGATCAGCTTCTGCCCAGGCGCCACGAGTTGACTCATCAGGCTTCCTGCCTCTGGGCGGCGGCATCCTGGCGCGCCGAAAGGGCCTTTTCGTAGACGCTCGACTGATAGGCGATGAGTTCCTCGAAGGCCGCGGTGGCCGCCGCGGCGTCGCGGGCACGCAGCGCTTCCAGTATGTCGGCGTGCAACGACACCACGCGGCCGCGCTCGCGGAAGCGGAAGGAGATCATGTTGGTCGCCGGGATCAGCGAGTCGTTGACGACAAGCATGATGAAGCGCAGTTCATTGTTGCCCGTCGCTTGGGCGATGGCGTGGTGAAAGGCGACATCGAGCCGGCAAAACTCCTCATCGGAGATGTCGTCGCGTTCGAAGGCCTCCAGTGTCGCCTCGATCGATTCGAGGTCTTCGGCCGTCGCACGTTCGGCGGCGAGCTGCACGCAGGTGCGGCCGAGCAGCAGGCGTGCTTCGACGATCTCGTTCAAGCCGAACACGCCGAGGCCGACGAACCAGGTCGTCATCTCCTGCAGCATCTGGCTGGCCGCGGTGAGCGAGGGCGCATTGACGAAGACGCCGCCATTGGGACCGCGCTTGGAGCGCACCAGCTTCTTCGCCGCCAATATCTTGAGCGCCTCGCGCACCGTCGGCTGCGAGACGCCGAAGCGCTGCGCGATCTCGGCTTCGGATGGCAACCGCGCCTCGACGCTGAGCGTGCCTTGCACGATCTCCTGCTGGAGTGCCGTCGCGATTTGATGTGCCAGGCTCTTGGTCGCCTGGACTGCCTGCTTGGCGTCCTCCATGCCCGTATTCTCTCCCTCGTTGCCGCTTCTTATTATTTCAATATTACAATATCTAAATTGTTGACCGCCTGATCCAAAAATGCAAGCCTTCGATCCAACAGGGCTGCGCTTTCGACCCGCGACGCAAGCCACAATAAGAACTTCAGCGGGAACATGGGAGATAATTTCCGATGAAGCTGACAAGGCGTGAATTCGCCGTCGGTATGACGACGGCTATTGCCTCGATGACCTTGCCGCGACTTGCTTCGGCGCAGTCGCCACTGGTCGTTCCGACCTATGGCGGGCTGTGGGCCAAGTTCTGGGAAGAGAAGCTCTTGCCAGGCCTCACCTCGGCAACCGGCATCCAGCCGCAGCTCGATGTCGGCCTCGGCAAGGATTTCGTCGCCAAGATCCGCGCCGGCGGCGGCCGTTCGCCCTACAGCATCTTCATGGGCAACGAAAACATTGCCGCCGTGCTGCGCGCCGAAGGCTTCTTCGAGCCCTTCGATCTCGCCAAGGTGCCTAACGCGGCGAAGATATCCCCCCAATTCGTCAACAAGGACGCCAAGGGCATCCGCGCCATCGTTTCACCGATCGGCCTGGCCTACCGCACCGACCTGGTGAAGACCGCGCCGACCTCCTGGCATGACCTGTGGGAAAACCCGGAATTCAAGGGCAAGACCGGCCTTTACCAGATCGGCAACACCGGCGCCGTGCTGTTCCTGCGCCTGGTGGCCGAACTGTTCGGCAGCGGGCCAGACGATTTCGACACCGCATTTGCCAAGATCAAGGAACTGCTGCCGTTCACCCAGGCGTCATGGAGCGGTGAAGTGGCAACCGCCCTGATCCGTGGCGACGCGATCATCGCGCCGGTCGACTGGACCGAGATCATGACGCTGCAGGACAAGGGCGCGCCGGTTGCGATCGTTGCACCCAAGGAAGGCGTGCTTGCCTTCGAGCAGTCGTTCAACCTGGTCGCCACCGGCGCCGAGAAGGACGCTGCGCACGCCTATCTGAACTACATCCTCGACGCCAAGGTCCAGCAGGACATGGCCAAGGCCTTCTACACCTCGCCCAGCAACAGCGAGTCCGTCGTCGACGATGCAATGAAGGCGCGTACCCCGATCGTCGGCCCGCGCATGGCCGAGATCAAGAGCTACGACTGGGACAGCTACGTCGACAAGGCGGCTGATGTCGCCGACCGCTGGAACCGGGAGATGGCGTAACGCCACGCCGCGACCGGCAACGACGTAATGGCCGGGAGGGGCCCCCACCTCCCGGCCGCGAACCGCGCGAGGACATCGGATGACCGCACTGACCATCGACCGTATCAACAAGCGGTATGGCAACCTGCACATCCTCAAGGACATTTCGATCCCCATCGGCCAGGGCGAATTCGTATCGCTGCTGGGCCCGAGTGGCTGCGGCAAGACCACGACCCTGCGCTGCATCGCCGGCTTCGAACGGCCCGACACCGGCCGCATCCTGTTTGGCGAGCGCGACGTGACGCACGCTCTGCCCGAGCAGCGCGACATCGGCATGGTGTTCCAGTCCTACGCGCTGTTTCCGCACATGACGGTGGCCGAGAACCTGAGCTTCGGCCTTGAGGTCCGCAAGGTTTCGGTGCCGGACCGCCAGCGGCGCATCGCCGACGTGCTCGCCATGGTGCGCCTCGAAGGCTACGACAAGCGCTATCCACGCGAGCTTTCAGGCGGCCAGCAGCAGCGTGTGGCGCTGGCCCGTGCCCTTGTCATCGAGCCGTCCGTGCTGCTGCTCGACGAGCCGCTGGCCAATCTCGACGCCACCTTGCGCGACGAAATGCGCTTCTTCATCCGCGACCTGCAGCAACGTGTCGGCATCACCAGCATCTACGTCACCCACGACCAGGCCGAGGCGATGGTCATGTCGGACAAGATCGTGGTGATGAGCGCCGGCACGATCTCGCAGTTCGGCTCACCGCGCGAGATCTACGAACGGCCGGCTTCACAATCCGTCGCTGCCTTCATCGGACGTTCGAACACCATTTCCGGCAAGATCGCCGAAGCGCTTGGCCAGGACAGCTACAAGGTCGACACGCCTTGCGGCAACATCGGCACGACAGGCCCGGCGGGCCTTGCCAAGGGCGCCGATGTCAAGATCATGATCCGGCCGGAGAACATCCGCACGCTCAGGCGGGATGCCGGGGCAGGGGAGGTCGGCCACAGCGAGAACTTGCTCGCTGGCGCCGTCGTCAACTCGGTCTATCAGGGCAGCGCCAACCAACTCGCGATCAGGCTCGCCAGCGGCGACCGCGTGATCGTCGATGTCAGCGGCCGCAACCCGCTCGACATCGGCGAGCAGGTCGCCTTGCGCTTTGCCGCGCGCGATACCTGGTTGCTCGCATCATGAGCGCAGTCGACGCAGCCCCACGCGTTGCAAGCCGCAGCAATTGCGGCAGCACCGCCTGGATGGTGGTTCCGGCACTTGTGCTGCTGATCGGCTTCTTCGCGCTGCCGTATCTCACCATCATCACCATGAGCCTGCGCGAGGCCTCCACCCGCGCCGTCTATGGCGAAGGCTTTACGCTGGCGCATTATGCGACGGCACTTGGCGACTATTACATCTGGGGCATTCTCGGCCGCACCTTGCTGATCGGCGCCACCGTCACGGTCATTTCGCTGCTGCTCGGCTATCCTGTAGCCTATCACCTGGCCAAGTCGCGTTCGCGCTGGACAAGCCTGCTCTACATCTTCGTCTTGTCGCCGCTGCTCGTCGGCCTGGTCGTCAGGACATTCGCCTGGATGATCATCCTGTCCAATAACGGCGTCGCCAACCAGGCGCTTCAGGCCACCGGCCTGATCGACTTCCCGCTTCAGCTGATGAACAACTCGCTCGGCGTGACCATCGCGCTGACGCATGTGTTCCTGCCCTTCATCATCCTGCCGCTGCTCGGCAATCTGCAGGCGATCAGTCCGGACCTCGCCATGGCGTCGCGCTCGCTTGGCGCATCGCGAATGCGGACTTTCTGGAAGGTGACCCTGCCGCTCAGCATGCCCGGCATCCAGGCCGGCACCATCCTGGTGTTCGTGCTGTCGATCAGCGCCTATGTCACGCCGGCCATGCTCGGCGGCACCGGCGGCCGCACCATGTCGGTGCTGGTGGTGCAATATCTGGTCGACAACTTCCGCTGGCCGGCAGGCGCAGCGCTCGCCATCATCATGGCGGCGGTGGCGGTCATCTTCGTCGGGCTTTACCTCAGGCTGACGGCACGCGCGATGCGGAGACTGCCATGACCGGTGCATCGAGCGGCGTCGAAAAAACCATCTGGGACCGCCTGTTCACGGTGCTTGTCGCCGCGATCTACATCTTCCTGATGTTCCCGATCGTTCTGGTGGTGCTTTTGTCGTTCAACTCGGGCGAATTCCTCGCCTTTCCGCTCGAAGGCTTTTCGCTGCGCTGGTTCGAGGCGCTGTTTTCAAACAAGCGCTTCCTCGATGCCACGCTCTATTCGATTCAGATCGCCGCGGTCTCGACAATCGTCAATGGCGTGATCGGCACGCTGGCGGCGATCTATGTCGCCCGCCATGCGACAGTCGCCCGCGACTACATCCGCCTGATCATGACAGCCCCGCTTCTCGCGCCCGAGATCCTGACGGCGATCGCGCTGCTGTTTTATTTCTACGAGATCCGGATCGGCACCGACTATTCGATCGGCATCCAGATCGGCCACATCGTCGTCACCTTCCCATATGTCTTCCTCAACGTGTCTTCCGCGCTGTTCAATTTCGACCGCTCGCAGGAAGAGGCAGCGCGCAGCCTTGGGGCCGGCGGCTGGATGACCTTCCGGCGTGTGACGCTGCCGGCGATCAAGCCAGGTATCATCACCGGCTGCCTGTTTGCCTTCGTCATCTCCTTCGACATTTTCAACATCTCGCTGCTGCTGAAATCGATCGGCAAGAACACGCTGCCGCTGGAACTGTTCGATTATCTGCGCTTCAATTTCGACCCGACAGCCGCTGCCATCGCCTCGCTCAGCATCTTCATGACCTTCGCCGCGATCCTGATCATCGACCGGACCGTCGGGCTGCGATCGCTGCGGTTCTGACGGGCGTGCGAAGCAACGGGAAAACCTCCGGATTGCGGCGCGAAATATGATGCCGGACAAGGCTGCTCGCTTGACAATTCATCGACTGTAAAAATACATTTCAATATCAGAATTTGGTTCTGACGTGACGGCCGCCATCAAGAAGCGCGCTCCATCGAGGGGAGGGCGGTCACGGGGACGAAGCCAGGGGCAGCCGCCGCCGGCCATCTCAGCATCATGAGGAGGATCAAAGTGCATCATCATTCGCTTCTGCGCGGCGCAACATTTGCCGCGATGGCTGCCACGGCCCTGGTCGTCGGCGCCGGCACGCTTGTCGCCGCCGAATTGCCAAAGTCGGCCGAGGTCAAGGACACCGGCAAGCTGATCATCGCCAATACGCTTGAATACGCACCGTTCGAATTCATCGATGAAAACGGCAAGCAGGTCGGCATCAACATCGAGCTGGCGCAGGAAGCTGCCAAGCTACTCGGCGCAGAGCTCGAAGTCACCCGCATTCCCTTCCCTTCGATGGTGCCGGGTCTGGCAGCCGGCCGTTTCAAGGTCGCCTGGGAAACTTTTGCGGCGACCGACGACCGCCTGAAGCAGGTCGATTTCGTGATGTTCATCAAGTCGGGCATCGTCGCCTCCACCACTGCCGACAAGGCAACGCAGTTCCAGGGCGAGAACAATTTGTGCGGCAAGCGCGTCGGCGTGATCGGCGGCGCGGTGTCGGACTTCATCGCCGACCGGCTGAGCGGCGAATGCAAGGAAAAGGGCCTGCCCGAGATCGCCAAGAGCATCTTTCCTGAAGGCAAGGACATCATCCAGGCAGCGCTCTCCGACCGCATCGACGCCCGCCTCGACGACGCCACGGCATCGGGCTATTTCGAAGTGACCAGCAAGGGCCAGATGGTGGTCGTGCCTGGTCTCTACGACGTCGCACCGCTTGGCATTGCCATTCCCAAGGGCGACAAGGACACGGCCGACATGCTGGCCGCCAGTGTCAACGAGTTGATCAAGAACGGCACTTACAAGACGATCATGGCCAAGTACGGCATGACCAGTGCGATGATCGAGGAAGCCTACGTCGTCGACAGCGCCGACAAGATCCGCAAATAATCGACAAGGCCGGCGAGGGGCAGAGCCCCCGCGCCGGCCACCAGCACTTGTTTGAGAGGGCGGCTGAGATGAACCGGGCCGAAACGCAAGCACCGCCACCGGAGGCGTTGACAGTCGTTCCGCTGCGCCACTATGGCCTGTGGGCAGGCACGGCTGTCACTCTTGTCATCCTTGGGCTGATCCTCAGGGCGCTCGCCACCAACCCGGCCTTCGACTGGCCGACCGTTGGCAAATACCTGTTTCATCCTTCGATCATCCGCGGCCTCGGCCAGACGCTGGTGCTGACGGTCACCATCATGGTGCTGGCCATCATCATCGGCACCATCGTTGCCATCATGCGGCTGTCGCCGAGCCGCATCCTCAACGCCTTTGCCAGCGCCTACATCTGGTTCTTCCGTGGCGCGCCGGCGTTGATCCAGCTGATTTTCTGGTTCAATCTGGCGCTGATCGTGCGCGAGTTCTCGCTGACGCTGCCGTTCGTCGGCACGCTGTTCACCGTCAAGACCAACGACTTCATGACGCCCTTCGTCGCGGCCGTTGTCGCGCTGTCGCTGCATGAAGCCGGCTACATGGCCGAGATTGTGCGCGCCGGCATCAACTCGGTGGCATCAGGCCAGACCGAAGCCGCCGGCAGCCTTGGCATGAACCACCGGCTGATCCTGCGCCGCATCACGCTGCCCCAGGCGATGCGCTTCATCGTGCCTCCGACTGGCAACGAAACGATCAATCTGCTGAAGACCACTTCGCTGGTCACCATCATCGCCGTCAACGACCTGCTTTATGCCGCGCAGAGCATCTATGCCCGCACCTTCGAGACCATCCCGCTGCTGATCGTTGTGGCCTTCTGGTACCTGTTCGTCGTCACCATCCTGTCGATCGGACAGCATTACATCGAGCAGTATTACGGCAGGAGCGACCAGCAGCAGGGCGTCTCATGGGGCGGCATGCTGAAGCGTGCCTTCAGGTTCGGACGGGTGGCACAGCCGGCATGACATCGAAAGCAGAAAACCAGACCCTCTTCGGCGTCCCCGACAACTCGATGGTGTTCGCGCGTGGCGTGCGCAAATCCTTCGGCGCGGTCGAGGTGCTGAAAGGCATCGACCTCAACGTGCCGACAGGCTCGGTCGCCTGCGTCATCGGCCCGTCGGGCTCGGGCAAGAGCACCTTCCTGCGCTGCATCAACCACCTAGAGGAAGTCAGCGGCGGCGTGCTTCTGGTCGACGGCGAGTTCGTCGGCTACGACCTGCGCCACGGCAAGCTCTACGAGGTCAACAACAAGCTGCTGTGCCAGCGCCGCGCCGACATCGGCATGGTGTTCCAGTCGTTCAACCTGTTTTCGCATATGACGGCGCTCGAAAACCTGATCGAGGCGCCGATGATGGTGAAGGGCCTGTCCAAGGCCGAAGCCAAGGACAAGGCCTATGCGCTGCTCGAACGTGTCGGGCTGTCGGCCAAGGCCGACGCCTATCCACGCCAGCTCTCCGGCGGCCAGCAGCAGCGCGTGGCGATCGCCCGCGCGCTGGCGATGAACCCCAAGGTGCTGTTGTTTGACGAGCCGACCTCGGCACTCGATCCAGAGCTTGTCGGCGAGGTGCTGGTGGTCATGCGCGACCTTGCACAAAGCGGCATGACGATGGTCGTCGTCACCCACGAGATCGGCTTTGCCCGCGAGGTCGGCGACCAGTTGATCTTCATGGATCGCGGTGTCGTCGAAGAGCGTGGCGAGCCGAGGGAGATGATCGCCAACCCGCAATCGCCGCGCACCAGGGAGTTCTTGTCTCACGTGCTGTAAAGAGGGGACGCGCTGGCCAGATGCGTGGCGCCCATAACTGGCCAGCGGCGCATAACGGTGCCGAGGCTGACAAAAAAGCGGCTCAAAAGCCGCTTTTTGTTGTCGTGGCACAGCCGGTTAAAAGACTGCCAAGTATTTGAGCAGCGAAATAATGCCGATGATAATCACGATTATCTGCGCAATCTGCCGCATCTTGGCGTCGATTGGCAATCGCTGAACCAGATAAAGCACAAGGACAATCACCAGGAATGTGATCAGGATACTGATGAGCGCAGATGAGGCCATGTGGTTCTCCTAGGGACGTTGTACTGGCGCCCGGTCTGGGCGCAGTGCGATCAATACCAACCGTTACGCTGCTCGCTTGAGCCTTTTGCAATGGCAAAGCCGATCATCAATCCGACCAAACCCGCCAAGCCAACCACGACACCGGTTGTGCCCGGGTTCTCACGGGCAGCCTCGGAAACCGATTGGGCCTGTGTACGAAGCTGCTGAGCCGCTCGCAACGTCCGGCTCGACGCCTCCTCGATGGCGCCGGTCGCCGTGTCGCGCGCGTCGGAGACAAGCTCTGCGCTCCGTTCGGCAAGGGATTTGTTGATTTTGGCGATCTCTTTGCGCAGCTCGGAGATCTGCTTTTCGACTGACTTTTGAACGCTTTCGACGCTCGAGACATCAGTCTTGGGTGTGTCAGCCATGATTTTTCCTTCTGCAACCAGATGGGGAACGGTGCAGACGGCAATTCGTTCCGTTCAATGGCCGGCCGACCGGTCCGAGCGGACCGATCGGAGCAGGCGGTGTCATTCCGCCAGAGACCTTACCGACAGGTTGAAGAACCTACATGCTGTCACCGACAGGCTTCTGACGTACAGGACCGCCAGGGCAGCAGCGCCTCCTACTCGTATCGAGACCGAAATCAGGCAGCGTTGCCCAGGCGACGCAGCGACGCCTGGTAGACGAGCGAAGTCCAGCTGTTGCTCGAAGCCAGGTGGCAATAGACAAGCCCGAGCGCACCTGACGTCCTGAGGTCGAGGAAAGCCTCGTCGGAAAGCTGGTTGAAAGCCGGCTCGTCGATGACCTGGAAATCGGTAACGTTCAGCACTTCGCCACCTTCCAGCGTGACGGTGCTCTGGCGCGGCGCAAACAGACCGTGGGCGTCGATCTTCTCGACCATCGCGCGCGTGGCGTTGAAATCGATCTGGAACTGGTTGCAGAAGGCGAGGGCCTGCTTGCTTGCTTCGCTGGCTTGCGCGCCGTTGAAGAACGGCGCCACCTTGCCGGCACCGGATGCTATGTCGGTGACACGTTCGCTCGCACGGTCGACACACAGGGTCAATCGGCCCGAGCCCACGTCGTCGGCGAGAATGAACGGATAGCGGCGGACATAGGCCGGGATGTAATGCGGCTCGAGCCACTTGCCGCTTGCCTCGACGAAGAGGTTCTCATTCTGACGCAAGCCGGTGATGATCACGGGCGCCTTGTTGGCGCCGATGAAGACGATGGGATAGGAACGCATGGCCGCCGGCATTTCCGACGCCACCACGGGAATCGCATGGGCAAGGCGCGCGAAGGAAAAGTCGTTGCGCGACGTCAGGCCGAGCGAGCCATGACGCACCGGATTGAGCGCCTCGGGCCTGGCGTAGAACAGCGGCAGTCCGCTGGCATCGGCGCCCGCCGCCGGCTTTGCTTCAGTATTTGCGTTAGTCATCATTCGCATCCTTTTGCCGGCTCAAATCGCAGGTGCCGCACGCCCATGCGATCATCTTTGGAACTATAGCAGGGAACGGCGCGACGTAACGTCGGGTACTCGCCAGGCAGCTCTGGACAGCCTCCTGCAGAGCAGCGACATTGGCGTCTGATGCAGGCGATTCAAGGCGGACCAGATGATTTCGGCTTCGGATTTCGAAAGCTCTGTCGGGCAGACGTTCACCGTCGACGTCGGCAACACGCAGCTGGCGCTCGAACTGAACGCGGTCCGGCCGCTCTCTTCGAGTTCGCGCTTGGGTGGCGGCTTCTCGTTGCTCTTCAAGGGGCCTCGCGACACAGCCCTGCAACAGGCGACGTACCGCTTTGTCGGCAATAATTTCGCCGACGACATCTTCATCGTGCCCGTTTCGGCCGACGCGACGGCCGTGTTCTACGAGGCCGTGTTCAACTGACGTTGTCGTCATGACGGCTGCCAGCCGGGCGGGAACGCGGCCATCAGGTCGTAGACGCACTTGTCTTCGACGACTGTGAACCCCAGTCGCAGATAGAGCCGTTTCGCCGGGTTGTTCTTTTCAACATGGATCGAGGCGTACTTGCCCGCCGCGAAAGCTTCGTCGAGCGCATCGCCCAGCACTGCCGTGCCGTAGCCCCGGTTGCAGGCCTCCGGCATGAAGGCGACGTCGACGATACGATCCTCGCCTTGCCAGCGCGCGAGATAGAGCCGGCCGATGGGGCGGCCTGCGCGACGGACGACGAGCCGTTCGGCACCGGTATAATGGGTGAGGTAGTGGTGGTGTTGCGCGGCAAACTGCTGCGACAGGAAGGAACGTTTCTGTTCATCCGACCATCCCGTCGGCTCGAGTTCCTGCCATCGCGTCGAGGCATAAAGCGCCGACAGGAACGGCAGGTCCTCGTCGCCGACGGGCCAAAAGCGCAGCCCGGCTTCACGCGACCGACGCCAGGAAGGAAGACCGCTTGCCGAACCCGCCTCGGCTTTGCGCACTGGGCTCGCCGTCATCAGCTCGGCGGCGTCAGGTCACGCACCACCGAGAAGCGTCGGATACCGCCATCAGCCAGTTGCTCCCAATCGATGTCCCATTCCGTGCTGTCCAGCGCGGTCTGGCGCTTGGCCCACAATCCGCCCCCAGCCGGCGCTGCGGCCGCGTGGCTGAACAGCATCAGTCGCCCGTCGGCATTGTAGTCGAGCTTGAACTCGACACGAGCGTCCGATCTGGAGAAATCGCGCCAGCCGGTCCAGTTCTCGGGTGCGTGCGCTGTTTTGCGCGTTGAACTGGTGGATGAGGCTGTGGTCACTGGCGACAAGCACGATATCGTTGTCACCCTGTATGCCGCTGGCGAGCGTGTTGATGCCCGTGCGCGAGAAACCCGGCGTCGCCCATGGTGTCCACGTCTCCGAGCCCGCAGGCTGCTGCCTTGTGTGCACCACCTGGCCGTTGTTGGTCAGGCCGAAGAAATTGAGGGCCCCGCTCGGTCCGAGCACGGGCGCCATACCGATGAAGGTGCCGGTCGTCGGCGTGTTCATCATCACCCAAGGCGTCCACTGGCCGACAGCGGTCGTGCGCGCAACCGATTGCTGGCAGCGATAGAGATTGAGCGTCGAATTGATGCCGAACAGCACAATGCGACCGTCGCCCTGGCGCCGGGCGACAATGGCGACAAGGCTGCCCGGAATCTGCTGCCAGTCGCTCCAGGGTTTGTCGGGCGGTGCCTGCTCCTGGACGGTCACGGTGATCGGCTTGTCGGTGCCGGGCGGCGTGATGGTGACCCGTTTGTCGACAATCTTCGGCGGGTTCTCGCGTATCCACCAGATCTGGCCATTGGCGGTGACGACAAAGACTTCGATCAGGCCATCGGCATCCCGCGCCATCGACATGCTCTGATAGCCCGCAGCGCCCGGCACGGCGCCGATGTTGACCGGCGCATTCCATTTCTCGACAGGACCGACCTGGTTGGCATCTTCGGTGATGAAGACGAGTTGTGGGCCGCCGGAGGGCTGCGCCACCACGGCGACCCGGCCATCGCGCGTCAGGCCCGTTGCCATGATGGCGTAGGTACCCGGTGCGATCGGTGACCAAGCCTTGGCCCACGGCCCGTTGGGTCCGCTCTGCGCCTTTTGCACCAGCTTGCTGCCGCCATCGAGCGCGACGACCATCAGCCGCGACAGCTCGAAGAACTTCGTTCCCGGCGGCAGATGCCGCAGTGCCGGAGCACTCGACCTTTTCGCGCGCACTGCCAGAGTTTTGCCGGGCTTGGGCGCGGGCGCAGATGCTGCCTTCGTTGTTGAGGCGGGTGCCCTTGCCACAGCCAGCTTCTTCGCGGCAGCCTCAGCTGCGGATTTCGCCTTCGATGCGGGTGCCGCCTTGACCGCGGCCGGCTTCTTCGCAGCCGCGGCTGCGGCCTTCTTGCCGGCACCTTCGGGTGCCTTCGACTTTGGAGCTGCTTTCTTGGCCATGATGTTGGTCCTGCGTGGCTCGAAGTTCATTAGCCTCTGGGCGGGAAGACGCCCTGCAGCGCGATGCAGAAATAGCAGGTGAGGTAGGGTTGCAAATTGTTATGCGGCGCATCGCCCCCAGCAGGCGGCAAAGCGTCGCCTGCCATGCCCCCGAGCGCTGTCGGATTGCCGTAGAGAAATCCACCCGTGGACCGTGCCAGGGCCTCCGTCGGACCGGGTATCCGGTCTTCCCCCACATCATTGTAGGTGCGCAAGGCGTGCCGGTGCATAGGCATCTCGGACTCGAGCAATGTCACCGTTTCGCTGCCACCCTGCTCGCCAAGGTCGTGCAAGCTGAGACCGGGCCCTTGTCCGGGGTGCATCGGTGTCCGCCCCTGGAGATCAGGCAAGGCAAAATTGCTCTTGCCGTTGCCGCCATAGGTCGTACCGAGCAGCGAAAACAACGCCGTGTTCTGCGACAACGGAAGCAGTTGCCGATCGCACCAAGCCCAGCCTCTCGGTGCGAAATTGAATGGAAAAATGCGGATTTCGGCGACGAAGGGGTCAGCCATAGCGTCCTCTCAGGTCGGTGACGGGAAAATCCCGAACAGCGAGATGATAAAATTGATGCAAAGATACGGTTGGAAGTTCGTGTGCGGCTGGCTGCCACCCACCGACGTTATGGCATCCGGCGACAAGGCAAGCGTAGGCGTGGCCGCAAAGAACGGCGTCGCGGTCAGCGGCGTGCCAATGACATTGTTCTTGAAATTGAGCGTGTTGGTGGGATCAGTCGACGCAAGCAGCGGGTGGCTGTGAGCAGGGATCTGGTTCTCCGTGAGGTTGATCTCCTCAGCACCGCCGGTCTCTGCCAGGATGAAGCCGTTGCCCTGGTGCAGCGGCACCCGGCCGCGCAGGTCGGGCAGCGCAAACGTGCTCTCCCCATCGCCGCCATAGGTCGTGCCTATCAGTTGGAAAAGCGTCTCATTTTCCGAGATGGGCAGCAGTTGCCCCTCGCAGAACATCCATCCAGCCGGTGCGAAATTGCCGGCAAACATGCGTACTTCGCCAACATAAGGCTGTGCCATGGCCGCGCTCCTTTAAGTCGGCGAAGGAAAGATGCCCTGCAGGGCGATGCAAAAGCTGAGCGTGAGAAACGGCTGCATGTTGAGGTGAGCCTGACTACCGCCGACATTGGCAACCGTAGCCGATTGCAACGATATCAGCGCCGACGCCGGGCGGTAGGCTTCGTAGTTTACGGAAGTCGCCAGCACCGTGCTGTTGGAAGGGACAGCCGAGGTCGCATTGCCGCTGGCCGCCTGCAGGGCATGGGTATGAGTGGGAAGCTCGGCAATCGACAATGTGTGTGCCTGCTCGCCACCGCGCTCGCCAAGTGTGTGGCTGGCGCCAACATGGACCGGAAGGCGCCCACGATAGTCCGGCAAGGCGAAATTGACGCGCCCGTCGCCGCCAAATGTCGTGCCAAGCAGCGAAAACAGGCCCTGGTTCTGGTTGATGGGCAGAAGCTGTCCGTTGCACAACGCCCAGCCCTTGGGTGCAAAGACGAAAGACATCATTCGAATTTCGGATAGAAACGGCTCTGCCATCTGGCATCCCTCATCTTGCCGTTAACAATCAATTACCGCATTTCTTACTAAAAATTCAGATCATGATGCTCCCTGCTTGACTCACATCGCCATTAATCACGGCAATGGCGGTGTGGTTGGCAGTCCTGGCAGCAGGATCGAGCCGTTGGCGACGACCGGCACATCCCCCGAAGTGGGCAGGACCGCGACAGTGGAGCCAGGGTTGTTGGCGGCCAGCACCGTTGCGGCGTCGCTGGATCCTGATGCTCCGCTTGCCAGAACCATGCTACCACCGCTTGCCTCGCGAACGTTGAGACCTACGGCGCCAGACGAAATGGTGACCTGGTTGCCTCTGACATCTGCATGGCCGACCGAGCCGTTGCGTGCCGCGATCGATATGGCTGTCGGGGCTGCGACGGCATCGGTCATTGTCGCGACGTTGTTCGTGACCGTGACATGGAATTCCGGCGTCCTGCCCGCATCCGGGGCATCGACCAGGATCGCGCGCGCAGTCCCCGAGGTCGAATTCTGAGTTACGTTATTGTTGCTGATCAGCAGCCTGGCCTGCGAGACTTGCCCCGTAGTGCTCGAGAGGAAGGCAATGATGGCGTGATTGGTCGCCCCCGTTGGAGCAGTGACCGTGTTACCGCTGATGGTCGCCTGCAACAGCGAGGCGGCAGTCGCGTTGCCCGGCACCTGGCCAACGAAGATCGACGTGCCGCCAAAGCCGGAGATGGTGTTGTTGGTAATCGCCGTCGTCAGGTCGCCGTCGGCGCCGTTGGAGAGCACTATGCCCTCATTGCCTTGCGTACCGCGGGTGATCTGGTTGTTGTTGATCGTGGCATGAACATTCGACTGGCCGAGGGCGCTGATCTGGATCGCCTGCGACTTGTTGTTGGAGAAGGTGTTGTTGTCGATGTTGATGAAGGCCTGCGCCGTTCCAGCAAATTCCATCTGGATGCCGTCGGATCCAAATGACGACGAATTGTCGTGGATGTTGGAATTGCGGATCGTCAGGTTCATCGTACCCGACTGGTTGTAGACCTCGATTTGGTGTTCAATCGAGCCACTGACATTGACGTTGTCGATCAGCGACGTTCCGGTAAGGCCGTTGCCACCGAGCACGTCGCCAAATGCGATGGCGCCTTCGATTGGACCCGAGTCCGACCCGTTCACACCGCTGATCGTACTGTTCGCCAGTGTGAACCCGTTCACCGAGAAGCCGCGAATTGCGCTGTTGTTGAAGTCGTTCAACTGCATCCGATCAAGACGCACATCGGTAGTATTGTTCAGATAGATGCCGTTGCCAGTCGTCGTGGCGCCGTCGGCGCCGGTCTTGTTGGCGATGGTGCCGCCGCTGCCGGCAGCGCCAGTGCCCGTCACATGCAGCCCGCCAAGTGCTCCCGTCGTGTCGACAATGATGCCGGTGGCACTACCGCCACTTGATGTAATCGACTGGAAGGTCACATCAGCCGCGCCGATCGTGGTGTTGACGATATTGAGTGCCGTTCCCGTTCCCGAGTTGATTATGTTGCTTGCGCCAGTCGCGCTCACCGTGCCGCCACCGGTCGCATTGAACGCTGTGGTACCGCTGGCGCTGGTATTGAGCGTCAGCGTGTTGGTGAAATTGATCGTCGCACCGCCATTGTTGACCAGATTGATGCCGTCGCTCGATCCGGTCGAAGTCAATGTACCGTCGAACGAAACCGTACCGCCGGTCTTGTTCTGGATGTCGACGACGCGACCATCGCTGGCTCCGGTTTTCGAAACGGTGCCGTTATAGTCGATGCTTGCGCTGCCGCCGCTAACGAGGAACGCCACGCCTGAGGCGCCGGAAAGTGCACCCGAGCCCAGATTGACGGTGCCAGTCACGTTGGTCAGGGCAACATTGTTGATGCCGCCCGACGAGGTGGTCGAAACCAAGTTGACGTTGGCGGCAACGCCATTGAGCAGCAGCGCCTGCGCCGAGCCGGCATTGATCGTGCCTGTCGTGACGTTGATGGTGCCGCCGTTGCTAGCCGAGAAGCCCGTGGTGGCGCTGGTGACGATATCCAGATTGGCGAAGCTGACCGTCGAGGCCTGGCCGTTGTTGTTGATCGCAACCGCCGTGCCGGTCATCGCAGTGGTCGTACCGAGATCGACAGTTCCGGTGAAGCTGACCGAGCTTGCTGCCGTTGCGCCCGAAACGCTGATGCCGCTCGCAGCACCATTGGCGACGACCGTGCCGGCGAAGGTGAAGCTGCCGCCTGTACGGTTGGCGATACTGACCGCCGTGCCCGAGGTGTTGGCGATGGAACTTGCGGCGTCGAAGCTGATCCCGGCATTGCCGCCGGTGACGGCAAGCGCGTTTGCCCCACCGATATCGACATTGCTGGCGGTGATCGTGCCTGCAGGGCCTGAAGCCCCACCGAACGAGATGCCGCCAGTGCCGGCACCTGTAATCGAGATATTGCTGAGCGTCGTCGTTCCGCTGGCGTTGCGGATGTCGAAGGCGATGCCCGTCGCCCCGGTGCTGGTTACATTGGTGATGGTGGTGTTGGAGGCGTTGAGGATCGCATCCGACCCATTGCCCGAGAACACGACGTTGTTGATCGTCGTACTGGCGGACGGTGTGATCTCGATGCCAGCGGTCAGGAAATTCCTGATCGTCATGTTGGTGACGGCGGTACCGGAGGCGCCGGCACCATTGTCCTTGATGCCGCGCGCCACGCCTGCCGGGCTGCCGTCGAGGATGAAGCCGTCGATGATGTTGCCGCTGGTGCCAAGCGTGATGACGTTGCTGCCGGCGCTGCTGGTCAGCGTTGCCGCACCACTGCCGACGGCAGCGATGGAGATCGCGTTGCTGGCCAGCTGGATCGTGCTCGGCACGGACAGAGCCAGGTTGATCGCGCCATTGCCGAAGCCGCGTACCTGCGTGCCGGCCGCGAGATTGAGCGTGTTGTCCGCATTGGTGCCGGCTGCTGTGATGACAGTGCCATTGTTGATCAGGACGATGATGTCGTTGACACCAGCCACCGCCTCGGCCGCCGCCAGCGTCATCGGGTTGGCGCCGTCGGCGCCAGAACCATTGCCGCCGCCGGTGGCGCCATCGCTGTCGACGAAATAGACCTTGCCGATGCCAAAGCCGAGGCCCGGGCTCGACTGGAAATCGATGTCGCGGAAATTGTACGTGCCGGCGGCCGGCGCGCTGCTGGCGTCAATGGCGACATTGGCAGTGATCGTCGACAGCTTGTCGGTGACCGACTCGCCATCACCGTAGGTGAAGGCAAGGTTGGTCGCGCTGTTGAGGAAGATGCCGGTGTTGACGCCGGCAATGCTCGAACTGTTGCCGCCCGCCACGGCGTCGCCGAGGCGCACGGCCTGGCCACCGCCGGCACCGCGCAGGTCGACGCCGATCGATGTGCCGGCAGCCGCCAGGTTGGTGACGTCGAAGTCGTTGGCCGTGACCGCGGCATTGATCGTCGCGCCATTGAGGTCGAAGGCAATGGCCGAACTGCTGTTCAGGCCAATATCGAGATCGTTGAAGGACAGCGCGGCGCCCAGCGCGCCCGAGACATCGACGCCACGCGAGGTGATGTTCTGCAGGTTGACGGTGCCAAGCGCAATGCCGCCGCCACTGGCTCCAACGTTGTTCAGCGACATGCCGGTCGCCGCGCCGTTGACAGAAACTGTTGCGAAATTCACGCCGGCCGCGCCGATAGTGACGCCGTCGAGGTTCAGCGCCGTGCCGCTCGTGGTCGTGATCGTATTGGCATTGCCGCCAGTGCCGACGCTGACCGTGCCACCGCCGCTGGCATTGAAACCAATGCCGCTGGTGGCGTTGATTGCCAGGCCGCCATTGCTGAAATTGATCGTCGCGCCGGCATTGTTGGTCAGGTTGACCGCATTCGCCGAGCCCGAATTCAGTGTCTTTGTAGCGCCCGAGAAGTCGATGGTGCCGCCGGTGCTTGCGTTCACCACGATGCCGGCTGCGCTCAGATTGCCCGATAGCGTGACCGTACCCGAGGTGATGCCCAGAACATTGGCGGCGAGGCCGCTCGTCGAAGCGACCGTGGCATTTATGGCGACAGTCGTTGCACCGATGCCCCCGATGATTTCCACACCCGTTCCGGAGCCGGAGTTGATCGTGTTGCCGCTGCCCGAGACGGTCACGTTCGCTGTTTCGCCAGTACCGTTGACGACGATACCCGTGCCCGTCGTCGTGTCGATGTCGAGGCCGCCATTGATGAAGCTGACCGCCGTCGGCGAGAAGACGCGTACGGCGTTGAACGTGCCGGTGTTGAGGGTCTTCTGCGTGCCTGAGAAGACGACGCTGCCGCCGGTGCCGCCATTGACCTCGACGCCGCGGAGTGCCTGGGTGATGTTGCCCGACAGGGTGACGGTGCCGCCCGTGCGGTTGCCGATCGACGCACCGAGACCGACACTGGAGATGGAGGCGGCACTGCTGATCGTTCCGTTGCCACCGACCGCCAAAAACGCGCTGCCGGTCGAGGTCGTGGTGGTCAGGCTGCTCGACGCATGCTGGATCGAAAACGCCAGGTTGCCGGTCGTGTCGTTGAGATCGACAGCATTCATGCCGGTGGTGACATTCAGCGGGCCGGCAAAGTCGATGGTCAGGCCTGTGCCTGAGTTCCTGATATAGACGCCGTTGTCGTCGTTGCCGCCGGTGATGGTGGTGGTGCCGGCAAAGGTGTAGGTGCCCGTACTGCCGCCGCCGATGCTGATGCCGAAGGCGGTTCCGACCGTAGCTGCATCCGGCGACAGGCTGACAGTTCCGGCAAAGCGGACGGCGCCCGAGCCGGCATTGATGTCGATGCCACCGCCGCTGAGATAGCCGCTGGCGCTGACATTGTTGAACTCAGCCGCGCCGGCAGCGCCGTTGCTGAAATTGGCGCCGTTGATGACCAGCCCACGCCCGTTCGTCGTGGCGATGTTCCTGATCGCAGCACCCGACAATACGACATTGCCGTAGGCGGCATTGAAGCCGACCCCGCCATTGTTCTGGATGTCGAGCCCGCTGGCGAAGGTCAGCGTGTCGGTGCTGCCGGCACTGCGCTGCCACTTGATGCCGCCCTGACCAGCATTGGTGATGCCGACAGAGCCCGCGAAGGTCACCGAAACGCCGTTGGCGACGTTGTCGAGCTGGATTGCGTTGACGGTGGTGTTGGCGATGGTGACCGGGCCGTTGAACTGAATCGTCGGCGAGGCAATCAGGTTGAGCAGCTTGATGCCGTTCTGGCCACCGGTCACATTGATGGTGCCGAATTGCGCCGAGCCGCCAGTGCCATTGGTCAGCGCGACATTCGAAATATCGAGCGCTGGACCATTGACGTTGAACGAGTTGCTGGCACTGGCGAAGAACAGCTCGCCGCCAGTGGCTGCCGCCCTGTTGGCGGAGATGCCGCCGACGCCGTTCGTGCCGGTGAAGCTGGTCGCGCCGGAGAAGCCGATCTTGTTGGTGTTGTTGACCAGGAGATACGCGCCGTTGAAGAAGCTGCCGGCCGTTCCGCCACCCGCGACGTCGATCGTGGCTGTGCCGAAATCCAATGTGCTTCCAGAGCCGTCGACGGCGTTGGCGTAGATGCCGAGCGCGACATTGCCGCCGAAGATGGCGTTCGATGCCTGTTGGACGGCAATGTTCGTCGTGTCGAACTTCAGGTTACCGGAGATGGTGTCGTCCAGGAGGAGACCGTAGCCGCCGACGCGGTTGGCCGCAGTACCGGCGATGAACGCGCCGCCATCGACCTGGTCAATGCCGGCGGTCGCCGCGTTGGCGTCGAAGACCACGCCCCCAAGAATGAAGCCGCCGACTTCGCCATTGTTGCCCAGCAGCGTGATGTCGGAGAAGGCGCTGACCTTCAGGACTCCCGCACCCACCGCACCATCGACCACGCCGATGTTGCCGCCGGTCGCCGACAGGATCAGGTCCGACAGCGCGATCTCGCCATTGGCAACACCGTCGGTCAGCGACAGCGCGCCGCCACCGCCACCAGCGATCATAGCGCGGCTGAGCATCAACTTGGTGATGTCACTGCCCTGGATGCCGATGCCGGCACCGGTATTGGCGATGATGACGTTGTCGATGCTGGCCGTGCCGGCGAAGCTGATGGTGTTGCCATTGGCAGTGGTCAGCGTCGGCAGCACGGTGTCGATGCCGCTGGGCGCGTCGATGATCGTCGACGAACTGATGCCGCTGAAGCTGAAGGCATTGCCAAGGCCGCCGCCGACCGCACCGAGCGGCGCCGTGTCGATGGATTCGCCCGCTTTGAGCCCGATGAGCACCTGGCCATTGACCAGATTGAAGGTGTTGTTGCCCAACCCGACCTGCTGCGCCAGCATCATGTCGATGAAGTCGCTGGTGCCGTTCACCGATGTGTCGATGAAGACGATGACGTCGGCGCCGGATGCTTCTGCGCCCTCGATCGAACCCGGATTTGCCGCGGTGCCGTTGCCGGTACCGTTCTGGTCGACGTAATAGACCGTCGGCCCTTGCGCCTCCGAGATATCGCCGACAAAGCCGCCATTGGCCCCATCGACGTCCTTGAAATTGTAGGTCCCGGCCACAGGGAAGACGCCGGTCGAGGCCATGATGTCGACGGCCTTGACGGTCGACGGCTTGTCGACGGTTCCCTCGCCATCGCCATAGATGAAGTTGATGGCCGTCGTGTTGGTGAACTGGAAGCCGACGGCCGGGCCGTTTCCGCTGCCGCCGATGGTGGCAGCCGTGGTGTTGCCGGGCGCGCCCGCGTCGCCGAGCTGGATCGAGCCGGTACCGGTGGTGCTGGACAGATCCACTGCGGTCGTGCCGAGGGAACTGTCGCTGGTCAGGTCGAAGTCGGTCGCGGTGAAGGTGCCATTCATCACCGCATTGGCGAAGCTGATGCCGGTCGCGCCATTGCCGGTCATCGCGATGCCGAGGCTGGCGAAAGACACCGTACCGGCATTGGTCCCAGAAACGATGACGCCGGTCTGGCCAAGCCCGACATTGGTCACGCTGGTGGCGCCGAAGGCAACGGTGCCGGTGTTGTTTGAAAGTTCGATGCCGGTCGCGGTCTCACTGACGGTGACAGCGCCGAAAGTGGCGCTGCCGGCGACATTGAACACCGACAGACCGGTTCCGGTCGTGTTGGTGATCGACACGGGAGCGGTGGCGTTGAAGGTCGCGCCGGCGCCGAGCCCGGCAACTATCACGGTTCCGCCACCGCTCGCAGTCAGCTCCGAACCACTGAAGCTGATCGTGCCGCCGGTCGGCGCCGTCGTCGTGCCGACAGCCAGAAGATTGCCGAAGCTGGTCGAGGTGACAGCGCCGGTGAAAGCAACCGAACCGCCTGTGATGCCGTCGATCTTGACCGCCGTGCCGCCCAGCGCTGCGGCGCTTGTGACGGTAGCGCCAATGGTGATTGTCGCGCTGCCGCCGGAAACAACCACGCCATCGCCCATGCCGCCATTGGTGATCGTGCCGCCGATCGAGATCGCGCCGGTGTTGTTGGTCAGGCTGACATCGGCTCCGGCGACGTTCGTTGTGACCAGGTTGTTGACGTTGATGGTGGCAGCACTGCCCTGGACGGCGAAGCCCGGGCCGGTGCCGCCGACCGTCGCCAGGGTTGTCGTGCCACCGAAGGTGTAGGTCCCGCTCTGGACATTTGTCAGCCGGATGGCGTCGCCATCGGCGCGGCTGATGTTGACGGCACCAAAGGTGACGTTGCCGCCGCTGGTGTTCTCGATGAGGATGCCCGTCGGGACAAAGCCACCGGAGCCGTCGACTGTGACGCTGGCGAAATTGATGCCGGCGGCGCCAATCGTCAGGCCCGTGCCGCCAAGGTGGATGCCACGCTCGGTCGCACCAGCGCCAGTACCGATCGTGTTGCCGGCCGCTGTGACCGTTACCGTGCCGCCATCGATGGCCCTGAAGCCGAAACCGCCGTCTGTGGTCAGGCTGAGAGCGCCGGCGAAGTTGATCGTGCCGCCGGCATTGTTGGTGAGGTCGATGGCATTGGCTATGCCGGTGTTGGCGGTGATCGCACCGAGGGTGGCGCTGCCCCCGGTCATCGCATTGATGCGGACGGCGCTTGCCGCGCTGGTCTGGTCGATGGTGCCGTTGTAGGTCAGGGTGGGCGTAGCGGTGTCGATGTTGAACGCTATGCCCGACGTGTTGGCAATCGAACTCGCCGCATCGAAGTTCAACGTACCGGTGGAGCCGCCGGCGATGTTGATGCCCGTGGCCGCGCCGGTGATGTTGAAATCGGCGAATGTGGCCGTGCCACTGTAGTTGCTGAACGACAGGGCCGTTCCCGTGACACTGCCGACCGTGCTGGTGCCGGTGAAGCTTACCGTTGCAGCGCTATTCGCCAGCAGGATGCCGGTCTGTGCGGACTGGATGACGAGGTTGTTGACGCCAATCGCACCGGCCGCGCTGCTCAGGTCGATACCCGTGACAGCGCTGGCAATCGTGACGCCGGCAACGTTCAGGCCGGAGATGCTCGTCCCGTCGATGGCCGCTCCCGAGCCGCCATTGCTGACCGTCAGGTTCTGGATGAGGTTGCCATTGGCGAGGTTGATGGCGCTGCCGCCAGCATTGTTGAGTGTCGCCCCGCCATGGGAGAACGGATCCGCCTGCGTCGCGCCGGCAACGACATTGGCGCCGGTGACATTTGCCGGCGGCGCTCCCAGATCGACCGTTGCGCCATTGGCGAAGGACACCACCGACTGGCCGTTGGAAAGCGTGAAGCCGTCCGCGTCGGTGTCGATGACATCTACGGCCGACGACTTGACGAGGACGAATATCGTGTTGGCGTCGGTGGTCAGGTCATCGGCCGCAGCCGCATTGATCAGGTTGCCGACGCTCGAGCCGTCACCGGAACCCGTGTTGCCGGATCCAACGAAGATGAGATTGGCCGTGTCGAACAGCTGCGGCCCGACCAATGCGGTGGTGTTGAAGGCATAGGTACCGCTGCCGGCCAGAAGACCGCGCATGTCGAGCGAGGCGACAGAACCGGTGATCGAGCCGCCACCAAACGAGAAGGTGGTGTTCGCGCTCGCCGCGCCCGCACCATTGTCGCCCATCTGGACGCCAGTACCGACACCCGCAATGACGCCGCTGCCGATTGTCACCGTCCCGCCGGTGGTCCCAGAAAGGTCGATACCTGTCGAGGTGCCGCCAGTTCCGGTGATGTCCAGCGTCGTCGCCGTGAAGGTCGAGCTGCTGCCCGAAAGGTCGAGCCCCCTGCCCGTGAGGGACAGGTTGGTGATGTCGATGTTCTGGAAGCTGATCGTGCCGTTGACGCCTTGAACGTCGATGCCGTTACCGCCGGGCTGGCTGATCGCCACATTGCCGAAGCTGATCGTGCCCGAATTGCCATCAAGCAATATGCCGGTGCCGGCGTTGCTGATCGTAACTGCGCCGGCAAAGCCGACCGTTGCCGAGCTGCCACTGATTACGATGCCGTTGAAGGCGGTGTTGGATATGGTCGTCGCACCGGAAACGGTAAAGTCGCCGGAAACCCCGGCGAGGCTAATTCCGGTCGAGCCACCGGTCTGGCTCAGGCTGGCCAGCGTGACGTCAAGCCCGATGCCGCTCGCCAAAAAGCCCGTCAAGCCATTGCCGGAAATCGTTCCGTTGGCGATCGAAAGTTCGCCGACCGATGTTCCCGCAGCACTAACGCCATTGCCGTCGTTGCCGGTCACATTGAGCGTGTCGAAGCTGTAGGAACCGGTGCCGATGCTGATCGCCAGGCCACTGCCACCGTTGTCGGTGAGTGTGGTCGTCCCGGTAAAAGCGTAGGTACCGCCGCCCGCGATGGCAAGGCCCGTGCCGCCATTGTTGGACGACGTCAGGTTACTGCCGGAAACGCTGTTGGTTCCAGCAAAGAGCACGCCGTTGAGATCGGCACCCGAAACAGTCAGACCCGTCAGCGTGACATTGCTGACGCCACTGCCGAAGACGCCGTTGCCGCCGCCCGCATTGGACAGGTTGAAGTCGAGCAGCGAGGTGTTGTTGGCAAGGATGACTGTGTCGCCGCTGCCGGTGTTGGTGAGCGTCGCGGCGCCGCCGGCGTCCGATATGGTGGTGCTGTGCTGGACATTCGTGCCGGTGACATTGATCGGCACGCCGCCGAGCGAGAACTGCCGTCCATTGCCGAAGGACGCCAGCGTCTGGCCGGCACTCAGCGAGAAGCCGTCGGTGTCGTCGATGTCAGTGCCACGGTTGACGAGCACGAAGATGGCGGTGCCGTCGGTGTTGGCATCGGCGGTGGCGATTGAAGCCAGATCGAGAAGCGACGAGCCGGTGCCCGATCCGGTGGCCGACGCGCCGACGAAGATCAGGTTCTGGGCGTCGAATAGCTGCGGGCCGACAAAGGTCGTCGATCCGAAGCCGTAGGTGCCGAGCGTCTGGTTCAGCCCGCGTGCATCGAGCGACGCGGCGACACCCGAGATGGAGCCGCCACCAAAGGTGAACTGAGCGTTTGCCGAATTGAGCAGGGAGCCGGAAATGCCGAAGCGCACGCCGGTGCCGACATTGGCGATCACCCCGCCATTGGTGATGATGATCGACGAGCCGCCGATCGTCTGGACGAGGTCGATGCCGATCGAACCGGCACCCGTTCCGGAAATGTCGACCGACTGCGCCGTGAAGTTCGTCTGGCTGCTCGAGAAGTCGAGGCCGGTGTCCCCAGCGCCCAGCCCGGAAATGACGATGCCGCCTGCAATCACCGCGGCATTGACGCCGGCAAACGAGATGCCGTCGCCGCCGGGATTTGTAATGTCGATGCCGCCGAAGCGGATGGTCGCCGGCGAACTGGATATGGCGATCGCCGAAGCTGAGGTGTTCGAGATCGAGGTCTGGCCGGCAACGGTGAAGCTGCCGGACACATTGTCGAGCACCACGCCCGACGTGCCACCATTGTGGCTGATCGAGGTCAGCGTGACATGGGCGGTGATCGGATCGATGAAGACGGCAACGCCACCATTGCCGGAAACGGTGCCGCTGGTGGTGGTGAAGCTGCCGGTCGGCGCTGTGCCGGTGACATGGATGCCGGCATCGCCGTTGTTTGTGGCGTTCAGCGTGGCGAACGAATAGTTGCCCTTGCCGATGACATCGAGGCCGTCGTCGGTGTTGCCCGACAGGAGCGTCGTGCCGGTGAAGCTGAAGGTGCCATCGCTCTGGATGTTGAGGCCGTCGACACCGTTGCCCGTCGAGGCAAAGTTCGAACCATTGATAGCAGTCGAGGTACCGGTGAAGTGGGCGCCGCTGCCGCCCACGCCGGTGACGGTGACATTGGCGAGTGTTGCGCCATTGACGTTGTTGCCGAAGATGCCGTCGGCACCGCCGGTGACCGTTATTCCCTTGAGCGTATTGCCGTTGCCAAGCGTAATGACATTGTTGGCCGCGTTGGTGCCGCCAATCGTGCCGTTGCTGCCGCCCAGATTATAGGTGCCGGTGCCGCCACCAAAGAGTTGGGCGGTCACACTTTCGCCACCGCCGATGACCGTCTGGCCGTTGGCAAGCGCAACACCAGCGGTCAAAAGGTTGCCGCTGCCGCCAAGGGCGACCACGAAACCATTCGCGCCGGCATCGGTGACCGCATCGTCCAGTGTGGTCGGGTCGCCGAACGTGCCGAGGCCGAGCGTGTTGCCGCCATCGGCGAAGAAGAACTTGCCGAACGCCGTGCCCGTGGCGGCGTTGATCGCGACGCGCGTCGTCGAACTGGCGAGCTTTTCATTACCCTCTATCCTGACGCCGATATCGCCGCGCACCCGCTCGTTGACGCGTTTGCGCAAGGCGTCGCTGACGGCGTAGACCGGCTCGCTGCTGTCGCCTTCTTCGACGCCGCCGCCTGCATTGAACGGGATCGTCAGCCGGACGCTGCCGGCGAACTGGGTATCGTCGCGATTGTCGTTGCGCACCTCGCCGGTGAAGGCGATGGACGCGCCGCTGCCGAAGACATCACCGATCGAATATTCGAAACCGGCCTTGCCGCCGGTGATGCTGTCGTCGTCGCCATCGGGGTCGCCGAAGTGGTAAGCGCCGACATCCAGCCGCAGCGCGTGATGCTCAGGCAGATTGACCGGCACCTGCACGCCGATCTCGCCCTCGATGCCCCAGGCGGCATAGTTGCGCCGGTCGATGACGGATATCTGCTCGAGCAACTGGTTGCCGACCAGCGACAGGCTCGAATTGGTCGATTGTTCGGCTCTGTCGCCGCTAATCGGCAAGTAGACATTCACATGGGCGTCGAAATTCGCCGTGATCGCCTCGACGCCCAGCGTCGCCCCGGTAAACTGATGCCCGTCCTGTCTCTGGGTATTGATGTAGGCGTAGCCGCCGAGCATCAGGTCGGGATTGACGATGCGGCGAATGCCGAGGCCAAAATCCTGGCCAAAGGCGTCCTCGAAGTCGTGCTTGGCCCTGACATCGAGGAACAGGACGGATTCGGCTGTCTGCTTGAGCGGAACAAAACCCTCAAGGGCAGCGGTGGCGCCGTCATTGTTGGCGCCGACGATGGCGCGGACCTGCGGCTGCCACAACCCGTCTTGCCCGGCATAAGCTGCCATGCCCGACAAGGCCAAGGCGATCGTCGACAAGGCCGACGTCCGCAAAAGATTTCTGGCGCGCTGCGCCAGGCTATACTCAGCCGAAACTTGCGGCTCGCTCGTCAGGGCGATAGCCGCATCGGTATGCCTTGCGTTGTTGGGCAGCAACCGCGAGTGCATTAAAGATCCATCCCAAGGGGGGCGTTCTTGGTTTTCCTGATAGGTCTACCAATACACGCGCCTTGCAAGAGGATTTTCTGCCACCATTGCGTGCATTCACATAAAAAGAAGTCATGTTGCAGTAGAGCAACAGAACCCGCGCTTTTTTCAGCCTAAGTTCAGCCAAGTCGAACCAGTCGATCCCCAGCGAAGGCAAGAAAAATGCGCCCAATCCCAATGCAAACAACAACGTCATGTCGAGCTGTCAACATCGGCGCTGCTGCGCTCACCTTGTTGTTTGCCGGCGGCGCTTTTGCCCAGGAAGCGAAACCCGCCGATCCGAAACCGGCTGAGTCCAACCCGTGGGCAGTCAACTGCGCCAGCGGCTCGACAATCAACGAACTACAATGCCAGGTGTCGCAAAATCTGACCGAGTCGAAGACTGGCCAACGCGTGTTGACCGTGACTATTCGCAAGGAAAACGCCGATGGCGGGCTCGCCATGCTACTTGCGTTGCCGCATGGCCTGTTTTTGCCTTCCGGTGCGTCCTATCAGATCGATCAGGGCGAAAAGGTCGTTATCGCGATCCAGACAAGTGATCAAAACGGCGCCTATGCCGCCTCGCCGCTGACACCGCAACTGATCACCGCGATGAAGGCGGGGACCAATTTGAACATCGGCATGGAATCGGTCACGCGCAAGCCGGTGGCCATTCCGGTATCGCTGGCCGGCTTCACTGCCGCGATCGACAAGCTGCAGGCCATCAAATAGGCAGCGACGAGGGACGGGGCGGGCCCTTGCCCGCTCCGTCCAGATCGGCTCCGGTCAGCCCTGATCGTCGCCCATCGGCGCGTTGTCGCGGCGGCCAGCCATGATCTCACGCTTGCCGACATGGTTGGGAGCGCCAACGAGGCCTTCCTTTTCCATGCGCTCGACCAGCGAAGCGGCACGGTTGTAGCCGATGCCAAGGCGGCGCTGGATGTAGGAGGTCGAGCACTTCTTGTCGCGCTGCACCACCTTCACCGCTTCGTCATAGATCGAGTCGCCGTCTTCGGCAGCGACGGCGCCCTTGTCGAAAACGGGGCTGTCGTCGGCTTCCGGTGCCTCATCGTCCTCGTCGGCGGTAACGGTCTCGAGATATTCGGGACGTCCCTGCGCCTTGAGATGGGTGACGACGTGCTCCACTTCGGCGTCCGAGACGAACGGGCCGTGAACGCGCGAGATGCGGCCGCCGCCGGCCATGTGCAGCATGTCGCCCTGGCCGAGCAGCTGTTCGGCACCCTGTTCACCAAGGATCGTGCGGCTGTCGATCTTCGACGTCACCTGGAACGAGATGCGGGTCGGGAAGTTGGCCTTGATCGTGCCGGTGATGACGTCGACCGACGGGCGCTGCGTCGCCATGATCAGGTGAATGCCGGCCGCACGCGCCATCTGGGCGAGACGCTGGATGGCACCTTCGATCTCCTTGCCGGCGACCATCATCAGATCGGCCATCTCGTCGACGATGACGACGATGTAGGGCATCGGTGCGAGGTCGATCTCCTGCTCCTCGAACAGTGGCACGCCGGTGCCCTTCTCGAAGCCCGTCTGCACCTGCATCACCACCGTCTCGCCCTTGTCGCGGGCGACGGCGGCGCGCTCATTGTAGCCGTCGATGTTGCGCACGCCGAGCCGCGCCATCTTGCGGTAGCGGTCTTCCATCTCGCGCACCGCCCATTTCAGCGCGGTGACCGCCTTCTTGGGATCGGTGACGACGGGCGTCAGAAGATGCGGGATGCCGTCATAGATCGAGAGTTCGAGCATCTTGGGATCGACCATGATCAGCCGGCACTCTTCCGGCTTGAGCCGGTAGAGCAGCGACAGGATCATAGTGTTGATGGCGACCGACTTGCCCGAGCCGGTGGTGCCGGCGACGAGCAGATGCGGCATCTTGGCGAGTTCGGCGATGACAGGCTCGCCGCCGATCGTCTTGCCCAGGCACAGCGCCAGCTTGCAGCTGGTGTTGCGGAAGCCATCCGACTCGATCAGCTCGCGGAAATAGACCGTCTCGCGCGTTTCATTCGGCAACTCGATGCCGATGACGTTGCGGCCGGGCACGACCGCGACACGCGCCGAGATCGCCGACATCGAACGGGCAATGTCGTCGGCAAGGCCGATGACGCGCGAGGATTTGACGCCCGGCGCCGGTTCGAATTCGTAGAGCGTAACGACAGGGCCGGGGCGGACATGGATGATTTCGCCGCGCACACCGAAATCCTCGAGCACGCTTTCCAGCAGGTCAGCGTTCTGCTCCAGCCGCTCCTGCGACATGTAGAAGCCCTGGCCTTCCGGCGGCAGCTGCAAAAGTTCCTCGGGCGGCAGCTGATAGGCGTCACCCGTGGTCGCCGGCACGATCCTGCCGATCGGCGGCAAGGGCGGACGGGCGACCGGCGCTGCGATCTCGACGCTTTGAGGCGCGGGCTCGACGCTTACAGCCGGTGCAACGTTGGCTATGACGGAAGCTTCCGGCTTGGCCTCATTCGAATTGGCCGGTGCCACGACCGATGTGACACTCTCGACAGCCGGGATGCACTCGATGACACGGTACAGCGCGGTGATTTCCGCAGCCGGAACTTCGGTGCGCCTGACGATGGCAGGAACTGGGACAACCGGCACCGGCGCGGGCGCTGGACGCGCGGCCAGGACTGCCGGCGAGGGACCTTCCGATGTGCTCGGCGCCATCAGTTCGAAGAAGGCGTGATCGGAAAGATAGGACCAGCGCGCCTTCTTGGGCTGGCCGGCAGGCACGGCCCCGCTGCTGGCGGAGGGTCGTGGGTCCGATAGCGTTGCCGTCGGACGCGCCACCGGGACAACCGGCTGCGGCGCGACTCTGGCCTGTTGCGTCGGCGTTGGGGCAGCCGGCGTTGCAGCAATCCTGCTGGCGATTTGCGCCTGCAAGGCTTCCACGACCTGCGGCCGGCGGATCACCGTTGCCGAAGGCGCGCCTGCAACGGCCGGCGTCGCTGCGACCTGGGCTTCCGCTAGTGGCGGCTGGGCAACCGCTGTCGGTGTTTCGCTCCGACCGCCGTCGGCATCGCCGTCCGAATGCCGCTTGGCGGCATCGTAATTGGGCGTGCGGGTGAAGCGCACATTGGGTGCCAGGAAGAAATAATCCTGCCAGCCGGGGCCATCAGCCGCCGAAGGCAGCTGCGGTCCATCCCCCTTGTTTCCAGGGCGATCTGGCCGGTCATCATGCGAGGCTGGGTTCGAAAAATTCACTCGAGGCAAACGCGTGCTTCCCATACTCAAGAACTCGCTGATGAAACGTCCTGCGAGCAATAGGAAGCGAGTGGTTAACAGTTCCTTCCAGCGCCCTGCTTTGTGATCTGGACGCGTCAATTCGCGAACGCAACAAATGGCCCGGCCTCTAATTTTGTTAGCAGAATGTAATATGACCACGGACATCAAAGCGGACATCAAAGGATGCCTGTGGAGCTTCGGCTTCGAATGTTTGCAACCCCTTGTTCCGTTATGCTAACTTTACGTCATGCGGTAAGGAGATGCGGCTTGTACCGCTTTTGGAATTGGTTTGCGTATCCGAAGGCTGGGGGCAAAAGAGGCGGGGGGCCCGGACCCTCGAATCTTGCTATGGTCCGTGATGGACGCCTAGCTGGCTTCCTGGCAAACACCACCGATCTTGTGTCGTTCTATGACCTCGATTTTCGCCTGACCGATTGCTCGGCCAGGCTGAAAAGCATCCGTGGCAACGCCATGGCCCCTGGCGCGACGGCCTGGGAAATTTACCCTAACTTTGGCGAGAACGAGCTTCGCGCGGCGATGCAGCTTGCCGTGCGCGATGGCTCATCGACGAGAATCAAGCTCAAGGCTTTGTCGGGCCAGCCGGCGGGGACCATATTTTGCTTCGGAATGGCAGAGGGCGTCGGCATCATCGAGTCCGCGGAAGTAGGGCATGACGGTCGCGCCGCCGCTGAAGAAGCGGATCGCGTGAAGTTGTTGCAACATCAGGCGACGCATGACGCGCTGACAGGACTGCAGAACCGCCGCCGTTTCAGCGAGCGCCTGGACGAGGTCCTGGCGGAAAGCGGTGATTCCAGGGACAGGTCGGCCCTGCTGCAGATCGATCTCGACGATTTCAAATCGGTCAACGACACGCTTGGCCATGGCACCGGCGACACCTTGCTGCAGCTGGCGGCAAACAGGATCCGGGGCGCACTGCAGGACGGTGACGCTGCCTACCGGTACGCCGGCGACGAGTTCGCGGTCATCCAGGCCGGCAAGCAACAGCCCGGGGCGGCAGAACGGCTGGCGCAGGCGATTGTCGATGCCTTCAAGGCACCCTTCATCATCAACGACATCCCACTTTTTGTCGGCGCCAGCGTCGGTATCGCCTTCGGACCCGAGCATGGGGTCGAAAGCGAAGAGCTGATGAAGGCCGCCGACATCGCCCTTTACGCCGCCAAACGCGATGGCCGCGGCTGTGCACGGACGTTCAATCGCTCGATGATGCTGTTGCTGGAGCAGCGGGAGAATCTGAGGCGAAGCCTCCGAATGGCCCTGGAGCGGCAGGAGCTCTATCTCGAATATCAGCCGCTCATTCGCCCGCCATCGACGGTCATCGGGTTTGAGGCGCTGCTGCGATGGCACCATCCCGAGGTTGGCCTCATTCCGCCAAACGTGTTCATCCCGATCGCCGAAGCCGACGGCCTGATGGACGACATCGGACGCTGGGTGCTTGAGGAAGCCTGTCGTCAGGCGATGACCTGGCCTTCGTCCCTGAGCATCGCGGTGAACCTGTCGCCGGCACAGTTCCTCAGCGGTTCGCTCACCGATACCGTGGCGCAGATAATAGACAAGGTCGGCATCAGGGCTGACCGTGTCGAACTTGAAATAACGGAAACCGTTCTTCTGGAACAGACAGTCGACAACCTCGACACGCTCAACACTCTCAACGTCCTGGGAATACGCATTTCATTGGACGACTTCGGTACGCACTACTCTTCTTTGAGCTACCTCAAGAATTTTCCATTCGATACATTGAAGATAGACCAGTACTTCATAAAGGACCTCGTGGCTGACCGGAAAAGCCAGGCCATCGTCCGTTCGGTCATGAGCCTGGCACATGGCTTGGGTATCAGTGTCACCGCCGAGGGGGTCGAGACAGCCGGCCAGGCAAATTGGCTGGTCGACGAAGGTTGCGATTGCCTGCAGGGCAACTACCTCGGGCGGCCGATGGGGGCAGACGCGACAGGCGAATTTGCCGGCCGGTCACCAGCGGAGCAGAAAGCACCGCAAGGACAAGACCGAACATGATAACAGGCAACACCCCGTAAGCTTGCCTCGACGGGGCAGGCGACGAAGACTGCATATGCGCATAGTGTCACGGCGAACCAATATCAGGTCGGGCACCATAAAATTTACCAAGCGATGCCATTGCCGCGCCTGGCCAGAACAATAAGAGGGTGACATGCCGACGAAAGATGCGAATGCGGAACCGAGTTTTCGCACAATGATCCAGGTGGACATGGAGATCGCATCGTTTCTTTCCAATTGGGCGCATTGTGACTACATCTCGAGCTATCTGGCACGAACGATCAGCCACAACAGGCCCGACTCGGTCCTTTTCTCAAATCTGTTTTCATCGGCGCTCAATGAACTGCTTGAGGTCACCTTCCGGACACGCCACTCCGGGGGCGCGCTCGAATGCAGGCTGTCCCGCCATGGCGAAACGGACAGGATCGAGCTGACATTTGCCTGCAGCACGGACGAGCGCACGTTCCTGGAAGACGCGGTGGCCCGTGTCCAGGGCAACGACCGGCAGGCGCGCTATCTGAGCTCCCTTTCAGGCGATGTCGCGCCGAGCCGCGACATGATGCTTCTCGAACTGACCGTTAACTACAATGCGACTCTTCGGCTTGAAGAGGTTGATGCCGATACGGTTACGATCGTGGTCGATCTTCCGCTCGGGGGCTTGGCAAATTGACTGCGCATCTTTCTCCCACTGGCGGGCGCTTCAAGGCGCATTTTGACCTGAACAACCAGGAGTTCTCGATTGCTGGCTCGGTGCGTCCGCAAACAATTGACGAGCTTGCGCCCAGCCTGGCGCTGCTGAAAGAGTCCATCGATAACGTACGTGGCGTGCTTTATGTAAACGTCAGACGGCTTGCGCAGATGAACAACACTGCGTTCCACGCATTTTCGCGCGTCATCATCGATGCGTGTCGCGTCAGGCCTGACCTTAGATTTGTGATCGTCACATCCAGCGTTGTCGGCTGGACGACGCGCAAGTTCGGTCGTCTCAGCAAGATCGAGCCGAGCATCGCTGTCGAGGAATACGACAGCGAATTCTATCCTGGGCAGAGCTTCCTCGAAGAGGGTGGGTTTATTCCGATCCTGCGGACCCAGACCAAGATGACCTGGCGCCACGAGCGCTCGATCCTGCCGCGCCACGGCATGCGACCGGGCATCATCATGGCCGATATCTGCTGCGGCATCGGCGATTTCGCCGTTCTGGCGCAGAAGGAATTCGAGCCGTCGCGGATCGTCGCGCTCGATCATTCCAAGTCGAGCCTTGCCTATGCCAGGAAGGTCGCCAGCGAATTCGACATCACAGGCATCGAGTACACCTACGGCGACGCCTCCGAGATGCTGCTCGACGATGACCAGTTCGATCTCGTCACTTGCCGGCACTCGCTTCAGATCTTCAATCGCCCGGCGCAGATGCTTAAAGAGCTTTATAGGATATGTAAGCCAGGAGGTCGGGTCTACATTACCAACGAGAAGAACTCGCATTGCTTGGGAGAACCGCGCGCCGAAAGCATCAGCTGGACGTACAACGAAGTGGCAAAGCTGTTCGAATACTTCGACATGGACGTCGAACTGGGCCCCAAGAGCCGGCGCTATCTGGCTGATGCGGGCTTCGACGACATCCGCGTCGAGTCATTCATGGTGACAAACCTCGATGGCGATCCGCAGGATTTTGCCGACATGATCAGTGCGTGGGAAGACGTCTATGCCGGAGACATGGCGGTGAAGCGCGGTGATTCCGAGGAATTCATCAAACAATTCCGGCAAGGATTCCAGGACCATATCTCCGCAGCCCTGCACTCCAAGGGTTATGCTGGCTGGCCAATCTGGGCTGCCTCGGGGCAGAAGCCGCTATGAGCACCGACACGCGGGATACGCCTCGTTTCGACCTGCATTCCTTCCGGGCGAAGTTCGTGCTCGTCGTGGGCGGCGCAGTGCTGTTCGACCTGCTGATGAGCGGCGGCCTGGCGCTGTGGAACGTCCAGCGGCTGTCGCAGGACGCAACGTCGGAGGTCGGCGCCGGCCTGACCACGGCAAACCAGGAGTACATCCGCTCCTATGCCGACTCCACGGCAGCGCGTGTCGACCTTCTGCTCGATCGCGTCCATGCAGACGTCAACACGCTGGCCGGCGTCATTCAGGGGCAGATCGACGATCCTGACAGGCAAAAGCAGGTTGGCACCACCCTGGCGAGCCAGTCGGCGGCTTCTGTGAAGGTCGTCTACGACACCAAGGGGCAATGGGCGCAGAACCTGCCGGGCGCCCCCTCCGTGGTCAGCGTCTGGGGCTATCTGCTTGGTCCCGACCACCAGCCACTGCCGGCGGTCAGGGAAGAGATCGACAATAGCGCAGTGCTGGACCTCGTCGCGCCGAGCCTGCTGACCAGCGGTTCGTCGAAGCTGCAGATGTATTACATCGGCCCGAAGGAGCGGCCGATCTTCAGGACGGCGCCTTATACCGACCAGGCCCAGACCTTCGATCGCCTCTACCCCGGTCACAACACATCCGAGTTCTGGGAGTTCTTCTTTCCCGGTATCTATGGCTCGTGGCAGAAATGGGCGCTCGATCCGGCATCGCGCTTCATCCCCGACAACGACATCACCCAGACCGCGCCTTACACTGACGCGATCACCGGCAAATTGATCGTCAGCTTTTTCCATCCGCTGTGGACGCGCGACCGCACCGGCGTCGCTGGTGCTGCCGGGGCCGACATCACGCTCGACCAACTCGCCGAGATCGTAGAGAACGTCAAGATCGCCGAAACCGGCTTTGGCTTCCTGACCATGCCGAACGGCAACGTGGTTGCCATCAATCCCAAGAGCGAGGCGACGATCGGACTTGTGTCGTCGAGCGACAAGGGTACCGATGGGGTCACTGGCGTGGAGCGTTCGCTGCGCGCCAGCACCCAGCCAGCGATCGCAACCCTCGATCTCAAAAGCGGCAATGATGGCGTGATCCAGCATGTCATGCTGCAAGAAAAAGGCGAAAACGTTCCCTACATCGTGGTTTTGAAAGGGCTCAAACCAACGAACCTTTGGAGTGCCGGGCCTATTGAAAAGCAGGCGATGTCGGTGGGCATCGTCGTGCCCGAGCGCGAGATCTACGCCGCGTTGTTTGCGGCGCAAGACAGCATATCGAAGGCGACGAACCGGATCCTGCTCTATCAGCTCCTGGCGATCATCGTTTCGCTGATGATCGTGTTTGCCGCGGTGTTTGGCCTGTCCAAGCGTATCACGGCAGGTCTGAGCGCACTTGCCGCCGCGGCCCGGCGGCTACAAGCAAAAGACTATTCCGTCCGCGTCAACATCCCGTCCAAGGACGAGGTCGGCGAGGTCGGCGTGGCCTTCAACCGCATGGCCGAGCAGATCAGCTTCCATACCGAGAACCTTGAACAGCTCGTCGACGAACGCACGAGGGATCTCGAAAGCGCCAACGTCGAAATCTCGACGCTCAACGACAAGCTGCGCAGCGAAAACGTGCGCCTGGGCGCCGAACTCGACGTCGCGCGGCAGATACAGATGATGGTGCTGCCCAAGGCGCGCGAACTGGCGCTGATCCCGGGCATCGAGATCGCGGCCTACATGCGGCCGGCCGACGAAGTCGGCGGCGACTATTACGACGTCCTGCAGGACGGGCATCGCCTGAAGATCGGCATTGGCGACGTCACCGGGCACGGTCTCGAGAGTGGCGTTCTGATGTTGATGGTACAGTCGGTTGCACGCGCACTACAGGAGACCGGCGAGGACAATCCGCGACAGTTCCTCGATCGGCTGAACCGCGCAATCTTCAAGAACCTGGAGCGCACCAACTCCGACAAGCACTTGTCGCTGGCCTTCCTCGACTATGAAGACGAGCGGCTGGTGCTTTCAGGCCAGCACGAGGAAGTCCTGGTCGTCCGTGCCGGGGGCACCGTCGAGCGGATCGATACGCTCGACCTCGGCCTGCCGGTCGGCCTCGAACGCGACATCTCGCCTTTTGTCGCGACGCGCGACATCCCGTTCAGCAGTGGCGACGTCATCGTGCTCCACACCGACGGCGTTACCGAAGCGGAAGGGTCGGGCGGCAAGCTGTTCGGCCTCGATCGACTTAGCGAAAGTGCGCGGTCGCGCTATGGCGGCAGTGCCGAAGAGATCAAGACAGGAATTGTCGACGATCTGATGGCCTACATCGGCACACGGAAGATACACGACGACATTACCCTCGTCGTCATGAGGCACAGGTGAGCACATGACAACTTTGTATGGCCCGGCCGACATTGCGATCGGCATGCGAGACAATATAAGCCGCGTCAGGTTGTTTGACGGACCGCTGGAGCTGAAGTGGCATCACTGCGCCACCACCTCGGACTTCATCGCCGATCTCTTCGCGCTGCCTTTTCACGGATCGCGCAACGACTACAAGGAAGTCCGCCACAGCATCGGCTATCTGGTCAACGAACTGATCGAAAACGCGGTCAAGTTTCGCGAACCGGGCGAGATCATTGTCGAAGCATCGATGGATGCCGACAACTTCAAGGTGAAGGTATCGAACGTCGTCGCCGGCAACACAGCGGCAACATTTCAGAAGCTTCTCTCCGAGATCACCATCGGCGACCCCGGCGATCTGCTGATCCAGCAGATCGAGGCAAATGCCGCCGATCCCGACGCTACCGGCTCGGGGCTTGGATTGCTCACCTTGATGAGCGATTATGGCGCACGTCTGGCATGGATCTTCAGCCCGGTTGAATCCAGCAACCGGGTTCACGTGGAGACCTACGCCACGATCCCGATCTCGCAGTCTCACTAAAGAAAGAATGAAGGCGTCCATGGAAGTAAGAACCGATGACTATCGCGTCTGGACAGAAAACAGCGATGTCTATTTCGAAGGCTCCATGCGGCTTGCCGGCTCGGAGGCCTACGCACCGATCCTGGCGTTGATGACGGCCATTCTTGCTGAGGCACCACAAACCATCACGCTCAACCTGACGGATCTCGAGTTCCTCAATTCGTCCGGCATCAACCTCTTGGCGAAATTCACCATCGAGGTGCGCAAGCACGCCGCCGTCCAGCTCACAGTCCGCGGCAGTTCGGAGATCCCATGGCAGTCCAAGTCGCTGCCGAACCTCAAGAAGCTGCACCCGGCCCTGATCCTGCAGATCGACTGATCCGGCGTTGCGCCGCTGATGACACAAGGCCGCGGCTCAAGTGCCGCGGCCTTCTGCTTTTCAGCTCAGCCAACCGCTCAGTTGATGGCTGCGATGTTGCCCAGGCGGATGAACAGCGTTTCGCCCGAGGAATCGTCGACGCCATCATTGTCGGTGACGACAAAGGCTTCGCCTGACGCATCGATGGCAAAGCCCTCGACCTTGTCGACGACGTAGCCGTTGGTCGTTGCCTTGAGATCTGGCACGAGGTCACGCACCAAGGTCTTGGCCACCACCGGCAATTCGCCACCGAGCTTGGCTGGCTTGAAGGCATCGAGCACCACCGCGTAGACGCGCTTGTTCTTCGCTTCCTCGCCGATCAGATTGTCACGCTCGACGACAAACAGCTTGCCATCATGGGCGGTGATCTCCGACAGGCCGACCCAGCCCTTCTCGGTCGCTTCGAGCGGATAGCGTACCGCCGACCATTCTTTGTCCTTGGGCTTGTAGGCCAAAAGCTTGACCTGCCCCTTGGGATCGTCGGCCCATTCGCGCTGGATCGCCATGACCAGCATCAGGTCGTCGCCTTCGCCAAGCGTGGTGATGCCTTCGAGGCCAAAACGGGTCTCGTGCGCCAGAAGCTCGACCGGGAAAGCGATCTCTTCCTTGATCTCGCCCTTGGCGTTGACGTTGAAGACGGCGTGCGGGGTCAGCTTGTCGCTGCGGCCTTCGGAAGCAAGCCAGAACCCGCCCTTGCCGTCGGGTGCCAGACCTTCGAGGTCGAGCTTCTGGGCGGGCTTGCCGTCGCGGGTGACGACGGTCTTTTCCGTGATCAGGGCAGGGGTCTTGCTGGTATCGATGGTGAAGATCGCCGGCGCCGAGCGGTAGACCGAATCCGATACCGCATAGAGCTTGCCGGCTTCCTTCGGGTCGGCGGCGAGGCCCGACAGCGCGCCCCAGCCGAGCGGCGTGCCGTCTTCATTGGAAGCGGCTGTGATCTGCGGATAGGCGGCTGCGCCTTCACCAAGTTCATAGACCATGACATGCGAACGAGCGAGGCCGTCCTTGACAAGGTCGGTCTCGTTGGCGGTGACCAGCAGGTTGCGCTGCGGGATGGCAACCAGGCCTTCCGGACCGATACCCGAGGGCAGAAGCTGGGCGAATTCCGGCGCCTTGCCGGTATCCTTGTAGACACCGATCAGCGAAGCCCGCTCGGCAGCAACGAAAATATATTTCTGATCGCCGAAGGATGCGAACTCCAGCCCTTCCGGCTCGATGCCCTTCTTGTTGCGGGCCTCGGGATAGTGACCAGCGGCAGCCGCCCGGTATTCGAAGGATGGGCCCGAACTCGTGGAGCACTTCGCCTGTCTTGGAGAAGATGGTGAAGCCGCGTGCGCCACCCTTGTAGTCGCCTTCATTGGCAACGACGAGGCGATCATTGTCGAGCCATTTCACCGCATCTGGCTCGCGCGGGGTGTTTTCGATCTTCCCGGTGAACGACAGAGCCCCGTCCTTTTTGGTATCGACGTTTTCGAGCGTCACTTCGCCGGCAGAAAAATGCGAGACGATCTTGCCGGCAGCCGCATCGACGATGGCGATGTGGTTGTTTTCCTGCAGTGTGACGGCGATCTCACCGGCCTCGTTGAAGGCGACGAATTCGGGCTCCGGATCTTCCGGCGCGACAGTGGCGATACCGGTGAGATCAACCGTCCTGATTGAAGCACAATCCGGTGCCCCGTCCTTCAAGGCGACGATCTTGAGGTTGCCAGCTGGCAACTGTGGCAGCGCGCCTTCATTCAGTTCTTCGTCGCGCTCGTTTTCGATCGCAATGGCGAGGAACTTGCCGTCCTTGCTCAGCGCCACCGAGTCGGGCTGGCCGCCGAGATCGCAGGTGGCCTCGATCGCCTTGGAGGCGAGGTCGATGATGGTCAGGTTGCCCGCAGGCTCCTGCTTGGTCTTCGAGGTGTTGACGCCGGCGAAGACCTTGCCGCCCAGCACGGTGACGGAGGTCGGCTCGCCTTCGATCTTGACGATGCCTGAGGCCTTCGGCGCCTTGGCGTCAGTGATATCGATGAAGCCGACGGCACCGAGCGGGCTGTCGGAATAGACCAGCGTCATGCCGTCCTCGGTCGCTGCGATGATCTCCGACGAGGTCGGGGTCGCCGCATCGACGCCGACCGGCAAATTGGTTGCGACCGGGAAGGTGGCGATACGGTCGAATGCCTGGTCGGCATAAGCAGGGAAGGCCGCGGACGCCGCGAGCGCGGACGTCAAAAGCAGGAGCTTGCGTGACATGGGAAACCTCTTTGCCTGAACGGAATTGCGGTCTTCGTTTGGGGCAACGAGATTTCAGCGCGATGACAGTCGGATGATGGTTTCGTGACAGGTGCGAGATGACTGCTCGGCAACCGGGCGCACGGATGTGAAACCGGGACCATCCGCGCAACTACCTCGCGCGAGGCAGCGTTCGGCGACCTCGGCCACCGGCACCATGGTTCCTGCGTCGCCCGACGCCGAAGCAGGAAGGCCCGAAGGTCAACTGCCAACAGCCCGGATATAGGCACCGGATGCCGGCAACAACAAAAGTTCCATAATTCCTATTACGCGGCAAGCTCCTGTGGCGCCATTTTGGAGATGCGACACATGAGCCGGCTAGAGATGCGACAGTCGTCGCCTCTCGTGATGCTGGTCAACGTCAGCACTTGAAGGAAGTATGAGCGGCGCAAGGTCGCCCATCGGCGTCAAGTCGACGTCGGAGTTTCGTAAAAATCACCAACCAGTGAACGCCTGGTTTGAAGTCTGAACTCTACGAACAGCCAATCCTCACTTGGCCCCACCGCGCAGCCAAGTGAGGAGATTGCGGACAGACAGCGTTAGAGCGCTGAACAGTTCCCGCCAGCAAGGCGTTCCCTACCAGAGTGAATTCTCCAGTTTGGAACAGGCGATGGAGTTGGCCTTTTCTGGCGGCAGGTGTTTGAAGAAATTCAAGTTGGTGACGCAGATTTCGCCGTTGGCGAGGGCAATGCTCGCGGGGGCACCGAGCGGCGCCTCCAGCGGATTGCCAAGTTGCTGGCGCTTCTTGCCGTCGGCACTGACCTTCCAGATCTCGCTGCGCGTCGTCTCGGTCAGGTAGAAGTTGCCGTCAGTGTCGAGTTCCAACCCGTCCATGTTGTCGTAACCGAAGGCCAGCATTTCGGCCGGTCCGGCGCTGCCGTCGTCCTTGACGGGGACCTTGACGAGCATAGGGATGCCGCCGGTGACGCCGTAGAGGGTCTTGGCGTCGGCCGACAGAGTGATGCCATTGACCCCGACCGGATAGCCGCTCAGCGACTTGTCACCCGGACTGAACAGTGGATCCTTCGACCAGATCTCGGCGGACTTCGCTTCAGGGTCGATCTTCCAGATCGCCTGGAGGCTAAGGTCCGAGAGGTAGATCTTGCCATCTGGCGCAATCACCGGATCGTCCGGAAAACAAAACGGGTAACCATCGGCGCGTGTCACCACCGGCTCTACTTTGCCTGTTGAAATGGTAACCTTGTACAGGCCGACTTGGTGACTGTGGAATCGCCACAAGCTTCGACGGAAAGATTGGCCTTGGCCGGCCACGGAAAGCCCTTGGAATATTCCGAGAAGGCGACGTAAAGCGTATCTTTGCGATCCCATTCGAGACCGACCGTGCTGCCCTTGGCGTCACCGATGACGCTTCGCAGATCGGCAATTTCGCTAGCCTTGCCGTCCCTTGCCACCCGCATGATAAGGCCGGAGTGGAAAAGGCTGACATAGAGGCCGCCATCCGTATCGGCAACCAGCCCTTCGGGCGCGTCATCAAATTGCGCAAGAATTCGCCATTCAGCAGCCATGGCTGAGTTAACAACTGGCAATAAAGAAATCGCTAGTAACGCACCAAACCTGAGCATTTGCTTCTCCCATCGACAGGTTTTCTGTATGCCTATTCAGGGTTGGCAACTGCGACTTCGGAAACATCGTCTGATCGGACTATGCTGTAAAAACCCGCCGCAGACGCATGGTCAGGCGTTGCTACCGACCAGGCTGGCAAACCTCCAGACCGGATCGACAGCACGGCCGACAGCGAATTGGTGCAGCTTCTCGGCCACCTGCGTGACTGCTGCCGAATGCATTCGGTAGCGATTGACGGCAAGCGCCCACGTCACGTCGAAGCCCTGGATCATCGCCATCGTCACCTTGTCGTCACGCCGGTGTTCGTAGATCGACGAGTAGGGAAGCATCGTGAAGCCGACGCCTGCGCGCGCCAGTTCGTAGCAGAGCGACACGGATTCAACGTCAACAACGGTATTGATACTGAGATTGCCTGAGCCCAGTTTTTGCTCGAGATAGCGGCGAATGGGATTGCCGGCCTCGGGCAAGACCAGCCTGTGCTGGACGGCGAACTCGGCGGTGACAGGTTCATCGACCGACAGGCCCTCGTCCGCTGATCCAACCAGCATCATCGGCTCTCGGATCAGCGGCGTGAGCTTGAAACGCTGTGTCCGGGGCTGCAAGGCAGTGATGGCGACATCGAGCGTTCGCCGCTGCATCCAGATCTCCAGCGCGTTTGAAACGATCTCGGATACGTGCAGCGAGTAGTGAGGATGCTCCCGCACCGTCGCCTCGATGAAGGGTATCGCAAGCAGCCTGTTCAATGAGGATGGCAAGGCCAGGGCGACCGAATTCGAGCTTTCCTGGACGATCTCCTTCTTGATCAATTCGGCTTCGCGCAGCAATTGCGGCGCCCTGCCGGCCAGCACCATCCCTGCCTCGGTGAGACGGGTCCCGGTCGTATCTCGGCGAAAGAGCGCCGAGCCGATCTCGCCTTCAAGAAGGGCTATTTTACGAGACAGCGACGGTTGAGAAAGATTCAGGTCGGCCGCCGCCCTGTTCATACTGCCGAACTCAGCGACGCGCAGGAAACACTCGACAAGTCTCAGGTCCATCTTGGCACCGTTATGCAGGAATCGTTGAAGCGGTATAGACATTCTAGCGATAGTGGAGGACCGGCCAGTGCGATAGCCTCAAATCATCTGAGGAACCACGCATGCCACAAGCTTACATCGTCGATGCCATTCGCACGCCCGTGGGGCGCAAGAACGGAGCACTCGCCCATCTGCATTCGGCCGATCTGGGCGCGGCGCCGATCAAGGCCTTGATGCAGCGAACAGGCGTGGACCCGGCTGCAGTCGACGACGTCATCTATGGCTGCACCGAGACCATTGGCCCACAGGCGGGCGACATCGCCCGCACGTGCTGGCTCGTCGCTGGCATGCCGGACCACGTCCCCGGAGTGACGATTGACCGGCAATGCGGCTCGGGGCAACAGGCCATCCATTTCGCCGCACAAGCAGTGATGAGCGGCACTCAGGACCTGGTCGTTGCTGGCGGTGTGCAGAACCTCAACCTGATCCCGATGGGCGCGGCCATGCGGGTTGGTGCCCAATTCGGCTTCCCCGACCCGTTCTCGACATCTCGCGGGTGGCTCGCCCGCTACGGTAACCAGGAGGTCAGCCAGTTTCGGTCGGCGGAAATGATCGCCAAAAATTGGAACTGCAGCCGCGCAGAGATGGAACGCTTCGCGTTGGAAAGCCACCGGCGCGCCATCGCTGCCATTGATGGCGGGCTTTTCGCCGGCGAGATCGTTCCGGTCGACAACTTCGCCGTCGATGAGCCGCCGCGCCGCGACACTTCACTGGAAAAGATGGCCAGCCTGAAGACGCTTGTCGATGGGGGCCGCATCCATGCAGGCATAGCCAGCCAGAACACCGACGCTGCCGCAGCTCTTTTGATCGCATCCGAGACGGCCCTGCGCGATCACAGGCTGAAACCCCGCGCCCGTATCCACCATATTTCGGTGCGTGGCGCTGACCCGATCTGGATGCTGACCGCGCCGATCCCCGCAACCCGCCAGGCGCTGCAAAAAGCCGGCATGAAGCTCGACGACATCGACCTGTTCGAATGCAACGAGGCATTCGCCTCGATCCCGATGGCGTGGATGCGCGAACTGGGTATCCCCCATGAAAAGGTCAACGTAAACGGCGGCGCCATTGCGCTTGGTCATCCGTTGGGGGCCACGGGCGCCCGCCTCATGACATCCATGCTCAACGAACTTGAGCGCCGCCATGGACGCTACGCCCTGCAAACGATGTGCGAGGGCGGCGGCCAGGCCAACGTCATCATTATCGAGAGGCTCTGACACAGCAGAGACGATGTATGCGGCGCAATATTATAAATATAAATAAGCGTAATCGAATGTAATTCCGATATCAAAATGCAACATTATAAAACAACCATTAAATACAAACAGTTAAATCATAAATATTCCGTTTAATTTGAAGCCGTATGAACTACCATAAAAACAGAAATTATATTCATATATTTCAATTTATCGTCCAAATGGACGATTATTGATGTCACAAGCCATGAAATTACCATCTTGGGCATCGTGACAACATGTGAGCCCCGATTGGAATTTCCCAAACCTTGACTGCCCAAATCCACATTGGCCTCACGGATCGGATCGGAAACCAAGATGATACCAGCTGCAACGGATGTACTTGTGATCGGCGGGGGTCCTGCCGGATCCACTGTCGCGACGATTCTGGCCACCCACGGCATCACGACCACGGTACTTGAGAGGGATGTCTTTCCCAGGTACCACATCGGCGAGTCCCTGCTTGCCTCGCTGATGCCTATGCTGGATGCGATCGGTGCCGGCGAAAAGGTCAAGCGGCATGGGTTTGTCGAAAAGCCAGGCGGCTACTTCAACTGGGGCAACGAAAAGTGGTCCTTCCGCTTCGACGAAATCGAAGGCGCGCCATCACACTCCTATCAGGTCAAGCGCTCGGAATTTGACAAGCTGCTGCTCGACCATGCCGCCGAGACCGGTGCTGGCGTCCACCAGAACGTGAAGGTCAGCAAGATCAACTTCGATAACGGCAGGGCTGTGGGCGCGGAATATCTCGACCGCAGCTCAAACACGACCGGCACCATTCGCTTCAAGTATCTGGTGGATTGCTCGGGCCGCAGCGGCATCATCGCAAACGAACATACCAAGGACCGTCATTTCCACGACGTGTTCAAGAACGTTGCGATCTGGTCGTATTGGAAGGACACCAACCTCAACTATGACGACCTTCCTGCCGGCTCCACCCGGATCATATCGATCGAGTCCGGCTGGATCTGGTTCATTCCCCTCAGCGACGGCACGGTCTCTGTCGGTACGGTTTTGACCCGCGACCAGCTGCGCAAGGAGCGGGACAAAAAACGTAGCGCTGAAGACGTCTATGACCAGTTGTTACGCGATGATCCGGAGGCCGCCATCATCCTGAAAAATGCCCAGCGCAACGAAATCCGGATGGAGACCGACTATTCCTATACCTCCGAGAAGTTCTCCGGGCCCGGCTATTTCATGTGCGGCGATGCCGCCTGCTTCCTCGACCCCCTGCTGTCGAGCGGCGTTCACCTTGCGATGGTTTCCAGCCTGATTGCTGGTGCATCGATCGCCAGTATCCTCAAAGGCAAACTGCCTGAGGACAGGGCGGTCAATTTCTTCGAGACGAGCTATCGCCAGTCCTATCTGCGATTCCTGATGATGGTTTCGTCCTTCTACGACCTCAACAGGGGGCAGGCCGGCTATTTCTGGGAAGCGCAGCGACTGACGTCGAAGGACTATTCCGAAAAGGATATGAAGAAGGCCTTCGTCAGTATCGTCTCGGGCGGCGCGGACTACACCGAAGTGCGCGACGGCCAGTATGGCGAAATCGTCGCCAAGAAAGTTGCAGAGAAGCTGCGCCAGGGCGTCGACATGCGCCGCAACGCGGGCCAGTTCGGCGACGAAACAAAGCGCGAGAACATGCAGTTCATGGATGCGCTCAACGGACTGCATTTCCTGCAGGCCAATGCCGCCATCGACGGGCTCTATGTGGTGACCCAGCCCGCGATCATCCTGGCGGAAGCCGCCTAGTCCTTGCAGCTCAGCCGCCGGGCGGCCTCGCCCGGCGGCTGCAGTGACAAGGAGCTCCAACACCATCGCTTGCAGGACCGGGGCTCATCCTCCGGGCCAGCACACGCCCGACAACGATCTGCTGAAGCAGCGGCAAAGGTGCCGCAGCGACGTCAGGTGCTTTGACCAGGTGAAACTCTGCTATGGAAAACTGGCTTGCATTTTCTGCCGCGACCGTCGCGCTGCTTTTTGTGCCTGGTCCGACCAACACCCTCATTGCCACGAATGGTGCGATCCTGGGCCTGCGCCGTACGTTTGGCCTGTTGCCGGCGGAATTGTGCGGATACCTTATGGCGATTGGCGCATGGGCATTGGGCATCGGCGTCGCATCGCAACATATTGCATCGGCCTCCATCATTGCAGCCCTGGCCGCCAGCCTCGTGCTGTTGATATCGGCAATCAAACTTGCACTGTCGGATGGCCAAAAACAGGGTCGTTCGGCCTCGCGCCGAACCGACATCTTTTTTGTCACCTTGTGCAATCCCAAGGCGTTGATATTCGCCCTGACCATCGTTCCATTTCTGCGCGACGGCGACGTTCCGTCGGCCCTGCCCTATCTGGTCTGGCTCAGCGTCCTCATTGTGGCGATTGGCGTAGTATGGAGCATGATAGGTGCAGGCATTGCGCGCCAATTCCGACTGGCCATTTCGCCTCGCTTCTTTGCCCGGGCTGGCGCGGGGATCCTCCTGTTTTTCTCGATATTCCTGTTTGTGACCACCGTCGTCAGGGCGTTGCACGGACAATAACCTCATCCGTCAACCCGGAGCTCGTCAGGCAGCTGCAGACGCGGCGCCTTGAGCACGACCGCGCCAATCTGCACCCCGTCATAACGCCCCGCACAACAGGTACTGAGATGATTACAGAAGACGCTGACTGGAAATTCACCACCATCCCGGATCTTTGCGCGCGCGCCGCCCAAGTCTATGGCACGCGAACGGCAATCGAAGACGGCATTGCCCTCACCTTCGTCGAACTCGACGCCGCCCGTCGCCGCATCGCCAAGGCGATGATTGCAGCGGGGGTGAACAAGGGCGACCGGATCATGATCTGGGCGCCCAATAGCTGGAGATGGTTCGCCACAGCCCTTGGCCTCGTCAGCGCGGGCGCCGTACTCATTCCAGCGAGCACCCGCTTCAAAGGCAGCGAGATCGCCGAGCTCGTCAAGCGTAGCGGAACCTCGATGTTGTTTTCGGCCGGAGACTTCCTAGGCACCTACTATCCTGACCAACTCAAAGCGGAAACGACAGCCGTGCTGCGCCAGGTTGTCGTCATCGGTGAAGCACGCGGAACGGAAAAGGATTGGGACAGCTTCGTTGCCGCAGGCGACGTTATCAGTGATGCCGAACTCGCCGAGCGCGAGGCGACAATCGCGCCAGACGATCTCTGCGACATGCTCTTCACCTCAGGTACGACAGGCTATCCCAAAGGTGTGATGTACGGCCACCAGCAGTGCCTCAAGGGGGTCGATGCATGGGCGACAAGGGTCGGCATTCGCGAGCATGATCGGATCCTTGTCATCCCGCCTCTGTTCCACGTCTTCGGCTACCGCGCGGGTGCATTGGTGGCACTGATGCGCGGAGCAGTGTTCATGCCGCATCTGACATTTCATGCCGGCGAGATACTCGAGCGCGTGTCGTCGGAAAAGGTGAGCGTCATCCCGGGACCGCCTGCCATCTTCCATGGCATGCTGCAGCACCCAGAATTGGACACATTCGATACCAGCAGCCTGAGGCTTGGCATCACCGGCAGCACAGTGGTGCCGCCGATCCTGGTGCGGCGCATGCGCGAGGAGCTTGGTTTCGAAGGTGTCGTCACTGGCTACGGACTGACGGAATCCGGCGGCTATGGAACGATGTGCTTGGCCGACGATTCCGACGAGGTTATTGCGAACACGGCTGGCAAGGCCGCCCCGGGGGTCGAGGTTGGCATCATGTGCAAAGGCAAGCTGCTCCCTCAAGGCCAGCCGGGCGAGATCGTCATTCGCGGCTACATTGTCATGAAAGGCTACTTCAACGACCCCGAAGCTACTGCCGAGACAATCGACGCCGAGGGCTGGCTGCACACTGGTGATGTTGGCCATATCGACACGGATGGCAATCTGCATATCGAGGACCGCCTCAAGGACATGTACATTGCCGGTGGCTTCAACTGCTATCCAGCCGAGATCGAACGCATCCTGAGCACGCACCCGGCGATCGGAATCGTCGCGGTCATCGGCGTTCCAGACGCTCGCCTCGGCGAAGTTGGCAAGGCGTTCGTCATCCTTCGTCCGGGCACCAGCGCTACTGAAAAGGACATTATCGACTGGTCGCGGGAAAACATGGCCAATTACAAATGCCCGCGCAGCGTCGATTTCAGGACTTCGCTCCCGACCAGCGCCCAGGGCAAGGTGCTGAAAAATCTACTGCGCGACGAAACTCTGCAACACGTCTGAGCGCCTGCCTGCGGTTGCTGATAGCACCCAGAAATCAGAACAGGGCCACAGAGCGGTTGGCTCTAAGTCCCACGACACCCAAGAAGTATCGTATTCCCGACGAGATGGCTGCCTTGCCTCCTTTACAATACCAAGGGGGCCATGCAGTCATGTGGCATCAGGAGGAAATGGGAGGGCGGCGCGTTGGGAGGCGGGCCGCAATTGCCGATGTTTTCGCATTCCGACCATATTCGCGAGATCGAAAGCGTCAGCCTCGGAGCTTCGACCGGGCGCGACGAGCAGGTGGTCAAGTCGTGGCTGCGCTGCATCGAGCAGCATCGACTCGACCCGACCCAGGCCTGTGAAGCCTATATCCTGCCCGATGGGGAACTGCGCGAGCATCGCCAGCAGTCTGAGGAGTTGATCGCCATCGCCCGTTCCGGGCTTGAGAACCTGTTCCGCCAGGTGGCGGGCCAGAATTATGTGTTGCTGCTTTCCGACCGCAAGGGTGTAACCGTCGAGTTTCTCGGCGACCCGCTGTTCGACAACAATCTGCGCAAGGCCGGCCTCTACCTCGGCTCGGAATGGTCCGAGGCACGCGCTGGCACCTGTGCCGTCGGCGCCTGCCTGGAGGCTGGCGAGGCGCTGACAATCCACCAGACCGACCATTTCGACAACACCCACACACCGCTGTCTTGCACGGCGGCGCCAGTCTACGACACCAGTGGCGACCTTGCCGCGGTGCTCGACATTTCGCTACTGAGTTCGCCGATCCGCAAGACCAGCCAGAATCTCGCGCTGCATTTGGTGGCTGCCACCGTGCGGCGTATCGAGCTCGCCAATTTGATGGCCCAGACCCGGGATGAATGGGTGCTGCGCTTTGCCCGATCGCCGGAGTTCCTCGACGTCGACCCGGAGGCCGCGATTTCCATCGACGGCGCGGGACGCATCATCGGCATGACCCATGGCGGCGCCAAGATCCTGGCGCGTTCGGTCGGGCTCGACTGGCGCCAGCCGGCAGGGCTGATTGGCCAGCCGATCGCGCGCTTCTTCGACATGGAGATCGACGACCTGCCCGACCTGACCCGGCGGCGCCCGACGCAGGACCGCCTGGTCTTCGCTCGCGACGGCAATGCGCTGTTTGCCCATGCCATCGAGCCGCACCACAAGGTCCAGGCACCGGCGATTGCGCGCGACCAGATCCCGGTCTCGCTGCGCAGCCTGAGCGGCGGCGATCCGCAGATGGCTGCACTTCAGGCCAAGGCAGCAAAACTTGCCGGAAGGCCATTACCTCTCCTCCTCCAGGGAGAAACTGGCACCGGCAAGGAATATCTCGCCAAGGCCATCCATGACGGGGCTGGCGCAAAGGGCAAGTTCGTCGCCATCAACTGCGCCGCCATCCCCGAGCAACTGATCGAAAGCGAGCTGTTCGGCCACATGCCAGGCGCCTTCACCGGCGCTTCCGCCAAGGGCCGCAAGGGCCTGATCGAGGAAGCCGACGGCGGCACTTTGTTCCTTGACGAAATCGGCGACATGCCGCTTTCACTGCAAAGCCGTTTCTTGCGGGTACTGGCCGAGCGCGAGGTGCAACCCGTGGGCGCATCGCGGCCGAAACCGGTGGACTTGAGGGTCATCTCGGCCTCTCACCGCGATCTCGGTTCGCTCGTGCAGGAAGGGCGTTTCCGCGAGGACCTCTACTACCGTTTGAACGCCGCAACGCTTTCCCTCCCGCCGCTGCGCGAGCGCCGCGATTTCGACTGGCTGCTCGATACGGTCATCGCCCGCCACCGCGCGGATGGCGAAGCGCTGACGGTGGCACCGGCGGCAATGCTCGCGCTCCGCACCCATGGTTGGCCGGGCAACATCCGAGAACTGGACAACGTGATCGCGGTTGCGGCAGCACTTTGCCAGGACGGCGTGATCGAGCTTTGCGACCTGCCTGAAACATTGGTCGCCGCAAGCGCAATCACCGAGCGCTTGGACGATGCGCGCTCCGGCGCGGCGGCGCTGCAAGCGATGCTAAAGGCGTGCAGCTGGAACATCTCCGAGACCGCCCGCCGGATGGACGTCGACCGTTCCACCATCCACCGCCAGATCAAGCGCTACGGGCTGACCGCTCCCAACTGAGCTGTTGCAGCCTCTGCTGCAACAGCTGTGGCATGCCGCAGCCGCGCTGCAACAGGTCCCGCCTCACCTTCCCCCGGAAAACCCGGCCTTTCCCGCCCTCCGCAACTTGGCACGGCACTTGCTGTGCATGGAGCGACTGGAATCGGAGGAAAGCCAAGTCGAACAGTCGGGCATCGCCGCCCGGCTGAACCATGCGGGATGACCGGGAAGACCCTGATCTCTCCAGCAAATTCCCGCGAGCGGGATCGCGCCAGGACAGGCGCTGGCCCTTAGCGAACAATCATCGGCAATTCGGAGGAAAACATCATGCTCGACGACAGCCCACAGACCAAGATCGACAGCATTCTCGGCAAGCTGGAAAAGGCACTGGCAGGCGGCGACATCGACGCCGCCGTGAACCTGTTTCAGGCGGACTGCTATTGGCGTGACCTCGTGACGTTCACCTGGAATCTCAAGACTATGGAAGGCCACGACCAGGTCCGCGACATGCTGAAGAGCCAGCTGGCTTCGATTAAGCCAAACCGGTTCCGCCAAGACGACAAGGAACTGGCCAGCCAGAATGACGGCATCACCGACGGCTGGTTCGAGTTTGAGACTGCGGTTGCGCGCGGCTATGGCCACATCAGGCTCAAGAACGGCCTGATATGGACGCTGCTGACCACAATGAGCGAGTTGAAGGGCAATGAGGAGCCGAAGGGCTTGTTACGCCCGATGGGCGCCGAGCACGGCAGCGATGCCGGCCGCCGGACATGGAAGGAAAAGCGCGAGGCCGAGGCGGCCGAGCTCGGCTTCACTACCCAGCCCTACACCGTCATCATCGGCGGCGGCCAAGGCGGCATCGCCCTCGGTGCACGGCTGCGGCAGCTGGGTGTGCCGACCATCATCATCGAAAAGAACGAGCGGCCCGGCGACAGCTGGCGCAAGCGCTACAAATCGCTCTGCCTGCACGATCCGGTCTGGTACGACCACCTGCCCTATATCCCCTTTCCCGAGAACTGGCCGGTCTTTGCGCCAAAGGACAAGATCGGCGACTGGCTGGAAATGTACACGAAGGTCATGGAGCTCAACTACTGGGGCTCGACCACCTGCAAGTCCGCCAGATATGACGAGGCTGCCGGGGAATGGACCGTCGTGGTTGAGCGCGACCGCCAGGAGATCGTGCTCAAGCCCAAACAACTGGTGCTGGCCACAGGCATGTCCGGCAAGGCCAACGTCCCGAAATTCAAGGGCCAGGACATCTTCCAGGGTGAGCAGCAGCACTCCTCACAACACCCGGGGCCAGATGCCTACAAGGGCAAGAAGGTCGTGGTTGTCGGCTCCAACAACTCGGCCCATGACATCTGCGCAGCACTTTGGGAGGGCGGTGCGGACGTCACCATGCTGCAGCGATCCTCCACCCACATCGTCAAGTCCGACTCGCTGATGGAGATCGGGCTCGGCGACCTCTATTCGGAGCGCGCCGTCGCTTCGGGCATGACGACGCGCAAGGCCGACCTGATCTTCGCCTCCCTGCCCTATCGCATCATGCACGAGTTCCAGGTGCCGATTTACAACAAGATCCGCGACAAGGACGCAGCCTTCTACCAGCGGCTGGAAGATGCAGGCTTCATGCTCGACTTCGGCGACGATGAGTCAGGCCTGTTCATGAAGTATCTCCGGCGCGGCTCCGGCTACTACATCGACGTCGGCGCCTGTGACCTGGTCGCCGACGGCCGGATCAAGCTGGTCAGCGGCGTCGGCGTCGAGAAACTGACCGAAACCTCGATCGTGCTCGAAGATGGGCGCGAACTGGAGGCTGACCTCATCGTCTATGCGACTGGCTACGGCTCGATGAACGGCTGGGCCGCAGACCTGATCAGCCAGGACGTCGCCGACAAGGTCGGCAAGTGCTGGGGGCTCGGCTCCAGCACGACCAAGGACCCTGGGCCCTGGGAAGGCGAGCAGCGCAACATGTGGAAACCGACCCAGCAGGAAGCACTGTGGTTCCACGGCGGCAACCTGCATCAGTCCAGGCATTACTCACAATATCTCTCCCTGCAGATCAAGGCACGCCAGGCAGGCATCGCCACGCAGGTCTACGGGCTGCAGGACGTCCATCACAAGGCTTGACGTCCAGCCGCATGCAGGCCGGCGAGCGGAAAAGCTCGCCGGCCTGCATGCCTGTCTGGGTCTAAGGGCTAATTGACCAAAGCGCGGAAGCAGGCAACGACTGTGCGGGAACGGCAAGGAAGGGTGCAGACTACCGTCGGAGGAGAGGATGAGAGGCACCGCAATCGTCGAGCATGCCGACAAGGTCCAGGCGGCATTGAAGTCGAGCGACGCTGCGCGTTCGGCGCTTGTCGCTTCCTGGCAACGATCGTCGCAGCACCGTCTCGACCCAACGCACCGAAGCCCGCCAGAGCGGCTGACCGAGGCCGAGCTGTCGCTGGCCAGGCAGCGCATCGAGCCGCTGATATCAGCAGCCCAGGCCAGCCTCGACCGGCTCTATCTCGCCGTCGGCGGGGTCGGCTGCTGCGTGCTCCTGGCCGACCGCAACGGCGTGCCGGTCGAGCGCCGCGGGGCGGCCGCCGATGACGAGACCTTTCATGGCTGGGGTCTGTGGACAGGCACCGTCTGGAGCGAGGAAAGCGAGGGCACCAACGCAATTGGCACCAGCCTGGTCGAGCAGCGGCCGCTGACCATCCATCGCGGCCAACACTTCCTGTCGCGCAACACGGCACTTTCCTGCACCACGGCCCCGATCTACGACCATCAGGGCAATGTCGCGGCAGCCCTTGACGTATCGTCCTGCCGGGCCGACCTGACCGAAGGTTTCATCAACCTGATCGCGCTTGCCGTCGGCGACGCCGCCCGTCGCATCGAGGCCGACAATTTCCGCCTCGCCTTTCCCGATGCCCGCATCATCCTGCCCCTGAAGTCGAGCGCAGCCCGGGCGGCATGATCGCCGTCGATAGCGATGACCTGGTCATCGGCGCAACCAGACAGGCGCGCCTGACCTACGGCATCACAAGGGAAAGGCTCGAGCGGCGGCTTCCCGTGGCCGACATTGTCGGTGGCCGCATGCGTGCGGCAGAAGACCTCGACGAAGCCGAACGCGCGGCCCTTCACCGGGCGCTTGCCCGCGCCGACGGCAATGTCTCCGCCGCGGCCCAGCAGCTCGGCATTTCGCGCGCCACCCTGCACCGCAAGCTCAATCGCCTAGGCATGCGACGCACACATTGACGTCGCCGCCCTGAACTGTCGCAGTTCTGCGACAGTTCAGGGCGGCGACCTCTCCTGCCTTGGCTGACACGGACCGGAAATTCTCCGACGCTCCTCCCGACGCGCTGCATCCCGCAGCGTTGCTTCTCGGGAGGAAGTTCATGAACAAGGTCGAGTTTTCGCGCACCGCCAAAGTGCCTTTCGCCAAACGCTACGACAACTACATCGGCGGCCAGTGGGCAGCGCCGAAGTCCGGCAGATATTTCGAGAACATCTCGCCGGTCACCGGCCGGCCGCTCGGCGAAATCGCCCGCTCCGACGCCGCCGACATCGAAGCGGCACTTGATGCCGCCCACAAGGCCAAGGACGCATGGGGCCGGACCAGCCCGGCCGCCCGCGCGCTGATCCTCACCCGCATCGCCGACCGCATGGAGGAAAATGTCGACCTGCTCGCGCTCGCAGAGACCTGGGACAACGGCAAGCCGATCCGCGAGGCGACTGCCGCCGACGTGCCGCTGGCGATCGACCATTTCCGCTATTTCGCCGGCGTGCTGCGCAGCCAGGAAGGCAGTCTGTCGCAGATCGACGACGACACCGTTGCCTACCATTTCCACGAACCGCTCGGCGTCGTTGGCCAGATCATCCCGTGGAACTTCCCACTGCTGATGGCCTGCTGGAAGCTGGCACCGGCACTTGCGGCCGGCAATTGCGTGGTGCTGAAGCCGGCCGAGCAGACCCCCGCCTCCATCATGCTCTGGGTCGACCTGATCGGTGACCTGTTGCCCGAAGGCGTATTGAACATCGTCAACGGCTTCGGCCTCGAAGCCGGCAAGCCGCTGGCATCGAGCCCGCGCATCGCCAAGATTGCCTTCACCGGTGAGACGACGACCGGCCGGCTGATTATGCAATATGCCAGCCAGAACCTGATCCCGGTGACGCTCGAGCTCGGCGGCAAGTCGCCGAACATCTTCTTCCAGGATGTCACAGCCGAAGACGACGACTTCTTCGACAAGGCGATCGAAGGCTTCGTCATGTTCGCGCTCAACCAGGGCGAGGTTTGCACCTGCCCGAGCCGAGCCCTGGTGCATGAGAAGATCTATGACCGCTTCATGGAGCGGGCGCTGAAGCGTGTCGAGGCGATCGTCCAGGGCGATCCGCTCGACCCGGCGACCATGATCGGGGCGCAGGCGTCGTCCGAGCAGCTGGAAAAGATCCTGTCTTACATGGACATCGGCCGCCAGGAAGGTGCTGAGGTTTTGACCGGCGGCGAGCGCGCGCATCTGCCCGGCGATCTCGCCGGCGGCTATTACGTCAAGCCGACCGTGTTCAAGGGCCACAACAAGATGCGCATCTTCCAGGAGGAGATCTTCGGCCCTGTCGTGTCGGTCACCACCTTCAAGGACGACGACGAGGCGCTGTCGATCGCCAATGACACGCTCTACGGCCTCGGGGCCGGAATCTGGAGCCGCGAAGCCAACCGGCTCTACCGCTTCGGTCGCGCCATCCAGGCCGGTCGCGTCTGGACCAACTGCTACCATGCCTATCCGGCGCACGCGGCCTTCGGCGGCTACAAGCAGTCTGGCATCGGGCGCGAGACGCACAAGATGATGCTCGACCACTACCAGCAGACCAAGAACATGCTGGTCAGCTACAGCCCGAAGAAGCTCGGATTCTTCTGATCGCCTCCCAAGGCTGAACCGGCGGCGCGGCCTCACCAGTCGCGTCGCCCTGTTGTCACCGGGAGGAGCGGCATGTTCGACAAACCATCTTTGGGTAAGGTCTCGGCGACGGCAGACGCGGAAACCCTCTTGGCCGAGATCATCGCCGACCACGGTCCGGTGCTGTTCCACCAGTCCGGCGGTTGCTGCGATGGCTCGTCGCCCATGTGCTACCCGCGCTCCGACTTCATCCTCGGCGACAACGACGTGCTGCTCGGAACGATTGGCGAAACGCCTGTTTACATCGGCGCCTCGCAATTCGAAGCCTGGAAACACACTGACCTCATCATCGACGTGGTTCCCGGCCGCGGCGGCATGTTCTCGCTCGACAATGGTCGGGAGAAGCGCTTCCTGACGCGGTCGACAGTTTGCCCGTCGCCAAACTGAAATCGCCTCCGAGGCGCACTTTTGCCCCGACCTCATCGACTAAGAGGTGGGGCCAAGACCAGTGCCGATCAACGGCTTGAACTGAGCTGTTTCCGCCGAGACGCAGGCTGGCGCCTGACCATACGCTTCGGTGCATTCAGAGGGACTGCCGGGGAGTCAGGCAGGGCTCCAGTCGCCGCACCAACCATGTCATACGCCACAAAGTCTGCGTTCAGCTCCGCAGCAATTTTACGGGCGTCACGGCTCGGCCCCTCGTCAGCCCAAAGCACAATCCCTGTCGAACCCCGCTTAAGGCGACGCACCACTGGCGGTTCGATGGCAACAGCAGAAGCAGATACTGTGGATTGGACGTCCTGACAGACTTGGTTGTAACTATGGGTGGAGAGTGACCATGTTCAGCGTTAGTGCTTCACCGCCCTAGACACAGCCCTAACAGCGAAGGCCTGCCGGGAGGGGTTCGCGGCAGGCCCCACTGATGAAGCGGAGGGTGGTTCTGGACCTTCGCTCCGGCACCTTAACCCCTGGGCCGCCCAACGGTTCCCGCCACCCTTTCAGCATCTGCGCACGCAGGCGATCCGGGCCTCCTCACGCGACAACGCCGCTCGCGGCAATTTGTCCAGCCTACCGAGAAGCGGCTGAAGGCGCTCTTCAAGCGAGCACCGGTCTTCTTTGGGGCCGTATGTCACGGGCGAGAGCTGGGCTTTCTGCTGTCATGAACCCGCTCACCAGTTGTGAAAGCGGGCGCTACTTCACCTAAACTTAACCATGTCCTCAAGGTTTAGTGGACACGGCTTAATCGCGACAAGGCGGGTGCCTACGGACGGAGACATCAAGAACAGACTGATAGGATTTGCCCATGGACGACGAACGGAAAACGACCTCCGACCGATGGGCTCCACTGAAGTGCTTGGCCAATGTGGCACTGCTTTTTGCGCCGATCGCGATCGGACTTGGCATACTGGTTATGGTATCCGCAACCCACGACGATGTGGACCACGTGGTTACAGGCACAATTCAGCAAAACAACTGAACCGGTCCAGCCCCCTGTTGCCGCGGGAGCGGGAACCGGGACAGATCACCTGCGACGAGCGGTCGCGATTTTGGCGCGCCGGCCTGGTTTTCACGCAGGTTCGACAGCAGGATGTCGGCAACGCACCATCACGATGCGAGCTCATGGATTTTCACACCTGGCACGACCTCCCTGGCAATCTCGCAAAGATGCTGGTGGTGGGTGAGGTAGATGACCTGGCCAGTTTTCGCCATTTCACCAAACAGCCTGAACACTTCCTCGGACCGGACATGATCAAAGGTTTCCATGATGTCGTCGGCGATGAATGGCACTGATGGGCGTAGCTGCGCGAACTCGTAATAGCCTGCCAGTCTCAGCGCCAGATAGAGCTGAAAGCGTGCGCCCTTCGACAGTGCATCGGCCACCTTGGACTGACCGTCACGCTGCAACGCGATGAGGACTTCTCCACCCTTGACGGGCTGGGTCGTCAGGCTGCTGTAGTGCCCTCGGGTCATCAAAGCAAAGGCGTCCGAGGCGCGTGCCATCATGGTTGAGCGATGGCGGTCACGGTAAAGGCGCAGTGCATTTGCTGCAGCCATGACGCCGAGTTTCAATTCGATGAACCTGGCCGCCTTTTCCTCGATATCGAGCAGGATGGTCCGACGTTCGGCATCGATGCGAGCAACCGAACTGTCTCCACCGATCGCGTCCAGCCTGTCGGCCGCCCGGGTCAGTCGAACGAGCTGTGCCTCGATGACGTCGTCGAGATCAGAAAGGCGGCGGTCGATTTCGGCCTTTTCAACGCCCAGAAGATCCTGCTCCAGACCGTCCAAGGCCGCCAGTGCCTGGCTTGTGCTTTCAACCGCGAGCTCGATACAGAGCTTCTCCTCGAGTTCGGTCACCGCAAGATGCAAGCGGTCGCGGTCGCGCAGCTGTTCGTCGCGCTCGATCACTTCTGCGAGGGTTTTGACAGCGAAGATTTCAAGCACTTCGCTCTTTTGTCGCTCATGGGCTGCGGCCTCTTGCTCAAGCCTGTCCTTGGTACCTTTCAGCCGCTCCAATTCGGCAACAAGGTTCGCCTTGTTTTCCCTTGCACGGTCGGCGAGCTCGAGGCGCTGTTGAAGCGCCACCACGAGCTGTGCCGGATCATCATCGACGGCCTGGTTCACTTCGACGGCAGCATCTGCGACTTCAACAATGAAGTTCGCCCTGTCTGCCTCCATCTTGTCGATGCGCAGTTGCAACGCCTGTCGATCCTGAAGAGATTTCGACAGGACAGCCAACTGGTCGAGGACGCTTCCAAGGCCCGGTATCGAAACACCACTCTCCAACCATGTACCCTTCAGCGTCTCGGTAACGGCATGAAGCCATTCCTGCTCGTGCCGCTCCGCCAGTTCGACCGCGCGCCGCCTGGTGGCGAGGTCGTCTTCCTTGGCAGCCACTGTCCGGAACGCTTCGGCTCGCTCGGCATCCATCCTGGTTTGCCGCGCCAAAAACTGTTCCGCAACGGCGATAGCCGTGTCCAGACTGTCACCGGCGTTCGTGGCAATGCCGACGCTTTCCAGCGCCCCAGCCAGCGCAAGCAATACGACCGCTCCGTCGTCGCTCGCACGCTCGGCCTTCTTGCGGGCGATGTCGATCCTCGCCCAGGCATCGAGAGCGTCTTTGCGAGCTGCAGCGAGATCCTCGATCAGTTCTATCAGACGCGCGGTGGAGGCTTCCGCCCTGTGCGTGAGCAGATCGCTTGCCGAAGCCAGCATCTCTGTCACCAGGGCTTCATGTTCCAGGCGGTTCACATCAATGGCAGCATGGGCCCGCGTGAGGACGGCTTCGGTTTCCGCGAGGCTCCGCCTTGCTGCACGCGTTTCAGCAAGCCCATGCGCGTTGGCAAGTCTGCCGACCCCGGCAGCATCGTCGCGAGCAAGGGCCACGGCAAACTGATCGGCGGTTTCGCCGACAAGCTCGCCTCTGTGCCTTTGCCAGGCCTCGTCACGATCGCGGCGGATCGCAGCCGCCGTTTCGTCGTCCGGAACGTCCACCGAGGAACGAAAGGCTGCAACCCGGCTCGAGAGCAAAGCCTTGACGTCCTCATGCTCGGCAATGCGTGTCGAAAGTACCGCCTTCGCCTTGGCAAGCTGAGCCGAACGCCCTTTCCACGCGCTGACTTGTGATGCGCTCGGAACTGAAATCCCAGACAGCGACCGGGCATCGCCCGCCCAGGGATGCAGGCGGCGCAGTGCCGCCTCCCACAGAGCCGCGTTTTCATCTTCGCTCTCGCGAGCCGCCCGGATTTCGCGAAGGTGGCCACTTTCCCTCGCCTTCGAAAGTGACGCCATCACCCGCGCCCTGGCTGGTGCTGGCACGGCCGGCTCCTCGCCAACACGCTCACGTGCAGCCTGGAGGGCATCGAATGAGGCCGCGGCCTCATCGCGTGCGACACGCAGGCTGGCCATGACGCCCGATCGCTGCTCAAGCAGGTTGCGCAGAGCTCCCACAATGGCCGCAGGTACAAGCAGCTGTTCAGGAGCTGTTTCCAACGACCGGCCTAAGGCTGACAGGCAGCTCGCCACCGCATTGTCGAGGATTTGCAGTTCGGTCTTTCGCGCAGGCAGGTCGAGGCCAGCCGAAATGTATCGCGCCTTGGCGTCAGCCATGGCGCGTACCCGTTCCGACACCGCAAGGATTTGTTCGTCCAGATCGATCGATCCGACGCCGCCATGCACTCTTTCGAGCTCGTCAGCGATCGCGAACTGCCTCGTCCTGAGGCTTGCGTCGTCGTCGATCATTGCGGCGACGCTGCCCGTCCACTTCAGGCCGGCCGTGACAACGTCCGGCAGTTCTGCCAGCCGGGCTTTCTTCCGCTCGATCTCGTTCAGCATCGGCAATGCGCGCAGATATCTGGAAATGGTCTCCAGCCTTCCGGTCAGGGCTGCCCGTTCCGACACACTGTGATCATATTGTTCCTTTGCATCGCTACGCTCGGATTCCAGGCCCTCATAGGTCGATGCGAGCGTGTCTATCGCATCGCGTGCAGCTTTCAGTTCGGCAAGGCGCTTCTTGAGGAGCGCAATCTCGGTGTTCTGCGCCTGCCTGCGGTGGAGCCCGTCCGCCTCCGCCTCAAGGGCAGTGAGGGTATCGCTGGCACGACCAAGCCCGGCACTGGCCGTAAACAGCAGCTTGCCCAGATCACCACGCGACTCCAGTATTGCCTGCCCGCCGGCCTCCAGCGTCTCGTCATCTAGCGAGAACATGGTGGTGTAGGCATCGCGGGAAAGACCTGCGAGATGGGCAGAAAGCGCAACTTCGCTTACCGGTTGACCGACCTCATTGATCAACGAGTTGTTCCGCTGCTTGGTGCGGGCGAACACCTGTTCTTCACCTGAAAGTTCGAGCACCCCACCAACACGCATGGCGCCATATTCATGCAGGAAATTGTAGCGGCTGCGCTCTTCGATCCCGAACAACAGATCGAGATAGCCTGACAGCGCTGTCGACTTGCCGGCCTCGTTCAGCCCAAAGACGATATGAAGGTCGGGTCCTTGTTCCGGCCGTTGCCCGAAATCGATCGTCTTGTCGGTGAACTTGCCGTAGCGGACCAGATCAAGGCGCCTGAGTCTCATTGCGCGCCACCTGCCTTGAGACGGGCGGTCACCAGCTCGGCGCCGCCGGCGAGCACCAGGTCAAGAAATTCTTCCAATCCTGCTTCATCCTTTCCCGCGAAATCGCGCGCCTCGGGCGGCAGGTCCGTAAGCGTCCTCATCACGAGCGCCCTCGCCTCCTCGCGAAATGCTTGGGAACGTGTATCGGCGCGCATGGTTTCGGCAAGCTCGAATATCGGGTCAGCAGCGCCTTCGGATGACTGAGAACCGTGGTCCAAAAGATCGATCTCGAGCTTTTCCACCCAGGTATCGCCAACGTGTTCGCCCAGCTGTTTGGCTTCGGCCAGCAGCAGATCCCTGTCGCGGAGGACGCTCCACGACAATGGCGATGTACCCACGAGCCTGAGACGGATCACGGCATTGCGCGACCTTACAGTCGCCCTGACTTCTTCCAAGGCAATCCGAATGCGCCCCACGGCTTCCGCCCATTCCACCGTTCCCGTCAAATCGACGTTCACACGCTCGAACTGGGCGATGCTTACCGCCCTTGCCTCGATCTCGATCGAGCGGTCGTCTCGGACGGTTACCAGGGTAACGGACTTCTCTCCGGCCTCGCCGATGTCTCTGCCCTGCGGTATTCCCGGCATCACAACCGCAGCCGCCCCGGAATAGGCCTTGCGGAGATGGACATGGCCGAGCGCCCAGTAGTCGAAACCATGGCGCTGCAGATCGGCTACGCTGCACGGCGCATAGACATCGTGGCCGGGAGATCCGGCAAGGCTGGTGTGCATGATACCGATATTGACCACACTTTCCCGGGCAGCCGCATATTTGGGAAGCAGGCTTTCGGACGCCTTTGGGCTGGCAAAGCTCAAGCCATGGAAGGCGACGTCGAGACCACCAGCGGTCTGGAGCACTGTCTGAGGCCGCCCGCCAAATATGGTCACGGTTTCAGGAAAGGTGAGTTGCTTGGATATCCGCGACAGCGCGTCATGATTGCCGCGGATCTTGTAGACCATGATGCCAGCCTGATGAAGGCGCATCATCTGGCTGGCCAGAAAACGTGCAGTCTTCATCGACGTCTGGTCGCCGTCATAAAGATCACCGGCGATTACGAGTGCATCGACCTGCTCCGAAATGCAGAGGTCAATGATTGCGGTAAAGGCCTGGCGGCTCGCATCGCCAACAAGCTCGGCAAGTTCGGCATTCCGCAGCGCCAGCGAACGCAACGGCGAGTCCAGATGAACATCGGCCGTGTGAACAAATCGAAATGCCATCCTGGTCTCCAGCCACAGAAGGCAAGCATGTCCGCGGCGACGATTGATCTAGCGGCACCGGCAGCAGCACTTCCGCTGCGAGGTGAACGCATCGCAGCTTTATTGCGTTCGAATGGCAGCTTGTCAAAGTTCGGGCAGGACTGGACCCGAAGAATATCGACCGAGCGCCATATGCGCTGGCTCGGCCTACAATTTCGCAGAGTACCATGGTGCCACTGCTCCAGCTACCCAATGGCGGTTTTGCGTTGTTCAACCGTGTACGGCCGTGGCCAATCTGCGATGAGCCGGATGCGGTGGCTGATGGCTGCCATGGTCGACGTCACGAGTTGATCAGGGAAGCTGCCCGGCAACGAAGTGATGACAGCTTGTGCCTGACGCTCGGTGTTCGCCTGAATGTCTTCGAAGATGCATCAAGCGTTCTGCACCAGGTGGAGGTGAAGCGAGACCTGATCGGGCCAGCGAGAGCTTGTTGGAATCTTGCCACGCAAAGTGTGCGCCACGGGGCAACCGTCTCGGCGGCCACGTCGCCGAGGTCGCGGCCGGCAAGGCAGTGGCAGGACGCGCCATCCTGACGCGCCTTTCCTAATGTCGCTTCAAACGGAACGGAAATTCGTCCGGTACCGGCATAGACCGTGGGCGCGAGCGTCTTGTCGCCTCGTCCGCGGAAGCCACTGAAGCGCTCGCCGCGTGGGGCGGGCGGGTCGTCATGAAGCTTGCCTCGCCCGACATCGCCCACAAATTGGATGCAGGATTGGTACAGCTCGACATTGCCGACGCCGCGACTGCCGCCGGTGTCTATGACAGCCTGGTTGCGAAGGCGAAAAGCCATTTTCCGGCGGCTCGGATCGAAGGCGTGCTGATGCAGGAACAGATCGGCGCGGGCGTCGAGATGATCGTGGGGTTGGCGCAGGATCCCGATCTTGGCCCAACCATCACCGTCGGCGCCGGAGGTATCTATGCCGAAATCTTGAAGGATGCCGCCACGCGCCCGCTGCCTGTCGACAGGCAAGACATTCGCGAAATGATCGCCAGCCTCAGGCTATCCGCATTGCTCGATGGCGCCCGCGGCGCGCCGCCTCCTGACAAGGATGCGATAAGAGGAAATCACGCCGCATTCTTTCATACGCCGCGGCCCGCCTATGAAGCATAGGTGGGGAAATTGGTCCTTGATTTTTTGAATCTCTAAGCTTCCGATGCGTCCCGCACGAGGCCGCGTCATGCCCACCGATAGCCAGTACATTCTCGAAAGCATCAAGCAGGGATGCACGGCGCTTAGCGATGACGAGTTCGTCATCGACAGGCTGGTAAAGTATTTCGGTAACGGGAGGATTCGGTGGCACGTCGAATTCCGTGGGCACCGCATCGAACTGACGACGGGCCAGATCAAGAAGCAGCCTACCTTCCGAAGGAAGATACTCGAACAGGCTGGTGTGCTGCCGCCCCAGCGTGCCGGGGCCAACTACCGGCGATGGGCTATAGACCTGAGGAAGAATGCCATCGAACTTCCTTGGCGGGACAGGCCGGTCGATGCCGGTTTCGCCATTGATAGGCTCGCCAGCCATGGGGATGGGCGCTGGACGGTTGAATACCAAGGCAAGGCGATCAAGTTCACGACGACCAAACTTCGCAGGCAAGTCAGTTTCCGCAAACGCATGCTGGCCAAGGCCAAGGTGCTGCCGCCCCAACTGGACCCGGCTGCCTATCGGAAGTGGGTGGACTGGCTCATTCAAAACGCCATAGAGGCTGCACCGCAGACCGGTGATGCCTCGATGGCAGAGAAAAGCTGGCTTGATGACCTACCAGAGCTAGCCGGCTGGTAAAATGACACCCCGCCCCGAGCGACCAGCTAGGGCGGCAGTTTCCAAAGCAGAAGCAATCGAGCCAAAGAGGGCGGCGGACGGTCTGCTCGATGCAAGTAAGATTCGCTCAAGATCGATATGTCCTGGGATTCGCCGTCGCTTAGTTTCATTGTTTCTTCGAAACTTCGCCGGGAATGCGCCGCAGCACATATGGCGCCGTGTCAGTCGATCGTGCGACTGACAACCAGAGCGTCCACCGCCACGGCACGCGTCGGCAAGACAATTACCGGATTCAGATCCAGCTCCACTATGCTTGAACCCGCTGCGAGCCCCAGTTGCGCGGTCCGAAAGACCAACTCGACAAGGGCTTCCTTGTTCGATGGAGCAGCACCTCGGGCACCATCAAGCAGTGGGGAAAGCCTGAGACTTGCGATCATTTCGCGAATGTCGTCCCTGTCTACGGGCAAAGGGCGCGTGGCGGCATCCTTGAGTATCTCGGCATAGATGCCGCCTGCTCCGACGGTGATTGTGGGGCCAAGGTCGGGATCCTGTGTCAGGCCAACGATCATTTCGACACCCGAGCCGATCTGTTCCTGCATCAGCACGCCTTCGATCCGAGCCGCCGGAAAATGGTTTTTCGCCTTGGCAACCAGGCTGTCATAAACGCCGGTGGCAGTCGCGGCGTCGGCAATGTCGAGCTGTACCAATCCCGCATCCGATTTGTGGGCGATGTCGGGCGAGGCAAGCTTCATGACGACCCGCCCGCCCAAATCCGGGAGCCTGTCGGCAGCTTCCGTGGCCGAGGTCACGAGGCATTCTTGCGCACGCTCTATCCCAGCACCTTCAAGCAGGTCGGCGGACTGCCCGCTGTCAAGCAAGCCGTTCTGTCGTAACGCTATCTGCTGCGCGACGGACAAGGGCGTTGCTTGCCACGAGCGGCGCCGGAATGCGCCTTTCGCAGCCTCGTAGTCGGCCCGTGCCCGCATGGCGCGGAAGCATTTGCGGAACGAGCGGAAGATCGGCACGCCGGATTTGACCAGGTCGCGATAGCCGGGGCTATCCGTCAACACCGAGCCCCAGACCGCAACGATGGGCTTTGGTGAGCGGGGTGCAAAAGCCAGCACGTCGGCGGCAAAACTGTCTGACAGCAGGCCAAGGGCCGCGGTCAGCCCGACCACGATGACGTCGACATTGGGGTCGGCGGCAATTGTTTCGAGCACGTCGATTCGCTGTTGCTGCGGAGCAGTGATGACAAAGCCGCCGCCATTGTCGATCGGATTGGAGACGGTGACGTAGGTGGGCAGGTAGGTGTAAAGCTTCTCGATCGTCGCCGGTGAAAGTTCGGGAAAGCTCACGCCGTAGCTGTCGGCCAACTCGGCCATCAGTGTCGTCGAGCCTCCCGAAACCGAGTAGAGCGCACAGTTGGGGCCGGTGCCCGCCGGCAGCTTGGCCAGCAGGTTGGCGGTCTCAAGCAACTCGTCGAGATCGCGGACCCGGATCACCCCATATTGCTTGAACAAGCCGTTGATGACCGCGTCCGCCCCGGCGAGATGGCCGGTGTGCGAGGCGGCCATGCGCGCGCCACGCTCGGTCGACCCCATTTTCAGCATGACCACCGGCTTCTTCATTGCATTGGCCGCCTCAAGCGCCAGCCTGAGCTTGGGGATCGACTTGAAGCCCTCGACATAGGCAGCGATGACCGACGTCTGCGGATCGTGGGCAAAGTAGTTGATGAAGTCGGCGACCTCGAGATCGACCTCGTTGCCTACCGTTACCCAGCGCCGGAAGGCAGCCCCCATGGCGACGCCCTCGACGATGGGCCGGCCGTTGAAGCCGCTTTGGGTGACCAACCCGACCAGGCCGCCGCGATGATGCTCCGGTACGGGAAATTGCTCGAAGGTATTGTCGTTGGTGTTCGGCCCGATGACACGCACGCCATGTTCGCGCGCCGCCTCGGCGACCTTGGCCTCGAGAGCAGCACCCTCGGTACCCACTTCCGAAAAACCGGAGCTGAAGACGATGACATCACGGACGCCGCGGCGACCGCAATCGGCGACCACCTGCGGAACGATCGCCGGCGCCACCTTGACGACGGCGAGGTCGATGTAGTCAGGCACCTCTGCCATCGACGTGAAGACGGGCACGCCGCCGGCCTCGCCACCGCGCGGATTGACGTAGCAGAACCGAACATCCTCGCCGAAGCGCCGAAACCAGTTGTGCGCCTGCGGCGACGCATCGACACGGCCGACATAGGCGATCCCGGTCTTCTTGCGGAACATGCGCTGCAGATCGGCCAGACTGCGGTCGAGTTCGTCGCGGGCGTGCCGGATTGCGTGTGGGATGGTCTGCATGATGTCGGGGTCTTTCGGTAGGGTTTTCAGATTGACGGGCAATTGGCCTAGGCCAAATGGCCGAATTCAAGTTCCTGGTGAGGTGCCAGGCTGGGGCACGAAACGCTCTGCGTCGGCATACCGGCGCCAGGAGAGGAGAGCGCCATGGGAACCGCGGCCAGCACGGCGAGACGGGCGGAGTTCGGATTCGAAGAACCCAATGAACTGCTGCGGGGCGTCACCAACGACCGTTCTGGCGGTGTGGTGAAATCCAGTCTGCGCGTGCTTTCTGTACTCGAATACTTCCAGGCCAATCCGCGGCCGGCGCGTACGACCGAGATCAGCCGGGCGCTCGCCATTCCCAACTCCAGCGCCGACGACATTCTGAAGACGCTGGTGCGCACCGGCTACCTCGCCTTCGACCCGCGCCAGAAGGTCTACCTGCCATCCTACCGGATCGTCACGCTCGCCCGGCGCCTCGAAGGTTCGTTCTTCGGTGGTACGGCGGTTTCCGACCTGATGGACGAGGTTCATCGCCGCACCGGCCTGACGGTATGGCTGTGCATGCAAAACGACCGCTGGGTGCAGTGTTCGGCGATCATTCCCGGCTCCGATTTTCACGCCGGCGTCCATGTCGAAGGCTTCACCGACTACGACTGGTCGACAGCGGCCGGCATGGCGCTTTTGTCGGGCAAGCCGCAGGAGGTGGTGGTGGAGATTGCCAAGCGCATGTTCCGCACCGAACCGCCGGCCAGGCGCACAGCCAGCGTGACCGCACTGCTCGACAAGGTCAGATCGGTTCGCAAACAAGGCTATGCCACCTCCCGCGGCTTCTCGGCGGAAGGCGTGACCGCGGTCGCGGCATCCTTCCAGTCGAAGTTCATGCGTGTTTCGGTCGCCGTGGGGCTTATCAGTGCCGCCCCCGAGGAGAGCTCCGGCACGGCTGCCCTGGGGGCCACCCTCAGGCAGATAGCGACCCGGCACCAACGCCTCGCGGAATTGCACCGGGCCAATGACGACCTGCCTATTTCGCCGGAATGGGAATTCCCGCGGCAGCAATGAAGCCCTGGTCGACGACGCGATCCTCCGGCATCAGCTCGGTGTAAGACAGCACCTCGGGAATGAGCGCGTAGGTCTTCTGCAGGCGCGTGGCGAGATCGGCCGGCATATAGAGGTTGGGATCGAAAGTAAGCGAGACACCCTTCTTCAGCGTCTCCTCGGGCAGCTGCAGCTCCTCAAGCATGATCTTCATGATCTCAGGGTTGTTGTGGTAGTCACCCTGGAGATAGGTGCGCGTCGTGCGTACCAGCGCCCGCATCACCGCCTCACCGATGTCACGGCGTTCCTTGAGCAGGCGCGGACCGAAGCTCCACGACCCTGCCGACATTTCCGGTCCCTGGACGAAGGCCAGCGACACCTTGGATTCATCAGCCTTCTGCCAGATGGAATCGATCAGGTAGCCGAAATTGACGGCACCGTTCTCGAGCGCCACCAGGATGTCAGGCGAAGCCATGGTCTGGAACTTCACGTCCTTGAGCGACAGGCCGACTTTGTCCAGTTCCGTCTGCAGGAAGTAGGAGGCTGTCGAGCCGAGGCCGATGGCGCTGGCGACGGTCTGGTCCTTGAACAGGTCGACGGTGAACTTGCGGCCGTTGAGAAAGGCGTTGTTGGCCCAGATTCCCTGCTTGGAGGCCGGCGACTGGACGAAGAGCGGCGCCACGACGCGGATGTCGGCGCCACTCGCAATGGCGTTGAAGACGGCCGCGCTCGGCTGGCCACCAAGCACGTCCGCGCGCCCCGTAGACAGGAGCACGATGCCGTCGCTCGACTTGGCGAAGGTGTATTCGATGTCGATATTTTCCTTGTCGAACTCACCCATCCGGTCGGCAAGGAGCATCGGTATGTATGCCTCGACCTTGGCGGTCATGGCGACGATCACCTTCTCGCGCTGCGGCAGTGGCTTCGGCGCGTCAGAGCCCTCGGCATGGGCGCCGAAGCTCACCCCGATCACGGCGGCGGCAAGTGCCAGTTTCTTCCATAGCGATTTCATAGCTTCCTCCCTGTTGATCCTCTTGGCCGCCGACCCTCCACCGGTCGGCAAACTCGTCATCAGCCGGCGTCGTAGACCAGCTTCCAGTTCGACCCGGCGAACTGCCTGACGCGCGGTCCACCGAAGTGGAATGCCGGGTCGCCCGGTGGCTCGGCGAACGAGATGACCGCGGTGTCAGGGGCCGGCGGCAGCGCCGCCCAGATCCGCCTGCCGGCTGTGTCGATGTCGACGCGATTGGGAATGTTGCGCTTGAGGCTCGCCACGCGCGGATAAAGCTCGGGATCGACTTCGGAGGCGGCGCGCAAGGCCGGCGTGTCGACGCCGCCCGGCCGCACTGCCACCACCCACGGCCCGGTTCCGCCGCGGCTCTGGCGCTCGCGTGCGACGACTTCGACCCAGTGTTCGATCGCAACCTTGGAAGCACAGTAGGTGGCAAGACCTTCGAGCGCTGCCACCGCCGCGCCGGAAGAAAGCATCACCAGCCCTGCCTCATAGCCGGGGCGGCAAGCATCGAGAAACGCTTCGGCAAGCACGAAGGGTGCAGCGAGATTGGCAAGCACGCCCTTTTCATACGTCTCCGAGAAGACCTTGCCGACCACGCCGATCGCTTCGGAATAATATGCATTGTGGATGAAGATGGCGCGTTTGCCACGAAACGCAGCCAATTCCCGAATGAAATGGCCGCGGATACGATCCCATGTCGAGGGATCGGCCAGGTCGAACACGACGCTCTCGTAATCGGGGTGCTTCCGGCGCGACAGATTGATGATACGGGCGTTGTTGAAAGGAACGTTGCGGGCGAGCCCGAGGCCGACGCCCTGCGTCGCACCGCTGATCCAGACGATGGTGTCGTGCATCGTTAGCCCTCCATCTCAGTTGCGCAGCACGACGGCGCAGGTCGGGCCCAGATCGCTTGAGCTGACGAGACAGCAGTCGGCGTTGTCGATCTGACCGGTCGAAGTGCCGCGCATCTGCTTCACGCCTTCGGTGATCATGTTGAATCCATGCAGATAGACCTCGGAGAGGCTGCCGCCGCCAGTGTTGACCGGCAGGCGCCCACCAAGCGCGATGCCGCCGTCCTCAGTAAAGGCTGCTCCCTCGCCTCGCCCGCAAAAGCCATAGCCTTCAAGGGTGAAGAACACTTCTGGCGTGAAGGCGTCGTAGAACTGCGCCACCTTGATGTCGGCGGCACGGAAGTCGCTCTGGCGCCACAGCGACTTCGCGCAGGTCGCGGCCTGCGAGCGCATCGGATCGGCCGTGAAATAGTTGGCAAGGATGGCACTGCCGCCATCGAAGCCCTGAGCCGCAGCGTGGATGTAGACGGGCCTAGTGCGGCAGTCCCTGGCGCGCTCCGCAGCGGTGACGACGAAGGCGATCGCGCCGTCGGTCTCAAGGCAACAATCGAACAAGCACAAGGGCTCGCTGACCCAGCGCGCGGCGAAATAGTCCTCGCGGCTCATCGGCTTGGCATGCATGAAGGCATTGGGATTGCGATTGGCATGGCTTCGGAACGCCAATGCGACATTGGCGAGATGATCGCGGGTGGCGCCGAACTCGTGCATGTAGCGCATGGCGAGCACACCCACCTCGTCGACCGGTCGGATGATGCCCCAAGGTCTCAACCAGGTGTCGCGGCTACCCTGGATACGCTGCTCCAGCTGGGCCCAGACGCGGCTTGCGCGGCCGCTGCGCTTGCGCGAGCGCCAACCGACCACGACCTTGGCCTGGCCAGTGGCAATTGCCATGGCGGCGTGGCCGACAGTGCCGCAACCGCCATGGCCGCCGGCGGGCATCTGCGCATAATAGGTCACCTCCTTCATTCCGAGGTCGCGCGCGATGTCGTGCTGGAAGACATTTTCCATGTTGAGCGAACAGAGCCCATCGACCTCCGAGGGCGAAATGCCCGCATCATCAAGCGCCGCCTTGATCGCCATACAAGCCAGTTGCTCCTCGCTCTCCGCCATCGCCTTGCCGAAAGCGGTCTCACCGATGCCGACGATCGCTGTGCGGTCCTTGAGGGAGATCGTGTCGTTCATGGCTTCAGACTCTCGGATGCGTGCGGCATCCAGCGCGGCAGAGTGATGTCGTCGGAGACGGCGGTGAAGGTGACATCGACCGGCAGACCTATGCGGATGGCCGAAGCCGGAACGCTGTTGATGGGGGCGTCCGGTGCCACAACAAGACTGCCGACCATGCGGATATGCGGATGATCGTCGAGTTCGACGACGACCATCGGATACGGCACTACATCCTGGAAACCTGGCAGCGTTGGGCCGTGGGCAATGCCGAACGACCACACTTGCCCCCTGCCGGCCGCGTCGACCCATTCTGTTTCGTCACGGGCGCACCGAGCGCAGAACGGATGGGGCGGGAACTGACAATGGCCGCAGGCGTTGCAGCGTTGCACGACCAGGCGCTTCTCGCGGGCCGCGTCCCAAAATCCCTTCGTGTCGGGATCGTCGCCGTAGGGCAAAGGGATGGCTGTCATGGTCTTGCCTCTGATGGTTGATCGGGTAGCAGCACTTCCATCGCCTCGAGCACTGGATCGCCGGCGAGCGCGACCTGAACGTCGACCTGTCGAGCACAGCTGGGACAATAGAAATGGCGGATGCGGAAACGCGCACTGCCGGGATAACGATCGGTGATGGCAGACCGCTCGCCTGCCGCGGCATCGTGGACGACCAGGGACGCGTAGAGACCCGCGCCCACGTTGCAGATGCCATGGCCGCAACTGGCGCATGCGATCTGTTCGCCACCGGACGCTTCGACGGCCCGGAAATGGCTGGAAAGGCGACGTCCGCTGACCTGACCTTCAGCCTTGCGCGGCTCGCGACCGCCGAGCCGCGCCCTGAGACGCGCTTGTCGCTCCGCCTCCGACGCGGCGTAGTCGATCACTACCTGGTCGCCGTCGAGGCGCAGGACCACGCCAAAATCGCGCAACGCACCGCTGACGCTGACAAGGCCATCGAGCACATCGACAGCAATAGCGGTTGGATCACGCTCGAGCGGATCGCCGAAGCCACCGCCACCTTGCGAGGACGTGACCAGTATCTGATCGGGGTGGAGCCTGGTGGCGGCATCCGGCAGCCGAACATCAGTGACATCTGCAAGGTCCGACCAGCCTTTCGAACCAGCTATCGGCACATCGCTGCTCATGATGGCAAAGCCGCTCGGCAATCCGGGTTCGCCACCGGCCGCCCCCATGGTCGCTGGATGCTGTAATCCTTGCGCCATGGACAACAGCGCGATCGAGCGTTCGGTCTGATGCGGGCGATAGGCATGCATCGCGCCGACGCCACCGCGGCGCCTGCCGGGTCCGCCTGAATCGGCAAGTTCGCGGCGCGTCAGATAGAGCACGGGATAATATGCTTCGTTGGTTTCAAGGTTCGAGGGCGTAGCACCCGGCGACGTCGCCGTGCCTGAGGTGTCGCTTCCGTCCGCATTTCGGGTGGCGCCGCCGCCGCCGCTCAGCTCATCCAGAAACAGCGTGGTGAACGGGTTGCCATCGAGCCTGTGTCCCGAAATCGACATGCCACCGGCGCCTGACGACTGCGACGACGCCATGGCCATGTACGCATGCGCCGCCGAAGCGTCGAGCAAGCGCGCCAGGCAACCGCTGACGCAGTTGCGGATCGCCTGGGCCGAGGTGCCCGTGCTCATCGCCACGCCAGCCGGCCACTCGGCGTCGACCACAGATCGCTTGCGGGTGCGGATGTCGATGGTCCGCCAGATGGCGCCCGGCATCCAAGGCAGCCCCTGGCAGATATGGACCAGGACCGCCGCCATGGTGAAGTTGGCCAGTGTCGGATAGGTGGCATTGACCGCGCCTGGCGCTTCATCGTCACTCGCGGTGAAGTCGAAAGTGAGCCTGTCGCCCGTCTTGGCCATGACGAGCCGGACCGCGTAGACCTGGTTCGGCAGATAGTCGGCGCCGCTGCGCTGCTCATGCTGGATGAAGGAGTTTTCGCGCCAGACGCCGTCAGGCAGTTCGGCGAGGCGGCGGCGGAATGCCGCCTCTGTCGAAGCAAGCAGCCTGTCCATCGCGTCGATCAGACCGCTGGTGCCATAGGCGGCGCAAAGCTCGAGAACCTGGCGCTCGGATGCACGGTTCGCCGCCATCTGGCCGAGCAGGTCGAGCGCGTTCAGCTCGGGCGTTCGGGTGCGGGCAAGATAGTCACGCTCGATATCGCGGCGGATCCGACCCGCCTCGACGATCTTGATCGGCGGGATCGGTATGGCTTCGTCGAAAATCGAGCGGGCGGCATAGTTGAAGCCGCCGCTGACCGGCCCACCGACATCCGGCTCGTGCACTGTCGACCCCGCCCAGGCGACCAGCCGCTCGCCATCGAAGATCGGCGCCACCAGCGTCACGTCGGGTTGATGCAGGGTTCCGAGATAAGGGTCATTGGTGAGAAACTGGTCGCCGGGACCGATGCCGGGGTTTTCACCGTAGCGATCGAGAATGTCGCGGACGATCAGGTTGAGCGATGTCGATTGGACGAGAATGAATTTGCTGCACGAGACCACTGTGCCGTCGGCGGTCATGATCGCGGTGTTGAAATCGCTCGCCTCGGACGCGATCTGCGAACCGGAGACACGGACCAGCGTCTCGCCGGCGTCGGCATTGATGGCCTCCAGCCGGTGGCGGATGATTTCGAGTTCGATCGGGCCGATTGTCATGCGAATTCCTCGATCCTGGGCGACGACGAGCGCGTGTGGGCCCCAGGCACGGCGATGGTGAGATTACCGTCCTCGTCGGTTGTCGCCATTTGGCCGGGATGGATCACTGCCGTTGTCTGCTCGGATTCGATGAAGGCAGGCCCTGATATCTCCGCGCCGGCGCCAAGTTCGTCCCACAAAAAGACAGGCGTTTCCCACTCGCGGCCCAAGAACCAGGCACTCCGGTGCCGGGCGGGCCGAGGCACGGCGCGCGTCAGTGCTGGAGCGGCGTCGGGCATGGCAATCGGCATGCGCGCTTCGACAATGATGGCCGCGAGCTCGATGGCGCTTTTGCCATGGGCTGAACCCTGGCCGACGATCTGCTCGTAACGGGCCCGGAATGCCGCCTCGGCAGTGGCGATATCGGCGCTTGCAAGCCGAGACGCCGGTACTTCGATGTCGATGCGGTGCAGCTGGCGAGAGAATTTCAGGCCGATCTTGCGCTTGATCTCGATGGCACCTGACAGGCCCGCCTCCGCCAGCCCTTCGAATTCGCCTCGAGCGCGCTGCTCGAGCCGACCGAATGCTTCGATCTCGCCGTCGCGGAAGTCCTGCAGCGGTCGGGCGGGCAGCTCGATCTCATAGGATGTCCGCAAGTCGCTGGAGGCTGCCCCCCAGGCGGAAAACTCCGGCGCCAGGCGCGGTATGACGATTGCCTTTACACCGATCTCGGCGGCATAGCGCCCGACATGCTGGGGGGCCGCTCCGCCATAGGCGTAAAGCACGAATTTGCGAGGATCGTGGCCGCGCTGCACGCTGGCACGACGGACGAGATCGGCCATCTGTGCATTGGCGACGCGCAATATCCCTTCGGCCGCCGCCTCGACTTCCAAGCCGAGCCTGCCGGCAAGCGGCGCAAGTGCTGACCGCGCCGCTGCGCGATCGAGCGTGAGTGCCCCGCCAAGGCGGTCAAGATGGCCCAGAACAACGGCGGCATCGGTCACTGTGGGTTGCGTGCCGCCGCGGCCGTAGCAGGCCGGGCCGGGCATCGAGCCGGCGCTCTGCGGGCCGACGCGCAACACGCCGAGTTCGGGATCGACGTAAGCTATGCTGCCGCCACCCGTTCCGATCGAAGCGAGGTCAATTGCCGGAACGGCAAGGCTGTGCCGGTCGATGCGTGGCCGCGAAGCGGCAGGCAAAGCGCCCCCCACGACAAGGCCGACATCGAAGCTGGTCCCGCCAACATCGGTGGCGAGCACATCGGCATGCCCGAGCCGCGCGCCGACCTGGCGAGCCGCCATGATGCCCCCCACCGGTCCGGACTGAAGCAGGTGTACCGGTGCATCGCGCAGCGAGCTCGCGCGACGCACGCCACCGCCCATGGTCACGATCAGGAACAGGCCGCCAAATCCCTCCTTGCGCAGCGCTTCGTCGAGCGAGGTCAGATAGTCGCCGACAAGCGGCGCGACATAGGCATTCATGGCGACGGTCGCGGTCCGCTCGTATTCACCGATGCGCGGCGCAAGCTCGCTCGACAGCGTCACATGCAGGCTTGGCGCCTCTTCGGCGACGAGTTCGGCGAGGCGGCGTTCGTGACCGCCATTGACGGGCGACCACATCAGCGCGATGCCGATCGCCTCGGCACCGCGCGCGACCAGTTGGCGGATCGACTGACGGGCCTGCTCTTCGTCCAGCGGCACGATGATGTTGCCATCGACATCGATGCGTTCGCGCACACCGATGATGCGGCGGCGGGGAACGAGCAGGTCCGGCTTACGCCATTTGAGCGCATTGATGCTGTCCTCGTCGGGCAGGCCATGCACCTTGTTGGAGCGCGCCATCGGCAGCGTCGCCTCGAAGCCTGAGGTGACAAGCAGGCCGACCTCGGCGCCGGTGCCTGTCAGAAGCGCATTAAGGCCAACCGTGGTGCCGTGCGACAGGATGTCGGTCGCCTCGAGGATATCGCGCAGGCTCTTGCCCAGCGAGCGTGAGGCGACGCCAAGCGAGGCAATCACACCTTCCATCAGCCGCCCGTGTGTCGTCAGCGCCTTGCCAACGCCGACGCGCCCATCCTTGGTGAGGATGACCGTGTCGGTAAAGGTGCCGCCAGTGTCGATGCCGACGATCTGCATATGCAATCTCGCAAATCATTCTTCAGGATGCAGTCCGCCGTCGGCCGAGCGCCTGGCGCTCACCGTTCGTGGCCTGCTGTGACCGCCGGAAACCCGGCGCGGGATTGAAACAACATTGCGGAGCACAACTTTCGCCGCAGCGCATCCGCCGTCCAAAGCAGCAATGATTTCCACCACTTGAGACACGTCGATTAGGCGTCGAACGGAGCAGGCTGTCAAACGCAACCGGCAATTTTCCGGCTATCCGGAAAATCTGCGGGAAGCGATTGTTTTGACGTTGCTAGCCGGCCTAGCCTTTCGTCCACGAATGCCTGCGGGCGCACACCGAACTGCACTTCCTGACGGAGCGACAGATGAACTCATTGCGCATAACCGACATTGCCACGGCCATGCCGCTGGTCGCCGAAGCAGCAGCCAAGATCGAGGTGCGGGGCGTGCGCAAGCGTTATGACGCCAACGGCAATGTCGAAGCGCTCGCCGGTGTCGACCTCAACGTACGGAGCGGCGAGTTCGTCTGCCTCGTTGGACCGTCGGGTTGCGGCAAGTCGACGGTGCTCAGGATGATCGCCGGCCTGCACAGGCCGAGCGAGGGCGAGATCCTGGTGCACGCCAGCGGCACGCGAGCGGTCCCCACCGCCATGGTGTTCCAGAACTACAATGTGTTTCCGTGGAAGACGATCCAGGCCAATGTCCGCTTCGGCCTGGAGATGACCGGCATGGCCGGCGCCGAGGCCGACAGGCGCGCCACCGCGTGGCTCGGCAAGATGGGTCTTGCCGACTTCGCCAACGCCTATCCGCCGGCGCTCTCCGGCGGCATGCTGCAGCGCGTCGCCATCGCCCGCGCCATGGCGGTCGAGCCCGAAATCCTTTTGATGGACGAACCTTTCGCCGCGCTCGATGCCCAGCACCGCCGCATCTTGCAGGACGAGTTGCTGACGCTTTGGCAAGAGGACAGACGCACCGTCGTCTTCGTCACCCACAGCCTCGAAGAAGCGCTGCTGCTCGGCGACAGGGTCGTTGTGATGTCGGCGCGGCCGGGACGCATCATCGCCGAATTCGAGGTGCCGTTCGCGCGGCCGCGTGCGCCGGAAATCCGCGGTGAGCCCATGTTCGCCAAGCTCGAACAGGAAATCTGGAACCTGCTGCGAGAGCAGGTCGGCAAGCACGCTGCCTGAAATCAAGATCGACGCGGAGGAGGCGACGAGCATGGAAAAGACCATCACTATCAGACCGGGCGAAGCAGAGCGCGACCCGCGCGGTTATGCACGCCGGGCGCAAAGGCAGGAAAAGGTGCTGGCGATGGCCACGCCTGTCGTGTTCTTCATCCTCTGGGAGATCTGTGCCCGCGCCGGCCTTCTCGATTCCCGCTTTTTCCCCGCACCAAGCGCGATCTTCCTGTCGGCGGTCGAGATGACGCGCACCGGCATGCTGCAGCAGGATGTGATGGCAAGCGCGCTTCGCGTGCTTGCAGGTTTCGCCATCGGCGTCATCACCGGGTTGGGAGCCGCGCTGTTGCTCGGCCTGTCGCGCCTGACGCGCGCAGCGCTGGAGCCGTTCCTCACCGCGCTTTACACGGTGCCAAAGCTTGCTCTGCTGCCATTGCTGCTCCTGATCTTCGGTCTCGGCGAACTGCCGAGCGTGCTGCTCGTCGGCATGACCGTGTTCTTCCTGGTCTGGATCCAATGCATGGAGGCGGTGCTGGCCATCCCCGAGAACTATCATGAGGCGGCTCGTTCGTTCGGCGCCAAGGGCTGGAACATGTTCCGCCACGTCACCTGGCCGGCGCTGCTGCCGCAGCTGTTCATTTCCATGCGCATCGCTATCGGCACGGCGGTGCTGGTCATCGTCGGCGTCGAGTTCGTCCAGGCAAGCCAAGGCATAGGCTACCGCATATGGCATTCGTGGTCGCTGTTCCAGGCCAACCGGATGTATGTCGGCATCTGCACTGTGGCCTTGATGGGTTTTCTGTTCAGCTCGCTGGTCCGCTGGCTGGGACGTGTGATGCTGCCCTGGACGGCGTCGTCGACCAAGAGGTCCCGCTAAGTCCCGCGGAACGACCGAAGTATCCCCAGATGCAATTGCTCGCTGCTCCGGGCGGCGTTTGGCAAAATGGCATCTTTCTTCGTCTGCCCTTCTAGCGGTGCCGCCACCAGGCGCGGCACCTACGGTGACCGGTGGGAGGCCACGAATGAGTTCCAAGATCTACATCCACGAATACATCGACATCATTGGTGCCAACCGGGCTAACTACTTCAGGCACATGACGACCGACTGGGGTCGGCACAGTGCCGAACGCCATCAGAAGTGCTTCGGTGTCTGGGGCACGCTCGGCAGTACCGGGCAGTGGCCTCAGGTGGTCAACCTGTGGGAGTACGACGACTGGGATAGCCTTGCCGCCAGTTTCGCGCATGAGACAGGCACCGACACCATGCAGGACAAAGCCCTTGAGACATGGTGGCTCACCGCGCAAAGCTACCGCAGCGGCGGCTTCGACCGCGTGTTGATTGCAGCCCCCTGCTCGCCCCATATCGAACAGCTTTGCGCCGAAGGCACCGTCGTGGGTGCTAAGGTGTTCCTGCATGAGATCGTCAGCATCAAGCCAGGCTTTGCACAGGACTATCTGCAACTGGTGTCGGAGCATTGGCTCGGGCAGGCGCAGGAACTTGGGCTCCAGCTCGTCGGCGCATTTCGCACCGCCATGTGCAATGATTCCGAGGTGGTGCTTATCTGGGCAATGCAGGAATGGAGCGACTGGGCCCGTGTAAGCAAGGGGCAAGGCAGCCAGCCATTCCGCACATGGCGCGCCAAGACCAAAGATATCGCTCTCGACTGGGTCGGGCATCTGATGTGTTCGGCACCAGCCTCTCCGCTCAAGACTGGCGTCCAGCCTTAGTCAGACAGGGAGACATCAACGAGCGATTTATCCGACCCACTACAGCGGCACATCGTTGAACGCGCAGAAATGCACCGACGACCTCCTACCGGTCATGGCGAACCAAGAATGGACGATGCTCGCCCTCGGACGCAGCAACGGTGAACTGGCGCCCAAATTGCTGTCCGTGCTTGGAAACAAGGCTCCGACCAGGGCGACTACCCGGCTCGCTCAGCTCAGGACGGGGTAGCTCGGCACAAAGATCCCGGACACCGGCGGATGCTGCCAGCTCCTGTCGGGATATTTGGCGATCAGACCCTCGAACTGCCGCTGCGCGCGTTCGCGCGCGGCACGAATGTCGAAACCGGAGAGCTTGCCGTCGAGCATCGACAGCCGCCCGTCGACGAACACCGCCTGAGTGACCTTGCCCGAACCACCCAGCACCAGGGTCGTGATTGGATCGACCGTCGGCGTCATGTGAGGATCGTCGAGCCGGAAGATTGATATGTCGGCTTTAGCGCCGACGGCGAGCCGGCCGATGTCGGTGCGACCAAGCGCCTTGGCACCGCCAAGCGTGGCTGCATCGTAAAAGTCCTTGCTCAGGACCGCATCCGACGCCTTCTCGCTGATGCGGCAGGCAACCAGGCCCAGCAACAGGTTCATCAGCATGTCAGGCGGCGAGGTGTCCGTCGCCATGCCGATGTTGATACCGAGCTTCCTGCAGGAGGCGAACGAGTTCAGCACGCTGCCCATGCGGGCCGAAACCAGTGGCGAATGCGCAATGGACACGCCGTTGTCGGCGTAATGCTTCAGGTCTTCAGCCGAGGCATAGGTGGCGTGCGGGGTAATCAGGCGCTCGTTCAGCAGGCCATGATCGGCCATCCACTGCGGCCCCGAAACGCCGTGCAACTGGTGCATTGTATCGAGCTCCAGCTTGCCCTGGGCCATGTGCAGCCGCGCCCGGCAATCGAGGTCGCGCGCCGCCGCCATGGTGCGTTGCAAGACCGCGAGCGTGCAGGTCTCGACCCTGTCGGGCGCCAGCATCCCGTTGACCAGCCCGCCATGCCGACCGTGCTGACGCTCGATGAAGGTGATGGCATTCTCAAGGCCGGCAAGGCCCCTCGCCTCGTCGAAGTCAGGTACGATCTTGCCCGGCGCTTCCAACACCATTCCGCCCGAGCGGTAGGCAGGGCTCAAGAAGACGCGCAGGCCTAGATCACCGGCCGCGTCCGCAGCCGCGTCGAACTCGGCGACCGTCTCGCCCCATTCACGATAGTAGAGCGAAGCGATGGGCGCTGCCGTGGTGACGCCGTTGAGCAGCGACAGGCCGAAGGCGAACTTCTTCTGGAAGGCCAGCTCCTCGGGCGAATACATCTCGTAAGGTCCGCGCTTGACATAGGAGCGCGGCCAGATACGGCCCTTGGCCCAACCGGGCTGGTTGTCTGTGACCAGCACATAGGTGTCGATGTCGGACAGCGCGTCGAGGTCGATGAGACCGGGGCTGATCAGGGCTGCGCCGAAGTCGATGCGCCGGGCGACCTCGCCATCGAAACGGCGACCGGCGAAGATGACCTCGCCCGCTTCGATCACCAGCTCGCCGCGGGGCACCAGGCAGTGCCCTTCGCCGCGATAGGCAAGCAGCCAGTCTGCGGTCATGAGCGTGCGGCCAGCCGGCCGCTGGCCGAGGGTCAGCTCTTCGGGACGTGTCATCGCCAATCCAGTCTGAAGGCGTCGCGCCTGCCGCGGGCGGGCACAGTTAAAGAAAGGGCGCTTCACAGGTTGATGAAGCGCCCAGGTCTTGGGAGTTGACGTCGGCTGGGCTTAGTCGCCGGCCATCTGCGTCAGCCAGTGGCGCGGCTTGTTGTCCGAGCGGAAGTCGACGCTCTTGACCGTGGCCTGCATCGCCCAGGCAATCGGCTGCTGGTGCAGCGGAACCAGGATGGTATCGTCCTTGGCGATCTTGAGAGCTGCTTCCTCAAGCTGCAGGCGCTTGGCGCTGTCAGGCTCCTGCACCGACTGCGCAACCAGCTTGTCGAGCTCCGGATACGACCATCCGCCATAGTTCGACACACCCACCTTGTCTTTCTTGGTGGAGAGCACCTGGGCCAGGATCGAGTAGGCATCGAGCGTCGGCTCGTTCGCCCAGCTCAGGTTGAACATGTCGGCCTTGCCTTGCGTACGCTTGGGTGACTGGATGGCACGCGGCGCAATGTCGATCGAGACGTCGAAGCCGGCGCGCTTCAGCATGTTGGTGATGCCGGCGCAGAAGTCCTCCTCGTTGATGCTCTCGTCGTTGGAGCACATATAGGTGAACTTGAGACCTTCCTGGCCGGCGTCGGCAAGCAGCTTCTTGGCACGTTCCGGATCGGCCTTGTTGTAGGTGTCGAGCGACTTGGCATAGCCCGAGATCTCAGGCGCGATCAGCGAGCCGGACGGACGGGCAAGCCCGCGCATCACCTTGGCATTGATCAGGTCGCGGTCGATCGCCGCTTCCACGGCCTCACGGACACGCACGTCGTTGAACGGATTGGCGCGCCCATCCTCCAGCTTCTCCTTGCGGTTGAAGCCGAGGAAGACCGTGCGAAACTCCTGCTTCTTCAGGACCGATAGGCCCGGCGAACTTTCGAGACGGGGAAGGTCCTGGATCGGGAGCGGAATCGACGAGATCGACTTCGCCCGACAGCAGCGCTGCGACGCGGGTCGCCGGCGAGGCGATCGGCAGGTATTCGATACGGTCGAGATTGTGCTTCTTCTCGTCCCACCAGGCATCGTTGACGAGCAGCACGGTCTTGCTATCGGCCACGCGGCTTTCGAGCTTGAAGGGGCCCGTGCCGTTGGTGTTGTGGGTCGCGAAGCCTTCCGTCTTGGTGTCGACGGCGGTCGGCTTTTCGGTGTTGTTGTCCTTCAGCCATTTCGCGCTGAACATGAAGATGTTCGTCATGTCGTTGAGGAACAGCGAGGTTGGCGCCGAGACTTCGACATCGACCGTGTAGTCGTCGACCTTCTTGCTGCTGACGTAGAGCGGGATGTTGCCGCGCAGCGGCGAGGCCGGATCGGCGACGCGGTTGAGCGAGGCAATCACGTCGTCGGCGGTGAAGTCCGCGCCGTTGTGGAACTTGACGCCCTTGCGCAAGGTGAAGCGCCAGACCTTGTTGTCGATGAGCTTCCACTCGGTTGCCAACGCCGGCTCGATCTTGAAGTTCGCGTCGTAGCGGACCAGGCCCTCGTAGATATGGTTGAGGAACGACAGGTTGAACGTCGACGCAATCGAGTCTGGATCGAGCGAATAGATATCGGCCCGGCCGCCCCAACGCAGGGTTTCCGCACTGGCCGGTGCGGCCAGGGCGACGGCCGCCACCGCGCCAAGAATAATCCGTTTCAAGCGAGACATGTTACCTCCCAATGTACTGTCTTCTCGATCTCCACCATCACGATGGTTGACGACATTGTCAACAATATCGTTGACGTAAAGTACCCAAAACAGTAGCAAAATTGTTGCGCGCGTCCTTATCCGCCGCGGGACGCTCATCGCTTCGAAAGATGCGGCTTGGGCTCAACAACTTGACTGGAATGGACAAAATCGCATGAGCGAACTGCTGTTGCTCCATGGAACCATCGTAACCGTCGATGCCGAGCGGCGGATCATCGAGGACGGAGCAATCGCCATATCGGGCGACAGGATTGTCGACATTGGTTTGGCGAGCGAACTCGAGCCCAGGCATCAAGGCAAGAAGGTTGTCGATTGCCGCGACAAGCTCATCATTCCGGGCCTCATCGACGCCCACGGCCACGCCGGACACGTGCTGATCCGCAGCATCGCGGCGGATACCAATTCCATGTGGATGCAGATCGTCACGCCGACCTACTACCACTACACCACCCGCGACTACTGGTACGCGGACGGTATGGTTTCCGGCCTCGAGCGGCTGCGCGCTGGTGTCACGACGGGTGTCAGCATCATCTCTTCCATGCCGAGAAGCGACGATCCGGTCTTCGCCAGCAACCATGCCAAGGCCTATGGCGAGATCGGCCTGAGGGAGATCATCTGCGTCGGCCCGGCAGGCTTGCCCTGGCCGCATCCGGTGACACGCTGGGAGAGCGGAAAGCCGGAACGGCGCCACATCTCGTTTGAGGAGATGATCGAGGGCGCGGAGGCGACCATCCAGGAACTGAACGGCAGTGCCGAAGGGCGCATCCAGGTGTTCCTCACGCCTTTCACCATCGTGCCGTCACTGGATCCCTCCAACACAACGACGCCGGACCGGGCGGTCAAGCTCACCGACAACGACCGTATGCAGGCCCGCCGCGTGCGCGAGACAGCCCGGAAGTGGGGCGTGCGTATCCATTCCGACGCCTTCGCAGGCCAGATCCGCATGGCCTTCCAGGACAAGGAGAACGCCATCCTCGGCCCTGATGTTCATTTGCAGCACTGCTGGGGCATCTCGCATGAGGAAGTCGATATCCTGGCCGAGACCGGCACCTTCGTCACCCACGCACCGCCCGGTCGGGCGACGCCGATCCTCGACATGATCTCCAAGGGCGTGCCGGTGGCCGTTACCTCCGACGGCGTCTCGCCGAGCCGCCACTTCGACATGTTCCAGATGGCGCGGCTTGCCCAATACACGCAGCATCTGCTTCACAACCACGACCGCTACCTGCTGCCGCCGGGCAAGATGTTCGAGATGATCACCATCGATGCCGCGAGAGCACTTGGCATGGATCACGAGATCGGCTCGCTGGAGATCGGCAAGAAGGCCGACATCGCCATCATCAACATGCGCCAGCCGCATCTGACGCCGAACTGGATGGTCGTTCACCGGCTGGTCCAGCAGGTGCTCGGCAGCGACGTCGACACCGTCATCGTCGACGGCAAGATCCTGATGGAAGGCACCAAGGTGCTGACGACCGACATGGAGCAGGCGCTTGATTTCGGCGAACGCGAGGCGCGGGCCCTTGTCGACCGGGCCGGCCTCCGGGCGCATATGCACGATCCGGCCTGGGGCAAGCTGTACAGGACCTTTGAGGAACCTGTAGTGCCGCCGGCACCGCCTGCCTTGTAGCGTTCGGCATCCTTGGTGGTCTGCCGCAGCAAGCAGCCACCATCCACCAAAAGCAAAGGGGCCCGAAGGCCCCTTTGTCGTTTCCGGCATCAGCTATTCGCGGCTCTCAACTGCGGATCGGCATCAGCAATCTTCGGCCCCTTCTGGCGCGGGAAATCATAGGCGTTGACCTTCGAGGTGACATAGCCCGCGCCGACAAGCGCTTCGGCGATCTTCAGGGCAGCGGTCACCCCGTCGATAACCGGCACGCCAGTTGCCTTGGCCAGTCGGTCGCACAGGCTCGACATGCCGGCGCAGCCGAGGATGATCGCTTCGGCACGATCATAGAGCTTTGCGCGCTCGATCGTCTCGATCAACAGGCGCTCGGCCGTCTCGGGGTCTTCCTCAAGACCGAGCACCGGCAAGTCGATGGCATGCACGGCGCGGCAATGATGCCCCGCGCCATAGGCCTGGACGATGTCTTCGATGATCGGCACCGAGCGCGGCAACGTGGTCACGACCGAAAAGCGCCGGCTGATGGTCATCGCCACCTGCACGGCAGCCTGGCAGATGCCGATCACCGGCCCCTTGGCAACTTCGCGGGCAGCATGCAGGCCCGGATCGTCGAAACAGGCGATCACATAGGCGTCGACGCCCTGTTCCTCGCCCTTGCGGATTTCCGACAGCATATCAGGCACGGCCAGGGCCTCGTCGGCGCTGCCTTCGATGCTGACAGGCGTCCGGGTCGGATTCACTGCGCTTACATGCGTTCCCGCGCTTGCCACACGCAGCGCGCTTTCCAGCGCCTGGTTGGTCATGGAGGCGGTCGAATTTGGATTGATCAGGCGGATATGCACTTTGCTGGATCCTACTCGCCGCTTTCGTTTGCCTTGAGCACATCCGCCATCGCCGGCGCCTTGAGCACGAACTGGCGGTCGGAGGTAATGTAATTGTCCGCATGAAGCCGGGCGATCGGCTGATAGACCTCGGGATTCACATAGCGCCCAGCCTCGTCGAGGCAGTCGCGGCGGACGTGCATGTGCACCACTTCGCCCAGCACGAGCACACGGCGCGGGTACTCGATCAGGCGCTCGACGCGACATTCGAACGCGCACGGCGCACTGGTGACGTAGTCGACATCGATCTGCGCCCCCGGGGCGGTGGGCAGTCCGGCCATCTCGAGTTCGTCGACATCGCTGTCGAAGCCCAGGCCGCAGACGAGCATCTGCTGCGACAGCGCCATGTCGACCATGTTGACCACGAACTCGCCCGTCCGCCGGATATTGACCACCGTGTCCTTGTCCTCGCCGGAAAGGCGCGGCTGGATGCCGAGCACCACGATCGGCGGCTCATGCGAGAACACGTTGAAGAAGCTCATAGGTGCTGCGTTGCTGCGCCCCGTGGCCGAGCGGGTGGTGACGAGCGCGATCGGCCGCGGACCAATGAAATTGGTCAGCAGGCGATAGCGGCTGTCCATCTCCAGCTTGGTGAAATCGAATTCCATATGCCCTCTCAATTCCGAACCGCTTGGTACACAATTTTCTATTTAATTGTCAGCAAAATGGGATTCGGGTAATTTATTGGAATGTTGACATTTGATTGTGCATGACAAATGTCGGCCTTCGTGGGAGGCATCGCTTCATGACCGAGCAAGCAAGCGTTTCGACGCAGCAGATTGTCGAAAAAGTATGGCTTTCGATTGCCGAGCGCCGGCTGCGTCCGGGCGTCCAGCTCAAGGAAGGCCAGCTGGCTGGAATCTTCGACGTCAGCCGCGCGCGCATTCGCCAGGCGCTGACGGCGCTTGAGCGCGAAGGGCTTGTGACGATCATCCCCAATCGCGGCGCTTTCGTGTGCCAGCCGTCCGTCGACGAGGCCCGAGACGTGTTCTTCGTGCGGCGCTCGGTCGAGCGCTGCGTCGTCGAGCGCATCTGCAAGTCGAAGTCGAAGGCCGATGTCTCCAAGCTGCGCAGCCATGTCGCACGCGAGAGGGTGGCAAACGCGAATGACGCGACCACCGACATCATAAAACTGTCCGGCGGCTTCCACCTCTTGCTCGCCGAGCTCTCCGGCTCGGACTTCCTCTTCGGCATGATGCGCGACCTGATCTCGCGCACGTCGTTGATCACCGCCGTGTATCGCAACACGGCGCGCTTCAACTGCGGGCCGGACGAACATGACGAAATCGTTGAGGCAATCTCCGCTGGCGACGTCGAAAAGGCTTTGCGGTTGATGCAACATCATCTCGATCATGTGGAGGCCGAGCTGGACCTCAGGGAGGTCCGCGACATGTCGCACGACCTCAAGGCCGCCCTGGCATAGTCCACATCTGGCATTGTCATCACTCGGCCACCAGGTGACAGGCGACACGCGTTCCGCCCGCGAGCGTGCGTACCGGCGGCAGCTCGGCCGAACAGCGCGCTGTGGCAATCGGGCATCTTGGATGAAACGGACAGCCTGACGGAGGCTTGAGCGGGCTCGGCACCTCTCCGCCGGCAACGACGCGATCCCGGTGCGGATGCTTGACGTTCGGGATCGTCTCGAGCAGCAGTTGCGTATAGGGATGGCGCGGCTTGGCAAACAGTGCCTCGGTCTCGCCTTCCTCGACGATGCGGCCGAGATACATGACCGCAATGCGATCGGACATGTGCCTGACCACGCTCATGTCATGGCTGATGAACAGATAGGTCAGGCCGAATTCATCCTGCAGCCGCCGCATCAGATTGAGCACCTGGGCCTGCACTGACACGTCCAGCGCCGAGGTTGGCTCGTCGCATACCAGGAAACGCGGCTCGCTTGCCAAGGCACGCGCGATCGAGATTCGCTGCCGCTGCCCGCCGGAGAACTCATGCGGGAACTTGTCGCCATCTGACGCCGACAGGCCGACGGTCTTGAGAAGCTCCACCACACGCTCGTTGATCTCGGCCGTGGAGTTTCGCAGCTTCAACTCGCGCAGCGGCTCGGCGATGATGTTCCTGACGCGCCAGCGCGGATTGAGCGAGGCATAAGGATCCTGGAAGATCATCTGGGCCGACAGAGGCTTGCCATCCGCACCCAGCGCAAAGCGCATCTCGCCGCTATTCGCCCTGTAGAGCCCGGTTACCAGGCGCGCGACGGTCGACTTGCCGCAGCCGCTTTCGCCGACAAGGCTGAGGCAGCCGCCCAGCGGAACCTCGAAACTGATGTCGCTGACGGCCTGCAGATACTGGCGCGGCTTGCGCTCGACCACCCGGTTGAGCCATGGCGCCGATACGTCGAAGGTCTTGACGAGCCGGTCGACACTGAGCGCCGGCGTCTGCTGTGCTGTCATGACGGTCATGCTGTTCCTCCTGCATTCAGCCAGCAGGCGCTGGCGCCGGCGCCCGCCGGCACCAGGCCTGGCCGCTCTCGCAGGCAACGCGGCCCGGCCTCCTTGCAGCGCGGATTGAATGCGCAGCCCGCCGGAACGGCATCGAGCCGCGGCATCGAACCATCGATCTGGTTGAGGTGCTGGACGCGTGCGCCAAGCTCTGGAATGGAAGCCATGAGCCCGCGTGTGTAAGGATGCGTCGGTGCGCTCAGCACCTGGTCCACTGGCCCGATCTCGACAAGACGGCCGGCATACAACACGGCAATCCGGTCGGCCGTCTCGGCAATGACGCCCATGTCGTGCGTCACCAGCATGACCGCGGTCCGCTTCTCCTTGCACAGGCGACGCAGCAATGAAGTGATCTGGGCCTGGATCGAGACATCGAGAGCGGTGGTGGGTTCGTCGGCGATGATCAGTTTGGGTCCGGCCGCGAGCGCCAGGGCAATGACCACGCGTTGGCGCATGCCGCCGGAGAACTGATGCGGATACTGGTCGAAGCGTTCCTCGGGCGACGGAATGCCGACATCCTTCAGCAGGGAAATGGCGCGTGCCCTCGCCTCGCCCTTCTTCAGAGTGAGATGCTGCCGTATCGTTTCGGTCAGCTGCGCGCCAACCGTGAAGAGCGGGTTGAGCGAAGTCAGCGGGTCCTGGAAGATCGCGCCGATCTCGCGGCCACGGATTTTCTCCATCGCGCGGTCGTCGAGATTGTCGATGCGACGATCGGCGAGCCAGATCTCGCCTTCGGCGATACGGCCGGGCTGTTCGAGCAGGCCCTGGATCGCCAGGCCGGTCATCGACTTGCCGGCGCCGGACTCGCCGACGACCCCGAGGATCTCGCCCGGCTGTATCGACAGGCTTACATTGGAAAGCGCGGTGGCCACGCCCCGGCGACCCGGGAACTCAACCCTGAGGTTGCGAACCTCGAGCACGGGTTTTTCGACTTCAGCCATTGGCTTTGACCTCGATCGGATAGCTTGGCGGGAAGATCTCCGAAACCGGCGGATTGCCCCAGCTGCGTTCCGGGTATTTTGCCATGAGGTCGTCGAACTGGCGCTGGGCGCGTTGCCGTGCGGCCTTCATATCGATGCCGGCGACCTCGCCGAAGCGCATCGACAGGCGACCGTCGACGAACACCGCCTGCGTAACCTTGCCCGAACCGCCTGTCACCAGCGTGGTGATCGGGTCGATGGACGGCGCCATGACAGCATCGTCCAGTCCGAATACCGCAATGTCGGCGCGAGCGCCCGGCACAAGCCGGCCGAGGTCGGCGCGACCGAGCGCCTTGGCGCCACCGAGCGTCGCCGCATCAAACAGGTCGGCGCTGCGAACGCGATCGGGTGCACGATCGTTGATGCGGCAGGCGATCAGTCCGACGAGCAGGTTCATCAGCATGTCGGCGGGCGTCGTATCCGTGCCCATCGCGATGTTGATGCCGCGCTCCTTGCACTTGGAGAACGAGTTAAGCGTGCTGCCGCCGCGAGCCGAAACCAGCGGGCAGTGCACGATCGAGACGCCATTCTCGGCATAGAGCCCGAGGTCTTCCTCGGTGGCGTTGGTGGCGTGCGGCGCGATCAGCCGGTCATTCAGCAGACCGGCGCGCGCCAGCCAGACCGGGGCGGTCGTGCCATGCAGCTTGCGCACGGTCTCGACTTCCATGGCGCCCTGCGCCATGTGCAGACGGATCTTGCAGCCCAGTTCGGCAGCCGCGGCTTGCGTCTGGCGCAGAAGCTCTTCCGTGCAGGTCTCGACACGATCCGGCACCAGCAGGCCGCGCACCAGGTCACCATGGCGGCCGTTCTGGCGGCCGATGTAGTCGACCGCGTCGCGCAGGCCGGCCAGGCCGCGCTTCTCGTCGAACACCGCTTCCATCCGGCCCGGCTCTTCCAGAACCATACCGCCGGCGCGATAGGCGGGGCTGAGATAGACGCGTAGTCCAAGGTCCCCGGCGGCATCAGCAGCCGCATCGAACTCAGCGACGGTCTCGCCCCACTCGCGATAGAACAGCGAAGCGATGGGAGCCGCGGTGGTGATGCCGTTCAGCAGCAGTTGGCCGAAGGCAAAGCGCTTCTGGAACGCCAGTTCTTCCTGCGAGTACATCTCGTAGGGGCCGGCCTCGACATAATGGCGCGGCCACACCCGCCCCTTGGCCCAGCCGGGATGATGGTCGATGCCAAGGATGGTGGTGTCGAGATCCGACAGCGCGTCGAGGTCGATGAAGCCGGGGCTGACCAGCGCATTGCCGAAGTCTATCCGGCGGGCGGCCTCGCCTGGGAAGTCGGTGCCGACATAGACCACCTCGCCGCCCTCAACGACGACCTGGCCGTTGGCAATCAGTCTGTGGCAGCCATCGCGATGGCCAAGCACCCAGGCTGCGGTGATGAGCGTGCGCCCATCGGGACGCTTGCCGAGTTCGAGTGTGTCGAGAACCTGTCTGGTCATGGCATTTCCACCGTGGCTTGGCCGTTGCGCGCGGTGACGCTGCCACCCTTGATGACAAGCGGACGCGGCGCGACATCGACGACCGCATGGGCCAGCGTTTCGCCGGTCAGCAAGGTCAGGTCGGCATTGCAACCTTCGGCGAGGCCGTAACCCTCGATGCGCATCACATCCGCCCCGCCCTGCGAAACGATGTGCAGTACGTGGGCCAGCTCGATATCCGAGCGCAGGCCGTTCTTCATGCCGACCACCTTGGCGCGGTCGAGCATGTCGGGCTGGCCCCATGGTCCCCAGGTATCGCGGATGCCGTCGCAGCCGGCACCGACGCGCACGCCTGCCTGCTTGAGGCGCATGATCGACGGCACGGTTGCCGACGGCGCGCCGGTCGTCAGGATCGCCACGTCGAGCTCGGCGATCTGTTCGATCAGCTGGCCCACGCGCAGGTAGTCGTTCATGCCGAGCGCAAACGCGTGGCTGATCGCGACCTTGCCTTGCATGCCGTTGGCGCGGATGCGCTCGAACATCAGCTCCATGGTGAAGGCGCCGAGATCACCCGCCTCGTGCAGGTGGATGTCGATCGGCTTCTGGTGCTTCAGCGCCAGCGCAAAGATGGCATCGAGCTGGCCTTTGGGGTCCCGGTCGATGCCGCAGGGATCGATGCCGCCAAGGACTTCGCAGCCCTGGCTCAGCGCCTCGTCGAGCAGTTCCAGCGTGCCGGGCATGACCATCAAGCCCGACTGCGGGAAAGCGACGATCTCAATGTCGATGACACCCTTCAGCTTCTCGCGCGTCTCCATGATGCCGTCGACGAGCGCCAGCTTGTGGACAGGATCGATGTCGACATGGCTGCGGATATGCGTCGCGCCATGCGCGGCAAGGCCGATCGCGTGGCGCATCGACTGGCGGTGCGGGTCGATGCCGATCTCGATGCGGTTCTCGCGCTCGAAATCGATGCGCTCGCGCAGCACGGCGCGGCGGTTGTTTTCGTGCCAGGGCATGCCCCAGGTGGTCTTGTCGAGATGGGTATGCGCGTCGATCAGGCCCGGAATGGCGATGGCGCCCTTGCCGTCCTCGACCGGCATGCCGGGGTCCGCCTCGAAATGGCCGATGCCGGCAATGCGCCCATCGCGGATCAGCAGATCGGAATTCGCACCGCCATAGGGGCGAACGTTGCGGAGCAACAGACTAGTCATGCACGCTTACCTCAGTTTCGGATTGAGCACGTCGCGCAGCCAGTCACCCAGGATGTTGACGACGACGACGAGCAGGCAGAGCTGGATCACCGGAAAGAGCACGATCCACCACGAGCCGGAGAACAGGAACTGGTTGCCGATGCGGATCAGCGTTCCCAGCGAAGGCTGGCCGGGCGGCATGCCGATACCCAGGAACGAAAGGGTCGCCTCCGTCAGGATCGCCATGCCGAAATTCAGCGTGGCGGCAACCAGCACCGGCGTCAGCGTATTGGGCAGGATGTGGTACGCCAGGATGCGACGGGCCGGCACTTTCAACAGGCGAGCCGCCTGAACATATTCCTTGTTGCGCTCGACAATGGTTTGCGCACGCACCGTGCGCGCATATTGCACCCACGCCGATAACGAAATGGCGAGGATGAGCACCGCCGAAGCCCCGATTTCGCGCAGATCGCTTGGCAGCAGCTGTCGCACCACGGTCGAAACGAGAATGGCAATCAGGATTGTCGGCATCGACAGCGTGATGTCGCCGATGCGCATCAGGACGTTCTCGATCATGCCACCGAAGAAGCCGGCGATCAGGCCCGCGGTCATGCCGATCAGCAGCGACAGCGCAACGGAGGCGAGGCCGATCACGATCGATATGCGGGTGCCGTAGAGGATCGCCGACAGCATGTCACGGCCTTGCGTGTCAGTGCCGAGCAGATAAGGCCACTCGCCGCCCTCCTGCCAGACCGGCGGCAACTCCGCCTTCCACATGTCGAGCTGTGCTGCGTCATAGGGATTTTGCGGCGCAATGAGCGGCGCGAAACAGCCGTAAGGATCACGATGGCCAGGACAGCCGCCGCGATCATCGCCGACTTGCTGTGCGTAAACGACCACCAGACATCGCTGCCGCGCATGCGCTGCAGCATGGTGGGGCGCTGTGCTGCGCCCGGCTTTGAAATATCGCTCGTCATCGAGACGCCCTTGTCTGGTTCAGCGCGCGTTGCGCAGACGCGGATCGATCACCGCGTAGGTGATGTCGACCAGCGTGTTCAGCGCAACGAAAATAAAGGAGATGATGCAGAGGTAGGCCGCCATCACCGGGATATCGAGGAAGGTGACCGCCTGGATGAACAGCATGCCCATGCCCGGCCACTGGAAGACCGTCTCGGTGATGAGGGCGAAGGCGATCAGCGAACCGACATTCATGGCCGTCATCGTCACCACCGGCATCAGGCAGTTCCTCAGCGCGTGGCGGAAATAGATGCGCCAGCGCGGAATGCCTCTGGCGCGCGCAAATTTCACAAAGTCGGAGCGCAGCACTTCCAGCATCTCGGCGCGGACAAGGCGCATGATGAGCGTGATCTGATAGAGCGAAAGTGCCACGGCGGGCAGGATCAGCGCCGCGCGGCCCGAGGGCGTGAGCAAGCCCGTCGACCACCAGCCGATCTGGATGACTTCACCCCGACCGAACGATGGGGCAATCCCCAGTACAACCGAAAAGACCAGAATGAGCAGGATGCCGACGACGAAGCTGGGCAGCGAGACGCCGATTATCGACAGGAATTGCAGAGACTCGGTGTACCATCGCCCTCGTTTGATGGCTGTGAGCACCCCGAGCGGCAAGCCGACCACGAGCGAAATCAGCGTGGCCACCAGAACCAACTCGAGCGTCGCAGGAAAGCGTTCGCCGATCAGCGTCAGAACGTCCTGGCCATTGCGGTAGGAGATGCCGAAGTCACCCCGTGCGGCATTGGTGACGAAACGCACGAACTGCGTCGCGGTGTCGTCATTGAGCCCGAGCCGCTCGCGTATGTTGTCGCGGTCCTCCTGGGTCATCTGCTCGTTGACCATCAACTCGACCGGATCACCCGCAAGGCGGAAGATCACGAATGCGAGCATGGCCACGGCGAGCATGACCATGATGGCGTTGGCGATGCGGCTTATAGTGAAGACCAGCATATGGAGCCTCGCAGGGTGGACGGAGCCGGAGCGCCTGTCGCGCCGGCTCCACGTGGGTAATTACTGCGCGAAATGAGTCAGCCAGTGGCGCGGCTTGTTGTCGGCAAGCTGCGTGATCCCATCGATCTTGTTGCTCATGACCCAGGCCATCGGCTGCTGATGCAGCGGCAGCATGATGATGTCGTCTTTCGCCATCTGCAGCGCCTTGGTCTGCAGCTCAAGACGCTTCGTCCTGTCCATCTCCGTCGACGCCTGCTCGATGAGCTTGTCGATCTCCGGGTAGCTCCAGCCACCCCAGTTGAAGACGCCGGCCTTGTCGGTCTTCGTCTTTATCATCTGCAGCAGGATGGAATAGCTGTCGAGCATCGGCTCGTTCGCCCAGCCGATCAGATAGACGTCGGCCAGACCGCCGGCGCGCTTGGGTGTCTGCGCCGCGGCCGGTGCGATATCGAGCTGCGGCTTGAAGCCGGCGCGGGTCAGCATGTTGACCAGGCCCTGGCACAGCTCTTCTTCGTTCACATAGGCGTCGTTGGTGCAGACGAGCGTGAACGGAAGATCGCTGGCGCCGGCCTCGGCCAGCAGCTTCTTGGACAGCTCCGGATCGAAGGGAAGCACCGAATCCAATGCCTCGACATAACCGGGGATCTCAGGTGCGATGATCGCGCCTGCGGTCCTCGACTTGCCGCGCATGATGCGCTTCTGGACCAGTTCACTGTCCAGGGCATGCGCGAAGGCCTGGCGCACGCGCAGGTCGTTGAACTTGTTGTCGGCGCCATTCGCCAGCTTTGGCTTGCGGTTGAAACCGACCATGACAGTGCGCAGGTCGGTACGCTCCATCACCTTCAGGTCCGGCTGCGCGACAAGGCGCGGCAAGTCCTGGGACGGCGCGTTTTCTGTGAAGTTGATCTCGCCGGACAGGAGGGCTGCGACGCGGGTCGCCGCCGAAGTGATCGGCGTGAACTCGATGCGGTCGATATTGGATTTCGATGCGTCCCACCAACCGGGATTCTTTACCAGCACCGTCTTGCTGTCGGGGACCCGGCTTTCTACCTGGAAGGCTCCGGTTCCGTTGGCGTGGTAGGTTGCATAGCCTTCGATCTTGGCGCCCACATCGGTCGGCTTCAGCGACTTGTTGTCGGTCAGCCAGGTCAGGTCGAAGATGTGAATGTTCGTCAGGTCGTTGAGCAGCAGTGGATAGGGACCGACCAACTCGATGTCGACAGTGTGATCGTCGATCTTTTTCGCGCCCTTGTAGGCTGGGAGGTTGCCCCGCAGCGGCGAAACCGGATCGCTGACGCGGGCAAGCGAGGCGATCACGTCATCCGCAGTGAAGTCCGCGCCGTTGTGGAACTTTACGCCTTCGCGCAGATGGAACCGCCAGACCGTGTCGGACACAGTCTCCCAGGACGTCGCCAGCGCCGGCTCGATCTTCAGATTGGCGTCGTAGCGGACAAGGCCTTCATAGACGTGGTTGAGGAAGGACAGCGTGTAGCTGTCACCATAGGAATAGGGATCGAGCGAATAGATGTCGCGTGAGGAACCCCATTTGAGGGTTTCCGCAAGGCCGGGCGTCGATAGGCCTGCGGCCACGACGACCGCAAGGGTCAGTTTCCTGAGCATGTCAGTTCTCCCATTTTTTATGCCCCAGCCCCCTTGGCGGGGATCTTTTTCATGAAGCGATAGCGCTCGAAGGCTGCATCAACTAGCGGCGCTGTCTGCGCCGGCATGGTTCCACAGTTTTGTCGATTGGCGCCCGCTTCTTAAAAAAGCTACGAAGTCGCCATAGGCATGTCAACTTAATTGTCGACAATATTACAAATTTTTGCCGACAAATCGATGTGGATGGGCCCCTACCCTTGCGTTAGCGCTGGCGCCACACGTCCGCGAGAACCCGGCTTCCAGCCTTGATCCGGCGAGCTGAAATCGACGAAAACCCAATTCGTAGGAAATTGGTTGGCGACGGCTTGGATGAAAAGAAGACATCGCCAGGTTCCACCAACACGCCACGGCTTCGATCAGTCGGCTCCTTTGCCGGAAATCCGCGCGGCCATTTTGGCGACGGCCAGCGGCTGGTCACAACGTTTGGCATGAAGCTGGAGGCCGTCCTGCGACCATCCGCGAGTTCATAACGAAGCGATCGATGAAATGCATGTCGTCCGAAGTGAAACCGGTTTTGCCGCTCGCGGCACTTGCACTGTCGGCAACTCCACAAAATGAGAGCAACTCCAATCGCTTTCGGGCACCTGGCAAGGAACAGGGCAAGTAGGACTGAGGCCGGACGCCTACGCGATTTCGGTCCGCTGCTCGCTCAGGTTCCCGCACCATCGGCAGTACCCTTAGCCCGGACGGTAACTGCTAAGCCAAAATCATCCTATCCCGGCGCATCGGCAGGCTAGGCCGATTTGTAGCTGAAAGAGACGCGGTTTCGGCCCTGCTGTTTTGCCTCGTATAGGCATCGAGAGGCTTGACGCAGGCTCTCTGCTGCATCCGCCGAGCCTCGCATTTCCGCGCCGCCTACGCTGACCGTTGCCCTGATGCTTCCGCGGCCACTTTTCAACCAGGGAATCGTCTCGACTTGCCGCCTGATCGTCTCTGCTCGCAACATCGCGACACCCTTGTCGACATCGCTCAGGATGACGCCGAACTCTGTGCCGCCGGTTCGGCCTACAACGTCGCTGGGTCGAGTTGCATATAGAAGTGCCTTGGCTATCCGGGTTAAGGCCTCGTCGCCTTTGGCATGGCCGTGCTGGTCATTGATCTTTGTGAAATCATCAGCATCGATCAGCAGAAGCGTGTCGCACTCTTCCTCACGGCGCACACGAGCCAGATGGCCAATGAAAGCCTCTCGATTCAAGAGTCCTGTCGCTGGGTCGTGGCTGGTCGAATAGTTGAGCTTCTCGTGGGTCTCGCTTAGTGCCGCAAGCGATTTGGCGAGCGCCTCGCTGGCCTCCTTGTACTTCTCAGACTGAAGGAAAATATACGAGGCGACGGGCATCGCGATGAAAATAGGAATCAAGGTGCACTCCACCCAGCTAAGCCAGTCGATTGGCATTCCAAGAGCTAGTCTGGTGGAGAATGAAAGTGCAAAGGTCGCAACAACCGCTATGGCGGTCACGATAACTGCTTTTCCGAGAATGATTTTACGCCGGGTCATCTCAGTACATTAGCGCAATCTAAGTAAATCGTCCCTTACTGATATGTGTCGCTCGTCCGCCTGAAATCTGATCATAACGTAGTCTGCCAGCGCCGGACTATTGCGGTGGCGAACAAATGGCGAGACTGTCACGTGTGGCGATGCAATCGGTCAGCGGGAGATTCGCTGAAGAAGCCATTGAGGCCGCATCTGCATCCTGCTTGCCGGCAATGTCGCAGACCGAGCAGTGTCTCGCAAGGCGGTCGCAGTGACGGTCAAGCAGCTCGGAATCAGGCATCACCAGTGCATCAACGCATCACACTTGCGCAGGTTACTATCGAATTTGTTGAGTTCTGGCCTGATAAAATATTTCTTATGATCACCGGAGTTTTGACATCATGGCTTTCATTCGACTGACCCGACTTCCCGACCATGTCGATGTGCATCTCCACTACAGACATGTAGTTGCTGTCAGCACAGTCGATGGCAATACCTTCATTCGCACAACGGCGACGAACTCGGAGGGGAACGGTCACTCGGTATCAGTTCAGGAAACCGTCGAAAATGTGCTCGCTCTGCTGGAGGAGAAAGAACGGCAGCGTTTGTAGTCGCCTGCCTGGACCCAGATTGCCTGAGCCATTCGACCTATGCGCCTCCGTTCAAGATCGCTCAGGCGGCAGGATTGCTGCTTCAGCCGACTGGTTATCCCGTGGTGTGAACTGCCCGCTCGACAGCCTCGGGTTCATTCTCGATGACCGAGAGCCAAATGTGCGCAGTGTGGTCTGGGCTACGCCGGTTATGCTCCCAATCGCGCAATGTTGCGACAGGAATACCGAACCGGTAGGAAAATCTCACTTGCGACAGTCCACAATCTATCGAAAGCTTCCGCTCAGGCGCCGACCTTATGTAGGACGCGACCGCTGTACACGGCGCCCTCGGCTTGCCCTTGTGGTCCCCGGCAGACCGCAACACGATCGAGTTGCGGGAACTGGAGTTCCAACCTGTCCCAGATCCAGCGCGCTACGTTCTCGAGCGAAGGCACCGCAAGTCCCTCAATCTGATTGAGATAGGTGTGATCGAGGATTTTGCGGACGATTTCTATCTGCTGTTCCAATTCGTAGAGATTGGCAGGCCAGCCATAGACGGGGTCGGGGTCGCCAACCAGATGAACGCTGACCCGGAATGAATGACCATGGAGGCCTGAATAAGGCTGCAACTGGTGTGCGGCCTCGAAGGTGAACTCCTTGAAAGTCTCGATCATTTCCTGTCCTGACCCTTGTCCCGCTCAACGCGGTACCGGATATCTGCCACCAGCTCCTGAGTCGGTCAATTCGATCGAAACAGGCAATACCCGCCTACTACTTGCCGATACACGATATCGTGCCGATTATTGTGACATATTCAAAGTCGTTAATATGTTTTTCAGTGACCTTTGTCATCGTCCGATGCAAACTAAGGGTGCCCGGGGAGAACGCGCTATGAACCATCTTTTGTCTTCGACCGTACGAGCAGTGGCAATGGCAACGTCATTGATACTTTTCGCGCTATCAGCGGCTCAGGCTGAAGACGGCAAACTGCATACCCCCAAAGGTCCCCCGATCCTGATAATCGAGGGCAACATCGGCGTCACAAACGGCAACGGTGTAGCTTCGTTTGACCGCGCCATGCTCGAAGAAATCGGAGTCTCATCGATCGAGACAACAACGCCCTGGTTTACGGGCCTGGTCAAATTCGAGGGCGTCCCGCTTCAGAAGATCATGGAGCTTGTTGGCGCCGACGGAAAAGAGGTGGTCGCCGTTGCCCTCAACGACTACAAGACAACGATCCCGACAGAGGATTTTGCGCGGCACAACGTGCTGTTGGCCCTCAAGCGTGACGGTCAGTACATGGCAGTCAGCGACAAGGGCCCGCTGTTCATCGTGTATCCGTATGACAGCAAACCGGAGCTTCAAAGCCAGAAGTTCTATTCACGCTCGGTCTGGCAGCTGGCCCGCCTGATCGTCCGGTAGGGAAGATGTCATGGCCGCTTTGCTAGCGCCTGGTTCCCGCCGTGCGTTTACGTTCCACCTGCTCAAAGCACTGCTGATCGGCACCATTGCCGCGTTCGCTATCGCCGCCGCCTATTTGTCCGTCGTCATCTTCGAACGTCAGGCATCTATCGGAAAGCTCTCGCGATACGATGTCGCTTGGAGTGCCAGTCAGGGCGTGAACGAATACCTGCGCCTCTATCAGCGGGTGGCTTCGCTGGCGGCCTCGCCGGACGAACAAGTCAAGGCCGACACGCAGCTTCGCTTCGAGATTCTGAAGAGCCGGCTCGGTGGCTTCACCACCGGCCAGTTCGAGGCGTTTGTCGACGAGGCGCCTGAGCGAAAAGCGGTCGTTGCCCAACTATCCGCGTTCATCCAAAACATGGACGGGATCATTGCCCAGATCGACGAACCCGGCCGGGCGCGATCCGTGCTCGCGTCGATGGCCGCGCTGGAATCAGAACTTATCGGTCTGGCCTCGGAAGCCAACCAGTACAGCGCTGTGCAGGCGGCCAAGGTCGACGACGAACTCTTGCGCCTCCATAGCCGCTTCTCCGCGGTGGCGATTGGCTTCTTCCTGTGCAGCCTTGCCTTCATCGCGCTTCTGCGGTGGCACAACCGGCTGCTGACGCAGACTTTCGATGCCCTCAATGCCGCAAATGAGGATCTGCGCCGTACGTCCGATGACCTTGAAACGGCGAACGCCGCAGTGCTTGGCGCGAACCACGCACTCGCCACCCAGAACGGCCTGTTCGATGCCGCCTTGAGCAACATGTCGCAGGGTCTGTGCATGTTCGACGCCGACCAGCGGCTTATCGTCAGCAACAGCACGTTCGCGGCCATGTACGGCCTCCCCGAAGGCAGCCTTGCGCCTGGAACCACGCCCCAACAGATCATGGCTGCCTCGATCGAGGCCGCAATCTCCACACGGCAAGGTGCCGAGCTTGCCTACACGACCCAGCAGCAGTTGATTGAGCAGGGCCGGCCTGGCGTCCTGCTGCAGAAGCTTGTCGACGGCCGGATTGTCTCGATCTGCCATCAGCCGATGGACGCAGGCGGATGGGTTGCCACCTACGAGGACATCACCGAGCGCCATCTTTCGGAAGAACGCATTGCCCACATGGCGCGCCATGATCCTTTGACCGGGCTGCCAAACCGCCTGATGCTGCGCGAGCGCCTGGAACAGGAACTGGCGCATGGTCGCAGGCATCATCAGGACACTGCGGTTCTCTGCCTCGATCTCGATAATTTCAAGAACGTGAACGACACGCTCGGCCATCCCGTCGGAGATGCTTTGCTGCGCGAAGTTGCCAACCGCATCTCGGGCATGGTGCGCGAGTATGATGTCGTTGCCCGCTTTGGCGGCGACGAGTTCCTCGTCGTTCAGCCCGCAGTCGGACGAGATGAGGCCGCACACGTGGCACAACGGCTGATCGAAGCGCTCGAAGAGCCGTACCAACTCGACGCCCACCATATTGTCATCGGCGCAAGTATTGGAATTGCGCTTGCATCGGAATGCGACGGCGTTGCCGACGACCTCGTGAAGAACGCCGACCTGGCACTTTACCGCGCCAAGAACGATGGACGTGGAAGCTATCAGTTTTATGCGCCCGAGATGGACGACCGACTCCAGCGCCGGCGCATGCTCGAACTCGATCTCCGGGGAGCTGATTTCGACAAGGAGTTTGAGCTAGCCTTCCAGCCGATCGTCGATCTCCAGAGCAAGCAAGTCGCCGCGGTTGAGGCGCTGCTGCGTTGGCCGGGCTGCCAGCGCGGCCAAATCCGGCCTGACGAGTTTATCCCGATCGCGGAAAGCACAGGTCTGATCGTACAGCTCGGCGCATGGGTGCTCGAGAAGGCCTGCCAGGAAGCTGTGAGATTGCCGGCCAACTTGAATGTTGCAGTCAACCTGTCGCCTGGTCAGTTCAGGCGGGGGAACATCGTCGACACCGTCGCCAACGTGCTGTCGCTGACAGGTCTTGCAGCCGAGCGCCTGGAACTCGAAATCACGGAATCCTTGCTGTTGGGTGACAACAAGGAAACCTTGCTCGCCCTGAACCGGCTGCACGCGCTAGGCGTCAAGATTTCGCTCGACGATTTCGGGACGGGGTATTCCTCTCTCAGTTACCTCAGGAATTTTCCCGTCGACAAGGTCAAGATCGACCGTTCCTTTATCGCCGAAATCGCTGGCAACCGCGACCATTGGGCCATTGTCAGCGCGATCGTGAACCTTTCACATGCACTGGAAATGACCACTGTCGCAGAGGGTGTCGAAACCGAAGAACAGCTGTTGATCGTCCGGGCCACCGGTTGTGACGCCGTCCAGGGGCACTTTTTCAGCGCGCCGATGTCGGCCGCCCAACTCAGGCGATATCTCGAAGATCAGCGCGCTAGGCTGGCGCTGGCGCAAGAGGCGTCAACAGAACGATCGACGGTTGCCGATTGGACCAGATGAGCTCTAGATCCGCGACGTGGCACGGTGGTTAGCACCTCATCCGTCTTCGGCGGCAAAAGCGCACAGGCATTTTGCCCCCCGCATCGGTTGCCGGCGGGCGATCGCGACAGCCCGTTGCTAGAGGTCTTAGGCGTTGCGGGTCCTGGCAGCGCGCTTCGACCAGGCGACTCGCCGCGACGACTGTCGTGCCACGCGTTAGGCAGCGCAGCCCACCTATGTCTTCTCGGCAAAGGCCTTTTCGACCACATAGTCACCTGCAGTGGCATTGTTGCCCTCGCCCATGCCTAGCCCTTCGAGGATATCGCGCATGTCAGCGATGAAGGCGGGGCTGCCGCACAGCATGGCACGATCACTCTCTGCCGAGATCGCCGGCAGGCCGATGTCCGAAAACAGCGCGCCCGAGCGGATGAGATCGGTGATGCGGCCGCGGTTTCGGAAAGGTTCCCGCGTGACCGTTGGGTAATAGATCAGCCTCTCCGACAACAGCTCGCCGAAATATTCGTTGGCCGGGAACTCCTCGATGATCTGCTGCTTGTAGGCCAGCTCGTCGGTCTGTCGGCAGCCATGCACCAATACGACGCGCTCATAGCGCTCGAAGGTCTCTGGATCGCGGATAAGGCTCATGAACGGTGCCAGGCCCGTACCCGTGCTGAACAGGTAGAGATTGCGGCCCGGCCTGATATTTGACACTAGCAGCGTGCCTGTCGCCTTGCGGCCCACCACAATGCTGTCACCAACGGCCAGATGCTGGAGCCGCGAGGTCAGTGGGCCATTCGGCACCTTGATCGACAGGAACTCGAGTGTCTCGTCATAGTTTGGGCTGACCACGCTGTAGGCCCGCAGCAGCGGCTTGCCGTCGACCTCGAGCCCGATCATGGCGAACTGGCCATTCTCGAAGCGGAACGCCGGATCGCGTGTCGTGGTGAAGGAGAAAAGCGTGTCGGTCCAGTGATGCACGCTCAACACTTGCTGTTGGGTAAGGTTGCTCATTCCCCGTGCTCCTCGCTAAGGGTTCAGGTCCGTTCGGACGGTGGAAGTGTGTGGGTGGGCGAAGCGGCTAGACAGCCAGGTGCCGCTGCTTGATTTCGGGGTCGGCGTCAAACTCCCGCCAGCTGCCACGGAAGGCAATGCGGCCGGTGTCCATCACCAGCACCGTGTCGGTTGTCTGTCTGGCAAACCAGATATTCTGTTCGCACAACAGCAGTGCTGCCTGCTCGGCCTCGCACAGTTCACGCACGCTGACAGCGAGTTGCTCGACAATCGCCGGTGCCAGCCCCTCGGTCGGCTCGTCCAGCAGAAGCAGCCGCGGGCGGCAGGCAATCGCCCGGGCTATCGCTACCATCTGCTGCTGGCCGCCGCTGATCTGACCACCACCGCGTTCGGCGATCAGCTGCAGCATCGGAAAACGATCGACGATCTCCTGCACTGCGATCGGTGTGCGTCCAGGCGTCGCGGCGTACGCCGCCATCCGAATGTTCTCCCGCACCGTCAGATGCTGATAGATACGTCGGTCCTCCGGGACCAGCTGCAGGCCGAGCCGAGCCCGCTTGAAAGCAGGCAGGCCTTTCAGCGACTTGCCTTCCCAGCGCACCTCGCCATCGACAGTGGGGCCCGCGTTCATGATCGCCTTCAGCAAGGTCGATTTGCCGGCACCGTTGCGCCCGATGACGGCCACTCTACCGGAAACGGGGACCTCGAGGTCCACGCCATGCAGGACATGGCTGCCGCCATAGAAAGCATTGATGCGGCTTGCCTCAAGCATGGTGCGCCTCCTTGCCGAGATAGACGTCTCGCACGACAGGGTCGGCACGGATGTTGTCGATATTGCCTTCGGCGATCTTGCGACCCTGGTTCATCACCATGATGCGGTCGGCCAGCCCGAAGATGACGCCCATGTCATGCTCGGTCATGATGACGGTCAGCCCGCTGCCCTTGCCGCTGATGCTGCGGATCAGTGCGGTGACCCCGACACGCTCGCTCGGCGACATGCCGGCGGTCGGCTCGTCGAGCATCAGCACTTTGGGGCGCCCAGCAAGCGTGATGCCGAGCTCGAGCCGCTTCTTGTCGCCATGCGACAGTTCGGCAGCATGCATCCGGGCCTTGCGATCAAGTGCGAGCCTGGCCAGGATTTCATGCGCTTCATCGACGGTCGCACTTGAGGGTCTGACCGAGTACCAGGGAGTGTCGTGCTGCCCGGTATTCTTGCGGCGCGCCTCGATGGCAACGACGATGTTCTCCTCAGCAGTCATTTCCTTGAAGATGCGCGCCATCTGGAAGGTGCGACCCATGCCCGCGCGCGTGCGGCGGTATGCTGGTTCCTTCGTTACATCCTTGCCGAGGAACTCGACGGTGCCGGCCTCGCAACCGACTTCGCCGGTCATGACCTTGAACAGCGTCGTCTTGCCAGCACCATTGGGGCCGATGATGGCGAAGGTCTCACCTTCCAGGATCTCAGCCTCGATGCCGTGCAGCACCTTGAGCGCGCCATAACTCTTGTCGACGGAATGCAGTCGGATCATCGCGCCTACTCCTTGACCGGCCGGAGGGTCGCCGCTGTGGCCTTCGCCTCCACCCGATACGGATCTGCGACGAGGCGGGCGACCAGCGCGTTCCAAGCCCCGGCCACGCCAGTGGGAAACAGCAGCACGACACCAAGCAGGATGCCGCCGGTGATGATCTCCTGGATACCGACCAGGGTGCGAGTCGAGAACTCGATTGCGGAGAACAGGAAGGCGCCGATCATCGGCCCCCAGAAGGACGAAGCACCGCCCAAAAGGGTGAACAGGATAGGTTGCGTCGAGCGCATCATGTTGCCGATGTCAGGCGTGACGATCTGGGCCCAGGGTGCGAAGAGCGACCCCGCACAGGCAGCAATCGCACCCGAAATGGTGAATGCGAGCAGCCGGTAGCGATGGGTGTCGACGCCCATGAAGGCAGCGCGTTCGGTGTCCAGCCGGATCGTGCGCAACGTGCGACCAAAGCGGCCGTGGGCAATCCACCAGCACAGGGCCACCAGAAGAGCGCAGGCGACGCACAGAAACCAGTAGTAGTGGTTGCCTTGGGCGAGATCGACAGTGGCAATGCCGATGAATGCCTTCGGCCGGACAATGCTTGGGATGCCGTCCTCTGCACCCAGCCAATGGATTTTGGCGAGCGTGATGCGCAGCAGTTCGGCCAGCGCCAGCGTCAGGATGGCAAGGAAGATGCCGGTCGACCGCCTGAGCGCCACGACACCGATGACAAAGGCCACCGCACCGCCAACGACTGTCGACAGGGCGATCAGCAGCAGGAACTGCCCTTCGTATCCGCTGCGCAGAGCCACTGCCATCGTGTAGGCGCCGATGGAAAACAGACCGCCGCTGCCGAAGCTGGCCAGGCCGGCATAACCGAACAGCAGGTTCCAGGAGAGTGCAAAGACGGCGACCACCATCGTCGTGCCCGCGAGGAACACCAGCCCGGAATTGGCCGAGAAGGGCAGCAGGACGAGCGCTGCCGCAAGGACCGAGAGCAGAGCGCCCGAAATCGTGCGGTTCATAGCCGGCTCTCCCCGAGTATGCCGTTCGGCCACATCAGCAGGAAGGCAACCATGCCGACATAGACGGCAACGCCCGGATAGGCCGGCAGGAACATTGTGTTGAGGCCGTCGATCAGGCCGAGCAGGATGGCGGCGATAAAGGCGCCGCGGACGTTGCCCAGCCCGCCGATGACGACGGTGATGAAGGCGAGCAGCAGGAAGGTGTCACCGAGCGCCGGCGACAGCGTCTGGTTGGGCAGCAGCAGCCCGCCGGCAAGCCCGGCAAGCGCAAAGCTGCCGCCAACCGCAGCCATGATGCCCGCCGGAACGTTGATGCCCAGCAATTCGGCCATCCAGCCGTCACGGGCGATAGCAGTGATCATCTTGCCGACCCAGGCCCGATGAATGACGAAGTCGAGTACCAGGAAAACGACGATGCCGGAGACGATGATGAACAACGAGAAGGACGGCACGAACAGGCCGAAGATATCGACGCCGGTATCGATACCGGGAGGCGGGTCGACCGACAGGAACTCGAGCCCCCAGACAAGCTTCACGAAGCCGACACAGACAAGCATCACCGCGAAGGTAGCAATCAGCATGTAGTGTTCGTCGACATGCTGGATGCGCCGGAGGACGAAACGCTGGACAACGATCCCGAGGACGCCCACCACCAGCGCCGCAACGACGGCCGCGGCAACCAGCGCCAGGACCGAACGTGGCGCCGAACCTACGAGCGAGCTCGCGACATAAGCGCCGATCATGAAGAAGGCGCCATGGGCGAAGTTGAGGATGCGCATGATCCCGAAGACGAGGGTCAGACCCGCGGCGACAAGGAACACGGCCATCCCGGTCGTGAGACCGTTGACCAGCGTGAACATCTGACTTTCCGCCTCTAGTTGAGCTTGGAGCCGGGGGTTGCCTTCTCCAGGAACTCCGCGCCCGGAAGCTGCGCCGTCTCGAACACGCTCCAGCCATTGGCGTTCTTGTCGTCTCGGCCGAAGCGGATGTAGGTCAGGTCGCCGGCAAAGCCGTGGTCTTCCTTGCGGAACTGGATCTTGCCCAGCGCCCCTTGCGGCGTCTCGGTCTCGATGGTCGGGATCAGCTTGGCTGCGTCGAGCGAACCCGCCTTGGCAACAGCATTGGCGATCGTCACGATGCTGTCGTGCGAAACGCCGATGTACCAGTTCGGATATTCGTCGCCGCGCAGCTTGATGTAGGCCTTGTGGACCTCGTCGCTGACCGGGTTGCCCTTGTTGGCAGCCGGGTACCAGCCGGTCCAGCTCCACAGCGACGCAGGCGTGTTGGCGCCCATGGCTTTGGCGATGGCGAACTCGTTGGCGGAGTCGCACAGCACCTTGAACTTCTCGTCGAGGCCGAAGGTGCGGGCCTGCTTGTAGTAGCTGATGGCGTCGGCGCCCTGCAGGACGTTGAACAGCCCCGGCGCGCCTGAGCCGATAATGTTGGAAATCTGGTTGCGAAAGTCGGCGCCGCCATAGGGCACCAGCACCGGCTCGAGCACCTCGACCTTGCGACCGGCTTTTTCGGTCTCCGCCTTCAGCCCCTTGCTGAAGGCGTTGGTGATGTCGGCAAGCGCGGTGACGTCAGAGCGCAGCGTCGCCCACTTCTCGATCTCCGGGTGCTTCTGGGCCATCAGGGTGCCATAGCCGCCAAAGCACATCGGCGACGAAAAGCCGAGGCGGAAGGCGCGCGGATTGTAGGCTTCATGGGTCAATGCAAGCGCCGATGCCCCCACCATGACCATGGTGACATCAGCTTCCTCGAGCAGCGGTAAGGTGCCGAGCAGGTTGGCGGTGAAGGTGCCCTGGGCGAACAGCTTGATGCCGTTGCCGGTCAGTTCGCGGAAAGCAGTGACGGCACCTTCGGGCGAGTTCTTGTCGTCGCGCACCACCAACTCGATCTTCGCGCCATTGACGCCGCCGGCAGCATTGAGGCGCTCGACCGCAATCTCGCAGCCATCCTTGATATAGTTGCCGTAGAGCTGGCCCGGGCCGCTCAACGTGGTGATCAGGCCTATGCGTAGCGCCTCGCCCTGTTGCGCCCGCAAGATGCCCGGCATCGCCAGCGCGCCGAGGCCCGCTGCAGAAGTCGTCAGAAAATGTCTTCTGTTCAATCGCATGTCTTCCTCCCAAAAGACCGGGGCTTCCTCCTCCCCGGATGAAATACGGTCAGTGGATCTGCAGAACCAACTCCCTCACGCGCGAGCGCATGATCTGTCCGGTGGCCGGCGTCTTTGGCAATTCGTCGACAGCCACGATGCGGCGCGGATGCTTGAAGGTCGCCAGCGACTGGCCGAGATGGCTGCGCACGGCCTCCAGGCTCGGGCATTCGCCCGGGCGGTCGAGTACGACGGCAGCACAGACCAGCTCGCCCCATACAGGGTCCGGCAAACCGACAACGGCGACCGAACGGATGCCCGGGCAGCCGGCGAGCGCGAGCTCTACCTCGGCAGGTGCAACAGTCTCCCCACCCGAGCGGATGACCTCGCGGCGGCGACCCGTAATGGTCAGGAAGCCTTCGTCATCCGTCTCGGCGACATCGCCGCTGCGATACCAGCCGTCGACGAACACCTCTGCAGTCTGATCGGGCAGATCGAAATAGCCGTCCATCATGCTGAGCGATCGCAGCTGCAACTCCCCGTCTACGATTCGCGTCTCGTTGCCGGGCAGGGGCAGGCCTACACTGCCGGGCTTGCGATCGATCTCGGAATCGTTGAGGCCAAGTGCCGCGCCGAACTCGGTCGAGCCGTACATCGCTGCGCGATAGGCGCGCGGAAAGCGTGCGCGGATGCGGTCCATCAGCACCGGGTCGAAGCGCGACGTGCCTGACGCCGCCGAACGCACCACCGTACCGTCGAAAGCGACGTTGGAGGCGAGCAGCCGCTCCCAGACAGCGGGGATGCAGTAGAGAAAAGCCGGTTTCCAGCGGTCTATGGCGCGAGCAAGCATGTCGCCTTCGGGACGGCTGACGAAGTGCACTGCCCGCCGATGCGCCCAGTTCTCCATCAGGTAGTTCCAGCCGGCCCAATGGAACATCGGGAACGTCATTAGTTCGCCACGGCCACCTGACGTGACGAAACGCGAGGCGCCGAGATAGGAGCGCAGCCAACTTGCCTTATGTGACAGCACCACGCCCTTCGGCCGACCCGTGCTGCCGCTGGTCAGGAAGATCGCGTGCGTGTCCTCTTCCTCGACGCCGAGGTCGGGAAGTCGGTCGCAACTGGCCCTGCCGGCGAGAGCATCAAGGTTCAAGCCCGCAGTTGCCGCCGCGCCGGCACCGAGGATCGCCACCGGAACATCGGCGCAGGCTGAGGAGAAGCGATGGTCCTGCCGCGACGGATCGAGCACGAGAAGGTCCGGCCGGATGTAGTCGGCGATCGGCAGCAGCTCGTCTCGCGACAGCGCCGGGTTCAGCGGCACGAAGGCGGCCCCCAGTCGCTGGCTGGCGAAATAAAAGGCCAGATGGTCTAGCGTCATTTCGGCCTGGAACAGGATTCGGCTACCGCGCTTGATGCCGAGCGACTGCAGGCTCCTCGCCATGGCGTTGGCCAAACCGTCAACCTCGGCGAACGTGACCGTGCGCTCGTCGAGCGAAGCGGCCAGTGCGTTCGGCGTCGAGCTGACAGCAAGATCGAGTATGCGATGGACGCGCCGTTGCATCATGCCTGTTCCGTAGCCGCAATGTCCTTGATCTCGCCCAGCGGGTAAGTCTTGCCGAGCGACTCCATCATGTAGTCCGCGCCACCAGATGCCGGCACGAACCAGCCGGTCGGGCACATGGTCAGGATTTCGACGAGACTGAGCCCCTTCTTTTCCATCTGCCGCTGGAAGCCCTTGCGGATCAGTCGCCGCGTCGCCGCAATCGAGGCGGCGTTGTGAACCGAGCCGCGCGCTACGAAGGCCGAGCCCCGCATCGCCGCCACCATATCGCCGATGACGATGGGGTAGCCGTGATAGGCGGCATCGCGACCTTCGAGCGTGTTCTTGGTACGCTGGCCGATGACGGAGGACGCCGTCATCTGGCCACCAGTGTCGCCGAACACGCCGTTGTTCAACAGAATGCAGGTGATGTTTTCGCCGCGTGCCGTCGCATGCAGTATTTCGGCGAGACCCTCGCTGGTCATGTCGCCATCGCCTTGCAGCGTCCATACGGCGACCTCCGGACGCATTCGCTTGAGGCCGGTCGCAACCGCGGGTGCGCGTCCGTGCAGGCAAAGCGTGGAGTCGACATCCATCGTCATGATGAAGGAGCCGTAACAACCATGGCCGATGATCGATACGTTCTTTTGAGCTAGGCCGAGTTCCTCGATGACCTCGAGCACCAGGCGGATGGCCACTGGCTCGCCGCAACCCGGGCAGAGATGGTGTTCCTCGGTCTGCAGCAGCGTCGGCTTGAACGAAGCCACCTTGTTGCTCGGCGCCTCGGGTGGGCGCGTGGTCATGACGATGCTCATTTGCTGGCTCCGTTGATGGCTAGCTCGATGCGCTCGCGGATCACAGTCGCATCCATGAGGGGGCCGAGGTTCAGGCCGGACTCATCGAAGCTGACGCCGCCTATGGCCTTGACCAGTTTCCGGTCGTGCACGTTAAGCCTGACGTCATCGATCATCTGGCCGGCATTGAGCTCGAACACCAGCACGCGCTTGCAGTCCTGCGACGCCCGCTCAAGCGCTTCGCCCGGATAAGGCCACAGCGTGATCGGGCGGAAGTAGCCCACCTTGTGGCCGTCGGCGCGCATCTCGCGCACCACGTGCTCGACGAACTTGCCGCCAGAGCCGAAGGCGACGACAAGCGTTTCGGCGTCGTCGGTGAAGCCCTCTTCATGGCGCGCCTCGACTTCGGCGATGGCGTCGAACTTGGCGGCGATGCGCTCCCAGTGCTTGCTCGGGCCGGGACCGGGATCGTTGGTCTTGCCGCAACCGAAGGTCCAGATCTGGCGCGATTTGCCGGTGCCACCCGAAGTGCCGTCGAGCTGCCAATCCTTCGGCGGCAGCGGCTCGAGGTCGAGCTGTGGCAGAGTCGTTCCCATCTGGGTGCGGGCGAGCAAATTGTCGCCCATGAAGATGACAGGCACGCGGTACTTGTCGGCGAGGTGGAAGGCGAGTTGCGCGTGCTCGACCGCCTCATGCAGATCCTTTGGCGCCAGCGTGATGGTGCGGTAGTCGCCCCATCCGCCGCCGCGTGTCGCCTGGAAATAATCCTGCTGGTTGCGTGCCATGTTGAAGATGACGATCGGCGTCTCGTTGAGCGCGGCCTCGGCAATTGCCTCCTGCATCAGCGCCAGGCCTTGGCCGCAGGAGCCGCTGGCGGCGCGAAAACCACCAGCTGCAGCACCTAGCGCCATATTGACGCCCTCTATTTCCGTCGCCGCGTTGATGCAGACCCCTTCATGGTGCGGCAGCTTCTCGGCCATGTATTCGAGCAGCTCGGTCGCCGGCGACATCGGATAGCCAGCATAAAAGCGTAGGCCCGCCTGGATCGCTGCCTCGACAATCGCCTCGCTTCCATCCATCAGGCGCATCGTCATCACTGCATCCTTTCGGCGTCGGAGCCCGAAACGATCGGCTCGTGGTACTTGTAGACTTCGAAGACAAAGTCGGGGCACACCTGCTGGCAGGCGGTGCAACCGGTGCAACCGGGGGCAAGTTGGGGATAGAGGTAGCCGGTGGCGTTACCGGTCCTGGACATGGTCAGCACCCTCGGCGGGCAGGCGACAATGCAGAGTTCGCAACCTTTGCAGCGGTCGGCGTCGATGACGAGCGTGCCGCGCGTGACCTGTCTCATGCGACCTCCCGTGCGTCGAAGTCGACGGCGAAGGCCAGTGGCGCCACTGCTGCCGCGCCGGCACGTATGGCCCGCTCGTTGGCTTCGATATGCTGGCGGCGGTAGGACGGGATCTGTTCGGCCATCGCAGCCACCGCGCTGTCGACTTTCACGGCACCGGTGAGCGCCGCGAAGGCGCCCAGCATCACCATGCCGGCGGCCATGCGGCTTCCCAGCTCGGTGGCGATCGCTGTGGCCGGAAGCTTCACAAGCCGGTGCTTTTCCATATCGGGCAGGTCGGCGGCGATGGTCTCTTCTGCAAGCACAAACGAACCCGGCCGCAGACGCGAACCGACGCGCTCCCAGAACAGATGTGACATCGCGATGGCCGAGCCAGCATGCGGAAGGATCGGCAGTGCCTTCAAGGGCCTCGCGCCGATGACGACGGTGACGATCGAGCTGCCGCCGCGCATGTGGCCGCCATACTCGCCGGCGAGCATTACATGCCGGCTATCCTTGATGGCGGCGAGCGCCAGCGACTTGCCAATGAGCTGGATGCCCTGCCCGCCAATGCCGGAAATGAAAAGATCGAGTTCCAAGTAAACCTCCCGGTTGCTCGTGACCCTAGAGCTACTGGCTTCCGGTTTGGGGCGCAAGACATTTTTTCTCCTCGAACATGAAATTTCATGTTGAAGTACAAAAAATGTTCGTTAGCTTCCCGCTACGGCTTTGGAGGGACGATAAATGACTTATGTGGTGACCGACGCCTGCGTGCGGTGCAAGTTCACCGACTGCGTGGCTGTGTGCCCAGTGGACTGCTTCCACGAAGGCGAAAACATGCTGGTGATCGACCCCGAGGTTTGTATCGACTGCGGCGTATGCGAACCGGAGTGCCCGGCCGATGCGATCCTAGCCGATACCGACCCGTTGGCGGAAAAGTGGCTGGCGCTAAACAGGCAGTATTCAGCGAAATGGCCTGTCATTTCGGCCCAGATGCCGCCACCTCAGGATGCACAAGCCTTCAAGGGTCTCGATGGCAAGCTCGAAACCCATTTCTCGCCAGAGGCCGCTGCACGTCGATAGGCAGCGCCTAATGCGGCGCGATCCCATCGAACAGGATATCGAGGATCTGCACCGCAAGCTCGGTCGGCGTTAGCCCACCCGGCCGGTACCATTCGCGGGTCCAGATCAGTGTTCCCTGCAGCACCTGGTTGGCAAGCGACACATTGATGCCTGGCCGCAATTCGCCTGCCTCGGAAGCGGCCACCATCAGGTCGCGCCAGATCCTGTTGGTCTCGTTCAAAAGCCCGAAATGCCGCTCGCGCACGTCCTCTGGAACCTGATTGATGACATTGCCGTGCGCGGCTATGTAGTCGAGCTTCTGCAGCGTCGTGTTGAGATAAGTGATCGCCGCCGCCTCGATGCGCTCGCGATAGGACGTTGCCGGCGGCAGTTGCTGCAGCGTGGCCAAGAGCCTCAAGTGCAGCTCCCGGGTCAGGCTGTTGATCATTTCCTCGACCAGCACGTCCTTTGTCGGGAAGTGATAGCGCAGCGCCGTCACATGCAGATCGATCGCGTCGGAAATTTCACTGAGCTTGGTGAGCTGATAGCCCTTCTGGGCAAACACCTTGGCGGCAGCGTCGAGGATCTTTTCCTGCACGCCTTCGGTCTTGCGGCTCGGCTTGCGGCCTGAAGCCCTGCGCGCAGTCCGGTTGATTTCGCGGACAGCCCCATCCGCCTCCAGTGTCGCCATTTCTTCCGGTTCTTTGGCGGTCATTGTCCGCATGTCCGAGCTTGCCAACTCGCCTGTTCCACTGTCGTTGTTCCACTCATTCGCAACGCGCCTCCGTGCCATCAAACCACAGCTTTCCCATCCGTGGCTGGCCATCGCGCAACCTCGGCAATCGCCGGGATCTGGCGGTGGAATACGGCTTCGTCGGGCATTCACATCCGCCCCACCATGGCGATGCCAAGGGATCATGCAAGGAAATTTTCTCCTTGAGCATGAAAATATTACGGATAAGTTCGCCGGCGAGAATGCGGGAGGGTATCAGGATGTTCGAGCTCGATCTCCGAGGGCGCCATATCGTCATCGCCGGCGGCAGCAGGGGGCTTGGCCTCCACGCCGCGCTTGCCTTCGCGGAGGCTGGGGCCGCGGTGTCGATCTGCGCTCGTGGCAAAAGCGACCTCGAAGCTGCCAGAGAAATGATCGCAGCGCACGGCGTCGTTGCCCATGCAGCCTGTTGTGACCTCGCCGACCTTGCCTCGATCATGGCCTATATCGAGGAGGCCGCTGCCAAGCTTGGCGGCATCGACATTTTGGTCAACAACGCCACCGGCAAGGCCAGCTCCGACACCGAACAGGACTGGACCGCAAGCCTCAGCATCGATGTGCTCGCCACCGTTCGTGCCTCATCGGCCGCCCAACCCTACCTGGAAAAGGGGGCCAACCCGGCGATCATCAACATCTCCTCGCGTACTGCTTTCGCCCCCGCCCCGACAACACCAGCCTATGGGGCCGCGAAGGCGGCAATCATGCACTTCACCCGGTCGCAAGCCGCGGCACTGGCCAAGAAGGGCATCCGCGTCAACTGCGTTGCGCCTAGCTCCCTGGAATTTCCTGGCGGGTGGTGGGACAAATGCCGGATTGAGAACCCGGAACTCTACATCAGGACACAGGCGAGCTTTCCTTTTGGTCGCTTCGGCACGCCGGAGGACATCACGCGCGTTATCCTGTTCCTCGCCTCACCACTCAGTGGCTGGATCACCGGCCAGACCCTGCTCGCCGACGGCGGCCAGACACTGCAATGAGGACCGATGCCGTGCATTTAGACACGTAGTGGCATCGAGCACGTGAATTCGCCACGACGCCATCACTTCTGCCAGAAGCGTAAGGCGCCGGCGAGTGATGTCTGGAAGACGGCGGTACAAGCGCGCCGAGGACTTTCATCGATGCAATCCGGTAACGCAATGTCGAGGCGACCGGCCCTTCGGACGCCGCGATATTGTCCGTGGACGTCCCACGTCGAGTTGCAGCGCGTGTAGGGCATTGGCTTCTGAACAAGGCAAGCGGTGGGTCAAAAACCCGCAAAAAGGCCTGACAAGAACAATACCAGTTTAACACCTGAAAAAAATTATGCATAAAGGAGCGACTTTTCACAGGTGGTTCCGATGGGCGATCAAGCAATCCTCGACTTCCTCACAAGACAGCTTTCAGACGAGAGCGGCGAACCGCTTTACCGAAGGCTGGAAGACGCCATCAAACAGGCGATCTCCACCACCCAGCTCAAGCGCAATGCCGTCATCCCCAGCGAGCGCACGCTGTGCGAAGCACTTGGCATCTCGCGCGTCACCGTACGCAAAGCCATCGACGGTCTTGTCTCAGACGGGCTGCTCGACCGCCGCCAGGGTGCCAAGACCGTGGTGTCGTCGCGACTGGAGAAGTCGCTTGCGACCATGACCAGCTTCTCCGAAGACATGCGCTCGCGCGGGCTGGAACCCGGATGCGTGTGGATTTCGCGAGAGATTTCACGCCCTTCGCCGGCCGAAATGATGGCATTGGGTATCTCCGGCAGCGAAAAGGTCGTGCGCCTGCGTCGCCTGCGCACCGCCGACGACACGCCGATCGCCATCGAGATCGCGACGCTGCCGGCCCGCTTCGTGCCCGACCCCCAGGCGGTCAGAGAATCGCTCTACGAATATCTCGAGGCCACCGGCGCCCTGCCGGTCCGGGCGCTGCAGCGGATGCAGGCCAAGCCCGCCACCGACGAGGAACGCGAGCTTCTCGCCACACCGGAGGACACCTCGCTGCTGGTCATGGAGCGACGCTGCTTCCTCGCCGACGGCCAGATCGTCGAATTCACCCAGACCAAATACCGCGGCGACGTCTACGACTTCGTCATCGAATTGATGCGATAATACCAGTTCAAATCCTGTTGCAATCTGGTCTTAGACTGCTACCGTCTGGGCATCACAGGAGATGCCCGCGTGCCGCTTGATTTCGCCGCCCTCGACAATGGTCTCATCGTGTCCTGCCAGCCCGTCAAGGGTGGCGCCATGGACAAGGCCGAGATGGTCGTGGGCTTCGCGCTGGCAGCCATCGACGGCGGCGCCGCAGCGCTGCGCGTTGAAATCCGCCGAGTATGTCGCCGCCGTCCGCGCCGCCACCGGCAAGCCGATCGTCGGGCTGGTCAAACGCGACCTTAACGACACACCCGTCCGCATCACGCCCTGGCTCGAAGACGTCGATGCGCTCGCCGAGGCCGGTGCCGACATCATCGCCTACGACGCCACCCAGCGTGCCCGCCCGGTTGCGACCAGGGCACTCATCGAGCGCATCCATTCCCATGGCCGTGCCGCCATGGCCGATTGCTCCACCATATCCGACGCCGAACAGGCGCTGGCCGAGGGCGCCGATGTCGTCGGCTCCACGCTTGCCGGCTACACCGGCGCGGTAGAACCCACCGAGCCCGACTTCGCGCTGGTGGCGGCGATGCGGAAGCTCACGCCTTACGTGGTCGCCGAAGGCAATGTCCGCACCCCCGCCCAGGCGCAGCAGGCGTTGGCATCAGGTGCATCCATGGTGGTCGTCGGCTCGGCCATTACCCGCCCCGAATATGTGACCTCATGGTTCCGCGCCGCACTCGACGAAACCATCGCCAAGGCCGGAGCCTGATCGCCATGGCCGACACCGTTCTCGCGCTCGACATCGGCGGCACCAAGATGCTCGCGGCCCTGGTGCGCAGGGACAAGGTGGTCGAAACGCACAAGATGCCGACGCCGCGCAGCGGCGATCCCGAGCAGTGGCTGACGGCGCTGTTCGACGCAATTTCTGGCTGGAAAGGCCGCTACGACACCGTAGGCGTCGCCGTTTCCGGCATCGTCGACGACGGGTGCTGGTCGCCGCTCAACCGCAAGACCCTTGATATCCCCGACCGCTTCCCGCTGGTCGCGACCGTCAAGAGGCTAGCCGGCACCGATAGCGTGCTCGCCGCCAACGACGCGCAGGCCGCCGCCTGGGGCGAGTTCTCCAGCGGCGCCGGCCAGGGCGAGGACCTCGTCTTCCTCACCATCTCCACCGGCATCGGCGGCGGCATTGTCGTCAACGGCCGCGTGCTCGGCGGGCTCGCTGGTCATTTCGGCCTCCTGCGCAGCCTGGACGAGAATGCAGGCGTTCTCGAGGACCACGTCTCCGGCAACTGGATCGCCGCGCAGGCCGCACCGCATCAGGCCGGCGCCACCGCGCGTGAGGTCTTTGAGGCAGCTGCCGCGGGCCACAATTGGGCGCAAGACATCATCAAGGCATCGGTCAGCCAGACCGCCCTTTTGTGCCGCAACATCCAGCTCATGCTTGACCCCGCCCGCATCGTCATCGGCGGCGGCATAGGCCTTGCACCTGGCTATCTCGAATCCGTCCGGCAGGCGCTGGGAAACCTGCCGCCACGGCTCACCCCGCAGCTTCACGCGGCAGCACTCGGAGAGAGCGCCGGCGTCGTGGGCATCGCGGATCTAGCAAAACGTCAGAACTGACCTAGAGGGAGAACACCACATGACATTTTCGACGCTCAGAAAGGGCGGCCTGATCGCGGCTGCGATAGTCAGCCTGATGGCGGGGCCCGCCTTCGCCAAGGTGACCGTGCTCGGCTGGCCGGGCGGCCCCGAGGAAACCGCGCTGCGCGCCGCCGCCGACGCCTACAACGCCAAGTCTGATGTCACCGCCGCCAACAAGGTCGAGCTGCTGTTTTTCAACCGTGACGGCTTCTGGGACAAGCTGCAGGCCGACCTTGCCGCCGGCTCCAAGGCCTTCGACGCCAACCTGCTCGCCACCTACTCCATCGGACGCTACGCGCCGTTCATGGAGCCGGTCGAGCTGTCGGACGAGGCCAAGGCCGTCTACGGCGACTCGGTATTGACCACCATGCAGTATGAAGGCAAGCAGTTCGGCGTGCCGACCGACCTGTCGCTGCACTTCATGTATTACCGCAAGGACTTGATCGAGGCGCTGCTCAAGGACGACGCGGCCAAGGCGAAGTTCGCCGAAATCTCCGAAAAGCACCTCGGCAAGAAGCTCGAGCCGAAGAACCCGGACGAGTGGACCTGGGACGACTATGCGGCGACCGCGCTGTACTTCACGCAGGCCGTGAACCCGGATAGCCCGACACGCTACGGCACCGTGCTGCAGCTCAAGAACCTGCTCTTCAACATGATGGTGTTCCAGTCCCTGCCGCGTTCCTATGGCGGCAACTGGATGGACGAGAGCGGCAAGGTCACGGTCAACTCCGACGCCTACCGCAAGGGCCTCGAGATCTACAAGCTGCTCTATGACGCCGGCGCCACCCCGCGCGACTCGCTGTCCTACGAGTTCGCCGAGGCCAACGCCGCCTACGCGTCAGGTCAGGTCGCCGCCATGATGCAGTGGAACGCCGCCGCCTCCGACCTGACCTCCAAGGAGAAGTCGCCCGCGGTCGCCGAGGTCACCGAGACCATCGCCCCGCCGGCCGGCCCCGAGGGCCGCTTCACCCACATCCACGGCCTCGGCTTCGGCCTCAACAAGAATGCCGAGAACAAGGATGGCGCGAAGGCCTTCATCAAGTGGCTGTCGTCGAAGGAAGCAGCTCTGATCTATGCCAAGAACAACGGCGCACCGGCGCTTACACCCGACGTCGTCAAGGAAGTGGCAGCCGACCGTCCCGACCTGGTCAAGCTCGGCGAATTCGCCAGCAAGTACGGCTATGTCATGAACGGCGGCACCTCGGCCAAGGCGCTCTCGGTCTATGAGCTCCAGGCCAAGGAGTTCACCGGCTACTGGTCGGGCCAGCAGTCGCTCGACGACGCGCTTGGCAACACCGAAAAGGGCATGGCCGATCTGCTCAAGTAAGCGGTTGGCCGGTGGCGGCGCAATGCCCCCGCCGGCCACCCCCAACAGGTTCAGGATTCGGCATCTCCCCGCGCTTCCATGCCCTGGGCATGGCCGGGCGATCCTGGCACCCCTTTCTGCCCGCGTGGGTCCGAGGTGCCGAATCCTGAGCCTGTCCAGATGAATGCCTTGATGACGGCCACGGTTTCCGGGTCGGCCAGCAGCCATTGCTTCCATTGGAACGCCAGCCTTAGATCGGTTTTGATGACAACGTTTTCGCAACGCGCCCCCTCGTCCGAATTCCGGCTTCTGGCAGTGCCGCTGGTGCTGTTCCTGCTCGTCTTCCTCGGCTTCCCTGCGATCGTCAACCTCGTCTATTCGGTCTCCGAGGTCAGTTTCGAGACACTGCGCAGCCCCGAGATATCAGGCTTCTCCAACTTCACTGCCGTCTGGAACGACAGTTCCTTCTGGCAGGCAAGCTGGTTCTCCTTCCGCTTCGGCCTGCTCACTGCCGTGCTCGAATGCGCGATCGGCCTGTTCCTCGCCATCTTCCTGTCGCCACTGATCGAAAAGCGCAGCTGGCTGATGGCGATCCTTATGCTGCCGCTGATGGTGGCGCCGGCGCTCGTCGGCCTGATGTACCGCCTCGTGTTGCACGAGTTCGTCGGCCCGGTGCCCTATTATCTCTGGACCTGGTTCGGCGCGAGCTTCTCGTTCCTCGGGCCGGCTTCGGCCTTCTGGACGCTAACAGTGGTCGAGACGCTACAGTGGACGCCCTTCGCCTTCCTGCTCTTCTACATGGCCTACCAAGCCATCCCCAAGGAGATCATCGAAGCCTCCGCCATGGACGGTGCGCGCTATCGCCACCGGCTCTGCTACATCGAGCTACCGCTGATGGCACCGACAATCGTGGTTGCCCTGCTCATCCGCTTCATCGACGGCTTCCGCGTCTTCGACAATGTCTATGTGCTGACCGGCAGCGGCCCGGGCGGCTCGACCGCCTCACTGTCGATCTACATCTATGAAGCCTTCTTCAAACAGGGCGCCATCGGCAAGGCGGTCGCGGCCTCCGTCATCCTGTTTGCCGTGTCGTTCACCGTCCTCTACGGCCTCAACGCGCTTGCCGCCCGTCGCAAGGGAGCCCGCTGATGATCACCGCCCTCCGCTGGATCGTCTTCGCTATTGCCGCCCTTGCGATGAACTTCCCGATCCTCGTCACGCTCTCGACCTCGTTCAAGAGCGCACGCGAGCTGTCGACCAATCCCGGCCTATGGGTTTACGCGCCAACGCTCGCAAACTACGCCACCGTCTTCACCGTGTCTGATCGGCTCAACATCTTCCTCTATCTCGCCAACAGCGTCGCGGTCGCCGCACTCGGCACCCTGCTAGCAGTCGCCTTCGCCCTGCCCGCAGCCTACGCGATCGCCCGCGGCAAGCTCGGCGAACGCACGCTCCTGCCCTTCATCGTCAATTTGCGTGCCGTGCCGCTGATCATCTTCGCCATTCCGCTTTACATGATGTTCCAGTGGCTGGCGCTTCTCGACACACGTCTAGGCCTCGGCCTGATCCTCACCATCGTCAACCTGCCGCTGGCGCTCGTCATCCTGGTCAACGCCATCCGTGACCTGCCGGGCGAGCTTGACGAAGCAGCCCTGATGGACGGTGCCACCCGCTTCCAGATCCTGACAAAAGTCATCGCCCCGCTTTGCCGTCCGGCCATCGTCACCAGCCTGATCTTCGGCTTCATCACCGCCTGGAACGAGTTCCTGTTCGGCCTGATGCTGACCACGTCCAAGGCGGTGCCCATCACCGTCGGCGCCTCGTTCTTCTTCGCCGCCAGCGGCGGCGGCGTGCAGTGGGGCGTGGCCTCGGCCGTCATGATCGTCGGCGCGCTGCCGCCGATGCTGCTCGGCCTCGTCATGTATCGCCAGATCAGCGGGTCGATGACGGCCGGCGCGGTCAAAGGCTGACACGCACGTCGGCCCGAAAATCCTGTGATTTTCGGAAAGCACGATGTGCAGACAAGAGTTTCTCCCAGGAGGTTCTATGGCTACGATTTCACTGCAAAAGGCCGGCAAGCGTTATGGCGGCACCGAGATCATCAGGGATCTCGACCTCGACATTTCGGATGGCGAGTTCGTCGTCATCGTCGGCCCCTCGGGCTGCGGCAAGTCCACGCTTTTGCGCATGATCGCGGGGCTCGAGGAGACCACCTCCGGTCGCCTGCTGATCGATGGCCGGGACGTCACCAAGGCGGCGCCGGTCGAGCGCCAGCTTGCCATGGTGTTCCAGTCCTACGCGCTCTATCCACACATGACCGTGCGCCAGAACATGGGCTTTGGGCTCAAGCTCGCGAAACTCTCGCCGGATGCAATCAAGGCCAAGGTCGACCAGGCTGCCGACACGCTGAAGCTCACCCATTTGCTCGACCGCTACCCGCGCCAGCTGTCGGGCGGCCAACGCCAGCGCGTTGCCATCGGCCGCGCCATCGTACGCGAGCCGGTTGCCTTTCTCTTCGACGAGCCGCTGTCCAATCTGGACGCAGCACTCCGCGTCGACATGCGGCTCGAGATCGCCAAGCTGCACCGGGCGCTTGGTGCCACAATGATCTATGTCACCCACGATCAGGTCGAGGCGATGACGCTGGCCGACCGCATCGTCGTGCTCAAGGAAGGCCGCGTCATGCAGCACGGCAGCCCGCACGAGCTCTACGAGCGTCCCGCCAATTTGTTCGTCGCCCAGTTCATCGGCAGCCCCAAGATGAACGTGCTCGCCTGCGCCCCATCTGGCGACGCCAAGCTTGACCTCGCCGGCCAGGGCGTGCTGTCCCTCGCCTTTTCCGGCATGCCGACCCAGCTCGGCGCCCGCCCCGAACATCTGGCACTTGTGGCTCCCGACAACGGCAACTGCCGCGGCACAGTCGAGGTCGCCGAATATCTCGGCGGCAACACCAGCGTCTTCATCCGCAATGACCAGCTTGGCCTGATCAACGTCAGTGCGCCCGCAGACACCGCAGTTCGCGTAGGCGAGACGGTCGGTATAGCTATTGACAGTGCGCGCGTGTCACTGTTCGACGCCCAGGGCGAGGCCATCGCCCGCCTTGCTTGAGCGCGAAATCGCCCCCATCTCACAGGGCGATGATCTCCGGGGGGGGCAGTGGCGATAGAAAGGCCTCCGGCAATTTCTGCATGCATGCCTGATCGCATCCATTCGTTAGCGCAATGGCGTCTGCGGCGCGGCCATTAGCCTATTGCAGGCTTGCCAATTCGCGGTTTCACACTGGGGGTGGGTTCTACCTCTGGTGCGACTTTGCAGCGATGCCAATGGGTTGTCGTACGCAAGATTGCCCGTTGGTGTCACGCCGGCGCGTTACTCAGGAAGGCCGGCCTTGCGGAAGCCACCGACGAAATGCTCAAGCGTCGCGGCGTCGCGGAATGGCTCCGTCGTCGCCCAGTGGCGCGTTGTGAAATGCGGATTGCCGACAAGGAACAGTTCGACCTCGGCACGCGCCTCGTCGAGCCGGCCGAGCTGGGCAAGGCTTGCCGCCAGGAAACGGCGTGAACTCGTTCGGTAGGTCTCGTCCCGGCGCAACGTATCGACGGCTGCCTCGTAGTCGCCGGCCGCATACTGCGCCTGGCCGAGTGTCAGATAGTACCAGCTTGCCGGAAACGGGTTCAGCCGGAACGCCTTGCGAATGTTCTCAAGCCCTTCATCGACACGCCCGGCAAGGACAGCAATGTCGGAGAGCGCCGCCCAGGTATCGGCCTCGTTCGGGTCGAGCTCGATCGCCCGGGCGAATTCCGCATCCGCCTCGGCGAAGCAACGCTCATAAGCAAGCAGGTAAGCCAGGATCCAGCGGCAGCCGGCATCGTTGGGATCTATCGCGACAGCCTTGCGCGCCAGTTCCAAGGCAACGCCACGGTCAGCTTCTGTCGGACCGCCCCAATGCACCCATCCCATCCAATGGTTCATGGCAAGCCAGCGATAGGGCTCGGCGTAGTCAGGATCGAGCAAAACCGCGCGCGTCAGCATCAGATGCGCTTCCCGCGCCATCTGCGGCGAATCATCGATCAGCCTGCGCGCCCGCACGCAAAGATCGTAGGCCTCGAGATTCCTGGGCCGGGTGCGCGAAGGCTGGGTGCGTAGCCGGCCGAGCAACGCCTCCACGATCTTGCCGGTGACCTCGTCCTGGACGGCGAAGATATCGTCCACGCTGCGGTCGAAGCGTTCCGCCCACATATGATCGCCGTTCCGCGCGTCGACCAGTTGGGCGTTGATGCGCACGCGGCCCCCGGCGCGCCGTGCGCTGCCCTCCAGCAAATAGCGCACGCCGAGGTCGCCTGCGATCGTGCGCACGTCCATCGCCCTCCCCTTGTAGGCAAAGGATGAGTTGCGTGCGATGACGAACAGCCCGGGCACCCTGGACAGGTCGGTGATCAGGTCTTCGGTCAACCCGTCCGCGAAAGCCCCCTGCTCGGGATCGTTGCTGACATTGACGAAGGGCAGCACGGCTATCGACGGTTTGTCGGGTAGCGGCAAGGGTTTTTGCTTGGCTACGCCAAGCTGTTCGACCGCACCGGTGAAGCGGTAACCGACGCGCGGGACCGTGGAGATCCATTCGCCACCGTCGTCGTTGGGACCAAGCAATTTTCTGAGCTGCGCGATCTGGACGGTGAGGTTGCCCTCCTCGACCGAGGTGCCCGGCCAGGCCGCATCCATCAACTCGGACTTGCCGAGGATTTCGCCCGGTCTCCCGACCAGCGCCGCAAGCAGCTTCAGCCCGCGGTGGCTGACGGCCACAGGACCATCGTTCCGGACCAGCGTTCCAGCATCCGGATCAAGCACGAACGGACCAAAGGCAAAACGCGCTCCCTGCATGCGGCGCATCTATAGCCCGTTTGGAAGTTTTTGGAACTATTTGGCAGGACTTAAGGACGACGCGGTTCGTATTCTGCAGAAGTCATCCTCATCGAGGTCGAGGGGTCCAGCATCTCAAGGCCGGACGAGGTTGCTATGAACGATATTTGCAAGGTTGCACCGGCCTCGCCTCAGGCAAGATGGGCGAACCTGCCAGGCACCATAGCGACCTGGCGCTGGCGGATACGCTTCCGCTGGGAACTCGAACAGAAATTGAAAGCCGATCCCCATCTGATCGACGATATCGGCCTGACACGACGCCAGGTCGAGACGGAGATCGCCAAACACTTCTGGCAAGCGTGAGGCTGTGATGACACCTGACCGCCAGTTTCTTCGTGCAGCAGTGGTTCGCCACGTGACAGAATTGCCCTGCTGCCCTGCATCGAGGTCTGCATGACGGCCGAAAGCACGACAACGCAGCGACAGATCCCATGGGCCGCGATGGCGGGTGTCATTGCGACCGTCACGGTATTTGCCGTGGCACAGGGACTGACCTATCCGCTGCTCAGCTTCATCCTGGAGCGGCAAGGGACGACGGCAAGCCTGATCGGCCTGTCGGCGGCGATGACACCGCTGGGTTTCATCGTGTCTTCGCCCGTCATTCCCGGGCTGACCCGGCGTGCGGGAGCAGCGCGGCTTGCGATCCTGTGTTCGATATTGGCTGCGGCCACCCTGGTCGCCATCGCCCTGATCCAGGACGCCTGGGCCTGGATGCCGCTGCGCTTCCTGCTCGGCTTCTTTGCCAATCCACTCTACGTGATCAGTGAAACCTGGCTGCTGGCGATCACGCCGGCATCCCGGCGGGGTCGCATCATGGGCCTTTATTCAGCGATCGTTTCGGGCGGCTTCGCCATCGGCCCGCTATCGCTCGGCCTGGTCGGTACGGAGGGCTGGCCGCCTTTTATGGTCGGCATCGTGGCGTTCCTTGCCTGCGGCCTGATCGTACTTGCGGTCGTACCGCGCATGCCAAGGATGCCGCATGACGGTGAGGCAACGTCGATCGGCGACTTCTTCACCCTTGCGCCGCTGCTGTTGTTTGCGGTTTTCACCGCCGCCGCCTTCGAGCAGACCTTGATTTCCCTGTTTGCGGTCTATGGCGCAGCGCTCGGCAGCGCCGAAGGCAGGATCGCTTCGCTCATCACCTGCTTCATCGCCGGCAACGCCTTGCTGCAGATCCTGCTCGGGCGCATGGCCGAGCAGCTAGGCTCGACGCGAACCATGCTGTCCTGTGTCCTGGCTTCACTGGCTGGCTGCCTGCTGTTGCCACAGGTCTTCGACGCGTGGCTGATCTGGCCCGTTGTCTTCCTGTGGGGCGGGGCCTCTTTCGGAATCTACACCATGGCGCTGATCCAGCTCGGCGAGCGTTTCACCGGCCAGGCCTTGATCGCCGGCAATGCAGGTTTCGCGCTTGCATGGGGCATCGGCGGCATCGTGGGCTCGCCTGCGACGGGCCTGGCGATACAACTGATCGGACATCAGGGACTGCCATTGGCGCTAGGCCTGGCATGCGCCGCGCTGGCAGTGTGTCTGCTGGTGGAGCGACGACGTGGTCGCTTCGGCATCGACGGCGCCCCGGAGTAGAGCGGTCATACGCCTGACATATCGCGGCAACAAAACGGCGCCCCAAGAGGAGCCGAGGCATCACATGGCGCAGATCATTTTCCTGCATGGGGCATCCAGCAGCGGAAAGTCCACCATCGCAAGAGAACTGCAAGCCCGCATCGAAAGGCCGTTCTGGCACATTTCGATCGACCACCTGCGCGACTCCGGCGTTCTCCCCCTCAGCCGCTTCCGCAGCGGGGAATTTGCCTGGGCCGAGTCCAGGAAGGCTTTCTTCGACGGCTTCCACGCGTCGCTTGTCGCCTATGCCGACGCCGGCAACAACCTGATCCTTGAACACATACTGGATACGCCAGGGTGGCTTGAGACCCTTTCCGGCTCTTTTGCGCAACACGACGTGTTCTTCGTCGCCGTGCACTGTCCGCTGGAACTGCTGATCGAACGCGAAAGCGCACGCGGCGACCGGCCGCTGGGAAGCGCTAAACGCGACTACGAGACAATCCATCTCGGCAAGACCTACGACCTGGAACTGGACACGACGGATGGCGTGGACGCCAATGTCGCGACAGTGCTCGACGCTTGGCGTCAGACCGAACGCAGCTCCAGCTTCAGCCTGATACGGCTCTGACTGGCGGTCACGCCTTCAGAAAGCTGTCGGCAAGGCGCGTCTCGCCAAACCAGTTGATGCGGTTGATGGTGATGTAGCCGGCATCGATGATGCTGTTTTCGTCGCCCTTGACGCTCGTCCGCTCACGGCCCCTCGGTAAGACGAGCACGGTGCGATCGCCGTCCTGTTCGACGACCTCCGAGCGCCGGGCGATCTTGTCGCGGCCGATCTTTGGCTGCCGGATTTCGGCCGGTAGCGACGATGGCAGATTGATGCTGAGCCAATGGCCCTCCAGCACCCAGTCCGCCCGCTTGCGCCACAGGTCGGCGATCAGCCCGCCGAGCCAGGCATCGTCGCTTGGCCGGATGTCGGGCGACTTGACCTGCGAGAAGCCGATGGCCGGAACACCCCAGAAGCTGGCCTCGCGGGCGATGCCGAGCGTGCCGGAATAGGCAAGGTCTTCAGCGACGTTGCGGCCGTCATTGATGCCGCCAAGAACGATGTCGGGCCTGTCGTCGCCGGCAAGCAGCCAGGTCATGGCGGTGACGACGCAGTCCGCAGGCCGGCCGGAGCAGGAATACCAGCGTTCGGCGATGCGGCGCATGGTGATCGGCTCGGCCATGGTCAAAGACGGGCCGGCGGCGGTGTACTTGCGCTCGGGCGCAACAACCCAGACATCGTCGCTGATGGTTTGCGCCGCCGCCGTGAGACGGGCCAGGCCCGGCGCGGCGATGCCGTCGTCGTTGCAGATCAGGATTTTCATGGCGGACCTCAAGAAGCGAGAGTGTAGCTGTCGCCGATGTACAGGTCGATGCGCAGCGACGGCATGTGCGGCGCAAGCCCAGCGAGTGCGTCGGGCGGGCAGGAATGGCCAAGCGCCACCGGCCGTCCGGCACCTTCCCAGATGGCGAGGTTGCCCGACAGCGTCGGATGCGTCGGCATGCGTATCCAGCCGGCCCGGCCAGCCGCATGCAACGCCTCGCCCGGAGAACCCGCCGGCAGATGGCCGGTGAGCAGGACGGGATAGCCGGCGGCATCGGCCAGCGGCAGCAACGTCGCCGACGGCCCGGCCTTGCCCATGCCGTCGTCGGCAAGCAGTGCGCAGGCCGGCAAGCCATCGTCGTCGTGCCAGTCGGCGGCATCAGTCAGGCGCCGCCGCAATTGTGGGACCATCGCCGGATGGAGAGCCGCCCTCGCCTCGATCTGGGCCGCGAGCGAAGCCCGCATGCCGGCGTGGATGGCGATGGGACCAGGGAGAACGGCCATCAGTTCGAGCGAGCGGCCCGACAGCGGCGTCGGCAGAAGGCAGCCTCCCGGATGGGCAGCGACCCACTCGCCGATCGCCTGGGCGCGAGCCGCACCGCTGACCAAGTCGGCGCCATAGGACGCATCGAACACCAAGAGGTCGCAACGCGGCATCGGGTCCATGACGAACACGCTGCTGTCGGGCACCACGTCGGCGGAATAGACAACCTTGCGGCTGCCGTCGTCGACCGCGAACCAGACACCACCGACGACATGACCGGAGCGGCCGGTGGCGACCTGCAGACCGCCGATCGTCAAGATGTCTCCGGGCTCAAAAAGCTCTATTCGTTCCTCAGGAAGCGGAAAACGCTTGAATTCGTCAGGATCGGCATAGGCGCCGAGCGTCGCTGGAGCTTCCTCAAGTGTCTCGGATGTCATCAGGATGCGCCCGCCATAGCCTTGCGAAAGCAGCCAGCTCAGCGCGCCGACATGGTCTTCATGAGCATGCGAGATGAGTACCGCATCCAGTTCATCGATGCCGCCAGCAAGTACCGGGTAGTACTCCGCGCCGGAAGCACCGACCTTGATGCCGGCATCGAGCAGGATGCGCTGGCCACCGCCTGAAATGGCCACGCAGGTGCGCCCCTTCTCACCAAAGCCGCCGCAGAGATCGACCCGCATCGTCATGCCGCAGCACCGCCGGGGATCAGCCAGCCGGAGGCGATGCGGACGCGCGCCTTGGCGCCAGCTTCGAACGGATTGGGGTCGGGCTGCTCGAAATGCAGCGTGACGGACGGATCGGCGTCCGGGGCAAACTCGATGCGTGCCACGCCGCCCTTGTAGACCGCGCGCCTGACCGTGCCGTCGATGCCCGGTTCGCCAGCGGCAGCCGCCGAGATTTCAGGGGCGCGGCAGCAGATCTTGGCGTTGTCGCGTGGTCTCTCGCCCTCGCGGCAGCGAACGACGATCTCCTGACCGAGCACGCCCACCCTGATATGACCGCTTTCGGCCGGACTGAGCACCTGGGCAGGAATGACGATGCCTTCGGAGATGAAGGAGGCGACCATCTCGTTGGCCGGCTCGCTATAAAGTTCGCGGGGTGCTGCGAGTTGGGCCAGGCGGCCATTGTCCATGACGGCGATACGGTCGGCCAGCGCCATGGCTTCGGCCTGGTCGTGGGTAATGTAGACGATCGTTGTGCCAGTGCGTTTGTGGAAGGCGGCAAACTCGTCTTCCATCGCGGCGCGCAAATGGACGTCAAGATTGGCCAGCGGTTCGTCGAACAGCACCAGCGATGGTGCCGCGACCAGGCAGCGGGCAAGCGCGACCCGCTGGCGCTGGCCGCCGGAAAGATTGGCCGGCCGGCGGTCGCCGAAACCCTTGAGGTCGACAAGCGCCATGGCGTCGTCGACCCTGCGCTTGCGGGTCTCGGCATCGACCTTGGCGACCTTGAGCGAATAGCCGATGTTCTCGGCAACCGTCATGTGCGGCCACAGCGCGTAATTCTGGAAAACGATGCCGACGCGCCGCTTCTCCGGTGGAACGCAGCCATCGGCGGTGGAGACGATCTCGTTGCCGATGCGGATATCGCCTGAGGTGACGTTCTCGAACCCGGCGACGAGACGGAGCAAAGTCGTCTTGCCGCAGCCGGACGGCCCCAGCACGGCCAGGAACTCCCCGTCCCTGACATCGATGGAGACGTCCTTGACAGCGTCGAAGTCGCCGAAGGTCTTGGTGACGCCGTTGATGATCAGTCCCGCCATGGGAGCACTCCGCTGGGTAGGTGGGCGGCAAGCAGATTTGCCAGCAGCATCAGGACGAAGGTTATCGCCACTGTGATCGCCGAAATTGCCGACGCGTAATTGGAATCGCCGCCTTGCTCGAAGGAGAACATCAAGACGCCGATCGTCTCGGAACCCGATGACCACAGCAGCGCCGAGACGGTCAGCTCGCTGAGCGCGGTCATGAAGATGAGCAGGCCGCCGGCAAGTGCTGCCGGCGCGACGAGCGGGAAGATGATGGTGCGCATGCGGGTGAACAGGCCAGCACCGGCGATGCGCGCCGCCTCCTCCAGCGCCCGGTCGATCTGGTGGTACCCAGCGATGGTTGGCCGCAGCGCCAGCACCAGGAAGCGGGCGAGATAGGCATAGAGGATGATCCAGACGGTGTTGTAGATCTGGACGCCAGTGAACGGGATGGGCTTGAGGAAGAGCAGCAGCGAGGCAATCGCCAGCACCACCCCCGGCAAGGCGTAGGGCAGTTCGACCGCGAGGTTCAGGTACTTGACCCACTTCTTGCCGCTCCAGGCGACGAGATAGGCGACCGGGATCGCGACCAGCACGGCGAAGATGGCCGCGGAGAGCGACAGCGCAAAGCTGTTGAGGAAGGCGCGCCTGGCCGCACCATATTCGAACAGGACGAAGCGGTAGTTGTCGAGCGTGGCGGTGGCGGCATTGAGAGGAATGCCGTAGCCGGGCACCAGCGAGCTGAGCAGCAGACCAAGCAGTGGCAGGAACAGGATCAGCACGATCAGGCACCACATCATGACCTGCACCGGCAGTCGCCACTTGCCCAATTCATAGGGCTCGGCGGCAAGCGACGTCGAGCTGATGCGGTAATCGCGACGCCGACTCATCATCTCCTGGGCGACGATACCGGCCATGGCGATGAGGCCGATCAGGACCGACAGGAAGGCCGCGTCGCCGAGCACGGCAGGGCCGCCGCCGGCAAGCCGCTGGTAGATCAGCGTCGGCAGCACGAGATAGTTGGCGGGAATGCCGAGGAAGGCGGGGATGCCGAAATTGCCGACACATGAGACGAAGGCGAGTGCCGCCGCCGCAACGATCGACGGGGTCATCAGCGGCAAAACGATGGTGCGCAGCACAGTGAACCAGCCAGCACCACTGGCGCGGGCGGCCTCGACCAGCTCACGCGGCAGTTTCCTCAGCCCGGCGCGCACGAGCAGGAAGACCAGCGGCCCGTATTGCACGCCAAGCAACAGGATGATGCCTTCGGGCGAATAAAGCGGGTTGCGGCTGCCCAGCGGCGGCGCAATGCCAAACAGCTTGAGCAACGGGCTTGCCGGGCCGAACAGCTGCAGCCAGGCAAGTGCGGTCACCTGCGGCGCGATCATCAACGGCATGACGTAACACAGCACGAAGGCGCTGCGACCACGCACATCGGTGAGCGTGACAAGCAGCGCGATCGACGTGCCGAGGATCACGGCCAGCGCGGTGCCGAGAAAGCCGACGACGAGCGTATTGCCCGTGGCGACCCAGGTCGTCGCGTTGGTCAGGCCGGCGCTGATCGCCGCTGTGGACACGGTGCCGCCCGGAGCGAAGATCTCCTGGATCAGGCGCAGCATCGGCAGGATGGACAACAGCACGATGAGTGCGGCGACCACCACCGTCATGGCCCATTCCTGGCCTCGACCTTGTTTCAGCCTGACAGACATTTTTCGGTTCCGGAAAACAGGGCGGCTCTCCCTTGCAAGGGCGCCGAGCGACGCAGGCGCATCGACAGTTCAAACCTGCGAATGGAGCCCCGGAAGGCCGATGAGCCTTCCGGGGCATGCCAATGGCTGTTATCCGCCGAACAGGCCGGAGAACTTGGTCTTGTCGGCCTCGATCTTCTCGACGATCGTCTTGACGTCGAAGTTCATGACCTTGACCTCGACGCCTTCGGGCAGCCAGGCTGGGCGGCCGACGGAAGACTTGGCCGGCAGATAGCCCTGGTCGAGGGCGAGTTTCTGGCCCTCGTCGGAAAGAATGAAGTCGACGAATTGCTTGGCGCCGGCGACGTTCTTTGCCGTCGAAAGAATGGCCACCGGCTCGGTGACGGCGGGCACGCCCTCGGACGGGAAGACGAACTCGATCGGCGAGCCTTTGGCCTTGGCATTCATCGCCATGAAGTCGACCAGGATGCCGTAGGGCTTCTCGCCGCTGGCAACCGACTTCAGCACAGCACCGTTGCCGCGCACGGAGATGGTGTTGTTGGCCTTCAGCTTGTCGAAATAGCCCCAGCCATAATCGGCATTGCCGGTGAAGCCGGAAAGCAGGTAGGCGGCGGCTCCCGAATAGAGCGGGCTCGGCATGACCAGGCCATTGGCATAGGCAGGCTTGGCCAGGTCAGCCCAATGCTCGGGCTTTTCAGCAGCGGCGGTGTTGTAGGCGATGCCTGTGGTGATCAGCTTGGAGCCGAAATAGGTCTTGTCGGCATCGTAGGAGTCAGCCGCGAAACCATCGAGCTTGGCCTCGGGATAGGCCATCAGCCGCGCCTCCTTCTTCAGCAGTTCCATGCTGACCGCATCGGCAATCAGCAGCACATCGGGCTGCGGGCTGTTGGCGGCGAACTCGGCAGCGAGCTTGGCCAGGACATCGCTGGTTCCCGAGCGGTAGATCTGCACATCGACGTCGGGATGCGCCTTCTTGAAGGCCTCGACGGTCCTGGTCGCATCGGCTTCCGGCTGGGACGTGTAAAGGGTCAGCGTTTCGGCGTTGGCCGCACCTGCAAACAGCGCCATTGCCAAGGCGAGCTGGCTCGCGGCCAGCCTGACGAATGTCGTTTTCATGAAACCTCCTGTTGTGTCCACACATGGCAAGTCGGCTTCAGATCCGCGTGCCACGACCTCCCTACACAGCGCGTTTGACACTTGGGTGACAGAACGCTGACACATTTATGATATGATCATTTGTTGCCTGTCAAATACAAATGAACATGCTGCATTGCGAAATTTTGACCCTGAAAAGACGGTTTCGGACGGTCATCCGGCCCTTGCATGTGGTGTAAGAAAAGCCATTCTTCGGAATCGAAACGGCATCGAGGGGCAGACAGGATGAGCACAAAGAATGCAGCGCCGGTAAAGGCAGGCGCGGCGATGGTCTCATCCGACCTCGCGGTGAAGACGGCATGGCTCTACTACGTCGAAGGGCTGACCCAGGAGCAGATCGCCGACAAGCTGAAGGTGACCCGGGTCAAGGTGATGCGGACACTCGCCGCCTGTACCGCTGACGGGGTGGTGGTGACGACCATCAACGCCCAGACCACCAGGCAGGTCGAGCTCGAACGGGCACTGGAAAGGCAGTGGGGCCTCGATGCCGCCATCGTCGTGCCGACGCCTTCAGGCGACGAGCACCTGGAGAGGTCGATCGGCCATGCGATCGCGCTTTATCTCGACGAGCAGATGCAGGACGGCATGACGCTGGCGATCGGCGGCGGCGCCACGCTGCATTCCAGCATCGGGTTCCTCAGCCGAAGGCATCTCAAGGGCGCCAGCGTCGTTGCCCTGGTCGGCAGCCTGCCGCACTCGCAATGGATCAATCCCTCAACCGTCGCCGCAAAGGTGGCCGAGGCCTTCGACGTCGACAGCTACCAGATCACCGCACCTGTGATCGCGCACAGCCGCGAGCTTCGTGATCTGTTGTGGGCACAGCCTGAACTGGTGGATGTGCGCAAGCGCGCGGCCAAGGCAGACATTGCTTTGCTGACCGTCGGCGAGATGTCGGCAAACGCCACCATCTTCCGCCATGGCATCGTGCCGCAATCCTTCGTTGCCCCGCTCAAGGCCAGAGGCGCTGTCGCCAACATGCTGTGCTACTTCATCGATGCCGAGGGCCGGATGGTCGAGCATGAGGTCAACGACAGGGTCATGGCCGTCGACCTTGAGGCCGTCGGCGCTGTGCCGAACCTGGTACTTGCCGCCGGCGGCAAGCGCAAGATCCCGGCCATTCGCGCAGCGCTTGCCGCGGTCAAGGCCAATGTGCTGATCACCGACAGCGACAGTGCGGCGGCACTGACCAAGCTGCCCTAGAGGCTGCGAGCAGCGGCCTAGAGCAGGCCCCTGTCACGCAGGAAGTCTTCGATGCCGACATGGGTCATCGCTTCGAATTCGGCGATCGCCTCGGCCATCTTGGTGCGCTGCGCGGCAAGCAAGGTGAAGACCTGGCGCATTTCACCTGAAACGCCGAAGCGGCCCCAGCGCTCCGCGATATGAGCCGGTAGGCCGATATCGGCGCAGAAGGTTTCCAGGCTGCCATAGCCGAGTTCGGCGACAAAAGCTTTGGTGGCCTCAGGCGACATGCGCTCATCGACGGCGTGGTCATGCAGCCGCTGCACGATCAATCTGACGTCGGACGGCGACGCCCTCATGACCTTGCTGACCAGGGAGCGGACATTCTCTGGATTGAAATCAGGCATGTAACCTCCAGTGGTGGCAAAGCTCACGGCTCGTGTTTTTTTTCGATCGTGGCACCGTCGCGTGATCATGCAGGTCACCCCGAACGATGACAAGCAGCGCATGCGCGATGCATCTCAGGGCGCCTCGATCATCCGCTTGGCACTATGCTCATCGGTGATCAGAACTGTCGGCCGCACCAGTTTCATCGCCCCCAGCAGCGCGTCGATCTTGTCGGTGCCGCCTGATGTCAGGATGCGCAGCGGGGCGCGCCTGATCCGGTCGACGTCGACCGACATGACCAGGTCGTTGATCGGGTGGTCGACCAGTTCGCCGTTGCGGTCGAAAAAGTGAAACATGAGATCGCCGACCGCGCCCTTGGCAGCCAGTTTCTTGCGCTCGGCCTCGGTGAGGAAGCCGCCGCGATAGAAAGTACTGGCCGAGGCGATGTCGCCGACGCTGACAAGCACGGCGTCAAGCGTGTCGGCGAGCGCAAAGACCTCGTGCAGGCCGCAGCGCTCGATCAGCGCGCGCTTGGTCTCGACGCTGTCGACGACAGCCGGCGCGGGAATGAGGTAGCCGTCGCCCTGGAAGGCCTGAGCGAAGCGCCAGGCGAATTCGGCCGGGTTTGTGCGGCGCGCCACGCCAACACCGCCAAGCAGCGAAATGACCCTGAAATCGCTGAGCGGCTTGCCGCTGATGAACGGCAAGGTCCCGGTAAGTGTGCGGCCCCAGCCGACACCCACAGACATGCCTGATTTCATCGCCTCGGACAGATAGTCGCCAGTGGCAGCACCTATGGCAGGAATCGGATCTGCCCCCTCGATGGAAAGCGGGGCAACGATTGCGCGCTGCACGCCGAACTTCTGCTCGAGTTCGCGCTCCTGCCTGACGATGCCGGACAGGTCGCCCTCAATGGCGATCCTGACCTCGTTGCGGGCACGCGCTTCGGCCAGCATCCTGACCACAGTGACGCGGCCGACGCCGAGGACCTCGGCGATGTCGTTCTGCGTCATCTGTTCGATGAAATACATCCAGGCGGCGCGGACGCGAAGCCGGTCGGCCCGGCTGTCGGTCGGGGAATTCTCGACATCCTGAGGTGTCTCGGCGGCACGCGATTTTCCACCCGACCCTTTGACACCCTTGCTCACGCGGCTCCCCCCGTTTCAGTTCACATCACTTTTCAAGGAACCGCGGCAAGGTCAAGCGGCGAGGTGTCGCGAATGAATTGCACCTCGTACAAAACAGTGCTGCAATGACCGAGTCTGGTGCTTCATCATGGCGCCGATCCGGCACGAAGGAATGCGTAAAATGCTGAGAAGTCTTTCTGAGGATGTTGTCGTCAACATCAAGGATCGCCTCCGCGACGTGCGTCATTTGGTTCGCGCCAGCCGTCACGACAATCCCGGCGGCCCGCGCCGGCCACAGGTAGCCGAGCCGTTTGCCCCGCCTGCCGAGATCGAGCGGCTGCTTGGCCGTGCGGCAAGCGTGGTCGACGATACGCTGACGGTCGCCGAGACGGTGTCGCGCTCGTTGCTGCCGATCATTCGCGCCAGCAATGGCGCCCGCCTGCACGGCTTCGACACCTACTTCGCCACCGGGCGCACGGCTGCGGTCGAAGGCGAGCGGCTGTTTCGCCGCGACCTTTATGCCGCGCTCAAGGCCTCGCCGCGGCTGAGTGCCGACGATCGGACGCCGCTGCACGAGGCAGGTTTCAGCCAGGCGCATCTGGCTATCCGCCGTAACCATGGCGAATTGCTCGCGGCTATGCGCACGGCAGGCCCAAACAGCCGGCTGGATGCCGTCGCCGCCGTTGCCGCTGCCACGCTTGTCGAACTGCTCGCCAGCCAGCAACCGTCCGGCGATGGCATGACGGGTCCCGATCTCGTACCGCTGGCGCCTGTGGCGCTCGCCGCCGGCATCGCCACGCTGTCGCCGTCCGGCATGAGCGACGTCGACCTGCTGGAAGCGGCCGGCTTGGCGATCGAGGCACGCCGCGACCGCATCATGCGCGCGCTCGATGGGGCAACTCCCGTCGAGGACCTTGGTGCGATCTTCCGGGTGCTGCTGGCGCATTTGCCCTGAGCGGCACCCTGCCCGGCTAAGCCCCCAGCTCGGCGATGCACTTCTTGGCACGCTGGATCGAGGCCGGGCTCATCGACAGCTCGGTCAGGCCCATGCGGATGAACTGCGGGACCAAATCCGGGCGGCCCGCTGCCTCGCCACACATGCCGACCATGATGCCGGCCGCCACCCCTGCCCGCGCGGTCATCTCGATCGCCGACATGACCGCGACATTGGTGACGTCGTTGAGCTTGGCGACCGTCGGATTGAGCCTGTCGGCGGCCATGATGTATTGGGTCAGATCGTTGGTGCCGATGGAAAAGAAGGCGACTTCCCTAGCCAGCGTCGGCGCGATCAATACGGCCGCCGGCGTCTCGATCATTACACCGAGCTGAAACTCGCCAAAGGTTATGTTTTCGGCACGCAGTTCCGCCTTGCAGGTCTCGATCAAGGCACGCGTCTGCCTGACTTCGTCGATGTCGGAGACCATCGGCAGCATCACCTTGACGTTGCCATGGACAGCGGCGCGCAGCAGCGCCCTGAGCTGCGGCTTGAAGATGTCGGGCCGGTCGAGGCACATGCGGATGCCGCGCCAGCCGAGGAACGGGTTTTCCTCCTGAGGGAACTCGATGCCCGAAATCGGCTTGTCACCGCCGATGTCGAGCGTGCGCACGATGACCGGATAGGGTGCGAAAGCGGTCGCAAGCGCCGCATAGGTCTCGGCCTGCATATCCTCCGACGGCAGGTGCATATGGCGCATGAACAGCAATTCGGTGCGGAACAGGCCGACGCCCATCGCGCCCGCCTCGCGCGCGGCGTCGATCTCTTCAAGCGATCCGATATTTGCCGCGACTTCGATGATCGTGCCATCGGCGCGGCGCGGCGTTGCGTCCTTGAAAGCTTTCAGCGCTTCGCGTTCGCGGGCGGCGTCGGCGATCCGGGCCGCGAAACGGCCAAGCAGATGCGCGTTCGGGTCGGCAACCACCTGGCCACGATGACCGTCGAGCGCAATTTGCTTCGTCGCACGCAGTTGTTCAACCTGCCGCCCCATACCGAGCACTGCCGGGATGCCGTGGGCGCGGGCGATGATGGCGATGTGCGATGTCGCGCCGCCATGGCCGCAAACGATGCCGCCGATACGCTTGAGCGGCGCGCGGGCCAGGTCCCAGGCGCCGATGTCGTCGGCGATCAGGATAGCGCCCTGCGGGATGTCGTCGAGGCTGACGTCGGCCTGGCCGAGCAGCGCCAGGCAGATCTGGCGGCCGACAGCCTGCACGTCGTCGGCGCGCGCGTTGAGATAGGGATCGTCGACCTGCCCGAACTGGGCGGCGATCTTGGTGGCCGCACCAATGACGGCCGAAACCGCGTCCGAGCCGGTCTTGATCGCAGCGACAACCTCGTCCCTCAGTTCGTCATCGGCGGCGATGTCGCGCAAGGCGGCGATGATGCCGCGGTCATTCGCTGACAGGGTCTCGGAGGTGAGCGAGGCGTTCATCCGTGCCTGCACCGTATCCACTGCAGCAGTGAAACGGACGAGCTCGGCAGCAATGTCGGCGGGCGACAGCGTCCGGCTCTCCGGTTTGATCTCGGGTGGGAAATGGGCGAAGGCCGCGCCGACTGCGTAACCCTCACTTGCCGCCACGCCGCGCAAGGCACCGGCAATATCTTCTTCGACCGGTGCAGTCGGCGTGACCAATTTCAGCGTTTCGCCTGCCGGATCCGGTTCGGCGGGAGCCGTTTCCTCCGCCAGCCCGGCAAGCGGGTTTTCCAGATAGCCGACCAGGGCCTCGACCGCCTCGATCTCGTCTGCGCCGCTGGTACGGATCGTCACCTCATCGTTTTCCTTGACGGCAAGCAGCATCAGCTTGACCGCACTCTTGGCGCTGGCAGCCTTGCCGCCCTTGATGATCTCGACTTCGCTCTCGAAGCTCTTGGCGAGCTTGACGAAGCGGGTGGCGGGCCGGGCATGCAGCCCCTCATGCACTCTGACGATCGTCGAGCGTTCCATAGGCGGGTCTCTCGTTCCAGTTCAGTATAGCCGCGTCTTGCGCGGCGATCAGCGGCCGATGGTGATGGCTGCACCGGCCTTCAAGGCGGCGACCAGCACCTCGCCCTCGACCGCCGAGGCGCAGATTTCGCCTGGCCGCTCGGCGGCGTTGGCGCCGTTGAAATTGATGACCACATGGCCGATCTCGCGCACCTTGTTCCAGGCGCTGTCGCCCATCGCGGTGATGATGCCCTCGAGTTCGCCGATGGCAATCGCCGCGCCGACGGCGGGTGCAGCGTCGCTTGGTCCGACTTCTGTCCTGTGCAGCACCGAAACCTCCGCCAATTCCGGCGGGGCGCCGTCGGCAAACAGGATCAGCACACCGCCTTCGGCCAGCTCCGCCACTTCCGGTCCGATTGCCGTGATGTGTGTCTTGAGGTGAACCGACATGATCGAAGCCTTTCTATGGAATCCAGGCCGATAGGCCTGCCTGGACGATGCTTGGTGCCGGCCCGAGCCGGCGATGGAAGATCGCCCGGCGGCAGCATGTGCCGCCGGGCAAGGGTATTAGAACACGACCAGGCTGACCGCCCAGGCGATGAGCACCGATACCGGGCCCATGATCTGGCGGCTGATCAGAACGGCGGGAACGCCGATCTCGATGGTCTTGGGCTTGGCCTCGCCGAGCGCCAGGCCGACCGGAACGAAGTCGCAGCCGACCTGGGTGTTGTAGGCAAACAGCGCCGGCAGCGCCATCGCCGGCGAGATCGTGCCGTTGGCAATCTGTGGACCGATGATCGCCACGCCGATGACCTGGGCGATGACCGCGCCTGGCCCGAGGATGGGCGACAGGAACGGCAGGCCGCAGATGGCCGAGATGACCAGCAGGCCGACGATGTTGTTGGCCAGAGGTCCCATCGGCTGGGCGAGAACATCGCCGATGCCGGTGTAGAGGATCAGGCCGATCAGCATTGTCACGAATGCCATGAACGGCAGCACGTTGCGGACGACCTGGTCGATGGTACGGCGGCCGGCATTGAAGAAGATGTTGACGACGCGGCCCATGACGCGGCCGATGCTGGCAACGAAGTTGATGAAGCCGCCGTCATTGGTCGGCACGGGTGCCGCCTTTGCCGCCGTCGCGAACGAGGCATTGTTCGCGTTGGAGGCCGCCCCGGCCGATGTCACAGCTTCCGAACCGTCGGCCATGGTGATGTCGCCTTCCTTGACGCCCGACACGTAGATGTCTTCGGTGATGAACTGGGCGAGCGGACCCGCCTGCCCCACCGGGGTAAGGTTGACGGTGGGGATGCGCTTGCGTGGATAAACCCCGCAACGCGCCGTGCCGCCGCAATCGACGACGACCACTGCCATCTCGCCTTCGACCGGCGGCGACTTGAAGCCATCGACCGCTTCAGCGCCGGTCATCTCGGCGATGCGAGCGGCGACCGGGTGGATGCCGCCGCCGGTGACGGAAACGACCTTGTTGCGCTCCGGCGTCGGCTGGACGACCAGGGGGCCACCCCAGCCGCTCTTGCCGCGGGAGATTTTGACTGCCTTGTAAGACTTGGTCATGTGTCCCTCCCCGCCCTTACAGCTCGACGCCCTGGCGACGTGCCATGATTGCGGTGATGCGCTCGGTCAGCATGCCCTTGAGCAGGATGACGACGAGGCCGACGATGGCGTACCAGATGGCGACCTGGATGTGGTAGCCGCCGGGAACCGCGCCTTTTTTCTCAAGTTCGAGAAGGGCCACCAGGATACCGCCCCAGACGAAATATTCGCCCGGATTGATGTGCGGGAACAGGCCGAGCGGCGGATGCACATAGGAGACCGCCGCGTCATAGAAGGCGGGCTTGTGCTTTTCTTCGAGGAACGAACCGAAGGTGTAGGCCATCGGATTGGTCAGGAAGAACACCGCGATCAGCGGCAGCACCGTATAGCGGGTCAGCGCGATGCGGCCTGCGCCGCGGGCGATGCCGTGCACCCGCTCTTCGCCGACCAGTTCGGTCAGCGCGTAGAAGGCCGTCATCAGCACGACGAGCGTCGGGATGATGCCGGTGACGAAGCCGGCGAAGACCTCGCCGCCCTTCTGGAAGATGCCGATGAAATATTTGCCGATGCTGGTGAGCCAGCCGAGCTGCTCCTCCTGGGCAACGGTGTTCAGCTTTTCCTTGAACTGCTCAACGGTAAGGTCGCCGCTCGCCTGAGCAAGCACGACAAGATCGTTGGTCGCTCCCTTGACGGCGAGCTTGCCGTGCATTGCAGCATCCGTGGCCATCGAACCCGCGACATGCAGGTTCTGGACGGCCATGTCGGCGTGCTGCGCCAACATAGATAGGACTGACATTTCTCCTCCTTGATATCCTCACCCCAACGAGATCGCGCCCGAAGGTTCTGTCCCTACGTACCCACTGGCTTGAGGCCGGCGAGGCCGGGCCCCTTTGGCTCGAGCCGTGTTCGGTCGACCTGCTCGACCGCCTTCTTCACGGCTTCCGCCACACCGGCTTCCCCCTCTCCCAGTACAGCGGGATTGGACCGGAGCTGATCGAGGGAAATTCCCTCCAGATTTTCATGTCGCTTGAACTTGGCGAAGACCGACCTGCCGGTCATGGTCAACACGCGCTGGACCTTGAGATCCGGCGTGACCACGATCAGCGCGATCGTTCCCTTGCCCAGCCGGCCACGGCAATTGCCGGCGCCGACATAGCCATCCTGGTATTTCGCGGTGATGCCCTTGAAGACGTCGGCGTAATGCCGCATCTGAACCCATACGCCGAGCGACTGTAGCGCCCAGACGACGCCCAGAAGCAGCAGGCCCCACTGCCAGATTGCCATAAGGCTCCTCCTCCCCGAAGTCCTCCAGAGCGCCCATATGAAGGGTCGCTCACACATCGATCAAAGAACATTTGTCTTTGTGAATGTCAATATGTATAACTTTGACCACTCTGGCACGGTGGATCCAATCCACAGCGGCATTTGGCATTTTGCCGGCCGGTGGTATCTTCCGGGCCGGGCAGGAGCGCTGCGACGATGGATCTGACCTTCAAGAACGAGCTGGCGCTTGTGCCCGACCTTCGCCATCGGCTCAGGCAGTTGCGCTGGTTCCGCGCGACCTTCCGCAACAGCGCGCGTGCGGTGACTGCCCGCTATGGCATCCGCTTCGATATCGACGAGAAGAAGCTGACGCGCATCTTCCTCGACTGGGTCGAGATCGTAAATGCCCAGAAGTCCTATGCACAACTCGACCGCGCCGACTTCATCGTCTACGCCGCGGGCCTTGCGCTCAAGGAACTGATCAGGCAGGCGCCAGCCCAGGCCGTCGACGCACCGTCGCCGAATGCGGCAGAGCCGGTGTTGCCTGTTCCCGAGATCGTCCGCTTCTGGCCGGAAGGCTTTGTCTATACCAATTTCTGCGTCTGCTCGATTGCGGTGCTGTTCGAACAGGAATTCGGCGAGGCGCCGGCCCTCGATGCCTGCGCCGACGATCTCCGCACGTGGTGGTCCTACAAGGAAAACACCGCCGAGATGCCGAGCTATGCGGTCGCCTATCTCGATCGCTTCCTCGGCGCCGAGCCCAACTGGCTGGCGCCCGACCTGCCGGAGGAGCGCGGCGCCATGCAGCGCGCACTGTCGGCGTCGGCCAAGCCAAGAGTGCTGGGCCAGGGCTGAAACCACGCGAAACACATCACGGGACGACGGCCATGGCTGTCGTCGTCGACAAACCACGACTGGCCTGGGCGCCACTGAATTCAGGAGACAGCAATTGCGGCAAGACAGCCTGGTGATTTTTGACTGCGACGGTGTTCTGGTCGACAGCGAGCCGCTGGCGGCCCTGGCCTATGAGCGCGCCTACGCCAAAAACGGCCTGCAGATCAAGGCCGAGGTTGTAGCGCATGGCGTCGGCATGAAGCAGTCCGACATCATCAAGAAGATCCACGAGTTGACCGGTCACCTGTTGCCCGAGGAGGCTACCGACGACATCTGGAACGAGACCAAGACACTGTTTACCGAGCAGCTCATTTCGACCAGGGACCTGCCGGTGTTTCTGCAGAGCCTTCAGGTTGCGCGTTGTGTCGCCTCCTCCTCTTCGGTCGAGCGGATCAACCACAGCCTCGCCGTAACCGGTCTGGCCGGACATTTCGGCGACGCCATTTTCAGCTCGTCGATGGTCGCACGCGGAAAACCCGCGCCCGACATCTTCTTGTTCGCCGCTGAAAGGATGGGCTTCGAACCTGCCCGTTGCGTGGTGATCGAGGATTCGCGTTATGGCGTCCAAGGTGCGCTAGCGGCTGGCATGACGGCAATAGGTTATGTCGGCGGCGGTCATACCCATGACGGCCATGGCCCCGAGCTTCTGGCAGCGGGTGCCGCGGTCGTCTGCGAAAGCTGGGACGAGGTCTCGGCCGCCTTGCGCCAACGCGGGTTCGTCTGACGACCGCCTGCGCGGCAGCCTATCTCAAGCGCCCGTAGTCGCGCATCAACTTAACCAGCCGATCATGCGGCATGGCCTGGATGCGGAAGCGGTCATGAGGCGTGCCGCCGGCATCCTCCGCTGCCAGCATGGCGTTGACGACGGCTTCCTCCACGCTGTCGACGGTCGCGGCGTAGATCGGGTCCAGCTTCTCGTCATTGACGATCTCGAGGCTGAGCTTTGCCGCCGCACGGTGGGCCATGGGCTGCGGGTTGGCGGTCGAAAAAGCCAGGAAGATGTCGCCGGAATTGTTGCCTCCGGGGGTGCCGCCACGGCCGATGCCGATGGAAGCGCGCCGCGCCAGCCGCTGCAACTGGTGCGGAGCCATCGGCAGGTCGGTGGCGATGACGACGATGATCGAACCACGCTCGGCCAACTGGCTCTGGGGCGTGCCGTCGCGCATATGTTCGCCGACAGGTACACCCCGGATGGTCAGCCAGTCACGCTGGCCATGATTGGCCTGGACCAGCGTGCCGATCCTGTGCTCGCGTCCGCCGAACTCGACGATACGCGACGACGTGCCCGTCCCGCCCTTGAAGCCATAGGTAACCATGCCGGTGCCGCCGCCGCAGTTGCCCTCCTGCACCGGCCCCGATGACAGGCCGTCGAGGGCTGCCCTGACGTCCGCTTCGGTTAGCGGCAGGCCGTTGATGTCGTTCAGGACGCCATCATAGGTTTCGGCAATGACCGGCATGATCCACAGGAAGCTGTCCGTGTCATAGGTCGAGGCGTAACGCTCGAGCATCCATTTCACGGTCGCATGGTGGGCCATGCCGATCGCATGGGTGTTGGTGATGACGACCGGACCCAAAAAATAGCCGCCATCCTCGATCCAGTGGGTGCCGGTCATTTCGCCATTGCCGTTGAAACGATGCACCCCGGCATAGACCGGCACGGGTGTCGGCGAAGCCGCATGCGGCAGGATGGCGGTCACACCGGTGCGTACCGGGCGCTTGCGGCCCGGCCGCGGTACATCCTCGAAGATCGTCCGGAACCCCACGCCAATGCCGTCGACATCGGTGATCGCGTTGAGCGGGCCGGTGCGGCCTGGAAATGGCAGGCCGAGATCGCGGGCCCGGGCTTTGGTGGCAGGAGAATTCGTTTTGGTCATGGAGGTCATTTCTGCCGTGAGCGCAGGTAGAGGCCAAGCGAGGCCACGACGAAGGAGAAGGAAAGCATCATCACCGCGATGGCGTTGATCTCGGGCTTGATGCCGCGACGGAGCATGGCGAAGATGAACATCGGCAACGTCGTCACGTCGACGCCGGCGATGAAATAGGTGATCACGAGGTCATCCATCGAGATGATGAAGGCGAGCAGCGCGCCGCCGACGATGCCCGGCAGCAATTGCGGAAACACCACCTTGCGGAAGGTCACCCACTCGTTGGCGCCCAGATCGGCGGAGGCGTTTTCGAGCGTGCGATCCATGCCCGCCAACCGCGCCGAGACGACGATGAAGACATAAGAAATCAGGAAGGTGCATTGGCCGATGATGATCGTGGTCAGGCCAAGCGTGATGCCCGAATTGACGAAGAAGATCAGCAACGCAATGCCGAGCACGATGTCGGGCATCAGCATCGGCATGAACATGACAGTGCGATAGAAGCGCTTGCCAAAGAAGGCGAACCGGTAGAGCGCAATGGCCACCGCCGTGCCGAAGACAGTCGCGATCACCGTGGTGGATCCGGCAATGATCAGGCTGTTCCAGACGGCCTGGACGAGTTGGTCGGTCGATTCGATGTACAGCGCATTTTCGGAGATGGTCGTTTTGAAGCCGAGGACCTGCGCGTACCATTCGGTGGTGAAGCCGGTCCAGGTCATCATGTTGACCGGGTTGGAATTGAACGAATAGACGGCGATCAGCACCAGCGGAATGTAGATGAAGGCGAAGAACAGCGCGGTGTAGGCAAACAGGGTGCCGCGGAAGAGGAAGCGAGCGATCTTCATGGTCTCTCCCTCAGTTCATGACGTCAGTGCCGCGACGGCCGGACGCGACGACATGGATGAAGAGCAGCACAAGCATCACGCTCATGACCATCATCGCCAGCGCCGAGCCGAAGGGCCAGTTGCGGGCCGAGAGGAACTGCTGCTCGATGAGATTGCCCAGCATCATCACCTTGGCGCCGCCGAGCACTGCCGGAACGACGAAGTTTCCAAGTGCCGGGATGAAGACGATGATGGCGCCGCCGGCGATGCCGGGAGCTGTCAGCGGCAGGATGATCCGGATGAAGGTGCGGATGGGTCCGGCGCCGAGATCGAGGGATGCGCGCACCAGCGTCCAGTCAAGCTTTTCGACGCTGGCATAGACGGGCATGAACATGAACGGGATGAAGATGTAGACCATTCCGAGCACGATCGCGCCGTCGGTGTAGATGAGTTCAAGCGGGCGATCGATGATACCGCCTGCCAACAGCACCTCGTTGACGATGCCGGTCTGGCGCAGGATGAGCACCCAGATGAACAGGCGCACGATCAGGCTGGTGAAGAAGGGCAGCGTAATCAGGAACAGGCAGAAATTCTTCCAGCGTTCCGACAATCGGGAAATGCAGAAGGCCGCGGGATAACAGACGAACAGGGTGGCAATGACGGTGAACGCCGCGATCTTGAGCGAGCGCAGGAAGATCGAGAGATAGACCGGGTCGAAAACCTCGAATGCCGGATCGGCGAAACCGAGGATGCGGCCGTAATTATGCGGATAAAAGACCCACTCCACCCCACCATAGAGGCCGGGCGCCAGGAAGCTGGTGACGATCATGATCGCAAGCGGGCCAAGGAAGAAGACGGCAAAAAACAGCGATACGGGCGTGAGCAGCAGCGCGAGTTGAACGCGACGGCGACCGGCAAGCGACATGTCAGATGCCATCGGCGTCGCACCTGATCAGATGGACCGCGGCCGGATCGTAGGACAGCCGCGCTTTCCGCGTCTGTTCGACTTCGCCGATGAAGCTGCGTCGACCGGCAGGAATTTCCGCGCTCACCTTGCGCCCCTCGGCCGTGTGGCCGAACAGCTCGAATGACGAGCCGACGAAGACAATTTGCTCGACCTCGACGTCGAGAAAAGGAAAATCCCGACCCTCCCCCGAAATGAAGAACTGTTCGGGGCGGATCAAAGCCTTGGCCTTGCCTGACATGTTCGCCATGGATGGCGGGTGGCGGATCGTGATGCCGTCGTTCGTCAGCAGCCAGCCCTTGTCCAGCTGGCCTTCGAAAAGATTGCTGGCACCGACGAAGGTGGCCACGAAACTGTTGTTTGGGCGGTCGTAGATGTTGCGTGGAGTGTCCAGTTGCTGGATGCGGCCGCCGGAAAGCACCGCCACGCGGTCCGACATGGTCAGCGCTTCCTGCTGGTCGTGGGTGACGAAGATGAAGGAAATGCCGAGCTCGCTTTGCAGCGTCTTCAGCTCGATCTGCATCGCCTGGCGCAGGTTCTTGTCCAGTGCCGACAGCGGCTCGTCGAGAAGCAGCAGCTTTGGTCGGGCAATGATGGCGCGGGCAAGCGCCACGCGCTGCTGCTGACCGCCGGAAAGCTGGCGTGGGCGGCGGCCTTCCATGCCGGTCAGGCCAACCATGTCGAGCGCGGCTGCGACCTGCTTCATCCGCTCGGATTTGGCGACACCGGCAACCTCCAGCGCATAACCGGTGTTCTCGCCGACGGTCATGTGGGGGAAGAGCGCGTAATTCTGGAAGACGGTGTTGACGGGCCTGCGGTAAGGCGGCCGCGTGGTCACGTCCTCGCCGTCGATCAGGATGCGGCCGGCATCAAGCTCGACAAAACCGCTGATCGCCTGAAGCAGCGTGGTCTTGCCGCAGCCTGAAGGACCAAGCAGGGTCAGGAATTCATTGCGGCCGACATCGAGGTCGATCGCGTCGAGCGCCGTCACGCTCATGCCTTCCGGCGTGGGAAAGGTCTTTGCCGCCCCCTCCAGCCGGACAATGGAATCTCGCATCTGCCGTTCCCCGAATTGTTATCTAAATAACTCTTGTGCGATTGAGAGATTTGGATACCATTTGGCCATCCAAGTCAACGGCCGCCAGAAGCCGAGTCCGGAGCCCTCGAAGGCCAGCCTGCGAGGCAGACACCAACAGAGGAGAATTCGATGAAGAACGTATGCCAAGCAGTCGCGGCTGCTGGACCCACCAGGCTAAACCTGTGGGCGAAGTTTGCCGCAGCTTCAGTCGCCGCAGTCGTTTCGACAGTTGCGCCGGCCACGGCCGCTGACTTGAACATTTACAACTGGGGCGAATACATCAATCCGGCTGTACTGAAGAAATTCGAGGACGAGACCCAGATCAAGGTCAACCTGTCGACCTATTCGTCGAACGAGGAAATGCTGGCCAAGATCCAGGGCGGCGCCACCGGTTACGACATCGTCTTCCCTTCGGTGCATATGCAAGACATCATGGCCAAGCTCGACCTGCTCGAGAAGACCGACATCAACAGCTATGATGGGTTCAAGAACATCGATCCGACATTCATGCGCGCCAAGAGCGACCCGAAGGGCGAGTTTTGCCTGCCTTATGCATTCGGATCCGTCGGGATCTTCTACAACCGCAAGATCCTCGGCAAGGACATCACCGGCTGGAAGGACTTGATCGCCACCGTCGAGGCCAAGGGCCTGAAGTTCACGCTGCTCGACGACATGCGCGAGGTGCTGGCGGTCGGCCTGATCCTCAATGGCCACAAGGTCAATTCAACCGACCCCACGGAGCTGCAGCAGGCCGCCGACACGATCATCGCCATGAAGCCGGATGTTGCCGCCTTCACCTATGAGACGCGAGCGATGGTGCAGTCGGGCGATGTTGCGGCGGGACATTTTTTCGTCGGCGCCATGGTCGACGTGTTGGCCAACACGGCCGACCTCGGCTACGTCATCCCGGAAGAAGGCGCTACCATGTACCAGGAGGACATCTGCGTCCTGAAGACCGCGCCCAACAAGGACAACGCGCTCAAGTTCCTGCAGTTCTACACCCGCCCCGAGATCGCCGCACTCAACGTTTCGCAGCAGACAAACGGCACGGCGAACGTTCCGGCCCGGCAATTGACCCCCGACAACATCAAGAATAGCAAGGAGATCAACCCTTCGCCCGAGACGATGCAGCGGCTGCAGATCTTCGAGGATTTGGGCTCCGGTCTGCGCCAGCTTGACCGGGTCTGGACCAAGGTGAAGACAGCCCAGTAGCTGGGACCGCCCGCGCGGCGTTTCCGGCCGGAGAGCATATGGCGCAGCGAATCCTGAAGCTCGTGCAAAGCGTGGCGCTGAGGCGGTCGAAATCCGACAAGCTGATTGCGAACTACATCGAGCGCAACCTGGCTGAAATCCCGTTCGAGACGGCGCGCTCCATCGCCACCCGTCTCGAACTGTCGCCGATGACGGTCGGGCGTTACCTGCGCCGGATGGGCTTCGACGGCCTCGACCAATTGAAGCACGAGTTGCGGCGCGGCAGTTCCAATCCGGCCTGGCAGGTCAAGGGTCCGGTCGACCGTTTCCGGGAGGACATCCGCGAGGGCAAGCTGCTCGCCGGGCTCATCCAGCAGCAGATCGACAATCTCGGCCGGATCTACGAACTGACCGCCGCACCGGAGTGGCAGCAGACGATCGACGCACTGGTCTCGGCCAGCGAGGTCTATGTCGCGGCCTACCAGAACGTCCGCGGCATCGCCCAGTATTTCGCCAGCCAGCTGTCTTACACGCGGTCGCGCGTGCAATTCGTCGACGGGCTCAACGGCACCTATTCGGAACTGCTCGACGGTTCGGTCGAAGGTCGCGTGCTGTTCCTGCACGACGTCAGGCGCTTTGCTGCCAAGGCACGCCCGCTCGCCATGGAGGCGCGGCGCATGGGCGTCAAGGTCGTGCTGTTGACGGACGAGTTCTGCCCGTGGGGACCGGAAGTTTCCGACATCTGCCTCGTCGTGCCCGGATCGCACGGCCCGCTTTGGGACGGCTCGGCAACCATCATCGCGGTGATGGACCTGATGCTCAGCAACATCATCGTGCTGCTTGGCGATGAGGTCGGCGAACGCGTCGACCTGCTGACGCGGCTGCAGAATACTTTCGGCGACTTTGAAAGCTGATCCAGCGAGCCGGAATGCAAAATCCCCGCGCAGGCAGCGCGGGGATTTTGAAACTGCGCTAGGCGCGCGCCATTTCCAGCAGGATTTTCAGCACCTGCTCACGCCGCTCGACTTGCGGCATGTGGCCGGTGGCCGGGAAGACATGCAGCGCAACCTCGCCGGGGAGCCCCTGCGACTGGCTGGCCGGGATGATCCGGTCGTTGGCGCCGACGATGACACGGACGGGAATGCGCAGTCCGGCGATCAGGTTCCTGATGTCGAAAGTCTGGGTGCCGTCGGCGAAGAAGCGGTCGGCGATCTCGGCCTGTGCGGCACGCAGTTCGGCATCGGCCGCCTGCGCCAGCGTGGCGTTGACGAAAGGTTTCGACAGCACCGCCTCGTCGGCGACGAGCAGCCGCAGCCAGGGCATCAGGCTCGCTTCGCTCTTGGCCCGCACAAAGCCCTGCAGGAAGGCGCCGTTGATCTCGGGGCCGAGGCCAGCGGGGGCGATCAGTGCCAATGCACGCACATCGGCATGGCCACGCGCAGCGACTGTCGCTGCCACCGCTCCACCAAAGGAGTGGCCGACCAGCAGCGCCGGGCCCACATCGAGGGCGGCCAGCGTTGCCTCGACATCGCAGGCGATGGCCTCGAGATCGGCAGGCGTCTGCCGTGGTGAGCCGCCATGACCAGGCAGGTCGAGCGCCAGCATCGGCACATCGACCGGGCCGGCCGCCAGCATCGGTCGCCAGCTGTTCAGGTCAGCGCCGAAACCATGGAGCAGGACAATCGGACGCCCTTCACCCTGGCGCAGCCAGGCAAAGTTGAGCGGTGCCGCGCCAGCGGCCCGCTGTGGCGCCGGCCGCGGCTGGGAGGATGCCGGCGACCTTGAATTGATCAGTTCCGCGCGAACCGGGGCTTCGAGCTTCGGCACGGAGATTGCCGCCTCGACATCCTTGCGCATGACGCGGCCTTTCGGGCCGGAGCCGGCGATGGCGTCGAGTTCGAGCCCGGCTTCCGTAGCCAGGCGACGGGCCAGCGGTGTGGCGCGGATGCCGTTGTGCAGCGTTCCGGTCACGGCATTTGCGGGCACGGCCTCAGACACGGCCACAGGCGTGGTCGGAGCAGTCGTAACCGGAGCGGTAGACTGCGCGGGTGCCCCACTTGCAGCCACTTGCTGAGCCGGCTTGGCTGCTTCGCCCTCGGCATAGATCCAGGCGACCGCCTCACCGACCGGAATGTCGATGCCTTCCTTGCCGGTGACGTCGCGGAGGATTCCGCTGGCCGGCGCATCGATTTCCATCGCCGCCTTGTCGGTCTCTATTTCGAACAGCAGGTCGCCTTTCTTGACGGCTGCGCCCTCGTTGACATACCAGCGCGAGATACGCCCGGTCGCCATGTCCATGTCGACCTTGGGCAGGATTACTTCGACCGGCATGGCCTAGCGGCTCCCCATGGCGAGGCTGCGCGCGGCGGCCAGGATGTCGGGCACCTGCGGCACGGTCGCCTTTTCCAGATCCGGATTGTAGGGGATCGGCGTCTCGGCCCCACCGAGGCGGACAATGGGCGCGTCAAGGAAATCGAAGGCTTCGCTCTCGGCAATCATCGCGCTGACCTCGGCGCCGACGCCGAGCGTCTTGACGCCTTCATAGACGCAGAGCAGACGCGACGTCTTCTTGACGCTCTCGATGACGGTTTCCTTGTCCATCGGCCTGATTGTACGCAGGTCGACGACCTCGACGTCGATGCCTTCGGCCTCGAGCGTCTTTGCCGCTTCGAGCGCCTTGTGCACCATGATCGAGGTGGCGACGATGGTCAGGTCACGGCCTTCGCGGCGGATCGCGGCCTTGCCGATCGGCACGGTATAATAACCCTCAGGCACGGGACCCTTGGTCTTGTAGAGCAGCTTGTGCTCGAAGATCATCACCGGATCCGGGTCGGCCACGGCTGCAAGCAGCATGCCCTTGGCGTCATACGGTGTCGCCGGCTGGATGACCTTTAGCCCCGGCACATGGCCGAGCCAGGCTTCGAGGCTCTGGCTATGCTGGGCCGCTGCACCGGTGCCCGAACCGGCGGGAAAGCGCATGACGACAGGCACCGACACCGCACCACCGAGCATGTAGCGCATCTTGGCGGCCTGGTTGACGATCTGCTCCATGGCGAGCGTAGCGAAGTCAGAGAACTGGAATTCGAAGATCGGCCTGAGCCCGGTCACCGCGGCACCGACGGCGACGCCGGCGCCGCCGAGTTCCGAGATCGGCGTGTCGATGACGCGGTCGGCGCCGAAACGCTCGACAAGATCGCCGGTCACCTGGAAGGCGCCGCCATAGACGCCGATGTCCTCGCCCATCAGGAAGACGCGGTCATCGCTCTCCATGGCGATCGCCATCGCCTCCTGGATCGCCTGGGCATAACTCAGCTCACGCACGGCCTGATCCATTACACAGTCTCCGTGTAGACGTAGCGTTCGAGATTGCGGATCTCCGGCGACGGACTTGCCTTGGCGAATTCGATGCCGTCGGCAATCTCCTTGCGCACCGCCTCGCGGATGGTCCTGATGCCGTCCATGTCGATGATCCCGAATTCCTTCAGCTCGTTCTCGAAGCGGACGATCGGGTCGCGATTGGTCATCCAGTCTTCGATCTCTTCCTTGCTCCGGTAGCGGTTGCGGTCGCTCTTGGAGTGACCGCGATAACGGTAGGTCTTGGATTCGATCAGCGTCGGCCCCTCGCCTGCCCGCGCCCGGCGAACGGCCTCGTGGCTGGCCTCGGCGACATCAGACAGCACGTTGCCGTCGACAATCACGCCGGGCATCGCATAGGCCGAAGCGCGGTCGGCGACGTTCGGCACGGCGGTCGAGCGGGCCATCGAGGTCGACATGCCATAGCCGTTGTTTTCACAGACGAAGATCACCGGCAGCTTCCAGATCGACGCCATGTTGAGCGCCTCGTGGAAGGCGCCTTCATTGTTGGCGCCGTCACCGAAGAATGAGACGACGACCCGGTCGGACTTGGTGCGCTTGGCGGTCAGCGCGGCACCCACGGCGATCGGGAGACCGCCGCCGACGATGCCGTTGGCGCCGAGATTGCCGGTCGACACGTCGGCAATATGCATCGAGCCGCCAAGGCCGCCGCAATAACCCGTCGTCTTGCCGAAGAACTCGGCGAACATCTTTCCGACCTCGGCACCCTTGGCGATGCAGTGGCCGTGGCCGCGATGGGTGGAGGTGATCTGGTCGTCATTGGTGAGCGCCATGCAGATGCCCATGGCGCTTGCCTCTTGGCCGATGGACAGGTGCATCGTGCCGTGGATCAGTCCGCGCATATAGGACTCTTCCGCGCCCTCTTCGAACTGGCGAATCAGGTACATCTTGTGCAGCGCCAGCTTCAGCCGATCGGCACTGTATTCGCGGTAGATGAAGGGCAGGTTGGCACCCGCCGGCATGTCCTTGGGTTTCGCTTGAGCCATGGTCATGCCTCCGCCCCATAGACCAGCCGGTCCTGTCGTGCCCTGAGCTCGGCGATCTTCGAACCCGGTGCGACGGCGGCGTTGGCTGAGGTGATGAGTTCGCCCTTCCTGATCGGCGCGGTGACGGTGCCGCCCTGCAGCAGGCCGCAGGGAATGGCTTTCGCCGCACGCGCTTCGGGTGCCGTCATGATCCAGGCGCGGTAGCAATATTCGCCGATCGCATCGAGCCTGTCGCCCGGGGCCATGTCCTTCTTGGCCACCGCGCAGACATCGGCCACCGGCTTGGCCAGCGGCACCATGTCGGCCTTGCCGTAAAGCACGACACGGGCGCAGGTCAAAGGCACCTCGAGCGAGGTCAAATGATAGGGCCGGTGGAAGGTGAAATACGGGCCATGGCCCATCTTCAGGTCTTCCATGCGCTCGCGGATGCGCGGATGCGACATGTCGGCGATGACGAAGACGCCGGGTGCCACACCCTTGCCGATCGAATAGTCGACGACGCCGACCTTGCTCAGCACGCCGCCGTCTTTCTCCGGAACGAGAACCTTGTTGAGCTCGGGCAAGGTTGCTGCCGGGCCGTGCATGCCGGCCTTGTCGGGCACCAGCCCCGTCGCATTGGCGATCGCCGCCATCTCGACCATGGTCTTGGAGCCGTCGACGAACTCGACAAGCATGCGCACGTTCATGTTGCGGCGGGCCGCCTCCTCGGCATAGTCGTGCGGCACCGCATCGATGTTGAGCGGGTTGTTCTTGCCCTTGCCGGCGGCAACGATGGTGTGGCCCATCGCCGAGACGAACTCGATCAGCTCCATGCATGACGACGGCTCGTCGCCGGCGCCGAGCGAATAGGTGACGCCGAGCCGGTCGGCCTCGCTCTTCAAATAGGCGCCGATGGTGACGTCGGCCTCGACATTCATCATCACCAGATGCTTGCCATGCTCCATGGCGCGCAGGCCGATCTCGGCCCCGACCGCCGGCACGCCGGTCGCATCGATGACGACGTCGATCAGGCCGCTGTTGAGGATCAGCTCGGCATCGTTGGTGACGGCGATCTTGCCGGCTTCGATCGCTTCGTTGAGTGCGGAACCGCTCGCCACTTCCCGGGCATGGCCCTTCTCCTGGTAGGCGATGTCGACGGCGCGATGCGCATTGGGCAGGTTGAGTTCGGAGATCGCCCCGACCTCGATGCCGGACATGTGCGCCACCCGCGCCACGATGTCAGTGCCCATCTCGCCCGAGCCGATCAGCCCGATGCGGATCGGCTTGCCCGACTTGCCACGCTCGATCAGGTCTCGCGCCAAGCCGACAGGTGCGACGTTGATGGTCATCCGATGGTTCCTCCCGGATCAAGGCTCTGCAATTGCGCTCAGAGGTAATGAACATCTGTATTTGTGTCAATACGAATGTCCATGTTTTCACTACTCACAGGCTTGGCTCGAAGTTTCTCGCCGCGACCGATCAGGTACTACGGGACAGCCGCAACCGCCGCCGCATGGTGACTTGCGCTGGCGACGAACAAGGCGACGGCGGCAGGGGATTCAATGCAGTTGGGGAGCAGTTGCAGAAGACTTGCCTGAGCCGGCAAAGCTGGACCGACGGCAGCTCATTGGGGGCATCACGTATTACGTCTCGCCAGCGATATCGCAGAGGGGGGCGCGGCCGAAGTCGCCCACGGCCCGCCGCCGAGTTCGGTCGTCAGGGCTGGAATTCCGAGAACTTGGGCTGTCGCTGACAGGGTCGTGGCGCCACCGCCACCCGAACCATCACTGATCGAGCCTATCGGGGCGCCGAAGACATGCATGAGTTCGACAAGCCTTGCCGTCTCGGCTTCAGTCTTGCCCACGCGGATCAGGCAGCAGGGGAAATAGAGAAGCGACGTGCCACCGGAGTGCAGGTCGATGACGATGTCGGCAAGCGGCAGCAGCATCTTGGAGACGTAGTGAGCGATCGATCAGGATGAGCTTAAGTTCCAAACCTGTCCCCATCCTATGATCGCCCCCCCTGCAAGATCATCCCCGTTTTGTATGCGCCCCGATTCTCACTCCCAACTCGAATAGGTGCTCGGCCAATAGCCCGCCATGATGCCGCGGCAGCTGTTCATTTCGGTCATGGAGACCGCCTGAAACGCATGTCCATCCCAGCGCCAGACGCCGGTCTCGCCGCAATCCGCCATGCCGCGCCCTTTGGCAAAATGGCTGATCTCGGTTGAATTCGGCGCGAAATCAGCGTTCCAAAGCACGTTGTCCGGAGTCAATTCTTTGTCCTCCTCAACCTTCTGTTCCACAGGACGCGGAAACAAGGCGGGCCGCACGCTCGCAACCTCCCCCTCGAGCAAGAAATAGGCTCGTCCGAAATTGTACGCGCCGCTGAAGCAGCGGACCGACGCCAGCAGCAAGTCTGGGCCAAGGCGCACCATACTCTTGGAGTCCGGGTCCGGGCCGCCACGGTCCTCGTCGCAATAACCAGCCGACTGACGGATCATCTCGCTGCGGGTCGCTTCGGCAAGGGTCTCGGGCGGTGGGCCGCCATCGGTGGTGCGCTCAGGAACAGCCATCGGAAGCGCCAGCGGCGCAGGCACGGCGCTTGCCGGCTTGCTGCCTCGACCGACAAGCGCCGTCACCGTATCGATCCGCTGCTGGCGTTCGTCGACCCACAGGAGCGCGGCTTTTGCCCCGACCAGGGAAATGCTGGCCAGAACCTCAGTGCCCGCCGGTTGCTGCGCTGATATGACCTCAAGCTTGTCGGCGCTTCTCATCGCGGTAAGCACAGCCGCCACGGCTTTGCGATCTTCGATGACCAGTCCGTCGTCTTCCGAGCGAAAGCCCTCGCCGAATCTAAGGGTCGCGATATCGACGCCCGCCGCCCTGAGTCGCAGGGTTCCGGCCCGCGGATAGGTCTCGGATTGCGGCATCAGCGTCAGTTGCGCCGGTGCCGCCGCGTCGGCATTCCGGTCGAGACGCAGAAACCAGATCGAGGCGCCGTCCTCGGCCAGCAGGTTGAGCGCGGTGCAGGCTCGGCCATTATCGCAACCTGCCGTCCAGTCCTGGAAGGTGCGCACGGTGCCGAGATCCCCAGCGCCAGCAGGAACAGAAAACAGGGCAAGGCATACGGCAAGGGCGGCGGGGCGGATCATTGCGGGCTCCAATGGCCGGTCGCCACTAAGGGCCGGCGCGTTTCAGGCGTGGCATGCCAATGCGTTTGTCGGTTACGGTTCAGCGCTGTGCTCTTGCAGGCGCTGCACCGCATCGGAATCCGCCGTGAACTGAGCTTTTCCTGCATCCCATCGGTAAACAGCGGTCGCGGTGCGGGCGTAAGAGGTCGACAGCGCCCGGTCGTCACAGCGCTCCTCCGGCGGAGTTCCGATGTCGTTCATCGTCACGCTGATCGCGGGTCTGTCGTTTGCCCCAGGCACACCCTTGAACGAAAAGGCCTGCGTCTTCTGCAAGGTGCAGGTCCAGGCGCTGTAGGCGAGAAATCTATCGATGAGTCCGAGCTTGCCGCCACGCAGGAAAATCAGCGACGTCCAGGTGTAGTTTTCGGCTGAATTGAAATGCTGGCTGGTGGTCAAGATGGCGTCGTCGCGTTCGCCGATCCGCACCAGCGCCGGCTCCGCAAGGCTCGTCACACGATCCAATCCGACGTCCACCGCATCGAGCAAAGTCGGCATTCGACCATTTGTGTCGAACACAGCCAAAATGTGAGGCTGCTCGCCAAGATCGTCGATCTTGCCGATGTCGATGAGCATGGCGATGCGGGGCTTGCCTTCCGACTCGAAGGGAACCGCGCGCAAAACACCGATCTTGATAGGGTCTGGAATGGTCCCGCCGAAGCCGTCGCCAGCAATGTGGCGAAGCGCGACGGTCCGGTGGCCGATTGCGCGGGTTTCGTCTCTTGCCAGGTCGGGGATGACTTGCTTGACCAGATCAAAGTAGGAAATGCCGGTGTGGCCGGGCACCTGCGCTATGAGTTCAGCAAGCGTCCGGTCCAGCACCACGGCGTCCTGCGCCATGCTTACCGTCGGCGACACCAGAAGGGCGGCCAGCCACACGAACACTGCGAATAATTGCCTCGTCATAATGCCCCTCTCCGCGATCACCATGACCGCGTACCAGCCCGAACACAGGGACCATTATCGCGCAGCATCGATGGCTCGCTTGTCCGATAGTCTGTTCGCACTGCGTTTGCGTAGATATCGCATCGAATACTCAACGCGTCTTGGACTGCTGGGCACTCCAATTGACCTGGCGGGTACTAAATCGCGATTTGCCCACGTCGCACCTTTCCTGCCGGGCTAGTCGGTCACGGCCGGTCCTTTCACGGACGCGCGGTCACCATCATCCACCGATCCCGTCGTCCAGCAAAGCGGCGTCTGCTTAACGAAACCGGCTGCCTTAATGCCCGACACGGGGCGCAAAGCTGCTGTTCACGTCGTGGCAGGCGTAAGTCGACTTCGGGGCACAAAACTGCCGCTAAACCCGACGTCCCATTTGGGTCAGAGCGCGCAAGCGACGTAAGTCGGCAAACTCAGCTTCAGGCGATGCTTTCACCGCCATCGATGACCAAGGCCTGGCCGGTCATGAACGACGAGCGGTCCGAAACGAGGAACAAAATGGCCTCGGCGATCTCCTCGGCGCGCGCCCAGCGCTGCATGGGGATCTTCGTTTTGATATAGGCCTCGATGGCTTCGCGACCGCCCATCTGGGCGATGAAGGGATCGTTGAATGGCGTGTCGACCCAACCCGGGCACAGCGCGTTCACGCGGACATTGTATTTGGCATAGTCGATCGACATCTGACGGGTCATCGCCACGACCGTGTCAGCTCGTCTCCAGACATGCCCGAGTAATATTTCGTCGCGATCGCTAGTGCCAATATGTCGAGGGAATTCTGCAGCTTGCCCGACTTGTTGTTGAGGCTGACGAAGTCGACCACCCCGGCTACACCGGTCATGATCGGCACCATGGCAAGGGCTGTGATGCCGGCGAAATTGCCGTGCTCTCGCATGCCTGCCCCCGCCAGAAAGGTTGCTAGTATATTAGCATACGCTGACATTTCAGGATTTATTGCCGGAATCGTTAAAATGCCGACCACTTGCAGAGAAATACCAATGCGCTAGCGCGCAGTGCCTGCCTCAGGCGTTAAGGCTGGGCTTGTCGTCGCTATCATCCGACATGTCGGTGAATTCGACGCGGTTGCGACCGCGAGCCTTTGCTTCGGTCAGACGACCGTCAGCCTTGCGAAACATCTCGTCAAACTCGAGCTGATCGTCGAACAGGACTGCCCCCACGCTGACCGTCAGTGGGCAGTTGCGCCCTCCCGGCTCGAGCACGGTATCGGAGATCGAACCACGGATACGCTCGGCGACGCGCTCGGCATTCTCCTTGCTGGCCCCGGGCAGGAAGACACCGAATTCCTCGCCGCCGATGCGGCCGACGAGATCGCCGCCACGGACGGAAGACTTGATCGCACCGGCAACGATCTTGAGCACTTCGTCGCCCCAGGCATGGCCAAAGCGGGCATTGATCGCCCTGAAGTCGTCGATATCGACAACCAGCAAGGCGCCCTGTCGACTCGTAGGCGAGCTTCGAAAGGCGTCGATGAGGCTTGCGAACACGCTGCCGTTCAGGCACGAGGTCAAGGCATCGACCGAAGACAGGCGACTGACTTCTGATTTCAGTGCGCCGAACTTGCGCCGTTCATTGGCAATAATCGTAAGAAGCGGCGCAGCGACGAGACCGGCAACGACGCCGGCGCCAATCACGCCGCGCCAGAATATGCCATCGGCCTGGCCCTGAAACAGGAGCGCGGCAGCGCCGGCCGCGACGACGACGCAAGCAGCCGTTCCAAGCCCGGCATAGCGCAGCACAGGCGATGAGTTGCCAGCTATATTTCCCGTACCAGAATTGTCCACGCCAGATCCCTCCGCTCCATAGTCGAATCGATCTACCTGTGGAGAATGAAACATTCCTTGTGCGATTTCGAACAGTTTGACGAAATCAGACGAAAGTCACTGCATTCCGCATGATAGCAGCCTCGATCGCCAGTTTGAATGGCTAGCCATCCCGTCAATCTGGCGGCCCGAACACGCCCATTCTTGCCTTGCGCGCCACGTCTTCAGCCTTTTCATATCCACCGCCTGGACGCGCAAATGCCCAACCATTGGCAACGAGCCACGCACCGACATCCTGCTTGCCAAGCCTGCAAGCGGCCGCAACCGGTCGTCTTTCGGCCGGCGGAAACACCTGGCAAAGCGGCGCGCGGCCGCGCAACCAGTATCTGAAGGCGAGCCTGGCGCGCTCGCCACAGCGCCATGCCACGCCCTCGAACTCACAAGACTGATCTGGCCCGATCGGTTCCGTGCCGGCGACGAGGATGGAATAACCCATCGCCTCGAACGAGGTGGATGACGTCACGACGGGGCGGTAGAGCACGGTACCCGCCCAATCGTCCGGCGTGATCGGCTTTGGCGGCGAGGCAAGCCCGAGGTCGCTGAGGGGCGGCCTTGCCCCGACACGTTCCAACCCAGGCCCGGGGTTATCGGGCGGCGCAATTATCTCGGGCGCGACCGCGCGCACGAAGTCGGGCCTCGTCAGGTCGCCAAGCGGCACCGTAGCGCTTGCCCCGTGCTGAACCGGGTGGTGTCCGGATCCGGCTGGCTCGGCAGTTTTGAAAATCGGCTGCGCTGGCAAGTGGAAGCCAGGCACGGATGCGACCAAGAATGCGACGGCGCCGATAGCCGCCACAGCCCCAGCTTGAACCAGGACGGAACGCACCGGCCTCATATGCCACACCACACTTTGCGCAGCGTGAGCCGCGCTTCGATCACGTTGCTTGGCATCGCCAGGCCGTATTTCGCCTCTGTTCAAACAAGAAGGCCACGGATCGTGGCGTTGCGCCAGCCCCTCAACAAGGCCAGTCGAAAACTTGAATAAAATTTGATCTAAAATTTCATCTTAAGATTATCATATGATTATCTTCGTTCCTTTCCGATAATTTGAGAGGCTGTTGCTATCGTCCATCAAAATAGGTGGGTGCGATGAAAGCAACGACAGTCAGCTTTAAAACACTTCTAACAAGGAGCTTTGCCGCGGCAGCATTCTTCGCTGTCGCCTTGCAAGGCGCCGCCGCAAGTCAAGATCGCGATGCAGAAGCATTCCTCTCCACAGAGGCGCATTTGCCGCAATTTCTTGGCGGCCTGATGCTGGTGCGACCGGCGGCGGACATCATTGCTGCCAAGCCATTCCAGTTCGTACAGGAGTTCGGCGGTTATGGTCTGGTTTCGCGGACCGCGGCCGAAGCCACGGAAACGCCCGCGAGCATCGACCCGATGAAGACTGCGGCCATCATCCCCGGGGTGTTCGGTTCCGTCGCCATTCCGATGCGCAATTTTCCGGTTGCTGGGCGATGGGCCAAGGTCTACCGCGACATCAACGGCTGCACAGATACGGCTTGCGGCAAGAATGGCGCCGCGCTGTTCAGACTTGCCGCAGACAGCCGCGACAGGAAATTTCTCGACAAGCTTGCCGTTGTGAACCGCGCCGTCAACACGATGATCGCCTATCGCAAGGATCAAGGGGTCTACGGTAACCTCGATTATTGGGCGAAGCCGGCCGAAATACTTTCGCGTGGTGCCGGCGATTGTGAAGATTTTGCCATTCTCAAGATGTCTGCACTGATCAAGGCCGGCGTTCCGGCGCAGAGCATGTCGCTGGTAGTGCTCCAGGATGCGAGCCGCGGCGTGTTCCACGCCGTACTATCTGTTGCCACCCAGAGTGGAACTTTCATCCTCGACAATCTGAGCAACCAGGTCCTGCGTGACGAGGCGCTGAAGAGCTATGTGCCGCTCTATTCGTTCAGCACCGACCGCGCCTGGATCCACGGCGCGCGGCCAGGATCAGGGCAAATCGCGTCCGCGGGCGACAATTTTGCTGCCATAGCACCTGGTGAGGGCCCGCTGCCGCAGTAAATTGCCACAGGTGGGCAAAGCCGACAGGACGACCGATGGCGATTCGGCGTCGAGCTAATCCCTGTAATTTTCAGGCGAGCGCGATCTTGCCTCGCCTTGGCCAGAAGGAACACACACAACCTCAGCGTTAACCCGGCAATGGCACTTTAGTCGCAGGAAATGTAGCATTTTTGCATCAGCGCTACCGCCAAATGGCTCAAATGCGATCGAATCTATGCCAAAGTAACCAAAACACTGTCGATTTTCGTTCTCTTCTGGATAATTGCGTTCAGTTGGGTACGATCGGGGTCCCGAACGCTCTGGCGCCGGGATGGGAGTGGGAGATACTTAATGCCGAAGCGTCTTGGACAACTGGCGGCACAGCTGACCGTCATGCTCGCTGCTACCATGCTGTCTGGCACTGGCGCCAACGCGCTGTCGCTCAAGGAAGCAATGGCCGTCGCCGTTGAATCCAACCCGGAAATCGGTCAGGCCATCGAGAACCGCGAAGCGATCGAATTCGAGCTTCGGCAGGCAAGAGGGCTCTATCTCCCAAGCGTTGACCTCGAAGCCTCAACCGGCGTGCGCCGTCTCGACAATCCGTCGCGACGGCTGAACGGCGTCGAAGACGACGAACTCTACCCATCGGAAGCTGGCGTGGTGGTTACCCAAAAGCTGTTCGACAACGGCGCTCGGCGTGCCGAACTCACCCGTCAGGCCTCGCGCGTCGATGGCGCATCCTTCCGCGTTCTCGAACGCTCGGAGTTTATCGGCCTGTCGGTCGTCCAGGATTATCTCGAGTACCTGCTGCAGGCGCAGATCGTGGGCGACGCCAAGCGAAACCTCGGTTTCCACCAATCGATTCTTGGCGACATTCGCGAAGGCATCCAGGGCGGCGCGTTGACCGACGCAGACCGCCAGCAGGCTGAAGAGCGGCTCTATGCCGCCACGGCTCGCGTGCAGGAAGCCTCCGAAGAGCTCGAGGCGGCAAAGATCCGGTTCTTCAAGACCGTCGGCAAACCGCTGACCAACCCATCCAAGCCAGGCTCCGTTGCCAAGGCCCTGCCCCGCTCACTCGACGACGCGCTCGGCCTTGCCCGCCGCAACAACCCGCGTGTCCATATGGCCAGCAGCGACATCGACGCAGCCGCTTCGCTTGTCGATGCAGCGCGCGCCAAATACGGCCCGGAAGTTGTAGCCGAAGGTCGCGCCCGGATCGGCAATGACATTGACGGCGCCGAGGACGAGACCAACGACCTGCAGGCTCGGCTGGTGCTGCGCTGGAACCTCTATCGCGGCGGCATCGACAAGGCCAACGAGCAGGAGCAGATCCGGCGCGTCAGCGAACAGCGCCTCGCCCTGCATCAGGTGCAGCGTGAGATCGAGGAGGCCGTGCGGATTTCATGGGACCGCCGTTTCCGCCAAGCGGATCTGGCCAAGACGCTGCGTCAGCAGTCTATCGCCAACGACAGGCTGGTCACTTCTTATCGCGAGCAGTTCAAGGTCGGCCAGCGTTCACTGCTCGATGTGCTCGACGCCCAGAATACACGCTTCAATACCGCCACACTTTCAAACACTGCCGCATTTGCGTCGCTCTTTGCCGAGTATCGCCTGTTGGCGGCAACCGGGCAGTTGCTGAAGACGATGAACCTTGCCCCGGCGAAGCAGGCTGATGCCTATGCCCGAACCGAGTTCAACGTGCCGGCGACAGCCGACACCGAAACCTATGCGCGGACGCCGTCGCAGCAGGCGAACGACTTGCCTTTTGATCTCTTGGCCCCGGTCAGAAAGAAGTAGGGCGTCTGACGGCAGACCCCGTCCGTCATGAATCAGCAGGCGCACATTCAGACCCCGGTCGAAGCGTTCAAGTCCTGCTTTTCAGCAGTGGCCGCTTTCCTGGGCCGACCGAGTGCCGAAACGGTGCTGTTCTCCGGCGTACCCATTTCGGAAGATCGGATCGAGGTACAGGAAATCCGACATCTTGCCGAGCGGATTGGCCTTGAAACCACCGAGTTCGCCCATCGCGACTTCATGCGTGGCCGCTTCGACCTGCCGGCCATCATCTTTCGTCCCAATCGACTGCCGATCGCAATACTGGCCGAACAGAGTGATGGCGCCGATTTCCTGACCGGACCGCAGGAGGACGGCCGCACATCGATATCGCGCACCGAGCTGACGACCGTTCCGATCTCCGGCGGTGTCGGCTTCTCCATCACCTATGCCAACACTGCCGAAGGCATGAATGTCGGCAACGCTGCCAAGATCGAGCGGCCGCATTGGCTCTACGGAACACTGGGGACATTCTGGCGGTCCTATTCACGTGTTGCCCTGGCAGCAATCTTCATCAATCTTCTGGCCATCGCCTCCCCCATCTTCACGATGAACGTCTACGACCGCATCCTGCCCAACAAGGCGATCTCATCGCTGTGGGTTCTGGCGATCGGCGTGTCCACGGCAATCCTGTTCGACCTGCTGCTCAAGACAGCGCGCGCGGCACTCATCGACCATGCCGGCCGCAAGGCCGATCTGCGCATCTCTTACATGCTGTTCGAAAAGGTGCTCAACACCTCACTCAGCGCCCGCCCCGCATCCACGGGCGAATATGCCAACCGTGTCACGCAATATGAATTCGTCCGCGAATTCTTCACCTCGAACACTGTCAGCACGTTCATCGACACGGCGTTCGTGTTCATCTTCCTGCTGGTGATCTACGCCATCTCAGGCTGGTTGGTGATTGTGCCGATCATCGCGTTCATTGCGGCGATCATCATCGGGCTTGTAGCCCAACAGCGTATCGGCAAGCGGGTTGCCGCATCGATGAACGAAGCCTCGCAACGCCAGGCGTTGCTAGTCGAGTCAATATCTACGGTCGAGACGATCAAGTCGCTGCGGGCGGAGGCCTACCTGCTGCGCAAGTGGCGCGAGCATTCCAAGAATGCGGCCAACACGTCCGAAAAGATCAAGCAGCTTTCCGCCGCCGCTGCCAACATGACGCAATTCGTCCAGCAGTTGGTGACGGTGGCGCTGGTGGTGGCTGGTGCCTACGCATTCGACAGCGGTGCAATCTCGACTGGCGCCATTATCGCCGCGGTCATGCTTTCGGGCCGCGCTGTGGCGCCTCTCGGGCAGTTGGCCATGACCATTTCTCGCTTCCGCCAGGCAATGCTGTCGCTGCGGGTGTTGAATTCCATCATGCAACAACCTGAGGACCGTCCGGACACGGTTGGGTTCGTCAACCGCCCGATACGTGTCGGCGCGCTGACGCTGCGCAATGTCGGCTTCGTTTATCCCGGCACTGAAACCGAGGTGCTGACGGGCATCAACCTTTCGATCAATCCGGGCGAGCGCATCGGCATCATTGGCCGTATCGGATCCGGCAAGACAACCTTCGGTCGACTGGTTGGGCGGCTCTATCTGCCGACCACCGGCGAGCTGTTGCTCGACGGCATCGATGTGCGCCAGTATCACCCTTCCGAGGTTCGTGCCGCCGTCGGCATTGTCGCGCAAGCCGGCGACCTGTTTTCAGGCACCATCAAGGAAAACCTCCTGATGGCGCGCCCGGAAGCGACCGACGAGGAGATCATCCTCGCCGCCAAGGCCGCCGGCGTCGACGAGTTTGTCTCGCGCCACCCGCGTGGCTACGACATGAATGTCGGTGAGCGTGGCACCAATCTCTCGGGCGGTCAGAGACAGGCCGTGGCAATTGCCCGGCTCCTGTTGACCAAACCCAAGATCGTCTTCCTCGACGAGCCGTCAGGTTCGATGGATCTTGCCTCCGAACGGCAGCTCATCAAACAGCTTAAGATCGCGTTCGACGACAAGACCACACTGATCATATCGACCCATCGCTACAGTATGCTGGAAATCGTCGACCGCCTTATTGTGGTGGAACAGGGGCGTATCGTTGCGGATGGACCCAAGGAGAAAGTCATTCAGGCGCTGCAGAAGCCCACCGGTTGAGATTTGGTCGGCCTGAGGGGTGATTATATTGGCCTTGTTCAATATAATGGAGTTCTAATGATAGCCAGGGAAGACAGGCCGCCATTTTTTGCATCGGCTGCGGTGCTGATCGTCGCAGCCCTGTTTGCCGCGTTTGTCGTATGGGCGTCGTTTGCCGAGATCGACGAGATCGCCCGCGGCGAAGGCAAAGTCATCCCTGCTTCCAAGACCCAGATCGTGCAGGCAAGCGAGGCCGGTGTGGTCCAGGAGATCGCGGTCAAGATTGGCCAGGTAGTCAAGAAGAACGACCTCATCATCCGGCTCGACAACACGGTCAGCACGTCCAGCCTGGGCGAACAGCAGGCCAAGGCGCGCACGCTCAACGCCCGCATTGCGCGACTCAAGCAGGAGCAGGAAGGCCGGATCGGCGAACCTCTTGCTTGCCCGGAAAGCCTCGTGGAGGCCGCCCCAGAGATCTGTGAGAACGAACAGAAACTGCTGGTGGCGCGCCGGCAGAACTTCGAAACAAAGCTCAATGTCTTGAAGTCGCGACTGGATCAGCGCGAAAAAGAGCTCAACGAGGCCAAGGTCAACGTACAGAGATTGACGGAAAGCCTGGCTGTCAGCGACCGGGAAGCGACACTCGTCACTTCGATGGTCAAGCGCAACTTGATGGCCAAAACCGAACAGATCCGCGTCGACCGCGAACAGACGGAAATGCGAGGCCAGCTCAACCTCGCCGACGAGACGATCAAGAGAACCGGCGCAGCGATTGTCGAAGCGAAGCTCCAGGTCGACGAGTTCGGCCTGCAGCTTCAACAAGAAGCACTCGATGAACTGACCCAGGCACTGGCTGAACTGTCGGTGGTCGACGAGACAATTCGCGGCGCCACCGACCGGGTCGCCCGTACCGACATCCGCTCCCCGGTCGACGGCATCGTCAATACGCTCGACGTCAACACGCTGGGCGCCTTCGTCCAGCCTGGTGCGGTGGTGGCAGGCATCGTGCCGACGTCGGAGACCCTCCTTGTCGAGGCCCGCGTTTCGCCGCGCGACGTTGCCTTCATCCGGCCGGGCCAGAAGGCGCTGATCAAGGTCTCGGCCTATGATTTCTCGATCTTCGGTGGCCTCGACGGCAGGGTGCAGAACATCACCGCTGACAGCCTTGTCGATCAGAACACGGGGGAGCCCTACTATCAGGTCAGGGTCTCGACGGACCGCTCGGCACTGGAACGGGACGGCAAATCCTACTCCATTATCCCAGGCATGATCAGCACAGTCGAAATCATCACCGGGCGCAAGACCATCCTGAGCTACCTGCTAAAGCCCATCAACAAGGCGCGCGACGAGGCGCTACATGAACGATAGCGGAGCGTCGCCTGGTGGAGCTGCGCTCCACATCTATTCGGCCGACGATCTGACATCGGATTTTCGCGTTGTCGTGCGCCAAGGCACACGACGTGGCATCAAGCTTGAGCGTTTGTTTTGGGCGACGCTGAAACAGCTCGCCGAAGACAAGCATTTGACGCTCGGCGAAATGGTCGACGAGATTGAACTTTCCAACAAGGAGAGTGGCAACCTGACCTCGGCCATCCGTGTCGCTTGCCTTCGCTGGATGACCGATCAAAGCGCCGCCTTGGCCAAGCTGGCCTCGCTGAGGACCATCAACGCGATCCTGGGCGCCTGCCCGGCGCCAGCCTTTGCACTGTCGTCGACAAAGAAAATCCTGACCTTCAATCCAGCCTTCCAGAACCTGGTCAAGCGGCATTTGCCGGTCGGTTTCGGTGAGGAGGCACGCCGCGACCTCAGGCTGTCCCTTGACCTGAACGTTGCCGATATCTTCGCCAGGCTCGATGCCAACTACGGCGTGCCGATCGCCAGCGGCTTTGTCATCGCCACTGCCGAGCGACGCTATCGCGGCCAGCTCAATATCGTCCGCGCCCCGGTCAAGTCGCCGGATCTGCTGCTTTCCTTCGTCGTCAACGGATAGTTGTGGGCAAGTTCCCATACTTCGACAAGACACCTTGTTTGATACTCATGACACCGCGCCGAAGTCTCTTCGGAAAGGTAATTCCATTGCATCTGACTTCGCTAAATTAACCACCCGTTAAGTTTTCATGCTCGCCTGCATATGGGGATATGCAGCTTTGCGCACGCCCCCGTTGCAATCACCCAGATCTCGCTGCTCTGCTACGGCCAGCAAGAAATATGGGGATGGGCTATGGCAACCTCCGTTGACCAGGGAAATCTTTCGGCATCCGCAACTGGCGGCGACGCGCTGCCCGAACGGGCGGCGCCATTGTCGGAAGCACAGCTTCTCGCGCAGGCGACCGAGCCGGCAGCAAAGGCCGATCCTGTTCCCGTTGATGCCGGCTCCGGCCAGCCCATCCAGGCCGCTCAGCCCAATGCCACGCCGCCGGCCCAGGCCAATCCAGCTGAATACGCGGCCGACGCCTCCAACGTCGTCCATCTGCCTGCCAACATCTCCATCGACAACATCAAGGTCGACGGCAAGAACCTGATCCTCGAGCAGGCCGACGGCACCGAGATCGTCGTCAAGGATGCCGCCTCCAACGTGCCAACCTTCATGCTCGGCGACGTCGAGCTTCCGCGCGTCGCCTTGATCGCCGCCCTTGAAGCAGGTGGCGTGGATGTCGCCTTTGGCCCTGACGGATCGATTTCGGTCGGACCCGGCTCGGCTAACAGCTCCGGCGGCAATTTCGAAGCGCCGGTGGGCGGCATCGGCAACGGCTTCGACCTCTCCGCCCTGCTGCCGCCGACGGCACTGCAGTTCCCGCAATATGAAAACCGCGAACTCTATCCGGGGCTTCGCCGCAACCGTGGCCCGGAAATCGAAATAGACACCGGCAATCCCGGCGGCGATGCCGATTTTGTACAGGAATCAGGGCTTGCCGGCATCGGCTCCAACCCAAATGCCCCGACAGAATTTGCCGGTGGCACCTTCAAACTGTCGGACCCGGATGGCCTGAGCGACCTCCAATCGGTCACGATCAACGGCAAGACAATCGCCATTGCCGACCTGCAGGGCTCCGTGATCGACGGCGCGCACGGCGTACTGACGATCACCAGCTACAATCCTTCCACCGGTGTTGCGACCTATAGCTATGAGCTCACGAGCCCGACCACTGACATAGACGGTGTCGCCGAGACGGATGACTTTACCCTGACTGTCTCCGACGGCACTGACACGTCCGCGCCGGCCAGGATCGTTATTGAGATCGTCGACGATGTTCCCACGGCGGTGAATGACGGGCCTTATGGCGTTGTCGAAGACGGTGCGAGCAGCGTCAGCGGCAATGTGCTGACCAACGACATCTCCGGCGCGGATACGCCAAAGGCCTTCGGCGCCTGGGATGCGGCCCAAGACAGCGCGGCGGTCACGGCGCTCAACAGCTACGGCACGCTTGTGCAGAATGGCGACGGCACGTGGAGCTATGTGCTGGACAACAGCCGTGCTGCAACCCAGGCGCTGACGGCGTCGAGCAATCTGAGCTACACGCTGCACTACACCATGACCGACGCCGACGGCGACACCTCGCCGGCGACGCTGACCATCACCATCACCGGTGCCAACGACAGCGCCTCGGTTGTGACCGCGGCGCTGGAGGGTCCGGACGCGACGGTCTATGAAGCCGGGCTGAACCCGAACGGTTCGAATGCCGGGGCCACCTCGGAGACGACGGGCGGCAGCTTCACGATCTCGGCCACCGACGGCATCCAGAACATCGTCATTGGCGGGCAGAGCTTCACGCTGGCGCAGATCCAGGCGTTTGCGACGACCAACGGCACGGTCAACACCGGCGAAGGCATACTGACGCTGACGAGCTACACCGGCACCGCCACCAGCGGCACGGTGAGCTACAGCTACACGCTGTCGGCAACGATCGACAATGACACCAAGGCGGGTGCGACTGGCGCCGGCTTCGACGACGCCGTCACGCTGACGGTGAACGGCGTTGGCGGCACCACGGCCAGCGACGACCTGGTGATCCGCATCGTCGACGATGTTCCCACGGCGGTGAATGACGGGCCTTATGGCGTTGTCGAAGACGGTGCGAGCAGCGTCAGCGGCAATGTGCTGACCAACGACATCTCCGGCGCGGATACGCCAAAGGCCTTCGGCGCCTGGGATGCGGCCCAAGACAGCGCGGCGGTCACGGCGCTCAACAGCTACGGCACGCTTGTGCAGAATGGCGACGGCACGTGGAGCTATGTGCTGGACAACAGCCGTGCTGCAACCCAGGCGCTGACGGCGTCGAGCAATCTGAGCTACACGCTGCACTACACCATGACCGACGCCGACGGCGACACCTCGCCGGCGACGCTGACCATCACCATCACCGGTGCCAACGACAGCGCCTCGGTTGTGACCGCGGCGCTGGAGGGTCCGGACGCGACGGTCTATGAAGCCGGGCTGAACCCGAACGGTTCGAATGCCGGGGCCACCTCGGAGACGACGGGCGGCAGCTTCACGATCTCGGCCACCGACGGCATCCAGAACATCGTCATTGGCGGGCAGAGCTTCACGCTGGCGCAGATCCAGGCGTTTGCGACGACCAACGGCACGGTCAACACCGGCGAAGGCATACTGACGCTGACGAGCTACACCGGCACCGCCACCAGCGGCACGGTGAGCTACAGCTACACGCTGTCGGCAACGATCGACAATGACACCAAGGCGGGTGCGACTGGCGCCGGCTTCGACGACGCCGTCACGCTGACGGTGAACGGCGTTGGCGGCACCACGGCCAGCGACGACCTGGTGATCCGCATCGTCGACGATGTTCCCACGGCGGTGAATGACGGGCCTTATGGCGTTGTCGAAGACGGTGCGAGCAGCGTCAGCGGCAATGTGCTGACCAACGACATCTCCGGCGCGGATACGCCAAAGGCCTTCGGCGCCTGGGATGCGGCCCAAGACAGCGCGGCGGTCACGGCGCTCAACAGCTACGGCACGCTTGTGCAGAATGGCGACGGCACGTGGAGCTATGTGCTGGACAACAGCCGTGCTGCAACCCAGGCGCTGACGGCGTCGAGCAATCTGAGCTACACGCTGCACTACACCATGACCGACGCCGACGGCGACACCTCGCCGGCGACGCTGACCATCACCATCACCGGTGCCAACGACAGCGCCTCGGTTGTGACCGCGGCGCTGGAGGGTCCGGACGCGACGGTCTATGAAGCCGGGCTGAACCCGAACGGTTCGAATGCCGGGGCCACCTCGGAGACGACGGGCGGCAGCTTCACGATCTCGGCCACCGACGGCATCCAGAACATCGTCATTGGCGGGCAGAGCTTCACGCTGGCGCAGATCCAGGCGTTTGCGACGACCAACGGCACGGTCAACACCGGCGAAGGCATACTGACGCTGACGAGCTACACCGGCACCGCCACCAGCGGCACGGTGAGCTACAGCTACACGCTGTCGGCAACGATCGACAATGACACCAAGGCGGGTGCGACTGGCGCCGGCTTCGACGACGCCGTCACGCTGACGGTGAACGGCGTTGGCGGCACCACGGCCAGCGACGACCTGGTGATCCGCATCGTCGACGATGTTCCCACGGCGGTGAATGACGGGCCTTATGGCGTTGTCGAAGACGGTGCGAGCAGCGTCAGCGGCAATGTGCTGACCAACGACATCTCCGGCGCGGATACGCCAAAGGCCTTCGGCGCCTGGGATGCGGCCCAAGACAGCGCGGCGGTCACGGCGCTCAACAGCTACGGCACGCTTGTGCAGAATGGCGACGGCACGTGGAGCTATGTGCTGGACAACAGCCGTGCTGCAACCCAGGCGCTGACGGCGTCGAGCAATCTGAGCTACACGCTGCACTACACCATGACCGACGCCGACGGCGACACCTCGCCGGCGACGCTGACCATCACCATCACCGGTGCCAACGACAGCGCCTCGGTTGTGACCGCGGCGCTGGAGGGTCCGGACGCGACGGTCTATGAAGCCGGGCTGAACCCGAACGGTTCGAATGCCGGGGCCACCTCGGAGACGACGGGCGGCAGCTTCACGATCTCGGCCACCGACGGCATCCAGAACATCGTCATTGGCGGGCAGAGCTTCACGCTGGCGCAGATCCAGGCGTTTGCGACGACCAACGGCTCGGTCAACACCGGCGAAGGCATACTGACGCTGACGAGCTACACCGGCACCGCCACCAGCGGCACGGTGAGCTACAGCTACACGCTGTCGGCAACGATCGACAATGACACCAAGGCGGGTGCGACTGGCGCCGGCTTCGACGACGCCGTCACGCTGACGGTGAACGGCGTTGGCGGCACCACGGCCAGCGACGACCTGGTGATCCGCATCGTCGACGATGTTCCCACGGCGGTGAATGACGGGCCTTATGGCGTTGTCGAAGACGGTGCGAGCAGCGTCAGCGGCAATGTGCTGACCAACGACATCTCCGGCGCGGATACGCCAAAGGCCTTCGGCGCCTGGGATGCGGCCCAAGACAGCGCGGCGGTCACGGCGCTCAACAGCTACGGCACGCTTGTGCAGAATGGCGACGGCACGTGGAGCTATGTGCTGGACAACAGCCGTGCTGCAACCCAGGCGCTGACGGCGTCGAGCAATCTGAGCTACACGCTGCACTACACCATGACCGACGCCGACGGCGACACCTCGCCGGCGACGCTGACCATCACCATCACCGGTGCCAACGACAGCGCCTCGGTTGTGACCGCGGCGCTGGAGGGTCCGGACGCGACGGTCTATGAAGCCGGGCTGAACCCGAACGGTTCGAATGCCGGGGCCACCTCGGAGACGACGGGCGGCAGCTTCACGATCTCGGCCACCGACGGCATCCAGAACATCGTCATTGGCGGGCAGAGCTTCACGCTGGCGCAGATCCAGGCGTTTGCGACGACCAACGGCTCGGTCAACACCGGCGAAGGCATACTGACGCTGACGAGCTACACCGGCACCGCCACCAGCGGCACGGTGAGCTACAGCTACACGCTGTCGGCAACGATCGACAATGACACCAAGGCGGGTGCGACTGGCGCCGGCTTCGACGACGCCGTCACGCTGACGGTGAACGGCGTTGGCGGCACCACGGCCAGCGACGACCTGGTGATCCGCATCGTCGACGATGTTCCCACGGCGGTGAATGACGGGCCTTATGGCGTTGTCGAAGACGGTGCGAGCAGCGTCAGCGGCAATGTGCTGACCAACGACATCTCCGGCGCGGATACGCCAAAGGCCTTCGGCGCCTGGGATGCGGCCCAAGACAGCGCGGCGGTCACGGCGCTCAACAGCTACGGCACGCTTGTGCAGAATGGCGACGGCACGTGGAGCTATGTGCTGGACAACAGCCGTGCTGCAACCCAGGCGCTGACGGCGTCGAGCAATCTGAGCTACACGCTGCACTACACCATGACCGACGCCGACGGCGACACCTCGCCGGCGACGCTGACCATCACCATCACCGGTGCCAACGACAGCGCCTCGGTTGTGACCGCGGCGCTGGAGGGTCCGGACGCGACGGTCTATGAAGCCGGGCTGAACCCGAACGGTTCGAATGCCGGGGCCACCTCGGAGACGACGGGCGGCAGCTTCACGATCTCGGCCACCGACGGCATCCAGAACATCGTCATTGGCGGGCAGAGCTTCACGCTGGCGCAGATCCAGGCGTTTGCGACGACCAACGGCACGGTCAACACCGGCGAAGGCATACTGACGCTGACGAGCTACACCGGCACCGCCACCAGCGGCACGGTGAGCTACAGCTACACGCTGTCGGCAACGATCGACAATGACACCAAGGCGGGTGCGACTGGCGCCGGCTTCGACGACGCCGTCACGCTGACGGTGAACGGCGTTGGCGGCACCACGGCCAGCGACGACCTGGTGATCCGC